>NZ_JBWKMU010000008.1:145346-333190 GCF_059415205.1 Acidovorax sp. GW821-FHT10E03 | reverse complement strand
GCGTGCCGACGCCGTGGGTGGGGCGGCAGCGCAGGGCCCCAGCCACCTGGGGTAGCGGTGGGCAGAGGCCATAAAAAATGTCCGCTGTCAAGCCCCTAATGCGGACATGCAGCGGTGCGAAAGGTCTTACGGGGCAATGGGTTAGGCCAGATTCGGCCTTCCGCGTGCACTCGCCGATTTTCGCGCTAGGTGCCGCATAGGCGCTTCGCGGTGGCGAGCGCAGGGGCATCGCAGCGGGCAAGGTCGCACCGCCATCATAGCCTCGGCTTGTCGCCTCCCATCTCCTAAAGCGAAGCGCAGCCCGTGGGCTGCGCTTTCGTTGGTTGCACGACGACACCCGGAGGAATCAGCCGGATCAAGCGCTCGAACCAACCCGACAGCCCCAGCAACACAAATGCCGCTGCTGAAATCAGATACGCACCCACCGCCTCGGCATAGGGCGTGGTTGCCAGCGCCGTGACCAGAAACGCCGCCGCTGGCGTGGACCAGGCGGTAATGATGGGCTCGCGCGTCCGCCAGCTCAGGATGATCCCCGTCACGCCCACACCGATGGAAATCGACCACACCCACGAGGCCGTCAGCTCCGGGCTCAGGCCCGCGACCTTGGCGGCCTGGAACACCAGGATGAAGGTGCCGCCGTAGTTGACGATGACCGAGATCAGGCCGGCTACGACGGGATGGGTGAGATCGTTCCAGCGAACGGATGAATGTGAAGGGACGGATGGCATGGCTTGACGGAGGCTCCTGACAAATCGGTTGAATGGCTTGTGAAACGTACTTATAGATTTAAAATGGTTGGATGTTCCCCGCCACTTTTGTGAAGAGATACCGGCCAATTGTTCAAGCACGCGCCACTTGAATCCGTCAAAGCCTGGATCGGTGACCCGGCGCATGGCGCCTTGCCGCTGCACGCACGGGTACAGCGGGCCATTCGCCAATTGATCCTTGATGGGGTGCTTGACGTGGGCAGACCCTTGCCCACGTCACGCGCCTTGGCGAAGTCTTTGGGGGTGTCCCGCGATACGGTCGAGTCGGCCTACAGCCAGTTGCACGCGGAAGGCTTCATCGAGCGGCGCGTGGGCAGTGGTAGCTTTGTGTCGGAGCGGGCGCAGCGCCTACCGGGACGCGGTAAACCTCGGCAGACCACTGTGGATCGCAAGGCCACACTGCGCCTGAGCCAGCGCGGCTCTGCCATGTTCCAGAGTGGCGGCGTGCGCGACTTCCTGACACCACGCCCGTTCGCACCCGGTGTGCCCGAAACGCGCAGCTTTCCTCTCCAGACCTGGGAGCGACTGGAGCGGCAGGTGTTGAAGGAATACGGCACCCTGGCGCTGCTGCACAGCCCGCCGCAGGGCATGGCGTCACTGCGGCGCGCTATCGCTGACTATGTCAATCTAGAACGGGGGCGCGCGCCACGCCTGATCGCGTACTGGTGCTGACCAGTTCCCAGCAAGCCTTGACCCTGTGCGCCACGGTGCTGCTCGACGCGGGTGAGCGAATCTTCATCGAAGACCCCACGTACCACGGTGCACGCAAGGCGTTCGACGCCGCCGGGCTGGAATGCGTGCCCGTGCCGCTGGATGCAGACGGCCTGCAGTTAGACCGTTTGCTGGAGGCAAGCAAGGCGCCCGGTGAACCCGCCAGGGCGGTGTTCCTGACGCCATCGCACCAATTCCCCACCGGGGCGACACTGTCGCTGGACCGGCGCCTGGCCGTCATTGAATGGACCAGAGCGCAGCAGGGCTGGATCATCGAGGACGACTACGACAGCGAGTTCCACTACGCGGGCAAACCCACCGCCTGCGTGCAGGGGCTCGATCCGCATGAGCGCACGATCTACATCGGCACCTTCACCAAGTCGCTGTTTCCTGGCCTGCGCATCGGCTACATGGTGCTGCCACTGCCGCTGGTGGCGCCCATGACCGTGGCCCGCACCCTGCTGGACGGGCACAGTGCGCCGATTCCGCAGCTCACGCTGGCGCGCTTCATCGAGGGCGGCCACTTCGGCGCCCATGTGCGCACCATGCGCGCCGTCTACGCCGAACGCCGCGACGTGCTGGCGCGGCTGGTGCGCGAGCATCTGGCCGACTTCGTGGAAGCACGGGTGCCCGCCGGGGGCATGCAGATGCCGTGCGTGTTCATCCGCGACATTCCCGAGCGCGAGGCGGTGGAGTCCGCACGCCGGGCGGGCATCGACTTGCTGGGGCTGACGGCGCTGCATGCGTCGAGCAAGCACAAGGCAGGCTTCCTCATGGGATTCGCCGCCCATGCCCCGCATGAACTGGAAGTTGCCGTCAAGAAACTCGCGAACGTGCTGCGCGCGCTGTGCCGCTGAATCGCCAAGTGCCAGGGGATGGCGTAGCACCTCTTCCAGCGGAATGCGTTGGTGGGCCAGCACGGGATGGCGCGCGGGCACGGCCACCATCAGGTCGCTTTCCCGGGCCGGCTCGACAATGATGCCGTCGTCCACTTCGTCAGGCATGGAGAAGCCCACGTCCTACAGGTCAGGCGTAACAAGCAAGCCTACCGCGCCTTCAGCAGCTTCTCGCCTCCATGTTCCCGGAGCGCCCCCTCCAGTGCCTTCTCGTAGTCGGGTTGCGCACTTTCGAGTCGTTCGCGCCCCTTCTCGGTCAGAACTGTGTAGACCCAACGCTTGTCATCCGGGCACAAGTCTCGAACGGTTGGAGCGCTCTCGTCACAGACGACCTTAACCTTGATTGAAGACCGCAGGGCGCTTCTCGATAAATGCGCGTACAGCCTCTTCGTGATCGGCCCCGCAATGCGCAATGGCTTGGTAAGAAGCGGACAACTCCAGCAGCGACTCCAGCGACATGTGCTGGCCTTCCCGCAGCAGCCGCTTGGTCATGCGCATGACCTCCCCCGGATTGGCCGCGATCCGATGCGCCAGGCCCATTGCCGTGCCAAGCAATTGGTCGTGCTCAACTACCTCCGAAATCAAGCCGCAGCGCACTGCCTCCTCGGCTGACAGAACATCGCCGGAGAACGCGAGCTGTGCCGCTTTCGACATGCCAACAATGCGCGGCAGCAGCCACGCGCCACCGTCGCCAGGAACGATCCCGACCTTGACGAAGCTCTCGGCGAACGTCGCGTTTTTCGAGGCAATGCGGATGTCGCACATGCAGGCCAGATCCATGCCCGCACCCATGGCGGCACCGTTCACCGCCGCGATGGTAGGAACTTCCAGGTGGAAGAGCGCCTTCGGAATGCGCTGGATGCCGTGGCGGTATTCCTCACGAATCTGGAACGGTGACGGTCTGTCGGTGAAGTACTTCTTCATGTCCTTCACGTTCCCGCCCGAACTGAAGCACGGCCCCTCGCCGGTGAGGACCACGGCCCGTATCGACGAATCGAGGGCGATGGCCTCGCATTGCCGCACGAATTCCTCCGCCGCGGAATTGCCAGTGAGCGCGTTGCGTGTTTGCGGTTCGTCCATCGTGATCAGAAGGACAGCACCCTCGCGCCTGGTTTTGAGAAATTGATTCATGGTTTGAATTCTCTGTGTGTAAGGCGCGGACCTACACGCGCTCGAGGATGACGGCAATGCCCTGGCCCACGCCGATGCACATGGTGCACAGCGCATAGCGCCCGCCCAGTGTGTGCAGCTGGTTGATGGCGGTGGTCGCCAGGCGTGCACCCGATGCGCCCAGCGGGTGGCCCAGCGCAATGGCGCCGCCCCATGGGTTGACGCGCTTGTCATCGTCGGCGATGCCCAAATCGCGCAGCACGGCCAGGCCTTGCGCGGCAAAGGCTTCGTTCAGCTCGATTACGTCCATGTCGGCCAGCGTCAGGCCCGTCTGGACCAGCACCTTGCGCACGGCGGGCGCGGGGCCAAAGCCCATGATGCGCGGCGCCACGCCGGCCGTGGCCATGCCGACCACGCGGGCGCGCGGCGTCAGGCCGTATTGCTTGGCGGCTTCCTCATTGGCCAGCAGCAGCGCGCAGGCGCCGTCGTTCACGCCGGATGCATTGCCTGCCGTCACGCTGCCGTCAGGCCGCACCACGCCCTTGAGCTTGGCCAGCGCTTCGATGGTAGTGGCGCGTGGGTGCTCGTCCTGGCTCACGACGATGGGGTCGCCCTTTTTCTGCGCGATGGAGACCGGCACGATTTCTTGCGCCAGGTAGCCAGCAGCGATGGCGGCGGCCGCTTTTTGCTGCGATGCCAGCGCCATGCGGTCCTGCGCGGCGCGCTCGATCTTGAAATCATCGGCCACGTTCTCGGCCGTCTCGGGCATCGAATCGACGCCGTACTGCGCCTTCATCAGCTTGTTGATGAAGCGCCAGCCGATGGTGGTGTCGTACACCGCATTGCTGCGGCTGAAGGCGCTGTCGGCCTTGGGCATGACAAAGGGGGCACGGCTCATGCTTTCGACACCGCCGGCGATCATCAGGCGCGCCTCGCCCGCCTTGATGGCGCGTGCGGCCGAGCCGATGGCGTCCAGGCCCGAGCCGCACAGGCGGTTGATGGTGCCGCCGGGCACGTCGATGGGCAGGCCGGCCAGCAGCGACGACATGCGCGCCACGTTGCGGTTGTCTTCGCCGGCCTGGTTGGCGCAGCCGTAGAGCACGTCGGCCACGGCGGTCCAGTCGACCTGCGGGTTGCGCTCCATCAGCGCCTTGATGGGCACGGCGCCCAGATCGTCAGCGCGCACGCCGGCCAGGGCGCCGCCATAGCGGCCAAAGGGGGTGCGCACGGCGTCGCAGATGAAGGCTTGGGTCATGGGGTCTCCTGGGGGATTATCAAAAAAGTGAGCTGCCAGCGCTTGTTGCATAAGCGCTGGAGGTGGTTTTGACGTTTATTGCGCGATCGGCAGACCGATCATCTGCTCCAGCTCTGCGTGCGACAGGCCGGGTACGGTGTCGATCAGGCGCAGGCCGCCTGGCGTGCATTCGAGCGAGCACAGGTCGGTGTAGATGCGCTTGACGCAGGCCAGGCCGGTGAGCGGGTAGCTGCAGCTTTGCACCACCTTGCATTCGCCGGTCTTGGTCATCAGGTCCATCATCACCCAGGTCTGCTTGGCGCCCACGGCCAGGTCCATCGCGCCGCCCACGGCGGGGATGGCGCCGGGCTCGCCGGTGCTCCAGTTGGCCAGGTCGCCGGAGGCCGACACCTGGAAGGCGCCGAGCACCGAGATGTCAAGGTGGCCGCCGCGCATCATCGCGAAGCTGTCGGCGTGGTGGAAGTAGCAGCCGCCGGGCAGCAGGGTGACAGGCTGCTTGCCGGCGTTGATGAGGTCATAGTCCTCGTGGCCGGGCGCCGGGGCCGGGCCCATGCCGAGGATGCCGTTCTCGCTTTGCAGGATGACTTCACGGCCTTGCGGAATGTAGTTGGCCACCTGCGTGGGCATGCCGATGCCCAAGTTCACGTAGGCGCCGTCGAAGATGTCTTGCGCCACGCGCTCGGCGAGTTCTTGTTTGCTGCGTTTTTTGTAGCTAGCCACGGTGATATCTCCTTCGCTTATTGCTTGAAACCACCGGCCTGCGTAGCAGTGCGCTCGATCTTCACGATCTTGTTCACGTAGATGCCGGGGGTGACCACGGCCTCGGGGTCGAGCTCGCCCAGCTCCACGATCTCGTGCACCGTGGCGATGGTGCGCTTGGCGGCGGTGGCCATCACCGGGCCGAAGTTGCGCGCCGCCATGCGGTAGTTGAGGTTGCCCCAGCGGTCGCCCGTCTCGGCCTTGATCAGCGCCACGTCGCCGTAGATCGGGTATTCGAGCACGTACTGGCGCCCATTGATCTCGCGCGTTTCCTTGTCTTTGGCCAGTTCGGTGCCGTAGGCGGTGGGGCAGAAGAAGGCACCGATGCCGGCGCCCGCGGCGCGCATGCGCTCGGCCAGGTTGCCCTGGGGCACGAGCTCCAGTTCGATCCTGCCGCTGCGGTACAGATCGTCGAACACCCAACTGTCCACCTGGCGTGGGAAACTGCAGATGATCTTGCGCACCTGGCCGCTCTTGAGCAGCGCGGCCAGTCCCTGGTCGCCGTTGCCGGCGTTGTTGTTGACCACGGTGAGCTCGCGCGCGCCCTGGGCAAGCAGGCCGGCGATCAGCTCGTTGGGGTTGCCCGAGGTGCCGAAGCCCCCTATCAACACCGTGGCGCCATCTTGCACACCCGTGAGGGCTTCGGCGATGGTATCCGCAATCTTTTTGATCATGGGTGGTTCACCATCAATCGAGCTTGACGCCCGCGGCTGTGACACGCTCTTGCTGAACGCTTGCATCGCGCTGCAGGAATGCCTTGTATTCCTCGGTGCCCTTGCTAGTGGCCACGTAGGACATGGGTGCGACGTATTGCTTGACGAATGCGGGGTCGTTCAGGATGGCGGACACGTCGTCGGAGATCGTCTTGATGACCGGCACGGGCGTGCCGGTAGGCACGACGAAGCCGACGCCGAAGCGCGCGCCGATGTCCTTCATTCCCAGTTCCTTGAAGGTCGGCACGTCTGGAAGCGATGGCAACCGGGATTCAGCTGACACGGCTAAACCGCGCAGCGAACCTTTCTTGATGTGCGGCTCCGCGACGCTGACCGCAATGGCCGAGATCTGCACCGTGTTGGCAATGAGGTCGGTGATGATGGGTGCGGCCCCCTTGTACGGAACGTGGTTCAGCGTGATGCCTTCGTTCTTTTCGAGCATGGCCAGCGGCAGGTGATTGACCCCGCCTTGGCCTGACGAGCCGTAAGCCAGGGGCGTGGATGTGCTTTGTTTCGCCAACGCGATGAAGTCCTGCATCGTCTTCACGGGAAGCGCGCTAGGCACGACGAGCACCATCGGGATGTCGATGACACGGGTGACCGGGGTCAAATCCTTTGCCGCGTTGTAGGGAAGTTTTCGGTACAGATAGGGATTGACGGTCAGCGCGGCCTCGGTGGCCGCAAAAATCGTATATCCATCCGGCGCCGACTTCGCCACCAGGTCGGCGGCAATGATCTCGTTTGCGCCAGGCCGGTTGTCGATCACGACGGGTTGCTTCCACTTGACCTGCAGTTGGGTGGCCAGGGCCCTGGTGATGCCATCGACCGGGCCGCCCGCGGGATACGGGACGACGATTCGCACGCTCTTTTCGGGGAACTTGTCCGCTGCCCAAGTGGCGCAAGGCAGAACTGCGCAGAGTACTGCGCTGGCCAGAAAGGCGCCAAGAATTCCTTTTTTCATTTCACTGTCTCCTTTGTAAGTTCAGTACTGTTTGAGGGCGTAGGTTCCGCCGACTTCTCGGGCAATGGGCTCGAAAATGCTGGTCATCATTTGCTGGGTGCTTGGCCCGGACTGGGGATGGATGCCGTCAAGACGCTCGAGGATGGAAGGCGGGCACTCTTCGAGATAGAGGCTCTTTTGGGCGCCCCATTTCTGGGTCTTGTTGTAGAACTTGTTGGTGACGAGGCCCGGGTCGTCGCTGTTGAAAGGGTCTTGCATGGCCATGTCGAGGCTCACGAACTGCACGCCGCATGCGACGAGCCGCTCAATCAATCGCTCCGCGCAGTCCTGGGCTAGCGGCGTCGCGTGCATCAGGAAGATCAGCGGTGGTGTCCTGCCAGCAGTCGCCGCAGCTAGCCGTGCATGGCTTCGCAATTGCTGCACCGCAGTTTCGACGTATGCGTCTTGCACGATCTTGAGAGCATCTGCATCCCCGCATCTGATGCAGCGCAGATGGGGCGCGATGAACTCGGTGTCGTAGAACCAGACGCTGATCGGCGCCGCCTTGTACGCGTTCCTCTTCAAGTACGCCTGGACCTCGTCGTACTTCTCGCGGGTATTGCCCCAACCGTCTTGACCATAGCGAAAGTACTTCACGCTGCTCGCGCTCAGCCAGCGGGCAACGTCTTTCTCTCCAAGCTCAATGTCCCTGATGTAGCCTTGGGGCGAAACCCAGTTCAGGTTCGAGTGAAAGTGTGTGTGGTTGCCGACATGGTGGCCGGCTTCGACCCAGTCGTCGAAGATGTCGAACAACTTCGGATCGGCCGCCGCAGGCGCGGTCGCCGTGAATGCATGAACGCCTCGCAGGCCCTGCCGCACGAACGTCCCGATGAGCTCCTTGGCGACCGACGCAGGTGAGTATCCGTCCGCCCAGGGAACTCCCTTCCAGAGAAACAGATCGTCGATGGTCATTGCGACCTTCAGGCCGTGCAGTGGATCAGCATCGCGGATCTCCTTGCGGGCGTCCTGCTCGATGAGGTGACGTAAAGCGGAAATCTGCCCTGCGGAGAATCCACATGAGTAGCATGCGCATCTGGAATTAATATTCCGACTATTGGAAGTATCGAAACGATCATTCATGAGAGTAAATTCTAGGATAAACATACGTCATTGGCACTGTAAAATTGCAAATCTCTGGTTTATACCTAGAAAAAACATCAATTAACTTCCAACTATTGGAATATCAAAAAGGAGTGCAGATGACCTTCGGAATCCAGCGCACCAGCCTTGTGTTGCGGCTGATTGCGAGCCAGCAGCGCAACGGAATTGGACTGACGAAGTTGGCAAAGACACTGAGCCTCGAAGTACCGACAGCGCATCGAGTGCTGAAGGAGCTTGAGATGGCGCGCATGGTGCAGCGCGACGCGAACAAGAGCTATCGGCTCGGCTCGTTGATGCTGGAGTTGGGCGTGACTGCCATGTACAGCTCCCCCTTGATCGACAGTTTTCGCCCCCTGCTGACGGGCCTCGCCTCTCGAACGGGCGACACCGTTTTCCTGATCATTCGCAGTGGTGACGAGTCTGTCTGCCTGGATCGGGCCGAAGGCAGCTTCCCCATCAAGACGCTTGTCATGGAGAAAGGTGGTCGCAGGCCCCTGGGGGTGGGCGGCGCCTCAATGCATCTTTTGAGTCAGCTCGGCCAGGACGAAGCCTTCGAAATCATCGATGGCAACGCTCACCGCTACCCCGAATTCCACGACGTGAATGTCGAGGCATTGAAGCTGGGATACCTGCAGGCACAAAGGGATGGTTATGGCATTAACCGCAACCGCCAAACCAGTGGCGTGACAGCAGTTGGAGTCGCGTTGCCGCAGGGAGTGGCAGGCGGCACGCAATTGGGAATCGGAGTCGCGTGCATCACACCGCGCATGACCGAGCCACATTTGGATTTCGTAATCGACGAAATTAAACAGGTCATCAACACGGTCGCCTGCGATGCCGAGACCTTCAGTGCCTATTTGGCGAAATTTCGCGCGCCCGCTTGATGATGTACAAGGGTACCGAAGAGTGGCGATAGCCATAGTGTAGATACTGAGCCCATGGGGATGAGTTCTGGTGGGCAGTTCGCCATGTTCGAAACTTCTTTGCCCCGAGCATGGTAATGCCGACATTTCACTTGCTCCTTCGATATCCCCCGCCTCCTGCTGCCTGCGGATCATCATTGCGAGAGCTTGATTGACTCGGTGCTGTTCGGCGTCGAGATCGCGGTCTCATCCGATCACCATCCCTCGTTGTCGTCCAACTTCCCAAGACGCCCCTCCGCCGCGCACCGTCGCCGCGAGCTGCCGCCCTAGCCGCAGCTCAATCAATGGCTTCCACGGGACTAGGCTGAACCCCATTCCGTCATCGAGCATCGCATAGCGCCCGCTGGCGAGCATGACGCTGCGCCGGTAGATACCCGCCACGCGCTGCCCGTCGGCCACTGGCCGATGCTCCAGTCCGGTTTCGGCGGCAATGTCTTTCGCGGCCTGCGCCAGTTCCCGGTTGCGCAACGTGCCCAGCAGATTGCGCGCCAGGATCACGCGCTGGCCGAGCCGCTCGGCCAGTCCCTGTTCGGTCAGGAAGTCGGCGCGCTTTTGCAGCGCCTCCTTGACCTCGCTGCCAAAGCCCAGATCACCCAAACCTTTGCCACCACCGACCAACTGCTGGTCGAGCCAGGTGGCACCGATCAAGCGCGCCTGCCGCTCGATGGGCAGGTGCGATTTCAGCTCCACGGCCACGCCGCCCAGGCGCTGTGCGTCGTACTGGCGCCCACGCTCGGGCAGGTCATCGGGCACCTTCCATAGCCCGTCGGCCACGCGCTCCACGATGCCCGCTCGGCGAAGGGCTTCCAAGCGTCGGACATGGGCCGCGACGACCTCCTGCGGATCGCGGCCTTCCTTGGCCTGGCCTTGTGCAATCGCCAGGTGATGATCGGTGCGGTATAGCCCATTGGTCGCCAGCGTGGCGATGTTCTTGTCGGCTGCCCGCAGATTGGCTGAACCCTTGACCTCGACCACCGCGCCCATGGGGTACTGCTCCAGCTCGGCCTTGGGTGGCAACGCCACATAGTGGGCCTTGCTGTCAACGCCATCGACCACCAGATAGCCCCGGTCGTACATTTCGTCGGTTAGTCCCTTGCCCGTCACCCGGCCGATGATGGTTCGGCCATCCGCACCCATGAAGGCTGGTTGTACCTGAGCGCCGTCATCGACCTGTTCTCCAGGCAGGTGATCGGCTGGTCCATGGGGCACCGCATCGACACTGAGTTAGTGCTCAACGCGCTGCTGATGGCATTGTGGCGCCGGCAACCCAAAGCCGCTGTCACCGTCCACTCTGATCAGGGCAGTCAGTTCACTGGGCATGCATGGCAAGACTTCCTGCGCGCTCACAACCTAGTTTCCAGCATGAGCCGTCGGGGCAATTGCCATGACAACGCCGTGGCCGAAAGCTTCTTTCAACGTTTGAAACGAGAGCGAATCCGCCGCCAGATCTACCCAACCCGCGATCAAGCCAGAGCCGATGTCTTCAATTACATCGAGATGTTTTACAACCCTAAGCGACGCCACGGCACTGCCGGAGATACTTCACCGGTAGAGTTCGAAAGACGCCATTTCCAACGGCTCAAAAGTGTCTAGGGAATCCGGGGCGATTCACCGGATGAACACCGGATACAACCTATTGAATCCTCACACCTAGCCCACGTTACGCCTATCGCACAGCCGGTTGCTTGTCTATCTCGATCGCGCTTGGGAGGAGCGAGGAGGAAACTGTGGAATTCCGAACTGGCGTTCCCCAGACGCATTGAGTCATAAATTAACAATACGTTCTTCAGGAATTTGTACTGGGGAATCGATTAGTGCCGTTGCGCTCTTTGATAACTATCGTTACAACTTGAGTAACGGTTTGGGTCACGCAGACCGGCATGCGGGTCTTCGCGGCTATCGCACAGGCATGATGCTTCCCATGGCTCGCAAAAACGTGGAACCCATGTAGAGGAGCGGCGAGCGCCTGCTCAACCCCTCTGCTTGCAGTTCGTCCATCTGGCGTTCGTTCTAGGCTTTATTGCTCAAAAGATTCTGAACAGGTTCTAAGCACGAGCTTGCCATCACAATCGCTAGAATCTGTTGTTCGGTTTTCGCGTAATCTGTTTGCCTGTGGCGCAAGTGCGCTCCCCGTCCTGAACTTTAGAAGCAAGCGTCAGCAATCACAGCAATGGCAGGACAACCCGAACCGGATGCACGACTGTTCATTGGCTCCATGGAAAAGGGCATGCGCGTGCTCGAGCTGTTCAACCAGCATGCGGAACACCTATCTATTGGTGACATCGCCGAAGAAACTCGGATGGGCCGCAGCGCAGCGCAACGCTATGTTTACACTCTGCACCAGTTGGGGTACTTGAACAAGGACGAAGCGTCCAAGAAGTACTTTCCTGCTCTGAAGCTTCTCGGCTTGGTACGCGGTATTCACCGGCACCACTCCCAGAGGGACTTGGCCTACCCCTTGTTGCAAGGGCTGGCTGCCAAAACACTGGAAACCGTCTCGTGGGTCGAACTCGACGGCGATGACGTGGTGGTGCTGCAGAACATCCCAAGCTCGCACATCACTGCGATCAACCTGCCCGTAGGCAGCAGGTTTCCGGCACTGACCTCCTCATCTGGCCAGGTGCTCTTGTCCCAGGCGTCTGACGCACGCCTGTTGGAAATGTTCGATGCGCTGGCACCTGAAGTCCGTGCGCGCTTAGGTAGCAGCAGCCACACCGACGTGCTTGCCATTTTCCGCAGAGCGTTCCAGGACGGCCACTCGTTTACCGAGAAGAATTTTGGAGAGGACGGTGTGTCCGTCTCGGTCCCCGTGACTGACTCTGGCCGCGTGGTCGCCGCGATAAACGTCTCCACAGTGCATACCCGGTTCGACATCCCCAAGGCGCGGAAGGAAATTCTGCCCTTGCTGAAGGAAGCCGCGCGCGAAGCGTCGATTTGATCTCGCATCTGCGGGAGGAACGACTGGCCGCATAACCCGGGCGGTACCGCCTATCGAGCATCTCCTGGCCCTATCGCAGCGGCTGGCGACCCTGTTGCCGAAATAGCCTTACCGGTCGCGAAGCGCTTCGAAGGTGGGCCTGCTTTGGGCGGCCTGCGGCATTGCGAATGGTGGCTATGGCTGCGCTCTGCGCTTGGCCGGCCCTCCCAAGGCACGACGCGTGCCATTTCGAATGGCCTGTTCAGCGTCGCCTGAATACTCCAGCCCGCGCCTGCCTCCCCGTCCCGCAACTGTTGTGGAGGACGGATCGCTCTCGCTGAGTGAATCGGCCGAAGGTTGCTTGCGACATGAAAAGAAGCGCGAATTAACGACCTTCTGGGTAAACCCCGTTCTTGACAAACGTGCGACAAAGAAAGAAAGTTGCATCATTGTTATTCAATTTATGTAATTGCATTGCAATTTACATGGAATGTCATGGAACCCAAGATGGCTGTTGAAAGCGACTCGACCGCACAAGTGCAGATGGATCCGGTGAACGACGAAACCATCGGCGCACTGCTCACGCGCCGTGCGCGCGTTCACCCCGACGAGATCTATTGCACTTTTCGACAGGAGCGGATCACATTCGCGATACTCGACCGGCGGGTCAACCAAGTCGCGACGATGCTCAAGGCCCAGGGGCTGCAGCGGGGAGACCGGGTGGCTGTCATGCTGCCCGGGGGGGCGGAACACCTGTACCTGCTCTTTGCGCTGGCGCGACTGGGCATGGTCCGCGTACCCATCAACGTGCATCTGATCGGGGCGCCGCTTAAGCACCTGTTGACGGAGCTGGAGCCCAAGGCGCTGGTCGCAGACACAGCGTATGAGGCAGCCCTGAAAGATGTGGAAGCGAACCTGGCCAGCGTGATCTGGCGTGACGGCAAGAGCGGGGCGTTCGACAGCTTCGTCCACTGCGCACCAGAGGAGCATGCGTGCGATGTGCATGCCGACGACGTGATCGCTTTAAGCCCGAGCTCTGGCACCACGGGTGCGCCCAAGGGGGTGCTGAAGTCTGATCGGCACCTGCGTGCAGGGCCCCTGGCAATACTGCGGCTGACAGAGGCCCAGCCTGGAGACGTTTTCCTCTTCTGGGAGGCGCTGCACCATGGTTCTGGCGTGGCCGTGGCAATTGCCGCGCTGATCGGCCGCTTCCAATTGGCCATGCTGGAGCGCTTCAGCGCCTCTCGGTTCTGGGACGACGCCCGTACGCACCAAGCGACCCACATCCACTACTTGGGCAGTGTGCTCCCGATGCTGCTGAAACAGCCAGCTCGAGCAGATGACCGGCAACACCGCGTGCGCATTGCGTGGGGCGGCGGATGCCCTGCGCACATCTGGAGCGAGTTCGCGGAACGCTTCGGCGTCACGATGAGAGAGGGTTATGGGCTTTCGGAGCTCATCACGTTCGTCACTGCCAACCTTGATGGGACCAAGGGCTCGGTAGGCAAACCGCTTTCCTATTACGACGTCTCCTTGCTTGAAGAGGATGGCACCCCAACCCCGCAAGGCAAGACGGGAGAGTTGGCGCTGCGCGCCCATGACCCACGTCTGGGCTTTCTGGGCTACTTCCGAAACCCTGCGGCCGACGCAGCAGCACGCCGGGGCGATCTGTTTCTGACAGGAGATCTCGCTCATGCCGACGCTCAGGGAAATCTCTACTACGCAGGGCGGAAGAAGGACATGCTACGGCGACGGGGTATCAACATCTCGGCATGGGATGTCGAGAGTGTCTTTGCAGAGCACGAGGCGATTGCCGAGGTGGCTCTGGTGGGCGTGCCGAGCGATCTGGGTGAAGACGAGCTCAAGTTGATCGTGCGCCTGCGCGAAGAAGGGGCCGCTGCCCCCCTGGAGCTGGTTCGGTGGGCAAGCCAGCGGCTGCCTTACTTTCAGATTCCACGCTATGTCGAGTTCATCGACAGCTTTCCCAAAACGCCTACCCAGAGGATTCAGAAAAAGGACCTTTCGCGCCGGGTGGACGGCGTCTGGGACGTCACAACGACGGACTTCCGTCCAGGCAAGGGCTGAATCAGAGCCTTGCGAGTCGCATCTCCATTTCTTTTTCAACTGTTCATTTGATAGGAAAAACATGATCCCGACAGAACTGAAAAATTGGTGCCGGGGCGCTGTCGCAGTGCTGAGCTTTTTGCTAGCAAGCGGCGCGAGCGCGGCGTTCCCAGACAAGCCGATCAATCTGGTCGTCGGGTTCTCCGCTGGCGGCGGTGTGGATGTGGTGGGACGAGCCATCGCGCAAAGCTTGTCCGTTCAACTGAAGACGTCGGTCATCGTCGACAACAGGACCGGAGCCTCGGGCGCCATCGCTGCGCAGTATGTGAAGAGGGCCGCTGCGGATGGCTACACCCTGCTGATGTCGCCAACGACCTCCTATGTCATGTCCGAGAAGATGCTGGGAGCGGACGTGACAGGTTTTGAGATGGCGAAGGACTTCAGCCCCATCGCCACCGTAGGAGAGCTGCCGTTGGTGATGCTGTCCTCCAAGTCCAGCGGCATCGCGTCGTACGCGGACCTGGGCGCGCAAGCGCGCAAGAGCCCCGGCAAACTGGCTTACGGTTCTGCTGGGAACGGATCGACGGAACACATCGTCACGGAATGGTTCATGCAGCAGGCCAACCTTGACTTGCTGCATGTGCCGTACCGAGGCTCCGCACCGGCCATCGCCGACCTGTTCTCCGACCAGATTCAGCTCTTGGTGACAACCTCACCCACGGCGCTGACCAACCTTGCCTCGGGGCGCGTCACGGCGATCGGGGTGGCCAGTGCACAGCGGTTGCCCATCATGCCCGACGTTCCCACGTTTGCCGAGCAAGGACTGCCTCAGTTCATAGCGGCTGCAACCTACTCAGTGCTTGCGCCCAAAGGCACTCCTGAAGCGGTCATCACCGTATTGAACGTTGCGCTCAACAAGGCCTTGAGCGACGAGGCAACGCAGCGCCGACTTGGCCAGTTGGGTGTTCAGGTGATTCAAAGCACCTCTGTTCAAGCGCGCGAAAAAGTCCTGCAGGAGTCAGCCAAGTGGGAGACGGTAGTCAAGCCGATCAGGGCGGCCACGCGATGACCTCGAACTCTACGAAAGAAGCAATGACTGAAACCACCTCAAAGACACCTTGTGTCACCCTCGCCATCGATGGAGCCGCCGCATTGATCACGCTGGATCGCCCTCAAGTGATGAATGCGTTCAACCACGAACAGCGAGTGTTGTTCCGTGAAGCCCTGCTTGCGGCGGATGCGGATGATTCCGTACGCTCCATTGTGATCACGGGCCAGGGGAAGGCGTTTTGTGCCGGTCAGGACCAGTACGAGAGCGCGGCGATGGATGCTGCGGGTTCAGCCGCACGCATAGATGGGTACATGGACTTGTATGAGGTGTTCCGTAACGTCAGGAAGCCGATCATCTCCCGCATCAACGGCGTTGCGGCGGGCGCCGGCCTGCAGATTGCGCTGTTGTCCGATCTTCGCATCGCATCGACCAAGGCCCGCCTTGGAATGACTGAGTTCAAGGTCGGCTCGGCAGCGATCTTCGGTAGCGCACTGCTCGTGTCGATCATCGGCGAAGCCGCGATGAAGCAAATGGTCCTGATGGCCGAGATCGCCTCCGCGGAGCAGTCGCTCGCATTGGGCCTGGTGCATGAAGTCGTGGACGATGAGCTTCTAGATCGCCGTGTGGCTGAAATCTGCAGTCTCATTGCCACCTGGCCGACCACATCGGTGGCTATCACCAAGGCATGGTGGAGAGAAATGGGGGATGAACTCTTCGCCAAGGCCAGGGCAGCTGCGCGCAATGGCCATGCCATCAATTTCGCGTCAGGTAACTATTCGGCGGGAGCGAAGAAATTCACGTCACGTGCACGGGACAGCCATTGAGGGAATGTTGCCCAAGCTTGTCGACATCGTGATCAGCATGTGCCGCGTTGGAAATCTCCGAGGTCGTTGATCGGTGCGCAATTGATGCTTCAGTATCGTCGCCGTTCTGCGTATCGTCCCGCTTTTGTAGCTAGCATCTTTGGTGCTGCAAAAGTTGCTGCTGGCCAATTCTTTATGGTGGTAAGGGCAGGGGTGTTCCACTTTGCGGCAGGGTGTTGGATTCCACTGAGAGCTGACCCACGAGGTGCGGACGAAAACTTGGACTACCATGAGGTAGTTCACGTATTCCTACGAAGCTCGAATCCGAGCCGGCGAGCTCTGCATTGAGCTCGGCAAGCGGGTGAGATCCACCATTCGTCAGCTGGGCTAGCTGCGGTGTAGCACCTACAGCTTACGTCTTGCCCAAGTGCGGCCAACAAGGAGCGGCTGGTCGCGTTGGAGCGGACTCGGTAGTCAATTGCCGCTCGTCTCTGCACACTGCCACGCTTTTATGAAAACCCTGCTTCGCTGTAGTGAAGCTCAGTCTTAACGCAATGCTGCGCTTACTGAGAGCGCGACCTGGGAATTTCCCCATACTGAGCTACTGCGGATTGAGCAACGCCTGCACCTTGCGCTTGCCCAGCCTGAGCACTTCAGCAATGCGCTCCAGTTGCGCAGCCCGGGGATGGACATGGCCCGTCTCCCACTTGTAGACGGACAGCGAGGAAGCGCCCAGCAGCTGAGCCATCTGCTTCTGCGTAATACCGAGTGCTGCGCGTTTGTCGATCAACACCTGAGCATCGAACGGGATCTGCTTTGACTTCTTGGGAGTGACGTCTTCTGTCACCGCCTTGGCTTTGGGCACATCCGCTGCTTTGACTTGGCGTTGAGTGGCCTTGAGCTGGGAGGTCAGAGCTTTAACCTCTCGCTTCAGGGCTGCGATCTCTGAGCGATGGCTCGTGATCGCTTTGCGCATACCCTGGAGTTCAGGTTTGAGCTCCTTGCGAGCCATGCGAACGACTTCTGTGCGAAAGGCATTAGAAAACGTATTCATAGGCCCAATGGTAACTTTGACGCCATATCGTGCACTTAGGGGGCGGGTGCACAGCCGGTGTTGCACTCCTTCTTCGCCCTTAGAACAACAAAACCGCCAGAGGCCTGAGCCCGTGGCGGTTTGTTTGGGTATTGACCGAAAGCGCTGTACTGCGTACTTACTTCCCAGCCTTGTCCGCCTTGCGCTTCGCAGCCTTCGGATCGACAACGGCCTTGAACTTCGCACCCGCCACAAACTTCGGCACCGTGCTCGCAGGGATCTTCAGTGCTGCGCCCGTCGATGGGTTCTTGCCCGTGCGTGCCGCACGTTTGGCCGACTTGAAGGTGCCAAATCCCACCAACTGTACGGCGTCGCCCTTCTTGACGGCGGTCTGGATGGTGTCGATCAGCGTTTCCAGCACCGCATTGGCGGCGGTCTTGGACAGGTCATTCTTGGAAGCCAGGATTTCAACGAGTTCTGCGCGGTTCATGGATGCTCACGTGTAGAGGTTGGAAAGGACCGATTTATAACCCCGCCGCTGACGCCACGCTTGCTGCGACTCAATGCTGCAGTGCACTTCTTTGCAAAAACTCCACTCCCGTACGTTTCACCAACTCCTGATAGCTGATCGGCCGATCCACCATCTCCCCCTCCCGGTTTTCCTGCCAGTGCGCCCAGGCCTTGTTGGTCGTGGCGTCATAGACCAGCTTGTACAGATAGGTCGGCACCTTCACCCCATTGGCCCCAATGCGTGGCCCCGCATCCGTGAACACCGGCCCGGTGATCACAAACACCTCCCCCTTGGCCCGCTTCACATAGTGCCGCGTGTCCTGCTCGATCTTGTTCCAGGCGCCCCCGTTGTGTTGGGCGTTTTGGGGAACCATGTTCGCCAGACTGAAGCTCTGGGCCATGGCCGTCGGCGTCGGCATGTCTCCCGCAGGCGCCATGTGCCCACGGCTGTAGCCAGAGTGCTTGTAGTCCTCCAGCTCCGCCCGCTCCCCACTGGGCAGGCGTGCATCTGCAAAGAACCGCTTGGCCCGTTTCTCGTCCGCTTCCTCGATGAGCCTGCGGTTCAGGCGCTGGGCCACAAACACCGGTGTCTTGGTCGTCCCGGAGTGCAGCACCGCAAACGCTTCATAGCAAAGCTCGCGCAACTGCGGCCGGGGCGTGATGGCAGGTGGTGTGCCATTCGCAAAGAACTGCGGGCACTGGGCAAAGGAAGTGGGCTCGGGCGTGAGCAGGGCCGCACTGTCGAACTGCGGAGAACGCGCCCAGGAAAGATTCGGAAGAGCAACGCCGACTAGAGATAGGGCCAGCGCAACTGCCAAGCGCACACGGCCTGGCCAAGAGAACAAACGATTCACAGAAGAGGCAATCAAGTCAAACAAAACGGAGCCCGATTGGAGCACCGTTCATCTCTCGCTTTGGGCCCGAATGCGCGGATCCCGCAGGGTTTTACAGCTGCTTGCAGGTGGGCTCTGCCCACAAACAGAAAGGGCTCCCAAAAGGAGCCCTTTCTGCCTGCCCGCCCCTGCGGTTCAGTTAACACTCCCCATGGCAGCAGCACCCGCAAATGCAAAGTGCCAACACCATGGGAAGTCCCGCAACTGCTTCAATCCAACTTGAGCAGTTGGTCTACCAATTACATGGCGCTGAATTCGCCGTGGGGGATCTGGCCCGTGCGCAGAGCTTCAGCAGCCTGGGCACGCACCGCAGCGCGGTCAGCGGTGCTCTTGTAAGTCACCACACGCGAGCCAGCAGGCTCGATGCTGCGTGTTTGTGCCACGGTAGCAGCTTCGGCAGCCACTTCAGCGCGGGTGCTGTTGGTGTCGAACTTCAGGGCGAATTGCGAGCCATCGGCTTCGTCAGCATGGGCGCCAAAAGCGGCGAAAGCGGCAACAGCAGCGACGGAGAGGAAACGTGCGGTGTTGTTCATGATGAAAATCCTTAAAAGCTAAAAAAGCGTCTCAAAAAAGCCGGGTCAAAAACCATTCCTGAACCGGGTTCGGTGAGTCGCCTTGCGGGTTCGGCTCATCGATGGGTTGAACTGTACGCCGATGGTGTTCAGGGAAAAACCACTCGGTCGCGAATTGACTGTTCCAGTATTTGGAATGATCGTTAAGCGGAAGCACGTTCCACGGGTTGGTGTGAGAATCACTGCAGATGACAGCTCAACCATCGATTCCAAACCGCTGTGGACACTGTGGGGCTACCAGCTACCACCGAGTCGTCGCGCGGGACGCCAATGGCACCATGCGATACACGGAGCAACTTCAATGTGTGGGGTGCTCGCTTGCGTTTGCCGGTATCAATGCTTGGAGAGAGGGGATCTCGGAGCGGCCGACTGCACGAACTTCAGGCCCTATAGCCACGGGCGAGCATGCGCCCTGTGGCAAAGCTTCAAGCTTATAAAAAAACCTCGTCTATCGAGGCGCCTTCATTCGCATTTATTGGCCAAAGTTTTGCTCCATTCTCAAAGGGATTCCTGGACGAAGTCGTGGCTCCGGTCTCGGTTTCACAACGGAAATACAGCCTACATCAGGCTCGCCCGATGGACATACTACCGACGTTTCCCCGTCACAAGCAGCCTTGCGATCACCTCGCCCGCAAGCCCGCGGCGGAAAACCAGCACGCACACCACGAAGATCAGCCCCGTGACGATGGTCACCGACTCGCCCAGCGCATTGAGCCACTGCATGCCCGTCAGTTGGACCAGCAGAGCGCCCAGCTCGCCGATCTTGTTCTCCAGCGCGACCAGGAGGCCTGCGCCCACCAGTGGGCCGCTGAGCGTTCCTAGGCCGCCAACCAGCGTCATCAGAATCACCGAGCCCGAGGCAGACCAGTGCACGTCCGTCAGCGTGGCAAAGCCCAGCACCAGCGTCTTGAGGGAGCCCGCTAAGCCTGACAGCGCCGCCGACAGCACGAACGCCACCAGCTTGAACCGGCCCACGTCGTAGCCCAGCGACACTGCACGCGCCTCGTTCTCCTTGATGCCCTTGAGCACCTGGCCGAACGGTGAATGCACGATGCGCACGATCAGCAGAAAAGCGCACACTACGACCGCCAACACCACGTAGTACAGGACCGTGTCGCTGGCCAGGTTCAGCAGCCCGAGCAGGCGGCCGCGCGGCACGCCCTGCAGGCCGTCTTCGCCGCCCGTGAAAGGCGCCTGCAGACAAAAGAAGTACACCATCTGTGCCAACGCCAGAGTGATCATCGCGAAATAGATGCCCTGGCGACGGATGGCCAGCACACCAAAAACCCAGCCTAGCAACGCGCCCACCAGCGTGCCCGCCAGCAAGGCCAGCTCGGGCGTGAGCCCCAGGTTGCGCAGGCCGTAACCAGACACGTAGGCCGCGAAGCCGAAGAACGCCGCGTGGCCGAAGGACAGGAGCCCAGTGAATCCCAGCAGCAGGTTGAAGGCCGAAGCGAACAGTGCAAAACACATCAGCTTCATCACGAACACGGGGTACGCCCCCAGCGCAGGAGCCACCAGCAGCACGGCCAGCAATGCTCCATATCCGATCCAGTATTTGTTGCGATGCATGGGCGGTCTCATTTCTCTTTGCCAAAAAGGCCTACCGGACGCACGAGCAGGATGATGATCATGATGAAGAACACGACGGTGGAGGACGCCTCGGGGTAGACCACCTTGGTGAGCCCTTCGACGATACCCAGCCCCAGGCCGGTGAGGATGGAGCCCATGATGGAGCCCATGCCACCGATCACCACCACGGCGAAGACCACGATGATGAGGTTCTGCCCCATGAGCGGCGATACCTGCATTACCGGTGCGGCGAGCACGCCCGCGAAGGCCGCCAGCGCTACGCCAAAGCCGTAGGTGAGCGTGATCATCAGCGGCACGTTCACGCCAAAAGCTTCCACAAGGCGCGGGTTCTCGGTGCCCGCGCGCAGAAAGGCTCCGACGCGGGTGCGCTCGATCAGGAACCAGGTGCCCACGCACACGGCCAGCGAGGCCACCACCACCCAGGCGCGGTAGTTGGGCAGCACCATGAAGCCGAGGTCCGACGCGCCGGTGAGGGCATCGGGCGTGTCATACGGCAGCCCGGACACGCCGTAGGCCGATCGGAAGATGCCTTCCACGACCATCGTGAAGCCGAGCGTGAGCAGCAGGCCATAAAGATGGTCGAGCTTGTAGATGCGGCGCAGCAACATGCGCTCCACCACCACGCCGATCAGCGCCACCACCAGCGGCGCGATGAGCAGCATGGGCCAGTAGCCCAGGCCCAGGTAGGCGCCGCCCATCCACGCCAGGATTGCGCCCACCATGAACAGCGCGCCGTGCGCGAAGTTGATGACGTTGAGCAGGCCGAAGATCACAGCCAGCCCCAGGCTCAGGATGGCATAGAACGACCCGTTGACGAGACCCAGCAGCAGCTGGCTGAGCAAGGCGGGCAAGGGGATTTCAAACAGGTTCATGGTTTTTTGGCTCCGCGCGGCAGACACTAAACGCCCAGCAGTTCGGTGAGCACGGGCATCTTTGCCTCAAGCTCGGACGCACCGAACTTCTCGACGATGCGGCCGTGCTCCATGACGTAGAAGCGGTCGGCCAGCGGCGCGGCGAAGCGGAAGTTCTGCTCCACCATGACCACCGTGTAGCCCTTTTCGCGCAGCATGGTGATCATGCGGGCCAGCGCCTGCACGATGACAGGCGCCAGGCCTTCGGAAATCTCGTCCAGCAGCAGCAGGTTGGCCCCCGTGCGCAGGATGCGGGCCACGGCCAGCATCTGCTGCTCGCCGCCCGACAGGCGCGTGCCCTGGCTGTTCCTGCGTTCGGCCAGGTTGGGAAACATGGCGTAGATCTCCTGCACCGACATGCCGGGGGTGCCGGTCTTCAGCGCCGGCGGCAGCAGCAGGTTTTCCTCGCACGACAGGCTGGAGAAGATGCCGCGCTCTTCCGGGCAGTAGCCCACGCCCAGGTGGGCGATGCGGTGCGTGGGCATGTGGATCGTCTCGACGCCGTTGATCTTGACCGAGCCCTTGCGCGCGCCGGTCAGCCCCATGATCGCGCGCATGGTGGTGGTGCGGCCCGCGCCGTTGCGCCCCAGCAGCGTGACCACCTCGCCGGGTTGCACGACGATGTCCACGCCATGCAGCACGTGCGACTCGCCGTACCAGGCCTCGAGGTTGCTGATTTCAAGGGCAGGGGTCTTGGATGCGGTGGTCGCCATCTCAATGTGCTCCCTGCAGTTGGCCATCGGTGGTGCCCATGTAGGCTTCCATCACTTGCGGGTTGTTGGACACCTCGGCATACGGGCCTTCGGCCAGCACGGCGCCGCGCTGCAGCACCGTGATGCGGTCGGCGATGGTGGAGACCACCTTCATGTTGTGTTCCACCATCAGGATGGTGCGGCCGGCCGAGACTTTCTTGATGAGCTGGGTGACGCGGTCCACGTCCTCGTGGCCCATGCCCTGCGTGGGTTCGTCCAGCAGCATGAGTTCGGGCTCCATGGCCAGCGTGGTGGCGATCTCCAGCGCGCGCTTGCGGCCGTACGGCAGGTTCACGGTGACCTCGTCGGCCAGGTCCTCCAGGCCCACCTCGGTCAGCAGCTGCATGGCCCGGTCGTCCAGCTGGTGCAGGGTGCGCTCGCTGCGCCAGAAGTGAAATGAGGTACCCAGCTTGCGCTGCAGGCCCAGGCGCACGTTCTCCATCAGCGTGAGGTGCGGGAACACGGCCGAGATCTGGAACGAGCGGATGACGCCGCGCCGGGCGATCTGCGCGGGTTGCTCACGGGTGATGTCGTGCCCGTTGAAACGGATGGTGCCCGACGTGGGCGTGAGGAATTTTGTCAGCAGGTTGAAGCATGTGGTCTTGCCTGCGCCATTGGGACCGATCAGCGCATGGATGGAACCCCGGCGCACGGCCAGGTTCACATCGCTGACGGCGGTGAAGCCCTTGAACTCTTTGGTCAGGTGCGCTGTTTCGAGGATGGTTTCGCTCATTGCCATTCGGCGTTCCTTTTTCTTGTTCCTGTCAGGCCCGTGGGCCGGGGTTCGTTGCACGGCGCTGGCGCCAGTCCAGACTGCGTTCCACGCCATCAGGCAACGGCATGGCAGCGTGCCGCCGGAGCAACTGGTCGATGCTTCTGGCGGTATCGGGCGCAAACGGAGCGGGCTTGCGTTTGTCGAGGTCCACATGCACAAAGAGCTGCTGCATCACCGCCGCCACGCGCTGCTGGTCCTCATCCGCCATCTCCAGCAGCACGTGCATGCGCAGTGCATCGGCGGCCAGGATGCGCAACCGCACGGAGATACGGCGGCGTTCCCGAAGCTCGTGCCAGTACTGGATGCGCGCATCCACCAGGAAGATGCCGCGCTGCTGCGTGCGGGTGTACGCCTCGCCAAACCCGGCATGGCCCAGCAGCTCGTAGCCGACATCGACGAACACCTCGAAGTAGCGCGCGGCATTCATATGGCCATACAGGTCCAGCCACTCGGGGCGTACCGCGAAGGGATCGGAGCACAAGGCGGTGGTGTTCCCCGGGGTCGCCAACGCAACGCTCGACGGCTGCATCAGCGCGCACCCGCGGCAGGCGTTTCCTGCCGCAGCCAGCCCGGTGCGCGGCCCATTCCCTGCGCAGTCCAGCCGCCATCGACTACCAGCGTCTGGCCGGTGATGTAGGTGGCGTCGTCGCTGCAAAGAAAGCGCACGGCCGCTGCAATGTCCTGCGGGTGGGCCAGGCGGCCTGCGGGCACGCGTTCGAGCATCCATTCCTCACTGAGCGAGCCATTGGCCACGGCCTGCTCGATCAGCGGAGTCTGTGTGAAGCCGGGTGCCACGGTGTTCACGCGGATGCCATGTTCGGCGGTTTCCACCGCCAGGCAGCGCGCCAACCCCACGAGGCCGGCCTTGGCTGCTGTGTACGGTCCCCGGCCCGGCAGGCCCACATACGCAGCAGCCGACGAGATGGCGACGATGCTGCCGCCCCGGCGTTGCCGCATCATGCGCGGGATGGCGGCGCTGGCGCACAGGAACATGCCATCGAGGTGCGTGCGCAGCACGGCGGACCAGTCGGCGTACGGTATCTGGCCACACAAGCCCGAACGCTGGATGCCTGCGTTGTGCACCACGATGTCGATGCCGTGGCCGGCTGCGTCCATGGCGGCGAAGGCGAGCTCCACATCATCGGGCTGGCCCACATCGCCCAGCAGGCGGTGGACCCGGATTTCTTCCGCCAGCTCCTGGGCCGGTGCGGCCAGATCGAGCGAGTACACGGTGGCACCGGCCTGGGCCAGCGCCCCGGCGATGGACGCACCGATCCCGTTGGCCCCTCCGGTGACGAGGGCCGTCTTTCCTGTCAGTTGCATGGGATGCTTTCTGTTTCAGCCGCAGGTGTAGCCCCCGTCCACCGGCAAGGCGATGCCGGTGACGTAGGAGGACTCTTCCGAGGCCAGCCACAAGGCGGCCTGGGCGATTTCGCGGGCCGAGGCGGCGCGGCCCAGCGGGATCGAGGCGATGTGATCGGCCTTGTTTTTCTCCATGGCCTGCACATCCAGCCCGCGCCCCATGGCATGGGGCAGCATAGGTGTTTCGGTGATGCCGGGGCAGATGGCGTTGACGCGGATGCCATCCTTGCCATGCGCGATCGCCAGGGACCGCGCGAGCCCCACCAGCGCGTGTTTGGTCACGGCGTACACCGGGCTCTTGCGCGAACCCACCAGGCCAGAGATGGAGGAAGTGAACATCATGGAGCCGCCACCCGCCACGCGCATGTGCGAAATGGCATCGCCCGCCATGAGTACGTTGGCGCGCAGGTTGATGGCCTCGGCGCTCAGGTAGTCCGCCAGCGCCAGCCCTTCGATGCCGGCAGGCCCGACCACGCCCGCATTGCCCCAGAAGACATCCAGGCGGCCCAGGTGCGCCACTGCCGCGGCCAGCGCCGCGCGCGCCCCCTCAGGGGCCTCGAGCTGCGCCACCACGGTGTGCACGCTGCCGGCGGGGGCCTTGCCGGCCAGCGCCCGCAGCGCATCGTGATCCCGGTCGATGGCAACGACGCGCGCACCTTCGCTGGCAAAAAGCAGAACGCCTTCGCCGCCGATGCCCGACGCACCGCCCGTGATCACGGCACACTTGTCCTTCAATCTCATGTCTGGCTCCTGGCACAGGGGCGGACAGGCGCCCCGCGCTCGCCCGCCGGTGGGTTGTCTACTACTTCTTGACCAGCGGGCACGTCGAATCGGACAGGGGCGCGAACGCCGTGTCGCCGGGCACCACGGCCACCTGCTTCATGAAGTCCCAGGGCCGCTTGGATTCCGAGGGCTTCTTCACTTCGTACAGATAGAAGTCGTGGATCATCTGGCCGTCGGCACGGATGGAGCCCTTGGCGTACATGTCGTCGATCTTCATCTTGCGCATCTCTGCCATCGCCTTGTCGGCGTTGTCGGTGCCCGCGGCCTGCACGGCTTTCAGGTAGCTGAGCGTAGCCGAGTAGTTGGCCGCCTGCAGGCTGTTGGGCATGCGCTTCATCTTTTCGAAGTAGCGCTGCGCGAACGCGCGCGAGACGTCGCTCTGGTCCCAGTACCACGCTTCGGTCAGCAGCAGGCCCTGGGCGTTGTTCAGGCCCAGGCTGTCGATGTTGCCCACGAACATGAGCAGGCCCGCCATCTTCATGGACTTGGTGAGGCCAAACTCCCGCGCGCCCTTGATGGCGTTGAGCGTGTCGCTGCCCGATGATGCCAGGCCCAGCACCTGCGCCTTGGAGGCCTGAGCCTGCACCAGGAAGGAGGAGAAGTCCGATGCGCTGATGGGATGGCGCACCTTGCCCAGCACCTGACCGCCATTGCCCTGCACGACCTTGGTGGCTTCAGCTTCGAGCGAATGCCCGAAGGTGTAGTCGGTGGTGAGGAAGTACCAGGACTTGCCGCCCTGCGCCACAACAGCGGAGCCCAGCGTGCGCGCCACGGCGGTGGTGTTGTACGCGTACTGCACTGTGTAGGGGGTGCATTCGTCGTTGGTGAACTGGGTGGCGCCAGCCGACACCACCAGGAACACGAATTTCTTCTCGGGAACCATCTTGTTGATGGACAACATGGCCGCCGAGTTGGCGCCACCTACCAACATGTCCAGCCCCTGCGTGTCGGCCCACTCGCGCGCCTTGGCCGACGCGATGTCGGCCTTGTTCTGGTGGTCTGCCGAGAGCACCTCGATCGGCTTGCCCAGCACCGTGCCGCCGAAGTCGGCAATGGCCATCCGCATGGCCTCGAGGCCACCCGGGCCGTCGTTGTCCGCAAACGGGCCCGACAGATCGGAAATGAAACCTATACGGACCTTGTCCCCGGAAACCTGCGCCTGGGCCAGGGCGGCCACAGCGAAGGCGACAGCCCCCACGGCGATACGAAGCGAATGATGGATCATGATGTCTCCTTGTTTTTAGCAAAACGAATAATGAATCATCAGTCATTTAAAGTCAATTACGTGATTGGAAAAATATGCAAAAACAAGGGTAAATACCTAAATTTTGCCTATTGGGTGCCTTCTTATGGATCGAAGTTCAAAATCAATCACCAACATAAAAAATGACTAGTAATTCATTTATGTATTGACACAAACCACGCAGCGGCGACACACTACCCATGGTTTTCACCTCTCGGTAGGCGAAAAACCCAACCCAACGCACAGGAGAACGGATGGCAAAAAATCGCAGTGGCCCGCTTGCCGCAGTGGTCGGCATCGGGGAAGTCCCCACAGGAAAATTCGCAGAGCGCAGTGCCCTTGAGGCCGCCGCCGCAGTGGCCCGGATGGCTGTGAAAGACAGTGGCGTCGACCGCAGGCAGATCGACGTGATCATGCCGACCGGCTCCATCTTCAGCCGCGACTTCAACAGCGACCTGATCTTCGGCCGCCTAGTGGAAGAACTGGGCCTGAGCGGCAGCGTGCACTCCAACCTGCAGGTCATGGCCGGAGGGGCGAGCGGCAGCACCTTGCTAAAAACGGCCAGCGCGCTGGTCAAATCGGGCATCGCACGCAACGTGCTGTGCGTGCACGCCGACCGCCTGGGCACGGGCCTTCCCATCGACCAGGCCATCGACGTGTTCTCGACCCTGGGCATTCCGCAGGAATGGGAGCGCCCCTTCGGCCAGCATTTCAGCTCGATCGCGGCGCTCATCACGCGCCGCTACATGCACGAGACGGGCACGACCGAGGAGCAGATCTCCTCCGTCTGCGTGGCGCTGCGCAAATGGGCCGAACTCAACCCCAACGCCATGTTCCGCAAGCCCATGACCGTGGAGGAAGTGATGGCGTCCAAGGTACTGTCCGAGCCCCTGCATGCTAAGCAGTCCAACATGCTGGCTGACGGTGCATCGGCCTTCGTGGTCACCAGCGCCGAAGCTGCCGCGGACCTGACCGATACCCCCTGTTATGTGCTAGGCGTGGGCGGGCGCGTCACGCACTACGCCCTGTCGCAAGAGCAGGACATGACCCGCTTCGGCTACGCGGATGCGGGAGCCGATGCCTACGCGATGGCCGGCGTGGACGCCAAGGACATCGACGTTGCGGAGATCTACGACTCCTACCCGGTGTTCAACCTGATCGCGCTGGAGGAACTGGGCCTGGTCGAGCGTGGCGCTGCGGGCGCGTTCGTGGCGGCAGGCCATACCTGGCCCGGCGGCAAGCTGCCCATGACCACGAATGGAGGCATGCTTTCGCAAGGCCACACCGGCGCTGGCGGCGGTGTGGCGGTGATGGTGGAGGCGGTGCGCCAGGTGATGGGCAAGGGGGGCGAGCGCCAGGTGCCCAAAGCGGATCTGGTGCTGGAAACCAGCACGGGGGGCTCCTACATGGACGCCCAGGTCGTCATTCTTGGTCGTGAGGCACGGTGAACGCAATGAGCATTCTGCAACCCTACTTCGATGGTCTCTCGCAGCAGCAACTTCTGCTGCCATACTGCCAGGACTGCGGCGAACCCCACTTCTATCCCCGCCACGCATGTCCGCATTGCTGGGGCGAGAGCTACACCTGGAAGCCCGCGCAAGGCACGGCCAAGGTGGTCACACACACACGGGTGCTGGCCAACCCCCCCAGTACTTTCGAACACCTGCTGCCCTTCGATATTGCCGTGGTGGAGCTGGCCGAGGGCGTGTCCATGCTGACCAATGTGGTGGACAGCGGCTCGCTCGCGGTGGGCGACAGCCTGCAGCTCACGTTCGTGGAGCGAGAGGGCAAGACGCTGCCGATTTTCAAGGCAGCCCCCTAGCCACGCCCACGCGAGAGCAAGAAGAACCGCGCTGAGACAACGCCTAGTGGCATGGAAGAAGACAGAGATGAAACACGTTGCTATTTACAACGACTGGATCCGGCACCACGCCAAATACCGCGCCCACCGCAAGGCGCTGGTCGACGACGCCAAAGGCGTCACCCGCACTTACGCAGAGTTGCACCGGCGCGTGAACGCACTGGCCGCCGGCCTGCAGGCGCACTACGGCGTGCAGCGCGGCGACCGGGTGCTGCTGCTGTCCAAGAGCTGCACAGAGGCTTTCGAGATCCAGTTCGCCTGCGCGCGCATCGGGGCCCTCTTCGTTCCTGCCAACTGGCGCCTCAGCGCGGAAGAACTGCAATGGATCGCGGCAGACTGCGCGCCGCGCGTGGTCTTCCACGACACTGAATTCCGGCAGCTGCACGGCGGCTCGCTCCCCACCATCGAGATCGGCTTGAATGCGCATGCAGACTCGCCCTACGAACAGATGGCGCGCCAGGCGGCTGAGGTGGAATGCGCCACGGTGGAAGACGAGGAGACCTGGATGATCCTCTATACCTCTGGCACCACGGGTCGGCCGAAGGGTGCGATGCTGTCGTACCGCATGATGCACCTCAATGCCGTGTCGTGGCTCAGCCCGTCGCGCATTAACGACCGCTCGGTGTTCCTGTGCTCCATGCCCACCTTTCATACCGGCGGGCTCAACTGCTATTCCAATTCCATCCTCTACGCGGGGGGCACGGTCATCGTGCAGCGTGACTACGACGCGACACGCGCACTGCAGCTCATGGCCAATGCCGACGCGGGCATCACGCACTTCTTCGGCACGCCCACGCACTATTCGATGCTGACCCAGGTGCCCGGCTTCGAGACTATGCGCCTGCCCGCGCTGGAGATTGCCGGCATGGGCGGCTCGCCCAGCTCCAACGCGCTGGTGCGCGATCTCATCGCCACCGGCCTGCCGCTGCAGCCCGCATATGGCATGACCGAGATCGGCCCGGCCATCTTCGTGACCGAGATGCACGATGTACAGCGCAAGGTCGGTAGTTGCGGCCACCCCACGTTGCATGTACAGATGAAGATCATGGGCACCGACGGCCAGGAATGCCGGGCCGGCGAAGCAGGCGAGCTCTGGGTCAAGGGCCCCGTATGCATGACCGGCTACTGGAACAACCCCGAAGCCACGCGCAAGTCCTTCGAGGACGGTTGGTTCAAGACCGGAGACGGCGCGCGCATCGACGCCGAAGGGTATGTGCATATTGTCGACCGCCTGAAGGACATGTATATATCGGGCGGCGAAAACGTCTATCCTGCAGAGATTGAGCGCGTACTCGGCGATCACCCCTCTGTGCTGCTGTCTGCGGTGATCGGCGTGGCCGACGAGCGATGGGGAGAAGTGGGTGCGGCCTATATCGTGCTCAAGAAGGACGGCCGGGTCACCCCCGACGAACTGCTGAGCCACTGCCGCGAACGCCTCGCACGCTACAAGGTGCCCAAAACGCTCGCTATCGTGGATGATCTGCCTCGCAACGCTTCGGGGAAAATACTCAAGCGCGCCATAACGGTATCCCACAATCAATGAGCCTTGCCGTGCAGACATGAAAAGCACAGCAGGCCCGCTGTCATTCCTATTTGCATGCCAAATTCACTCATCAACGTCAAGCTCAAGCGCGGAGACAAGCAGGAGTACACCCGCCGTGCCCTGATGGAAGCTGCCATCGCAGTTGTGGGTGCAGAAGGATATTCCGAGGCCACTGTGGCCAAAATGACGAAGCACGCCAACATCGCCAACGGCACGTTCTACAACTACTTCAAGAGCCAGCAGGACATCTTCGACCAGTTGCTGCCCTTCCTGGGTGATCGGCTGGTTGCCCACGTACAGGCCAAGCTCGATCATTCGCTTATCGGTCCCGCTCGCGAGCGTGCGCGGTTCGTGGCGTACTTCGACTTCTGCCGCCGCAACCCGGGGTTCCTGCGCATACTGAACGAAGCCGAGATATTTGCCCCTGCTGCCTACCACCGGCATGTGATCACCATGTATGAGGGTTACCTCAAGTCCCTCGGACGAGCGGCGCAGCGTGCGGAAATCACCGCCTATACGGAAGACGAACTGGCTCCAGTCGTCTTCATGCTGATGGGTATCCGTAGCTATATGACTATGCTTTACCAATACAAGTACGTTGATCGCAATTCGCTTTCAGTCGAAGCGTTAGCTGACGTATATGAAAAATTCGTGAGTACGGGGCTGTTTGGCGCCGCACTTCCGCCAACGACGTTGTCCATGGAGTCTGCAACATCGGGGCATTAGAAAGTACCTTTAGTGAGTGTCAACGAGGCAGAATGATCGTGAGTGGGGCCGGAGCATCTTCGCTTCGTCCCATGCAAGCTACGTGCGGAATGCTCGGCTTTGCAGCGAGGACGTGTGATAACGCGCGGAGAACTTGCCCGGCAGCAGCGCTACTCCGGCCCACAGTGGCTTACTCGGATTGGTTGGGCCTGCGATTTCGTCTGAGGGGTCTTTGAGGTGCCTTCGGACGGCCGATTCCCGCTTACAGTGACCATTTCGGGCTCCTAGGCACCCGAAAGGCGCATTGCCTTCATTGTGTTTTCGAAGCCCAGGATGCTGAGGACGCGTTTGAAGTTGTACGCCAACACGCTCAGGCTCATTTCGGTGGACACGTTCTCGATGCCTCGGGTCAGGAAGTGCGTCCAGCCCATCCAGTGCTTGAGGGTGCCGAAGACATGCTCGACGGTGCTTTTGCGCACCGTCATGGCGTGAGGCATCCGGTCCAACCGTTGCTGAACCCTGTCCATGACCTCCTCGTGTTCCCATCGCCTGATGCGCCGGTACTGGCTCGTTGTGCATTGCGCTTTCATGGCGCAGGTGGGGCAGGCGCTGGACCAGTAGATGCTGATCTGCAATTCAGCTTCTTCCCGGCTGAAGCGGCGGATCGCTCGCAGGCCTGCTGGACATTGGTACTCATCGTCGCGAGCGACATAAATGAAGTCGGTTTTATCGAACCGGCCTTCGAATCTGGCATTGGATGTCATGGGCTTGGGAACATCTACTGGCCCAGCGTGTTGATCGCAAGAAGCACATGGCAGGCGGTTTTCCAGGGGGAATCATCGTCTGAGCGATGTGGGGAGTCCCGCGACTATTGGATGCGAGCTCGAAGTCCAAACGGAACAGCGGACATCAGGCCAGCGTGTACGCCGTCTTCACCGTCGTGAAGAATTCCTGCGCGTACTTGCCCTGCTCGCGCGGCCCATAGCTGCTGCCCTTGCGCCCGCCAAAGGGCACGTGGTAGTCCACGCCCGCCGTCGGCAGGTTGACCATCACCATGCCGGCCTGGGCATGGCGCTTGAAGTGGGTGGCGTACTTCAGGCTGGTGGTGGCGATGCCGGCCGACAGGCCGAACTCCGTGTCGTTGGCGACGTGCAACGCCTCGTCGTAGTCCTTCACGCGGATCACGCTGGCCACAGGGCCGAAGATTTCTTCGCGGTTGATGCGCATCGCGGGCGTGGAGTCGGCGAACAGCGCGGGGGCCATGAAGAAGCCTTCGTGGCAGCTGCCGCTGTGGCATGCGATGCGGCTGCCGCCGGTGAGCAATTGCGCGCCTTCGGCCTTGCCGATTTCCACATAGGACAAGTCCTGCTCCAACTGCGCCTGACTCACGACCGGCCCCATGTCCGTGCCAGCGGCCAGCGCGGCACCCACCTTGATCGCCTCCACGCGGGCCTTGAGCGCCTCGACGAAGGCGGGGTAGATCTTGTCGGTGACGATGATGCGGCTGCTGGCCGTGCAACGCTGGCCGGTGGAGTAGAAGCAGCTTTGCGCGCTCAACTCCACCGCCTGCTTCAGGTCGGCATCGTCCAGCACCACCTGTGGGTTCTTGCCGCCCATCTCCAACTGGACTTTCTTGCCGTTCTTCACGCAGGCTTCGGCAATGCCCCGGCCCACGCCCACCGAGCCGGTGAAGCTGATCGCCGCCACGCCGGGGTGGTTGACCAGGGCTTCACCGATCACGCGGCCCCGGCCCATCACCAGATTGAACACGCCCGCCGGAATGCCGGAGCGGTGAATGATGTCGGCCAGCGCCCAGGCGCAGCCGGGCACCAGATCGGCGGGCTTGATGACCACGCAATTGCCGAAGGCCAGGGCGGGCGCGATCTTCCAGGCGGGAATGGCGATGGGGAAGTTCCACGGCGTGATCAGGCCGACGACGCCAATCGGCTCGCGCGTGACCTCCACGCCAATGCCGGGGCGTACCGAGGCAATCGTCTCGCCCGCCAGCCGCAGGCATTCGCCCGCGAAGAACTTGAAGATCTGGCCCGCGCGCATCACTTCGCCGATCGCTTCGCCGCGCACCTTGCCTTCTTCCCTTGCGAGCAACTCGCCCAGCTCTTCTTTGCGCGCGAGGATTTCGCTGCCGATCTTGTCCAGCGCATCGCTGCGCGCCTGGATGCCCGATGTGCTCCATGCGGGGAATGCAGCGGCGGCAGCGGCCACGGCGGCATCCACGTCGGAGGCATCGCCCTGGGCGTATTCGCCGACCACGTCGGCGAGGTGGCTGGGGTTGGTGTTGGGGGCGTAGGCCTTGCCGGCCGTCCATTGGCCGTTGATGAGGTTGTCGTGCTTGGTAGTCATGGCAATCAATAAATAGCGAGGTTCTGGGTTGAAGAATCAGGGCTTGCGCGCCTGCTCGATGGCGGCGAAGAATTCGCGCGCGGCGTCTTCGCCCGCGCCCGCCGTGTACTTGGCGATCACCGGCTGGAGCTTGTCGCGCATGCGCGCGCGCTCTTGCGGCGAGACGTCGTTGATCTGCATGCCCAGCCGCGTCAGCTCGCCGCGCAGCCTGGCGTTGAGTTCGCGGCTGGTCTGGCGCTCGTAGGCAGTGGCCTCCAGGGCGGCCTCCTGCACAGCCTTCTGGTCGCCGGCCGGGAGCTTGTCCCAGAATTTCTTCGAGACGATCAGCGTGAGCGCGTCGTAGGCGTGGCCGGTGGTCGAGAGGTATTTCTGCACGTCATAGAACTTCTGCGCATGCACCACGGTGTAGGGGTTCTCCTGGGCATCGACGGCGCGCGACTCCAGCGCCGTGAACAGCTCGGTCACCGCCATCGGCACGGGGTTGGCGCCCAGGCCGCCGAACGTGTCGATGTAGAGGTTGTTCTGCATGGTGCGCACCTTCAGGCCCGCCACGTCTTCGGCGCGCACGATGGGGCGCTTGCTGTTGGTCAGGTTGCGAAAGCCGTTTTCCCAGAAGGCCAGGCCCACCAGGCCGCGCTCGGGCAACTTGGCCAGCAGCTTTTGGCCGAAGGGGCCGTCGAGCACGGCATCGGCCTCCTTCTCGCTGGCGAACGAGAACGGCAGACCGATCACGCCGAACTCCTTCACCAGTCCGGCCAGCGTGGCGGTGGAGGGCGCGGTGAACTCCTGCGTGCCGCCCTGCAGCGCGGCCTGCATCTGCAAGTCGCTACCCAACTGGCCGGCGGAATACACCGCCACCTTGATGCGTCCCGCCGTCTTGGCTTCGACCAGCGCGGCGAACTTGCGCGCGCCCAGCGTCTGCGGGTGGCTGTCGGGCAGGCTGGTGCCGAAGCGGGCCTTGATTTCCTGCGCGCCAGCCAGGGCGCTGGCGGCCAGGGTTGCGGCCATGAGGGCGAGTTTCCAGGTCTTTTTCATCGATGTCTCCTTCAGTTCAAGCGGTACAGGGAAGCGGCGTTGTCGCAGAACAGGGCCAGGCGCTGCTCTGCGGGGAGGGGTGCAATGATCTGCTTGAAGCCCGCGAAGATGTCCTCCAAGCTGGCCACCAGCGCATCGACCGGGTGGTTGCTGGCGAACAGGCAGCGCTGCCAGCCGAAGATGCGAATGGCGTCTTGCACCACCGGCGCTTGCAGCTTGGGCGTCCAGCGCCGGCCGGCCACGCCCAGGCCCGATATCTTCAGGAACACATTCGGCTCGCGCGCCAGCACTTGCAGCGCGGCGCGCCAGGCGGCCAGCGATTCGGCATCGCGCTCGGCGGGCAGGCCGGTGTGGTTGACGATGAGGGGGGTGCGCGGAAAGTCGCGCGCCAGCTCGGCCGCCTCGTTGAAATGCCACCAGGGAGCCTGCAGCTCGAACATCAGGCCCGCGCCTTCCAACCGCGCATAGCCGCCGCGCCAGCGCGGGCAGCGCATGGAGCCGGGCGCCGCAAAGGCGGCATGGTGCTCGGCGCGGGGCAGGCTGCGCGGCTTGTGGCGCACGCTGCGCACCAGCGGCAGGCGGGCGTAGGCGGCCAGTTGCTCGTCCCACACGTCGCGGTCCAGCCAGGCTTGCGCGGCCAGCGCATGGGGCTTGCCGGTCTGCTCGGCCAGCTCCTGCACCCAGCGCGCCTCGCCGGTGGGGTCGCGCGGGTCCCATTCGCCCTCCATCAGTACATGGCGCAGCACGCGGTGCGGGCCCTGGTTGCTGGCGTAGTCCTCGGGCAGGAAGTTGCGGCAGATGGCGCTGTAGTCGCCGTAGCGGAAGGGAATCAAAGGCTGCTGCTGCAGCCACGGGTGCGGGTTGCGCTCCACGTCCCAGAAGTGGTGGTGCGCATCGACGATGGGCAGCAGGCGATCGTCCCCGGTAGCGAGGAATTCCTGGCGCGCAGCTTGCAGGTCGTGGCTCATAACGCGATGCGGTAAAAGCCCAGCGCGTTGCCGCCCATCACCGCGCGCTGCTGTTCGGGCGAAAGGTGGGCGGTCATGCGCAGCATCGCGGCCACCAGTTCGCGGTAGCCGATGCGCAGCCCGGCCACGGGGAAGTTGCTGGCGAACATGCAGCGCTGCCAGCCGAAGATTTCCAGCGTCTCGCGCACGATGGCGGCGTTGTCCGCCTCGTTCCAGGGCTGGCCTTTCAGGCCGAATTCGGACAGCTTCACGTGCACGTTGGGCTCGCGCGCCAGCCGCTCCATGCCTGCCCGCCATTGCCGCAAGCCTTGCTCGCTGCGGTCCCAGGCGAAGCCGTGGTGGTTGAGCGCTATGGCCAGCTTTGGGAACATCGCCGCCACTTCGGCGGCCTCGGCCAGGTGCCAACTGGGCACGCGCAAATCCCAGCTCAGGCCCAGCTCGGGCAGCAGGGCCAGGCCCTTGAGCCAGCGTTCGTCCTGCATGGTGCCGCTCTGGCCGCGCACCGACTCGCCGGGCGTGGCCGAGGTGACGGGTTTGCTGCGGATGCCGCGCACCAGCGGGTAGGCGAGGTGCTCGCGCAGGCGCTCCTCGGTCTCGGGTTTGTCCAGCCAAGCGTGGGCCACCACGGCGTTGGGAAAACCGTGGGCTGCATGCTGCTCGTGCAGCCATGCGGTCTCGGCCACCTGCTCGTTGCGGTCGCGTTCGGCCTCCACATGCACGGTGGCGACCACGTTGCAGCCCTCGCTGGCCGCGCGGTAGTGCGCGGGCAAGAAGTCCTGGCACAGCGCGCGGTAGTCGCCCAGGAAGAACTTGCCTGCGTCGTACTCCTGCTGCAGCCAGGGGTAGCGGCCTTGCGACAGATCCCACAGGTGATGGTGGGCATCGACGATGGGGACCATTGCGTCACTTCGCTTGTTGAATCGCGTCGATGAGCTGCGGGCCGTACTTCTCGACAAACATCTGCTTGATCGGCTCGGCCACCAGCTTGCGGAAGGGTTCGAGGTTGACGTTCTCTTCCACCTGCATGCCGTTGGCGCGCAGGAAGGCGATGTCGGTGGCCTCGTTCTTCTTGATCAGGTCGCGCTGGTAGGCGCCGGCGGCCTGGGCGGCCTCGACCAGGGCCTTCTGCTGTTCGGGCTTGAGGCCGTCGAACTTCTTCTTGTTCATCACCACGGGCATGGCGGTGTAGGCATGGCGCGTGAGCGACATGTATTTCTGCACCTCGTAGAACTTGTTGTTGCGCACGATGTTGACGGGGTTCTCCTGCCCGTCCACGGCCTTGCTCTCCAGCGCGCCGAACACCTCGGCCAGCGGCATGGGCGTGGGCGCGGCGCCCATGAGCTGGAACGCCTTGAGGTGTGCCGGGTTGGGCGTGGTGCGGATCTTCAGGCCCTTCACGTCGTCGGGCGTTTTCACGGGGCGCCTGGAATTGGTCAGGCTGCGAAAGCCCACCTCCCAGTACGCCAAGCCCTTCATGCCGTGGGTTTCCAGCTCGTCCAGCAGGCCGCGGCCGATGGCGCCGTCGAGCACCTTGTAGGCGTGCTCGGTGCTGGCGAACATGTAGGGCAGGTCGAGCACGTTCATGCGGCCCACCATGCCGGTGTAGTAGGGCGTGCCAGAAGTGGTCAGGTCGATGGTGCCGCCGCGCACGCTGGCAATCGCCGTGTTGTCGTTGCCCAGCGTGCTGGAGCCGTAGACCTGCACCTCGACCGTGCCGTTGGTGCGGGCCTTGACCTGCTTGGCGAACTCCAGCGCCGCCAGGTGCTGGGTCTCGGCCTCGGCGCCGGAGTGCGCCAGGCGCAGCTTCGTGGTCTGGGCCAGCGCGGGCTGGGCGAGCAGCATGGAGGCGCCGGCGGCCAGCAGGGTTTGGATGAACAGTCGCTTCATGTCAGTCTCCTAGGAAATCCACAGGTAGGAAGAATCAGGCTCGCGCAGCGTGGAAAACTCTTGTTCGAACGCGAAGGTGTCGAGGTTCAGGCGGCGCACCTTCTCGTCCTGGAACGAGATGTAGGCGGCGCGCTCCCTGGGGTGGAACGACAGCGCCAGCGGATTGGCGGGCAGCTCCACGCAGCGCTGCTCGACCAGGTCCAGGCCGAAGATGGACAGGCTCTGCTCGCCCGAATTGGTGGTGAGCAGGCGGTCGGCGCCATCGGCGCCCCGGTAGCGGTACACGCGGTTGGGGTCGCGCCGGGTCTTGCCCGAGGCCACCACGCACATGCGCGCCGTGTCGATGGCCACCAGCGTGTCGTCGCCCCGGTTGGCCACGTAGAGCAGCGACTCGTCGGCCGACAGCACGTTGCCTTCGGGCACCGGGCCGGGCACCACGGCCACGGGGGTGAAGGTCGGGTCGTTGGGCTTGATCTTGGTGACGGTGTTGGACAGCAGGTTCAGCGCGTAGGCCGTCTCGGCGTCCTTCGTCAGCGCGAACAGGTGCGTCTTGTAGCCGCCCGAGGGCACGGCCAGGTCGGGCACCTGGCGCACCAGCGGGTCGGAAAAGCGCAGCAGCACGTTGTGCCCTTCGGACATGGCGAACAGGCGCCCCTGGCCATCCACCGCCAGGCCGTGCGGGCGGTAGAAGGGCCACAGGTTGAGCGTCTTCACGTGCTCGCGCTTTTGCAGGTCGATCACGAACACCGAGTGGCCACCCATATCGCCCAGGTGGCTGGCCGTCTCGATGCCGTAGTGGCCCACGTAGGCCAGCTGGCGCACCGGATCGACCACGAATTCATGCGGGAAGTTGGGCACCACGATGTGCTTTTCGGCGCGGCCGCTGGCCGCGTCGTAGAAGCTGAAGGTATGGGCGCATTTCTGCACCAGGAGGAGGATTTCACGGGACATGGGAACCTTTCAACGGAACCAGCTTGCGGGCACCGTAATGAGCTGCGGGAACAGCACGAACAGGAACAGCAGAATGGTCTGCGCCAGCAGGAAGGGCCAGACGCCCTTGATCACGTCGTCCAGCCTGAGCTTGGCGACGCCGGCCACCACGTTCAGCACCGTGCCAACGGGCGGCGTGAGCAGGCCGATGGCGTTGCACATGATGAACATCACGCCGAAGTAGATCGGGTCGATCCCCGCCTGCCGCACCACGGGCATCAGGATGGGCGTGAGGATCAGCACCGTGGGCATCAGGTCCAGCGCCGTGCCGACCACGAACACCAGCACCATGATCATGGCCATCAGCAGGATCTTGTTGTCCAGGAAGGGCGCCAGCAGCACCGTGGTCTGCGCTGGGATGTCGGCAATGGTGATGAGCCAGGCCGATACCAGCGCGGCGGCGACGAGAAACATCACCGTGCTCGACGTCTTGGCCGCCACCAGCATCAGGTGCGGAATGTCGCGCAGCTTGAGTTCGCGATAGACGAACAGGCCCACCACCAGCGCATAGACCACGGCCACCACGGCGGCCTCGGTCGGCGTGAACACGCCGAACTTCATGCCGCCGATGATGACGCCCGGCAGCACCAGCGCCCACACGCCGTCGAACAGCGCGCGGCCCAGCACGCGGGCGTCGAACTTGCGCCCGGCGGTGATGTTCTGCTCTTTCTTCGCGCACAGCCACCAGGTGATGGCCAGGGTCACGCCCATCATCAGGCCGGGGAAGATGCCGGCCATGAACAGCTTGGTGATCGACAGCTGCGCCGCCACGCCGAACACCACGATGGGAATCGACGGCGGGATGATGGGCGCGATGATGCCGCCCGCGGCGATCAGGCCCGAGGCGCGCGGCACGTTGTAGCCGCTGTTGCGCATCATCGGGATCAGGAGCGCCGCCACCGCCGCCGTATCGGCCACGGCCGAGCCGGAGATGCTGGCCACGATCAGGCAGGCCAGGATGGCCACGTAGCCCAGGCCGCCGCGCACGTGGCCCACCAGCGCCTCGGCCACGGTGACGATGCGCCGCGACAGGCCGCCGGCGTTCATCAGCTCGCCGGCCAGCATGAAGAAGGGCACGGCCATCAGCGGGTAGTTGTTCACGCCTTCGAGCAGGTTCTGCGCGAGGATCTGCGTGTCGAAAGTGCCCAGGTGCACCATCAGCGCCACGCCGCAGGCCAGCAGCGCGAACGCGATGGGCACGCCCAGCGCCATGGCGCCGAGCAGCGCGATAAGGAATACTGCAATGGTCATGGCTTACTCCCCCGCGCTCACGTTGTGCGGCACCAGCTCGTCGGCCGGCATGCGGCCAGTGACCTGCCGCCACAGCGAATACAGCAGCATCAGCGCCATACCCACGCTGCTGATGAGCAGGCTGAGGAACACGATGCCCAGCGGCACGCCCGTGACGGGCGCGGCGTTGTCCATGCCGATCACCACCTGCTCCCAGGTGCCGTGCGCCAGCAGCACGCAGCAGGCCAGCGTGATGGAATCGGCCAGGAAGCGGCAGATGCGCTGGCCGGTTTCGCCCAGCCGGTCGATGAGGCTGGTCATGCCCAGGTGGGCGTTGTCCTTCATCACCACCAGCGCGCCGATCAGCGTGAGCCACATGAAGATGAAGCGCGAGACTTCTTCCGAGAACACGATGCCCGAGTTGAAGAAATAGCGCAGCACCACGTTGCCGAACACCAGCACCACCATCACGCCGAGCATGACGATGAGCAGGCACTCGGCGGCCTTGTTCACCAGGTTTTTCATGAGGGGCTCCTTACTTGACCGCGTCCACGGCGTTCAGCAGTTCAGGGCCGTTCTTGGCGACGAACGACTGGCGCAGCGGCTCGGAAACGATGGCGCGGAAGGGCGCGGGGTCGAACGTCTCGACCACCGTCATGCCGTGCTTGCGCAGGTCGGCGATGATCCCGGCCTCGTTCTTCTGGTTGGCCTGGCGCTGGAACAATTTGGCGTCCTGCGCGGCGCTCAGCAGCGCCTGCTGCTGCTCGGGCTTGAGGGCGTCGAACTTCTTCTTATTCATCACCACGGGCATGGCGGTGAAGGCGTGGCGGCTCATCGTGAGGTGCTTTTGCACTTCATAGAACTTGGCCGCGTAGGTGATGTCCACCGGGTGCTCCTGCGCATCCACCGCGCCCGACTCCAGCGCCTGGTACAGCTCGCCCAGCGGCATGGGGATGGGGTTGGAGCCCAGCAGCTTCCACGCCTGCACGTGCGTGGGGTTGGGCGTGGTGCGGATCTTCAGGCCCTTGACGTCGTCGGGCTTGTTCACCGCGCGGTTCTTGGTGGTGATGGAGCGAAAGCCCACCTCCCAGAACGCGAGCTGCTTGAGGTTGTGCGGTTCCAGCGACGCGGCCAGGCCGCGGCCCACGTCGCCATCCACCGTGGCGTAGGCGTGGGCTGGGTCGCGGAACAGGAAGGGAATGTCCAGCACGTCGAGCCTGGACGACATGCCCGCGAAGTTGCCGCTGCCCGCCATCATGATGTCGATGGTGCCGCCGCGCACCGCGCCGATCACCGTGGAGTCGTTGCCCAACTGGCTGCCGGGGTAGACCGCGACTTCCAGCGTGCCCTTGCTGCGCTCCTTGACCAGCTTGGCGAATTCCAGCGCGGCGGCGTGTTGCGAAGCCGTCTCGGGGCCCGCGTGGGCAAAGCGCAGCCTGGTGGCCTGCGCCTGGGCGAAGGTGGTGGCGCCCAGCGCCAGGGCGCACAGGGCCAGCTTGACGAATGTGTGGCGTTGCATGCGTGTCTCCGGTTGTTGTATTTGCTATTGAAATGGGAGCTGCTAGCGCTTGGTATACAATGGATTCAATGTGAATTCCATCTGAAGATGGCTATCCACAAGCGCAGGCAGCTCACTTTTTTGATGGTGCTCAGCGTGCCCAGCGCAGCACCAGCGCATCCAGCCGGCGCGCGATGTCGATCAGCTCGGCGCGTGTTTCTGCACGCATCGCGGGCCAGGGCGCGCGCGGCGCCTCGCAGGCGATCACGCCGCCTTCCTTCATCAGCGCCTTGGCCGCGAGAAAGCCCGCCTGGCGGTTTTCGTGGTTGATGAGCGGCAGCCAGCGCTGGTACTGGGCAAACGCCTGGTCCTTGTCGCCCGCGCGGTGCGCTTCGATGATGGGGCGGATGCCGTCGGCAAAGCCCGCGCCGGTCATCGCGCCCGTGGCGCCGGCCTCCAGGTCGGCCAGCAGGGTGATGGCTTCCTCGCCGTCCCACGGGCCTTCGATGGCCTCGCCGCCCAGCGCGATCAGGTCGCGCAGCTTGTTGGCGGCGCCGGCGGTTTCCATCTTGAAGTAGCTGACCTGCTCGATTTCCTTGGCCATCTTGGCGAGGAAGGCCGGCGCCAGCGGCGTGCCGGCGGCGGGCGCGTCCTGGATCATGATGGGGATGCCGACGGCGTCGGACACGCCCTGGTAGAAGCTCTGGATCTGCGGCTCGCCAAAGCGGAAGGTGGCGCCGTGATAGGGCGGCATCACCATCACCATGCTGGCGCCCATGTCCTGCGCGCGGCGGCTGCGCTCGGCGCAAATCCTGGTACTGGTGTGCGTGGTGGTCACGATCACCGGCACGCGGCCGGCCACGTGCTCCAGGCAGGTACGCGTCAGGATTTCGCGCTCTTCGTCGGAGACGAGGAACTGCTCGGAGAAGTTGGCCAGCAGGCACAGGCCATCGACGCCGGAGTCGATCATGAAGTCCAGGCAGCGCTTCTGGCTGGCCAGGTCGAGCGTGCCGTCTTCATGGAAGGTGGTTGGCACGACCGGGAAGATGCCCCGGTAGCGCGGATTGGAAAGTCCAGGCATGGCGGCGCTCCTCACTCGACGATGTTGAACTGGTCCAGGTACTCGCTCTTGAGCGACAGGCCCAGGCCCGGCACATCGTCCTTGAGCTGCAGGAAGCCGTTCTCGGCGATCGGCTCGCCGTCGAAGATGTACCAGAACAGCTCGTTGCCCACTTCCACGTCGAAGATGGGGAAGTACTCGGCCATGGGCGACGCCAGCGTGCTCATGGTCAGGTGGTAGTTGTGCATCTGGCCCGCGTGCGGAATGACGGGCACCGAATGCGCCTCGCACAGCGCGTTGATCTTGTGCGCGGCCGTGATGCCGCCGACGCGGTTGGTGTCGTACTGCACGACGCTGACGGCCTTCTTCTCCAGCAGTTGCTGGAAGCCGTAGAGGCTGAATTCATGCTCGCCGCCCGAGATCGGGATGATGCCCATGTTGTTCAGCTCGGCGTAGCCGCCGATGTCGTCGGCGATCACCGGCTCTTCGAGCCAGCGCGGCTCGAACTTGGCCAGCTTGGGCAGCATGCGCTTGGCGTACTCCAGGTTCCAGCCCATGTAGCACTCCAGCATCAGGTCGTTGTCGTAGCCGATGACTTCGCGCACCGCCTCGACGGACTTGAGGTTCTCCTTCACGCCATCCTGCAGGTGCGCCGGGCCGTAGCCGAAGCGCATCTTGAACGCCTTGAAGCCCTGGTCCTTGAACTTCTGCGCTTCTTCCTGCATGGCCTTCAGGTCGGTGCGGTAGAGCTTGCTGTAGTAGCAGGGGATCTTCTCCTTGGTGCGGCCGCCCAGCAGCTTGAACACGGGCTTGTTCACGCTCTTGCCCAGGATGTCCCAGATGGCCAGATCGACCGCCGAGATGGCGGCCATCGCCACGCCCTTGCGGCCCCAGGCGTGGGTGGCGCGGTACATGCGCTGCCACAGGTATTCGTAGTCCCACGGGTCCTGGCCGATGACCAGCGGCGCCAGGTACTCGTCGATGATGGCCTTGGCGATCTTCGGCGCCAGCGCCACGTTGCCCAGGCCGACGATGCCGTCGTCGGTCTCGATCTCCACCACCGTCCACGAGTGGAAGCGGAAGGTGCTCATGGATTCGGTCTTGGAGTAGACGAGATCCATCGCGTTGGAGCAGAAATTGCCTTGCGGCGGAACGGTCTTGCCCTTCCATTCATAGACGCGGGCGCGGACGGACTTGATCTTCATAGTGCGGTCTCCGGGGGATGTTGAGGGTGGATTACTTGGCGGCGCGCAGCTTGGCCAGCTCCTGCTGGGTCTGGGCCACGAGTTCGGGGCCGATCTCGGCGGTGTAGCGGTCGGTGACGGGCTTGAGCTTCTCGCGCATCTTCTGCACCTCGGCGGGCGCCAGCGACGTGACGGTCATGCCTTCCTTCTTGAGCTTGTCGGTCAGCTCGGCCGTCATGCGGCGGCTCAGGGCGCGCTGGTAGTCGCGCGCCTCGGTGCAACTGCTGCGCAGCGCCTCGCGCTCGGGCGCGGCCAGCTTGTCCCAGGTGCTCTTGGCCAGCAGCACCACGTAGGGCGCGTAGGCGTGGTTGGTGAGCGTGACGTACTTCTGGACTTCGTAGAACTTGTTGGAATGGATGATGGCGATCGGGTTTTCCTCGGCGTCGATCGCGCGGCTCTCCATCGCCGTGTACAGCTCGGTGAAGGGCATGGGGATGGCATTGGCGCCCAGGGTCTTGAAGGCGTCGATGTAGACCGGGTTCTGCATCACGCGCAGCTTCAGGCCCGACAGGCCGGCCATGTCCTTCACCTCGCGCTTGCTGTTGGTCACCTGGCGAAAGCCGTTCTCCCAGTAGCACAGGCCGACCATGTTCTTGGGGGTTGCCAGCTCCAGCAGTTTGGTGCCCACGGGGCCGTCGAGCAGCGCGTCGGCCTCCTTGTCGCTTTGCAGCAAAAAGGGCAGGTCGAACAGCAGGTATTCCTTGATGAAGGTCGCCACCGGCGCGGTGGCGGTGATGACGATGTCCTGCACGCCGCCGCGCACGGCCGCGATCATCTGCGCCTCGGAGCCGAGCTGCGTGGCCGCGTAGACCTTCATGTTCAGCTTGCCGCCGGACTTCTTTTCCAGAATCTTGGCGAACTGGATCGCGCCCTGGCCCAGCGGGTGTTCCTCGGCAATGCCGTGGCCCAGGCGCAGCGTCTTGGTCTGCGCGAAGGTGCCAACGGCCAGGCATGCGGCGGCGGCCGCCACGGCGATATTGCGGGCGAATTTCATGGGGATGTCTCCTGGTGGTGGGAGGGGTTAAGCAGCGGCGCGGTGCGATCCGCCCATGCGGCAGGCAATCAGAAACGCCTGCCAGGTGGCTTCGACATTGGCCTTGCCCTGGCCCGCGATGTCGTAGGCCGTGCCGTGGGCCGGCGTGGTGATCGGTATCGGCAGGCCGCCCTGCACCGTGACGCCGCGCGAGAAGCCCAGCAGCTTGATCGCGATCTGGCCCTGGTCGTGGTACATGGTCACGATGGCCTGGTACTCGCCGGCCTGGGCCTTCAGAAAGATGGTGTCGGCCGGGAAGGGCCCATGGAACGGATCGGGCGTGGGCCACTGGCGCGCGCGCAGGGCCTGCACGGCGGGCTCGATGGTGTCGATCTCCTCGCGGCCGCAGGTGCCGCCGTCGCCGTTGTGCGGGTTGAAGCCCGCGATCGCCACCTTCGGGGTGGCGACGCCGCTGGCGCGCAGGGCGTTGTAGATCAGCTCGGCGGCCTGGGCGATGCGCTCCTGGCTCAGGTAGCTGGCCACGTCCTTGAGCGGCACGTGCGACGAAATGCGCGAAGTCCACAGATCGCCCAGCGTGTTGAACTCGCAGAAATAGCCGGTCACGCCCAGGTACTCGGCGAAGTGGTGCAACTCGTCCTCATGGCGCAGGCCGCCCATCTTCATGGCCTGCTTGTTCAGCGGCGCGAAGCAGATCGCGTCGATCTGGCCGGCGCGCGTGGCGTCCATGCACTGGTCGAGCACCTGCAGCACCGAGCGGCCGCCAGCCGCCTGAGCCTGGCTGCGGGTCACGGCATCGGGCGCCACGGTGTCCACGGCCAGGAAGGCGGGGAGCGAGGTATCGGCGCGGCCGCGCACGGCGGCCAGGCTGTCGATGGGGTCAAGCGCCACCTGCACGCCGGCGATGCGCTGGCCCTCCTGCCACAGCCAGGGGTCGCCCACCAGCACGATGTTGGCGTGCCGCATGGCCTCGGGCTTGGCCAGCAGGCGGGCGATGAGTTCGGCGCCGATGCCGGCGGGGTCGCCCAGGGTCAGGGCGACGACGGGTTTTGCGGGTGCGGTCATGGTTCAGTCGATCTTGATCTGGTTCTTGCGGATGATGTCGCCGAAGCGCTGGTACTCGGCGTTGTGGAAGGCGACGAAGTCGGCCTGGCTCATGGGCCGCAGCTCGGCGCCAACGGCTTCCAGGCGGGCCTTGGTCTCGGGCATGGCGATCACCTTGTTCACCTCGTCGTGCACCTTCTGCTGCACGGCCTTGGGCGTGGACGCGGGCATGTAGATGCCGTACCAGGCGCCGATCTCGACGGCGGGCAGGCCGGCTTCGGCCATGGTTGGCACCTGCGGCAGCTGGGCGTTGCGATGGGCCGACGTGACGGCCAGCGGGCGCAGCTTGCCGTTCTTGATCTGGCCGATCACCGAGGGCATGGTGTCGAAGCTCATCTGCACCTGGCCGCTGACCAGGTCCACCAGCGCGGCGGTGCTGCCCTTGTAGGGCACGTGGGTCATCTGGGCGCCGGCCGCGTCCTTGAACATCTCGGCCGCGATGTGCTGCGTGCTGCCCGTGCCGCTGCTGGCGTAGTTGATGCCGCCGGGCTCCTTCCTGGCCAGGGCCACCAGCTCGGCTACCGACTTGGCGGGCAGGCTGTTGCTGACGATCAGCACGTTGGGCACCGAGCCGACGAAGGCCACGGGCACCAGGTCCTTGTTGCTGTCGTAGCCGAGCTTGAGCAGATGCGGCGCGATGGCGTGCGCCGTGACCACGCCCATCACCATGGTGTGGCCGTCGGTGGATTTCACGGCCACGTCGGCGGCCAGCGTATTGGACACGCCGGGGCGGTTTTCCACGATCACCGGCTGCTTGAGCAGCGGGCCGAGGCGGTCGGCCACGGCGCGGGCCATGGCATCGGTGCCGCCGCCGGGGGCCGAGCCCACCAGCAGGCGCACCGGTTTGCTTGGCCAGTCGCCGCCCTGCGCCAGTGCGTCCCAGGGCAGCAGCGGAGCCAGCACGGCGACCGTGACCATTGCGCGTCGTTTCATGGGTTGTCTCCTGTCTTTTGTGGTTCGCTGTGATGGTAGGTAGGGTATTGCTTGCCGTATACTGAAAGATATTGATGAATTGATAACTACAGGTAATCAAAGTTTGGAGGCGCCATGGGATCGATAGACCGACAGGACAGCACGCCGCAGTTGCTCAACCGGCTGCGCATGCGCCAGATCGCGCTGATGCTCGCCATCCACGAGCAGCGCACGCTGCGCGGCGCGGCGGCGCAATTGGGCATGTCCCAGCCCGCGGCCACCAAGATGCTGCACGAGCTGGAGGGCGCGCTGGGCCTGCGCCTGTTCGAGCGCGTGGGGCGCGGGCTGCAGCTCAACGGCGCCGGCGAGCGGGTGCTGGACTATTGCCAGAGCCTGCGCGGCAGCATGGAGGCGCTGAACCGCGAGCTGGTCGAACTGCGCCAGGGCAGCGCCGGCAGGCTCGCGGTGGGCAGCATCATGGCGGCGTCGCCGGGGCGGCTCACCAATGCGCTGCTGGGCATCAAGCTCCAGAGCCCGCTGCTGTCCATCGAGGTGGCGGTGGATACCAGCGATCGGCTGCTGGCGCAGCTGCGCGAAGGCGTGCTCGAAGTGGTTATCGGCCGTATGGCCGACGAGCATCAGGGCGAGTACCTGCTGCGCCCCATCGACGATGAGGCGCTGGCGGTGGTGGTCAGCACGGAGCACCCGCTGGCGCGCAAGCGCCAAGTCACGCTCGAAGCCCTGCAGGGCTATGGCTGGGTGCTGCAGCCGCCGGGCAGCCCGATGCGCGCCCTGATCGACCAGGAGTTCCGTGACTGCGGCCTTGCGCAGCCCCGCGGCCTAATAGAGACCGGCTCCATGCTCACCACGATCAACCTGGTGCGCAGTTCGCAGATGGTGGCCGTGCTGCCCGCCACCGTCGCCAGCTACCACACCAAGCACGGCCTGCTGCGCGCCCTGCCGTATCTGCTGCAGCGGCGGCTGGAAGCCTACGGCAGCATCGTGCACCGCGATCGGCCGTTGAGCCAGCAGGCGCAGCAGTTTCTGGCGCTGCTGCACCGGGAGGGGGCTGTCGAGGCGGTGTGATCAAGCTACCGCGCGCCTCAGAAGAGCACGCAGGCCCATTTCACCGTGGTGCAGGCGCTCTTGCGGTGGCACTTGGAGGTCTCTTTCGATACGCTGACGCAGCGCGCGGCCTTCGGCGTAGTCCAGCGGAATTCGGTGCTGGAGTCATGGTGAATAAAAAACAGCACCGAGCGTATAGCGCGAGGGAACCACATGAAAAAGCCACAGAGTACCAATCGTTCCCGGGCCAAGCGTTTGACGAAGGCGGAGAAGGAAGAACGGGCCGCTTTCGCCGAGCGTGAAAAGAGCACACGGAAGTGGCTTAAAGATCAAGTTGGGCGGGCGATAAAGCTTCGATCAAAGGACCGGGAATTTCACGGCCTAGAGAGAGAATTTCTCCTTCATCAGACTGACATGCTTACGCTCTACAACCGAGCGAAAGATGCCAAGCATCCTAGAGACATCGGAGCTGCCCGGGAGCAAATTCTTTGACGCTTCCTCGTTGACACTGGATTGCTACCAAGTCGATACGCTGTCTCCGACAGGAGCGTCCGGGTCGCTTCGACGACGGGGCATATCAGCGGGGAAGTGGATCTCCTGTTCTATGATCCGCTTGACACGATTTCTTTGATGCGCCGCGAACAAGCATTCGAGGTGTTTCCCGTGGAAAGCACTTGTGGAACGATTCAAGTGAAGTCGAATGTAGGCCGGCAGGATATTCGCGACGGCCTGCAAAACATTGCAGCTTACAAGCGACTTCAACGAACGGCTAGCGAGGCGGCAAGGATCAGTTTTGGAAATCCCAAGAGTACGCAGGGCTTTGGTGTACTTTTTGCTTGCGACACCGACTTGGACTGGGTTGACCTTGTTGACGAAGTAAAAAGATTCGCTCTAGATACTCGCAAGGAGTTGTGGTGCAACGCGATCGTTGTGCTGACCAAAGGGATGATCTTTCACGGGGATGAAGCTCGTGTCGCGTATTCAAATGAGGCCATTACCGCCCTCGGCGAACTGCAGATACACAGCAGCCCGATCGCTTAGGTCGTTCCCTCTACGATTTCTACAGACTGTTGATTGGTCTTCTTCGCGGTACAGAGACTCAACTGCCGCCAGTCGAGAAATACTATCGGCTCCCACTAATCGCAGGTGAGTATTCTTATGAATTTACGTTCGGACAGATGGCAGAGTACCGAACATGCAAAGTTCACGGCGACTACGCCCGAAAGCTCCCAGAGGATCAACTGACTAAGGTAATCGAATGGTGCAAGTCTGCCAAGCCGATCAACTGGGTTCAAGCGACAGATATCGCGTCGGGTAAGCTAGGCGACAACGTTGAAGCATATGAGCGACAACCAGGCTTCGTGCGAATTTACAACCCGGACTCATTGCCATTAGCTGAAATCCTGATGAAAGATCAACCGATGATGCTCGATGGCAAAGAAATCATAACAAGAGCCATCGCTTTTGAAGCAATCGAGATTTCTGAAATGACGATTTGGATTCCGTTTTACTACGCGGACAAGCATGAAATTATCAATTCCTGCCCCAAGTGCGACAGGAAAATGCGCTAGGTTTCAGGCGCGGCGAGCGAGACGTAATGTATGAGTAATGGTGGCGTTGCAATGCCCTCTCCACTGCAACGGGCTGAGAGATATCTGGCCAAGGTTCGAGCGATCTACGAGGGAAGATTCGCCCAATCTCACGATCGGCACTCGTATGAAGACGATCTCTTGTCGTTCTTCATGCACTGTTATCACGTCCGAGACTGGATCATTCGGCTTACTGGCTCAAGCGGCGGTGAAGTTCTAAAAGCCAAGTACACAATCATGACGTCAAGCGGCTTCGTTGACGCGCTGCAACTTGCCGAGAAATGCATGGAGTGTTGGCGCCGTTTCGTCGACGACTTGGAGGCAAGATATCAACAGCAACAACTCTCCGGCAGCACGGGAAACGCCTAACTCCTCCGTCAAGGGGACGTCCCGTAAGCGGGCCGCCCCTTACGTCGAGCATTGTTATTCCGCTCGTCATAGGCGATCTATGTCCGTATGGTCGAGCAACTGGAGCTTTTCAGCGTGCGGAGACGTGAGCTTCGATCACAAGGAAATCGGCCTAGAAAAACGGGAAGAGCAGTCAGAAAAGCTCCGGCATCCTGCCCGAGGCTCGTGCACTTTTAGTGCAGAGGCTGCTCGTTCAACACCATGTCTTCGTTGCGGCAGGGCAGGCAGTGGGCCAGTTGGCGAATCACGAAACCCAGCCATGCCAGCGCGCAGAGGCATGCCAGCGACAACACGATGGCCAGCCACATCCAGAAGTCGGGGGTAGTGGTGAATGACATTGCGCACCTCACGCCGCCTGCGGAGTGCCGATGAAGGCCACCAAGCGTTCGATTACTTCCTTGTTGCCTAGCAGGCGATGATGCCCCAGGCCTTCTGTGACGTGCAGCTCCAGAGGGCGGCGAGGGCAGGCAACCATCAGGTTGAACATGTGCTCAATCGGTACCTCGAGGTCCTCGGCATCGTGCACCAGCAGTGTGGGTTGCGTGGTTCGCGCCAGCATGCTGCCTACCGCAAGCTGTTCCCAGTCCATGGCGCCCTGGCTACGCTCCACCATCAATTGCCGCCCCCGCGCCAGTACCGACTGCGGTAATTGCATCAGGCGGGCGAACTCCTCCGTGACCCACTTGCAATGGTCCAGCGAGCTGAACAGCACTTGGTGCCGCGCCTGCACGCCCCAGTCGAGTTGCGCCCACAGCGCCATGGCGACACCGAAGGAGTGGGCGATCAGGGTATGGATTTCTCCCACGTGCGCGGCGACGGCGGCGATGGCGCCAGCGAACTGGGGCAGCGTGGCCGAGCGCCCGCTGGAGCACCCATGTCCAGGGGCATCGAAGGCGACCACGCGGTAGCCGGCGGTCACCAGCGGCTGCACCATCTTGCCCAGGTGGGTGCCGCGAGCTCCCCAGCCGTGGACCAGCAGCACCGTGGGTCCCTGGCCCCAGCTGTATAGCGCAAGGTGGCCGTTCCCAAAAGCCAGGGTGCACTGTTGGGCACGTTCGCGCAAGGACACCTGCCAGCTGCGTTCCGCCACCCGGGGCGGGCGTGTCAGCAGCAGGTAGGACAGGTGTGCGGCCGCTGTGGGCGACGCAGCGTGAAGGACAGCGAATGCATGGCGCAGCCACTTCACTGCAGGGGTTTCAACGAAGCGTCCCGCCCGGCGCGGCACGTGGGACGGGGAGTGGGCAAGGCCTGTGGGTTCGTTGATCACAGCGCAGGAATGAGAGGGGGGCATGGCAAGTTCTCCTGAAGTAGGGGCGCCACCACGGTGCGCGGGGCGATGTCTGGGACTGTAGAAAAAGCGCCGCGCCGCGCACAGGTGAAGTTCGTCACCTGTCATGCCCTATCGACGAGACCGAGACCGGTGCGACTGAGGACTCATCTCAACCTCGGCGCCGTAACCGCGTCCATCCAGTCAGCCCCAGCAGACCCGCGGCCCACGCCAGCGCCCACGGGCCCAGTGCGGGCACCGGCGTCGCGTGCGACGGTGCCGGATTACCCTGGAACTCGTAGGCGCCGATGTCCACTGTGCGTGCGCGGCGCGGCTGGCCGTCCAGATCCAGCCCGTCTGGGCTGTCCACCACGCCGTCGTCGCCATGGTCGATGGCGTCGGAGTCGGCGCGCAGGCGGTAGTCGCCCCCCGCCGCGTTGGCGAACGACGGGTTGCCATGGCGCGTGCCGGGGCCGTAGGGGCGGGCGCCCGGCCTGGGCGCGGGGCTGTCGAAGACCAGGTTGTGGTGGTCGATGAAGGCAGGCAGCGCGGAGTCATTCAAGCCGATCCCAACGCTGGAATTGCTGGCGAACAGGTTGTTGGCCAGTAAACCGGTGATGCTGGCGCCCAGATCGGTGCGCGCCGAGGCATGCAGCCCGGCCCGTTGGCCTACCACGGTGTTGTTCAGCAGCCGTGCCTCGACGGTGGCGTTGCGGCCATCGGCGCTGATGTCTAGGCCGGTATCGGAGCCCGTCCCGGCCACCAGATTGTTGATGACCGCTGCGCGCGTCGCACCGCTGAAGCCGCGCACGAGGATGCCCGCGTCGAAGCTGTTGCCCCGAACGATGTTCTTGCGCACCTGCGCATCCAGTGTCAAGGCGCCGGGCGTGACGGGCGCGCCGCCATAGAGGCGGATGGCGGCGCACTGCCCCAGGTTGTTGGCAATCACGGTATTGCCGCGCACGGTGGCCGTCATGCCCGGCTGGAGCGCAGACACGTCAACAGCCGACGCGCAAAAGTTGGCCGAGCCGGATTGGCCGAGTGTGTTGTTCTCGAACAGCCCCTCTGCCCGCCCATAGGCCCCGGCGGCGTTGGACGAAGCCAGCTCAATGGCGGAGTAGGAATCGGTGCCTCTCAGTTGGCTGCCAGTGACCGTCAGCTTCAGGTTCCCGCCCCCTGGCGCCAAAAGCCCCCGCACCCGGCTGGCGCCAGCCCGTGAGGTGAGGCCGAAGACCTTGACGTCCACGTCGGCCGTAGTGGCCAGCACGAAGATCGAGCGCACGCTGGGCTGGGCCTGGCCGGGGGTCAGGGTGAGACTTTTGTTGATGGTCACGTCCTCGGCGATATGGCTGTCGGTGTTCAGCACGATGGTGTCGCCGCCGTCGGCGCCGTCGATGCAGGCCTGCAGCGTGGTGTTGCATGGCGCAGCGGTGCCGGGGTAAAGGCTGCTGGCGGCCTGGGCGCCGAATGCGGTGCCCAGGCTCAGCAGTGCTGCCAGGCTGCGCAGGGTGGTGTGGGTGGTGGGTGTCAAGGGTTTCTCCTGGATGTGTCGGGCGCGATGCTAGGAACGCAGGGGCTTTCGCGGTAGGTGATAAAAGTCATATGGCCCTGTGATTGCCTGCCTGTGACTTTTTTCACATGGTGGCGTCCGGGCCACGCCGCGCATCATGAAAAGCCTGTTTTCAGCAAGAGAGTTTCCATGAAGCAATTGCTCACCGCGGCGCTAGGCGCCACCATCACCATGTCGGCGCTCGCAGCCCCAGATGCCCCTGCACAACAGCCAACAGACCCAGCCCGGCACGTTCAGTGCAACGGCAACCAGGATGCCGCTCGGGTGGATGTATTGAAGAGGCTACCCAGTGGCAAGATGGCCTTCAAGATTTCCACGGCGGCAGACACGTTCCACGGCGTGGCGGACCCCCGCCACCCCAGGTACTCGATGGAAAAGCAAGTGCTGGCGTTGGGCGGCAAGAAGTATTTCTGCCTGCATGAATGAGTGGCCTGAAGCCAGCACACCTGAGCCGGATGAGTTCATCCATTCATGACTAATTTCACCTGTAGTGCCCTTGGCTCCATTTCTACAGTGGGCGCCTCAATCATTTCAGGAGTTATTCATGCGTTTCCACACCCCTGCCGCAGCGTTGCTGTTCGTGTTGGCCGGCGCCGCCAGCGCCGCGCCGTTCTCCGTTTCCGGCAATGGCCAGGAAGTGACCGACGGCGCCACCGGCCTGGTCTGGCGGCGCTGTGCCGAGGGTATGTCGGCCAAGGGTGGCAATTGCACCGGCACGCCGCTGGCCATTGACCACGCGGGCGCCCTCAAGCGCGCCGAGGCGCAAGCCAAGGCCACAGGCGTGACTTGGCGCTTGCCCAACTCGCAGGAGTTGCAAAGCATCGCGGACGAGAGCAAGTTCAAGCTGGCGATTGACACCAACGCGTTTCCAGGTACGCCGGCCGAGCATTTCTGGACGCGTGATCCCTACATCACGGACTACTTCTACGCGGTGAACTTCTACAACGGTTTCCGCTATGACCGCTATCACACCAGCCCGCATCACGTGCGGCTGGTGCGAAGCGGTCAGTAACGAGGGCCGGCCAGGCCCTGTGCATTCGCGTTGGCGCTTACTCCATCAGTGGCGCCAGGGCGATCTGTATGCGCCCCAATTGCTCGGGCGTGAGCATCGCGGCCAGCTTGCGGCGATAGCGCTCCTCCCGCATGCCGGAGCCGATGAACTGCCAGCGGTAGGCGCCAAGCAGTCCGGCGCTTACCCGCTCGGCCTCAATCAACGTGAGTTTTCGCTCGAATAGGGTGTCGATGAAGTAGGTTGCATCGGCCAGTGCCTGCTGCTGCAGAATGCGGTCCACCGCGTTAATCAGGGCGAGCAGGTCATCGACCCCTTTGTCCCTCTCCAGGTACGAGATGCGGGCATCCTCACGTTCCCATTCCAACTCGTCCAGGATGGCGTGCTGCGATTCCTCTTTCCAGTGGAAAAAGAACACGTCCTTGTACAGCTCGGACAGTTCATCGTCGGTCTCGATGCTGTGCCGGTAGTGCACTTGGGTGAACAGCTCGATGTGGAAGATCAAGGCCAGCACGGCCCAGGTGGAGGCCTGCAGCACCTGGGCCGCCACGCCGTTGGCCGTGGAAACGAATTCGTAGCCCTTTGACATGCTCGCACCGGCCATGCGCTCGATGCGGCGGAACAACTCCTGGTGCTTCAATTCCTCGTCGGTAAAGCGCACCAGCGCTTCCAGAGCCACCTGGTCGCCATACCAGTGGTCGCGGCTGAGCTCCAGCATCTTGATCCCGATGAAGCGTTCGACCAAGCCGAACATGTTGGCGTAGGTGCGGCCCTGGATCTGGCTCAGGCGCATCTGTTCGGCGGCAGACAGGAATTCCAGCCGGGCGGTGCGCGCCAGCCCGTCGGGCAAGAAGCGCTTGGAAAAATCGAAACTGCGTCCGCGGATCACATCGTGGTCGATGTCCCAGCGGATTCGCTTTGAAGCCGCGATGCAGGTTGCGTAGCGGTCGGTATGGGGGAGAATGAAAGTCATTTTGCGATCCGCGTGGGTTGTTTTTCAAGGGACGATATTTGCGCAGGACCCATGGGCACACACATATGAAATTGGTCATGCAGCCAGCACGCCGGATCAGCCAGCGTCCTGAATGGCCGTGCCCTGGCCCTGGGTGCCTTCGCCGTGCAAGGGGCTCGCATGCGCCAACTCGGCTTTGCGCAGCAGCACCGTCATGCAGCAACCACGGCCCGGGCTCGAGCGCACCTCGATGTCGCCCCCCATCAGCAAAGCGAATCGCCGAGCGATCGCCAACCCCAGGCCGAGTCCCCGGTGCCGGTCGCGCGCTTCGTTGCCCACCTGGACGAATTCCTCGAAGATGCGCTCCTGCGCGCTGCGCGCGATGCCGACACCGGCGTCGCGCACCTGCAGGCGCCAGCTGCCCTTCCAGCTGCGCAGCGCCACTACCACCGAGGCGCCCTGCGGCGAGAACTTCAACGCGTTGTCCAGCAGGTTCGACAGCACGCGCATCAGCATCAGATCGTCGGCCATGGCATGGCATCCGGGGGCGACCAGCACCACGATGCGCACGCCGGCTACCTCTGCGGCCGCGCTGTGTTGCGTCACCAGACTTGCCACCAGCGGTGCTATCTCGCAGGGCCGCACGTCGGCGCGCACCACACCCGAATCCACGCGGGTCAGGTCCAACACCTGCGAGAGCAGGTCGTCCAGCGATCTCCACGACTGGCTGATTCCCTCCACGGCGCGGCGCGCAGCCTGGTCGCGCGCCGTCTCGTTCAGCTTCGCCAGCGACTCCAGGTACAGGCCGATGGCGTGCACCGGCTGGCGCAGGTCGTGACTGACGGCGGCGAAGAAGCGCGACTTGGTCAGGCCCATAGACGTCACCGCGCTGGCGGTGGCCTCCGCCCTGCGGCGCTGCTCGTATTGGTGGCGCGCATTGCTCTCCCGGGCGCGCGACAACAGCACCATGGTGATGGTCATCATCACCCCCCCCAGACCCATCAGGAATAGCAGTCTGTTTTGGCCAGCACCCTCATACATCAGACGCAGCGAGGTCGGGATCACCGCCAGCGACAGCGCCACGGCCGTCCTGGCCGCATCGCCGGTCAACCGCATGGTGATCAGGGTGCCATTTCCGAGTAAGTAGCTCATCAAGATGGCCTGTATCGGCAAATTTCCGGGCACATACAGGAAATGGCACGCACTGCCCACAAACGACATCAGGATCCACAGGTAGGCGCGGTAGACCCGCTGGCGGTGGCGCGTGGTTTTGCGCTTGAAATCAGCACGGTTCACGTGGTGCCAGCGAGCCCAACCCAAGCCGGCAATCACCGAAAACCAGGCGAACGGAATCTGCCATGGCATCGCGGTGGCAAACATGCAGGCGCATAGGAGCTCGCAGGCGCGTAACGCCCAGAGGGACGCTGCCGTGTGCGCGTGGCCTTCAGGTTCGGGCGGGAGTTGCTCTTCAGCGATCACAGCATCACGACATCGAGTTGGGCAGCCTGCGTGCGGTTGGAGACCTGGAGCACCTTGAAAATCTCGCTCATGTAGTTTTTCACGGTGCCCTCGGAAATGCCCATCCTGGCCGCAATCTGCTTGTTGCTCAGGCCGTGCTGGAGGCACTGGCGCACCTGTTCCATGCGCGGGGAGAGCGTGAGTTCCGGCCGCTTGACGCTCGCAGGGCGCTGCGCGAAGGGCAGTTTGATGCCTTGAAGTGCTGCGTCGATCGCCGCGCCGATCTGGCCAGACGGGGCACTTTTGGCGACAAAGGCATGCACCGTTGGAATCTGCAGCGTGCGCCGAGCCACTTCGGGGGATGTCATCGCGGAAATCACGACCACGGGCAGCGCGGGGTATTGATGCGCCATCTCTGCCAGGCGGTAGCCGCCGCCCATGTTCGGCATGTTTAAGTCGACCAACGCAAGATCGACTGGCGGCCGGGACGCCACGGCGCGGACCAGTGCGTCGCCATCGCCGGCCTCTAGAACGCGAACACCGCTCAATGTGCAGCAAACGAGGCTGCGCAGACCGTCGCGCACCAGCGTATGGTCATCTGCTATCAGCACGGTCAGTCCCGATGTAGGCTTCGGTTCGGCAGTTTGACAGTTCATTGGGGTGAATTCCATGATGTGGCGGGATGTGCCCAAGTTTCGGGTCACCTGCAGAATGTGGCTATCCCAACAATTTGCCGGTGTGCAAGCTGCCATCCCAAGAATTGGGGATGGCAGCCGCAAAGGGCCTGGCGGCTATTGAAAAGGCGTGTTCAAACGACTAAGCTGTCCTGCATACGCGCAACGCCCTTCATGAAAATCCACGCCGTCGCCCCCCAAAACGATCAGGCCTTTACGGTACCCACTACCGTTGCCATCATTGAAGACGAGCCGGAAGTTCGTTTGCGATTCGAGGACGCTGTCCGCCAGCACCCCACCCTTTCGCATCTTTTTTCAGCGCAAGGAGTCGCACAAGGTATCAGCTTGGCCGGTGAGAGAAAAGCCGACGTTTACTTGGTCGATCTTGGTCTACCGGACCGGGATGGCAGGGATTTCATCCGTTGGGTGGCCGCACAGCAACCCGAGGCGTTGATGATGGTGGTCACGGTCTTCGGCGATGAAGAGCATGTACTGTCCAGCCTGGAGGCGGGCGCGGTCGGCTACCTGCTCAAGGACACCCCGGGCGAGGAAATTGCCGAGCGGATCGTTGAGCTTCGCAATGGAGGTTCACCTATCAGTCCGTCGGTGGCGCGCTCGGTCATCCGCCGTTTCGCGGGCCGCCTGCGCGAGCCCATGGCCAGCGTGGACAACCCGCTGAGCGATCGCGAATTGGAAGTCTTGCGCCTGATCGAAAAAGGGATGACCTACGAAGAGGTGTCCCAGATCCTGGATGTGACTTGGCACACGGTGACGGCGCACCTGCGGCATGTCTACCGCAAGCTGCAGGTCAACTCCCGTGGCCAGGCCGTTTTCGAAGCCCGCCAGCGTGGGATTCTCTGAAAGCCGGCCGGGGCCAAGACGCGCGTCTGCTTCGCCCGCACCGGGTCGGCCCATCCGCCGAGCGGTCTGGTGCTTCTCCGCGCTGCTTGTACTGGCCATCGTGCTGGCAGCCGTGGGGTGGCGCCACTTCCGGAACGACACCGCTCCGGCTTCCGGTGAGAACCTTGTCGTCGAAATCCGAAGTGCACGTCTCATGGCACTCGATGGCACAGCACGCGCCACCGTCGAAGCCCTTCCGATCCGGCTGTTGCGTCAGCCAAGGTCATTTGGCCGGTATCGCCTGGAGGCCGATTTCCAGCTGGTAGATCCCACGGCGGCAGAACTCTGGTCGATCTACTTCCTTTCGTTCATTGATGGCGGTTTGGTCAGGATCAACGGCCGCACCGTCGGCAGCGTTTCTACCTCGACCACGGAGACGGCGGTCAGCCACATTCGGCCATATGCTTTCCTGATTCCGGCGGATGTGTTGCGGACCGGTACCAACCACATGGTGGTGGAATGGGGAACCCACGACACGCTGATGCAGGTTGCACGCGTTTTCGTCGGCCCTGACGCCGTGGTCCGCAAGAACTACGAGCGCCGGCTCTTCTGGCAAAACACCATGGCTCAGGTGGGCTCTGACTTCGCGATGATCGGTGCGGCCATTTTTCTGGGAATCTACGCGGTCCGCAGGGGCCAGTTCAAATACCTCCTGATGGGCATCACGGCTCTGAGCTGGATTAGCGTTTGCCTCACCTATTTCTTGCCGCCTTTGTCGGCCCAGCTGTTGCCCTACTGGCACTTTTTCCGCCTCTGTGGCGTTGCGTTACTCACCAACTCCATCTGGCTTTTCCTCGTGCTAGAAGTGCAGCCCAAGAACCGCTGGTTTCCTTGGGTGGCGTTGTGCATGACGGTGCTCGGCCCGGGCTTGTACTTGCTCAACTTCTTGCTCACTAACGCCATCTATTCCCCGATCATCGAGCCCGTCTGGGGCTTTGCCACCGTGGGTCTGGGCTTGTATCCGTTGACCGTGCTGGCGGGGTCCTTGCACAGGCGCTGGGCATGGCGGCATTTTGTTTTTCTGCTGGCCACTGTGGCGGGGGTGGGTACTGGCGTTGCGGACACGATCATCGTCAAGAGCGGCAGCAGCATTTTTGAGGGGCTGGGCTATTCGGCCCAGACCATGTCCCCCTTGTGGTTTGTGGCCATCGGTGTGGTGCTTGTGCGGGACTTTGTCAATTCCTTTCAGGAACAGGAGGAGTTAAACCGCTTGATGACGAAAAGGCTGAAGGACCAGGAGGAGCAGCTTTCGGCTCTGTACGAGATGAACCGCCAGCAGGAAAGAAAGTCGGCCACCGTTGAAGAGCGGCAGCGGATCATGCAAGACATCCACGACGGGCTCGGCTCTCAGCTCATCTCTTCGCTGGCGCTGAGCGAGCGCGGCAAGCTGGATGCCGCGCAGGTCAGTCTGTTGCTCAGGGAGTGCATTGACGATCTGCGTCTGGCCATCGACAGCACCTCGGACGACGAACGAAACTTCAGAGTGCTGACTGGTGACTTGCGGTTTCGCATGCAGCCCCGCCTGCGTGCCGCGGGCGTTGCACTGAAATGGGATGCATCGGGCCTGCGGGACGACACCGTGATCGCAGATGCCAGGACGCTCCCCCTGCTGCGCATCCTCCAGGAGTGCATCACCAACGTGCTCAAGCATGCCCAGGCGGGCGAACTTACCGTGCTCATCGCCTCGGACGGGCACACCCTGACGCTTGAGATTGCCGACAACGGGCGTGGCTTCGAGGTCGGCCAGATCCGCCACGGCAAGGGCCTTCTCGGTCTTGAGAAGCGCGCACGGATTGTGCGGGGTCGTTTGGTGGTTGAAAGCCGCACGACACCGCCGACGGGTACCCGGATTCGGTTGGAAATGCCCCTCGTTCACTGACCTGCAACAGTTCCTTTTTGCCGCTTGCGAGCAAAGTCGAACAGCCTCACGCTGAACATCAAGTTGCCGAAACAACAAGCGCTCCGATGAGCAGAGTGCAAGTCGCCCCTATCAGTCGGCTTTGAAGATGAATTGTTGTTTTTGTTGCGATTCATGGAAGCAGCCGCAGGGTAGAGTAGCGTGTTCTTCCTGTTGTACAGGGTCGGCCAGCATGCGCTGAGCTCGTCGGCCATCGCCTGCGCGCGCTCTTGCCAAGAGCAAAGCTCCGCAACACCGGCCTGTTTTAGCGCCTCAGGGTACTTTCCTGGCCAACACTGCCAACGATTGCTCCCCTGGTCTCAGGAAGCGTTTCGCGAACCCATGTTGTCAACGTCTCACGACCTGGGTTGCCCCGTGCCTTCATAGTCGCGGCAATGCCGCGATCGTGAGTGATGTAGTGCGCGAGAGCCGCGACCCTCTTTCGCCTGCGAGTATGTAGGTTCTCGGCTCGCATAGCCCTTTGGCAAATCGAGACACTGCGAATACCCCCGGTACCAGTCCTTCACCGAAGTCTTGATTGGGCAACCCAACTGTCGGAAGGTTGGCCTGACACGTTTGCCAAGCTTGATGTAGAGCTCAAAAGCTCTAACCCGGTATTTGTTGAATTACATGAACTACCCCCTGATAGTCCAAGTTCTCGTCTCCATCCACTTTGGAACTGACCCCCAGAAGTTGGACGATCACGATCCCGTCAATCATGCGGGTTTTCCCGCCTGCGCGCTTTTGTCCGATCAAGTTGTGGCGACTCAATGGGTTGATACACAAAGCGATTCCGGTGATGTTGGCGCACACCGAAATTGGCTGATATCAAGTTTTGACCCTCGACAAAAGCGCGGGCCTAGGGTTCGCTGGTGGGCTCGCATTTTGGCGGATCGCGCACTGGACGTGCGGGCCGAAAGAAGCGCCATCATGCTGATGGCGCATGCGAGCGCGCATCGTCAGTCGAGCGTTGCGCCCGACAGTTTCACCATCTTTTGGCCATTGATGCGGTCTTCCTTCAGGAAAGCTTCGAACTGAGCCGGTGTTAAAGGCGCTGCGGTAAAGCCTGCGGGCTTCAGCACATCAGCTGCGAACTTCGGGTCGTTAAGGATTTCTGCAGTTGCCTTGTTGATTTGCTGCACGGTGACGTCAGGCGTACGCGCGGGAGCAAAGAGGCCGAACCACACCGGGATGAACGGTACGCCGACCTCCTTGACCGTCGGGATGTTCGGCCACTCTGCCAGGCGATGTTCCGCTGCAACAGCAATCGGGGTCAGCTTCCCGGCCTTCACGTTTTGCGAAACGATGCCAAGCGCCAGAACACTGCTGTTCGCCTCGCCACTCAGAAGGTCCTGCAATACAGGACCAGCCCCTTTGTAGGGCACATGAAGAATGTTCGTTCCCTTGACGGAGTTGATAGCACTCACATAGAGGTGGGCCGCGCTGCCCATGCCCCATGAGGCCCAGTTCAGGTTTCCGGTTTTGGCTTTTGCTTCGAAGTCGTTGAACGTCTTGATGCCGGTTTGGGCCCCCGTGACGAAGAGCGCATCAATGCTCACCAGTCGTTGGACAGCGGCGAGGTCCCTTGACGGTTCGTATGCCATCTTCCTATAGAGGAACGGATTGAACGAGATGCTGTCGTTTGTTGTTGCGCATAGGGTGTAGCCATCGGGCGCAGCTCGCGAGCACGCAGCCATTCCAATGTTGCCGCCAGCCCCGGCCTGGTTGTCAACAATGACTGGCTGGCCGAGCTTGCGACCGAGTTGTTCGGCCATCGGGCGCACCAGAGAGTCAAGCACCCCGCCCGCGGCATACGGAACGAGGATGCGGATGGGTTTGGAGGGCCAGGTCTCGGCTCTCGCCATGAAAGGAACTACCAGCGATGCGACGGTAAGAAGGCGCACAAGGCTGCCCGATTTTTTCATAGAGGTCTCCAAGATGGTTATAAAAAAAGTTGATTCGCAGCTTTATTCCAGACCCATGGCTGGAAGCTGGCCGCCTGAGAGGAAGAAGCCGATTCGGTTCCCGCGCGTGATAGGTAGCCAAAGTCGAGAAGGTTGCTGCTCGTTGTGATGAACGGTGACTCTGCTGGCAGTTCGACGCGAGACGCCACCGCCTGCGATGGCATGAAGCACGTTGGAGGGAGCCTCGTCGTCGGCACACGCAATAGTCAACTTCAAGGCCTCGCCCGGCTTCAGCTGGATGCCGTACGGGCGAATCTCGATGTTGAAGAGATAGGTCTCGCCAGGGACCAACGGCTCCCTAGAGTCGTGAGCATGGACCGGCTGCCATGGCGTTGAACGACTTTCATCGAGCTTGCGCTGCGACCCTCGCAGCCAGCCGCGGGTCAGCAGGCGCTCGTTGCCCGCTTGGTCAATGTGCTGCAGGCTGACGTACCAGAGGACCTCCTCGTCAGTCGTCGATGCGTACAGGTCCAGGGTGATGGGCCCGCATATTTCCGTGAGCTCTACTGCCGGCGGCGTGCGGAAGCTGATGCGGCCATGACCGTAAGGCGAATCTTCGAAGGTCGTGGCACCCTCATTCGGCCAGTGCTCGCGCTCAAGAAGCAGGCCGTTCTCATGCAGGTAAAACGGTGTCCAGCACGTTTCAGGAAGCGGCCAATCCTCCGCTTCCCTCCACTCGCCGGTACCGTCGATGTAGACCTGCACTGGCTTTTCAGCGAGGACGCCGGTGTCGACATCCTTCAGCCAATGGTCAAACCAGCGCAGTGCCTCGTAGTGATACTGATAGACCGGGCGATCCAGATAGATAGGCGGTCCGATGGTCAGCTTCTTCGCGCCGCCCCATTGATTCCAACTGCGAAACGCACCTGGTAGGTGAAGACCATAGATGCCCCAACAGCCGCCCAGATACGCAGGGACTTTCGGGCTCGCGTTCGGGTCCACGGAACGTTGACGGTAGTACTTGCCGTCCAGGGGGTTGAGGAGTACATCGAGCAGCACTTGGTTGAATCCTTCGTCGGGACTTTTCAGTGCGTTGACCAGGAAGGGGACCTGGGCGATTTCCTCGTCCTTGAGCGCCTCTTTGGCGCGCTCTTGTCGGTGCCTCTGCGACGACGCATCTTTGGCCGGTGGAAGTTTGGGGTTGTCCACCGTCGGCATCCAGCTACGCATGAAGGCATGTGACAGGATTCCCCCGCGGTAGTACCGGTCTCGATACGCATCCGTCCACCCGTAGGGGGCGAAGATCGCCTTCAGGGAAGGTGGCTCAAGAGCGGCCACCCTTTGCTGGACGATCGCGAAGTACGACACGCCGAACATGCCTACGCGCCCGTTGCACCAGGGTTGAGCGGCAAGCCACTCGATGACTTCCGCAATGTCCTCGACGGAGCGCGGATCGAGGTTGCCGAAGTAGCCGGTCGACTTGCCCGTTCCGCGAATGTTGGCAACGACGTGCGCGTAGCCACGGCGCGCGAAGAACATCGGGTCGCCGGCCTCTATGTGGCCACGTTTCATGCTCATCGCGGTGGGCTTGATGGTGGCGTACTGGTCCTCCTTCGAGTACGCATGAACGCAAAGAATGGCTGGAAATCGACCGTCCTCTGCAGGGCGAACGATGTCTGTGTTGATGGTGATGCCGTCGCTCACCACGATGTCCACATCCTCGTGGCGCTGAGGTGTGAATGTCCTATTGGAGGTCTTCCAAGTCTTGCCGTACATCTATCGCTCCTTTTTCCATACGCTTACGTATGGATGAGGAATTGAATACGAGCGCGACATGATTGTCAATACGGTAGAGTATGGTGAAAGAAATTTATGGAAACCTGGATGGCAACGAAGAGCAAGGAGAGCCTCAGCGCCTCCGACTGGATAGACGCCGCTTGGGATGCAATCGGAACGCACGGGATGTCAGGCGTTCGCGTGGAAGCGCTTGCCACGCAGATGAAGGTGACCAAGGGCAGCTTCTATTGGCACTTCAAGGACAGGGATGCGCTTATCGACGCGGTCGTGCAAAGATGGCTCGATGTCTTCTCTATTGAAACGATGGAGGGCGCACTGGAGGGGAGGGCGATAGCAAGCGAGCGCCTATGGCTTCTGTTTGAACGGGTCGTGAAGGAGTTATCGACTGCTCATTCGGCGGTCATCCGACTTTGGGCGCGAAACAGCCCGAAGCTAATGGCGGTCCTTCACGCCGAACACGAAAAGCGGATGACGTTTGTCTCTCGCGCATTTCGTGAGGTTGGATTCGACGAACGCGAATCGCTTTTGCGAGCAGACATATACCTCAGTCTGTTGATGGGCGAGTACTTGGTCGCAGGAGGACTACCGCTGGAGAAAAGACTGGCTCGTGCTAAGGGCCAAGTGGAGTTGCTGACAACCTGTTAGCATGCCGCCGAGCAATAGCGTGCGAAAGGCAAGAGTTGATTGAGCTTCTCGATCTAGGAACATGTCCCCTCTGCCGCCCAACAATATTGTCGTGCCGCGGATTGAGCCATGCCGACAATGGGTTGTCGATTGAAACCTGTCGATTCATCTCTATGCTGGAGGCCGTGAATGGCCTGTCCCTCTCATCTGAAGAAGGGGGTGATGAGGCACTCAAGCACGGAGAAACGCAATCCTGGAGCGTCCCGGTTGGGGCAGTCATACCTGCAGCAGGGTCTCTTGCCTTACAACGATAATGGTGCAGCTACGGCGAGTTTTGCATTACTAGCTTGTAGAGCGTCGAAGAGTCCTGGCAACCATGTCAAGGCATTGCAGTGGGTCATGGACAACCGCACTACCCAAGAGCGGCAAAGCGAGGCCCGCTTTCCGTCTGAGGAATGATCTATTGAATACATCTTCACCCTGAAGTACCGGCTTACCGAGCACGACAATAGTCTGGATGCGCTGGTTGAGCGTCTGGGCGGTGATCGACTGTGAGGTGCCCCGGCGGGTATTGGGCAGTCAGGTCACCTGGCGCTGGAATTGACTCGCGAGGCCGAAAGCATGCAGGAGGTAATGCGCAGTGGACTGGCCGATGTGATGAGTGCCATCTCCTCGGCGAAGTTGGTGGAGTCGGTACCAGACTTGTTGGTCAGGCCGATGGGGCTGAGTTGGTGGGTGTATCGCATCAGGCAATGCGCAAGTTGATGTTCTCTCATTCTGCTACTTCCCCGGACCGGTGCATGAGGAAAGCGCTTCGATCTGGCATTTGGCCGCCGTGTTGGGTTGGTGGGAGAGAAGGGCGGTTACACCCTAGCGTGGAAGATGCTGGAAACTGAGTGCGCAGCACTAGTGGTGAATCAGAGCAGGGAAGATTTGCCTTTTTCCCGTTGTCGAAGCGCGCGAGTTGCGGGGGAGGGCGGGTGACCGATTCGCTATCAACCGGAGGCGTCGTGCACTGACCGGTTTTTGCGCTGTCTGACATCAGGTCTTGTTGACGTGGCGACGTCGCCGGAGCAGGAGGCTAGTTTGCGCGCGTCAACCCAGGTCTCGACCCTTCGAGATCCCACCGGACGCAGTGGGCGATGAGAGCGAATCGACGTGGAAATTCACCACATTCTTCCATTGCATGAGTCATCGTTTCTGCCAGAGAAACGATCTGGTGGAGTTTCCGGCAGCGGATAGTTCGGCGGAAAGGCAAGGGGAAACTTCTCAGTAAACTGGGGCAGGTTGTCATAGCCATCCGTGCCGGGATGCGGTGCGCTCGCCTGCGGCTCCTTGTGTTCAGCGACGTGTTCTATGTGAGCATGCATTGATGACTCCCGGTAGATCTCTGTGCATACGGAGCTATGGTGACTATCGGCAGCAATTGACACAACTCGCTGTGGAGAAGCGGGGAGGGCACCATCCAATCTACGCGTCACGGTGACTCTGTATCTCGAACTGCTCGCTTCGTTGCCTATGCGATTGAGAGCGAAATCCCCGATCGCTTCCTATGAAGGCCTCGAGCATGTGCGGGATCAGCGTCACCGCATCCACGGCCTCGCCATACGTCTGTGCGTGGAGCGAGGCGTAGCGGTCGAGGTCGGCTTTCAAGCTGACCGGGCATGCAAAGGTCAGCTTGATGGATTCAAGTTTCGGCAGCGGGCCGAGGCGGAGTTTTTTCGTTGTACTCATCGCGTAGTTCCCCTCTGATAAAACAAGGGCTGGTAAGGACGGAGCTGTAAATCGCGGTTGGCGACGATCCGCACCGGCAGCCCCGGCCGCGCCGTCAGCGTCGGCTGGACGTTCAGATTGCGCCGGGTCAACTCCTGACCCACGTGGTTGATGCTGTCCTGCGCGCTGTCGCGCCCGGCGATGATGATGCGGTTGCCGTCCTGCCGGTTCTCCGGCGCTGCCAGCTCGGCCCCCACGCCGAGCAGCGTGGTCAGCGCCGCCCCGGCTAGGATGCGGCCCCAGTGCCGGTCTACCTCGTCCTCCACACCGGCATAGCCGGCGGGATCAGTGCCCACGAGGTTGTCGAGCGTCAGCGACGACGTGTCTGGAAGGATGATCCGATTCCACACCATCTGCACCCGGCTCTGCCCATAGCTCACCTGGCTGTTGTAGCGCCCAAGAATGCGCGAACCCTGCGGGATCAGCAGGAACTTACCCGTCGCCGTGTCATAGACCGGCTCCGTCACTGTGGCGATCACGTCGCCCGGAAGATCGGACTTGATGCCCGTCACCAGCGCCGCCGCAATCACCGTCCCGGCCATGACCTGGTACGGCGAGGCCGGCATTTGCAGATGGCCGGAATTGCGGATTTCCGTAGAACCGCCTTTCAGGAAGGCTTCCTTCTGCTCCTGGCGGTTCTGCACCGTGGTCGGGTCGGAAGGCTGGGCCGCGGTCGAGGCTGGCCCGGCGGCCAGCGGGTCGAAGCTCCCCACGGCGCTGGGTGCACCGGGTGCCGCTTGCGCGACAGCGCCAGCGGCTTGCCCCGGCTTGCCAGAGCGGAAGAACACCGAAGAAGCCGCCGCCGCTTCGGCTTCCTTGCGGCGCGTATCCTCGGGATCATAGCCCGGCGGCGCATAGGTGGGCGCCATCGGCTGCTGCGAGGCCACGATGGCCGGCCCCAGATCGCCCGGCAGCGGTGGCCCCAGCTCCGGCACCTTTGGCAGCTTGGAGTAGTCCGAAGGCAAGCCATCCAGCCCTTCGGTCTTCGACACGCGATCGACGTTGTAAAGCTCGGTCTGCTCGCCCGCGCCGCGCCGGTGCGGTTGCAATGACCAGATAGTGGCCCCAAGCACGACGACCGACAGGCCGCCGGTGAGGATGGCCAAGGTGCGCCGATTCAGGCGTGTGACCGGGCGCGGTTGCGCGCGCAGCGCTACCGCCTCGGGTGCCACCTTGTCCGCCTGCGGTACAAGGTCAGGAGAATCGTCCTGGTTCATGGTCAGTTCCTCCGCGCAACGCCATCGGTGCGCTCGATCCGCACCACGTCACCCTTGTCACCCCCCAGGCGCAGCTCGGCCGCACCAAACAGCCGATCCACGATGTAATACGGCGAGCGAAAACGGTAGTTCACCAACTGCCCATCGCCCTGCGCGCCGATCACAAACAGCGGTGGTAGTTCGCCCTGGGCGATGCCGGGCGGGAACTCGATATAGACCTTCTCGCCGTCATCGAAGGCGCGCAGTGGCTTCCACGGCGGATTGCTGCCGCTGACCGCATAGCGGAAACGAATCTTCTCCAGCGACAGGCCGCTATCGACCGGCGCGGCGGCGCTGGCCGCCTGTGCCTGGCGCTGCAAGGCCAGCATCTTGTCCTTGGGGTACTCCCAGGACACCGACGCCATCCACGTCTTCTCGGTCGAGGTCAGCTCGATCAAGTAGGTGCGACGGCTGGTCGTGATGACCAGATTGGTCTTCAGGCCCGATCGGATGGGCTTCACCATCACATTGACCCGCAGCGCTTCGCCGCTGCCGCTCGATGTGTCCCCGACGATCCAGCGCACCGTGTCGCCGGCGGCGACTGTCACCAGCTCCTCGCCGGGCTGCAGCGCGATCACGGTCACGCGGCCCACGGCCGCATAGACCTGGTACAGCGCGCCATCGGTGAAGGGCCAGACCTGGATCGCATTCACATAGCCCTCGCGTGTGGGCGCAATGCGCGCTTCGGCATTGGCGCGGGCCACGCGCACCTTTTCATCGGTGGGTTCTGGCAATGCCTTGGTATCTGCCGCACCGGGTAAAGCCATCAGTTGCCCCGGCAAGGCCAACGGCTCGGGCACGCTGACCACCTCCACGGGCTTCGGCGCTTCCGGCAACGCTTGCGCCTGCACCGGCTCATCGAGAGAGATCGACGGCGGTGGCTTGTCCTGCGTGGCGCAGCCCGCGAGGACAAGGAGGATCACCGGCAAGGCGGATTTACAGAAATGCGCATTCATGGTTTTGCTCCTTCATTCGCTTCAAGTTCACGGCTCCACGACAGACCGTTGACGTAAATGCCCAGCGGGTTCTTGCGCACACGCTGCTCGGTGCGCGGGGTTTGCAGCACGGTGGACACCACCGCATTCCAGCGCTCGGTGCGATCCAGCGCACCATTGACAAAGCGCGTCTCCGTCCAGCGCACGTTGAAGGACGACTCGCTGGCACGGGTCACGCTGCTGATCTGTACCGTCACCGACTCCTTGCCGATACGCGAGAACGGATCGTTCACGCGGGCGTACTCGTTGAGTACGACGGCACCCTTGTCGGTCGTGTAGTCGTAGGCATCCAGCCAGTTCTGCCGCACCACGATGGGGTCGATGGACAAGCCACGCACCAGCCCGATGAAGCGGCCCATGTGGTGCGCCACCTGGGCATCGCTGGGCTTGTAGGGGGTAGCTGCTTCGCCCACGGCGCGCACCTGACCGGCGTTGTCCACCTCGATGACATAGGGCGTCACGATGGACTGCGCAGAGCGCCAGACCAGGCCGCCCGCCATCAGCACGGCCAGCGTGAGGCAACCAAAGGCCATGAACCGCCAGTTCTTGGCCTGCACACGGGCCGAGCCGATGCGCTGGTCCCAGACCTGGGCGGCAGATTGGTAGGGGGTAGCAGGCTGCGGCGTGTCGGCATAGCGCACCTGCGGTCGTTTGAATCGCATGGGAGTTCTCCTTATGAATCGGAATCACGAAGGCTTGGGCCTTGACTGGAACTGCCGCCATCACCACCGCGCAGCGTGTGGGCAGCGGTCGTGGCGGCATGGCTGAGTTGCTGCCTGCGGTGCAGGCGCTTGGCCCAGGCGGGTTGTTCGGTGGGTGGTGATGACGCGGCGGCATCGCCGGCGCCACCCGATGTGGCCCCAGCCGCTCCAGAACTGGAGTCACCGCTTTCCCGAAATGCGGCTGCAGCACGCTTTGTCATCGAGCGCGCACCCTCGGCGACCTTCTGCCCGGCCGCCTGCGCGCCGGTCTTGGCGACATTGCCCACGCCAGCGGCAGCGCCCTTGAGGCCACCACCGGCCGAAGCGGAACCCGACTGGAACGCCGACCTGGCGCTGCCGGCGGTCGATGCCATCGCGCGGGCCCCATCTCCGGCCATCTTGGCGGCTGCGGGTGCCATGCGGGCTCCGGCCGCCACAGCGCTGCCGACGCCCGTGGCTGCCGCGCCGACCGCCACGGCGGTTCCGGCTGCGCCGATGGCAGCACCCGCCATCGCACCCGCGCCGAGCTGCGGCCCGCCGGAGACCAGCCCCGCTGCAATGCCCGGCCCGAAGATGCCCAGGGCCAGCATGGACAGCGAGGCCAGCATGATGACCAGTGCCCGGTCAATCGAGGGCTCCGAGCCAGCCGGTATGTTGAACTCGGAGAACAACCCTGAGCCGATGCCCACGATCACGGCCAGCACCAGCACCTTGATGCCCGAGGAGACCACATTGCCCAACACCTTCTCGGCCAGGAACGCCGTCTTGTTCCAGAGGGCGAACGGCACGAGTACGAAGCCTGCGAGCGTGGTCAGCTTGAACTCGATCAGCGTGACGAAGAGCTGCACCGCCAGCACGAAGAAGCTGACGATGACCACCAGCCAGGCGAAGAACAACACCACGATCTGGTCGATGTGCACGAACACCTCGGGGAAGCCCGCGAGGTCGCCGATCTGCTTGAAGATCGGCGCAGCTGCATCAACACCCACCTTGGCCAGGTGGCCCGGTTGCAGGAAGTTGCCCATGCTCAAGGTCGAGCCGCTGGCGGTCAGGCCCAGACCCGCGAACGAGCGGAACACGATGCCGGCCAGTGTGTTGAAGTTGCCGATGATGTAGGCGAAGGCACCGACGTACAGCACCTTGCGGATCAGCTTGGCGATCACGTCCTCGCCCTGTCCGCTGGCATGGCTCATGGCCCAGAACAATCCGGCCAGCGTCATGTCGATGACGATCAGCGTGGCGGTCAGGAAGGCAACCTCGCCCTGCAGCAGCCCGAAGCCCGAGTCGATATAGCGCGAGAACGTGTCGAGGAATCGGTCGGTGACCGTCACGTCGTTCATGACATTGGCCCGTCAGTTGCCGTAGAAATTGACGGTGTGTGGCGTATAGGGCGTGCCGTCACCCAAGAAGCGCCGCCGCACTTCGCGCCCGCGTTCCGCGGCAGCGGCCTGCCGCGCCAGCTCCAGCGAGGCCGCCCGGTCCTGTGTGATCTGCAGCCGCTGGGTCTGGATGGACTGCTTGGCCTGCAGGGCCAAGAGCTGGTTCATGGCCTGCATCGCCTGCAGCGCACCTTCAGCCGATTGGCTCTTGCCCACGAGGTCGGCCAGTACGCCTTCGTCATCGCTCAGGTTCTGCGAGGCCTGGGCCTGCATCTGCATCGTGGTCTGTAGGCCGTTGAGTGTGTTCTTCCAGCGCTCCTGCGTATCGCGGTACATCTGATCGCCGCTCACCGTGGCAGCGTATTGCTCGGGGTACAGGCGCTTGAATTCCTTGTCCAGGTTCGCCACGTCATAGGCCAGGCCCTTGGCCTGGTCGATCAACCGCTGGGTGGTTGCCAGGTTCGCGCGCAACTGGCCCACTACACTGGACGGCAGACTGGCCAGGTTGCGCGCCTGGTTGATGAGCATCTGCGCCTCGTTCTGGAGTTGCTTGATCTGGTTGTGGATCTGCTCCAGCGTGCGGATCGCGGTCAGCGTGTTTTGCACGAAGTTGGATGGGTCGAACACGATGCGCCAGGCCATGGCGGGCGCAGGTGCCAACAGCGAGAGCGACAGCACGGCGGCCAAGGCGGCGGGGAGGATGCGGGTTTTCATGAAGATTTCTCCTGGTGGTGGGTGGACGGGAACGAGGACAGCAGGTCGGCGGCCCATTGCAGGCCGCGATGGCGCAGCCACGTGACTGCGAACGAAGGGGACGTGGACGAAGCCGTAGCGAGCACCGCGTCCATGTCGCGCTGGTCTTGCGGCGTGGAAGCGCCCGCAAAGGCCAGCGTCGCCGGCCCCAGGTCGAGGTCGAACAGGCGGTTGCCCAGACGGGATTGGTAGTAGTAGTCGCGCTTCGGAACCGCCGTGGCGACGATCTCGATCTGCCGGTTGTTGAGGCCGAAGCCCTGATAGATCGTCTTGATCTGCGGCTCGGTCGCCTGCGGGTTCGGCAGGAAGATGCGGCTTGCGCAGCTCTCGATGATCGCGGGCGCGATGCTCGAATCCTTGATGTCCGCGAGCGACTGGGTGGCGAAGATCACCGACACGTTCTTCTTGCGCAGCGTCTTGAGCCACTGGCGGATGCGGGCAGCGAATACCGGGTCATCGAGGAACAGCCACGCTTCATCGAGGATCAGCAGCGTGGGGGCACCGTCAAAGCGTTCGTCGAAACGAGCAAAGAGGTAATGCAGCACGGCCATGACGGAGGCCTTGCTGTGCATCAGCTCCTCCATCTCGAAGCACTGCACCGCACCGGAACCCAGCCGATCCACCTCCGCGTCCAGCAGCTTGCCGTGGGCGCCGCCGAGCACATAGGGCGCGAGCGCCTGCCGTAGCGCGTTTGATTGCAGCAGCACCGACAGGCCCGTCATCGTGCGCTGCTCCAACGGGGCGCCAGCGAGGCTTCCCAGCGCCGACCAGATGGACGCTTTCTCTTCAGGGCCTATCGCCGCGCCTTCGTGCAACAAGCGGCCTTCAATCCATTCGGCGGCCCAGGTGCGGTAGCCCTCGTGGTCGATGCGTGCGAGCGGCTGGAACGCGATCTCGCCATCCGTGCCCAGGTCGTAGTGCTCGCCGCCCAGCCCGAGGATGGTGGCGCGCATCGAGCGCCCCATGTCGAAGGCAAAGATGCGCGAGCCGGGGTAGCGGCGGAACTGCATTGCCAGCGTGGCGAGCAGCACTGACTTGCCCATGCCGGTCGGGCCGGCCACCAGCGTGTGTCCCACGTCGCCGATGTGCGTGACCAGCCGGAACGGCGTGGCGCCTTCGGTGCGGGTCACGATCAGCGGTGGGCCGCCCAGATGCGCGTTCTTCTCCGGCCCGGCCCACACGGCGGACACTGGCATCAGGTGCGCCAGGTTCAGGGTCGAGACGATGGGTTGGCGCACATTGGCGTAGGCGTTGCCAGGGAGTGAGGACAGCCAGGCATCCACGGCGTTCAAGGTCTCGGGGATCGTCACGAACCCGCGCCCTTGAATGACGCGCTCCACCATGCGCAGCTTCTCGTCGGCCACGGCCGGGTCGGCATCGAGCACTGTCACCGTGGCGGTGAGGTAGCCGAAGGCCACCTGGTCGCTGCCCAGCTCCTGCAGGGCGGCGTCCGCATCGGCCGATTTGTTGCTGGCGTCGGTATCGACCAGCGGGCTTTCCTGCTGAAAGATGGTTTCGCGCAGTAAGGCGATGACGTTCTTGCGCTTGGCGAACCATTGACGGCGCAGACGCCCCAATTCCCGTTCCGCCTCGGATTTGTCCAGGCACAGAAACCGCGTACTCCAGCGATACGCGAATCCCAGGCGGTTGAGGTCGTCCAGAATCCCCGGCCAGGTCGAGGTTGGGAAGCCGCGCACCGACACCACGCGCAGGTGCTGGTCGCCCAGCATCGGGGCCAGACCACCAATGAGGGCGGAATCGGCCAGTAGCGCGTCGAGATGGAACGGCACTTCCGGAACGGCCACGCGGTAGCGCCGTTTGGAAATGGTCGAATGCAGATAGGTCAGCGTCTGGCTGTCATCCAGCCAGGCGATCTCCGGCATCACGCCATCGAGCAGGTCAAACACGCGATCCGTTTCCGCCTGAAATGCCGTCAGCCGCTCGCGCCAGTCCACGCCCTCGGTAGGCCGGTTCTCGTACAGCAGCCCCGCCGCGCGGGCACGGGATTCCTCGGGCGGCAGGTACACCAGCGTCAGGTGGTAACCACTCTCGAAGTGGTTGCCCGAGTCCTCGAAGCTGGCCCTGCGTTCCTCATCCACCAGCCAGGACAACGCTTCGGGAAACTCGGAGTGTGGGTAGTCCGCCGCTGGGCGGCGCTCAGCCTCCACGAACAGCGCCCAGCCCGAGCCCAGGCGGCGCAGCGCATTGTTCAAGCGCGCTGACGTGGCGATCAGCTCGCCTTGCGTGGCGCTGTCCAGATCAGGCCCCCGAAAGCGCGCCGTGCGCTGGAAGGAGCCATCCTTGTTCAGCACTACGCCAGGGGCGACCAGTCCGGCCCAGGGCAGCCAGTCGGCCAGCAAAGCGGGCCGCTGGCGGTATTCAGCGAGGTTCAGCATGGCATTCCCCTCACACGTCCAGCAGCGGCTTGTGCTTGATGTGCCGCGCGAAGACCTGCATGAACTGCGGATCGACACGCGCGCCCCACACCGCCAGCGAATGACCGACGATCCAGAGCACCACGCCGGGAATCCACAGTTGCAGGCCCAGCCCGACAGCGGCGGCCAGCGTGCCGTTGGCGATCGCCACGGTGCGCGGCGCACCGCCCATCAGAATCGGCTCGGTGAGCGAGCGATGCAGGGGCACCTCGAACCCGGCCGCGAAGGTGTCTGGGCCGCTCATACGACGGCCCCGCCAGAGAAGCTGAAGAACGACAGGAAGAAGCTCGAAGCCGCGAACGCGATGGACAGGCCGAACACGATCTGGATCAGCTTGCGAAAGCCCCCGCTGGTATCACCGAAGGCCAGCGCCAGACCCGTGGCGATGATGATGATGACCGCGACGATGCGCGCCACCGGCCCTTGGATCGACTCCAGGATCGACTGCAAGGGGCCTTCCCACGGCATCGAGGAACCGGCCGCCTGCGCGGTGCCGGCCAGGAACAGCAGCAGCGCGGCCAGCAGCAGCCCTTGCGCCGCAGGGCGGGCCAGGCTGTGCAGCCGTGCGAGGTTGGACAGGCGCGAAAGCGGATTTACGGAAATACGGAAAGCAGCAACGTGCGTCATGAAAGTTCTCCAGGTGGGTCAAGGGACAGGAAAGGTGCAGCGGAAGACCGAGGGGTAGGTGCTGCGGGAAGAACTGGCGACAGCTCGGGAAACGGCGTCTCCATCGCATCCACCAGTCGGTAGCCCACGCCGTCGAAGCCGACGACGCGGGCGATGCTCTCGATGCGGCGCTTGCGCCCGCGCCCGGCGATGTGGATCACCACGTTGACCGCTTCGGCGATCAGTGCACGGGGTGGGTTCACCGCCACTTCGAGAATCAGTTGCTCCAGGCGCAGCAGCGCACCCAGCGCAGAGCCGGCGTGGATCGTTGCGATGCCGCCGGGATGGCCCGTGCCCCAGACCTTGATGAGATCCAGCGCCTCGGCGCCACGCACCTCGCCCACAACGACACGGTCCGGCCTCAGCCGCATGGAAGAGCGCACCAGCTCCTGCATGGACACCACGCCGCGGCGCGTGCGCAGTGGCACGTGGTCACGGGCGGCGCATTGCAGCTCCACCGTGTCTTCGAGCAGCAGCACGCGGTCGCCCGTGGTCGCGATCTCGGCCAGCAGCGCATTGGCCAGGGTGGTCTTGCCGCTGCTCGTGGCTCCCGCGATCAGGATGTTCTGCCGCTCGTGCACTGCACGGATGAGATAGTCCGCCTGGGCGCGGGTCATCATCCCGTCGAGGATGTACCGCTCCAAGGGGATCACGCCGATGGCGCGCTTGCGCAGTGCGAAGGCCGGGCCTGGTGCGGCCGGGGGCAGGATGCCCTCGAAGCGTTCGCCGGTTTCTGGCAATTCCGCCGACAACAGCGGCTGGCCGCGATGCACTTCTGCACCCACGTGGGCAGCCACCAAACGGATGATCCGCTCGCCGTCCGCGTCGGACAGCTCCACGCCCATCGGTGCACGCCCAGTCGAAAGCCGATCCACCCACAAGGTGCGGTCCGGGTTGAGCATGATTTCCACCACGTCCGGGTCTTCAAGCGCAGCGGCGATCAGCGGCCCCATCGCTGTGCGCAGCATCTGGACGCGCCGGTCCAGTGACGTGGCAGCCGATGAACGGGGTTCTGGCGGGAGTTGGGGAACGGCGCTCATGAGGCACGCTCCTGCGCTCCAACCGTGGCCGCTACGTCGTCCATTCGCACCGGATCAGGGTGCAGTTCCTCCACCACATCCCGTACCAGGCTGCGCCCGCGCAACAGATGGCGACCCAACTGTTCGACGAACTGTTCAAAGCGGGCCTTGCCCTGGGCGCGTGCTGCGTCCTGGTGCGCCTCGGGAACGGGCGTGCTCACCGTGAGGAAGTAGCGGATAAACAGCGCCAGCGTTTCAATCTGGATGTTCTGGTCGCGCTCCATGCGCTCGGCATGGCGCGACAGGCGATCCAGGCGCTTGGCAATCGCCGCCTCGCGTTGGTCGGCCGCATCCGGCGACAGCCAGGAAGCCAGGGCAGCAGCAACTATGCTGGACTTGGACACGCCCTTGGTCGCGGCCAGCTCGTCAAGCCGCTTTGCGTGCTCGGGTTGGATGAAGAGATTGAGGCGGTAGCTCATAAGTCGATTCCGTCGTTGGGGTCGAGGGATGCCTGCCGGGCCGTGCGCTGCAGCGCCGGGTCAAGCTGGCGCGGGAAGGGAAGTGGCGCGTCGTCGTCATCGAGCAGCGCGAGGTCGTTGGCTGCGGATGCCTGTTCGGGTTGGTATTCGGAGACTTCGGAAAGCTCGGGCTGGCGGCGCGGGCCGCCGTCGTCGGCAGCGGCGGTGAAGCCTTCAGCGGCATCAGCAACAGCGGCGATTGGCACGGCGGGAATCGCCAACGCGCTCCAGTCGTCGGCACGCGCGGGAGGCACGTCTGCGTAACCTTCCGCAGCAAGAACGGGCGGCGGCAACACGCGGTGCTTGAAATTGCTGTCCGCGTAGTAGCGCAGCTTCTTGGCCTTGATCGGCGCCAAGCTGGAGACCATCACCACGGCCTCATCGGGCGGAAGCTGCATCACCTCGCCCGGCGTGAGCAGCGGGCGGGCCGTCTCCTGGCGCGACACCATCAGGTGGCCCAGCCACGGCGCGAGCCGGTGGCCTGCGTAGTTGCGCTGAGATTTGAGCTCGGTGGCCGTGCCTAGGGTTTCGGATATGCGCTTGGCCGTGCGTTCGTCGTTGGTGGCGAACGTCACCCGCACATGGCAGTTGTCGAGGATCGAATGGTTCTGGCCGTAGGCCTTGTCGACCTGATTCAACGACTGCGCGATGAGGAAGCTGCGGATGCCGTAACCGGCCATGAAGGCCAGCGCTGTCTCGAAGAAGTCCAGCCGCCCCAGCGCCGGGAACTCGTCGAGCATCAGCAGCAGCTTGTGGCGGCGCTCGATGCCGTCGCTGCCATCGAGCGATTCGGTCAGGCGCCGCCCGATCTGGTTGAGGATCAATCGGATCAGCGGCTTGGTGCGGCTGATATCCGAGGGCGGCACCACCAGATACAGCGACACCGGATGCTCGGCCGCGATCAGGTCAGCGATGCGCCAGTCGCAGCGTGACGTGACTTCGGCCACCGTGGGGTCGCGGTACAGACCGAGAAACGACATGGCCGTGGACAGCACGCCCGAACGTTCGTTATCCGACTTGTTGAGGACTTCGCGTGCAGCAGAGGCAACGACGGGATGCGGACCATCGCCAAGATGCGGCGTGGTCATCATCCGGTGCAGGGTCAGCTCGAATGGGCACGCCGGGTCGGAGAGGAAGTTCGCCACACCGCGCAGCGTCTTGTCTTCGCTCGCATACAGCACATGCAGGATAGCACCCACCAGCAGCGCGTGCGAAGTCTTCTCCCAATGGTTGCGCTTCTCCAGCGCGCCTTCGGGATCGACCAGGATGTCCGCGATGTTCTGCACGTCGCGTACCTCATGTGCGCCGCGCCGTACTTCCAGTAGCGGGTTGTAGGCGGCAGAGTTCGCATCGGTCGGGTTGAACAGCAGGCAGTGCGAGAAGCGCGAGCGCCAGCCAGCGGTGATGCTCCAGTTCTCGCCCTTGATGTCATGGATGACGGCGGACGCGGGCCACGAAAGAAGCGTCGGCACCACCAAGCCGACACCTTTGCCGCTGCGTGTGGGCGCGAAGGTCAGGACATGTTCCGAGCCTTCGTGGCGCAGGTACTGGCGGTCGTACTGGCCCAGGAACACTCCGGCCGACTGCGTGAGGCCCGCCTTGCGAATGTCCTCAGCGTTCGCCCAGCGTGCCGAACCGTAGGTCGTGACCAGGCGCGATTGCCGCGAACGCCAGATCGACATGCCGATGGCGACCACCACCGCGAACAGGCCACTGCCTGCTGCAATGGCGCCACCCGTGTCAAAGACGTGGGGCGCATAGGCATCGAAGAAGAACCACCACTCGAACAGCCGCCACGGGTGGTAGATCGGCGTGCCGAGGAAATCGAACCAGGGCGAGCCCAGGCGTAGCTGGTAGCCCAGGGCTGCGGCTGTCCATTGTGTGGCGCCCCACACGCCGGAGATCACGATGCCGAACACCACGGCGATCTGACCGAACAGCACGTTTGTCCCTTGCATGACCCTGCCTCCAATCACGGCACAACGACGTGCCGCAGGCTTCAGGATCGGTGCTGGGTCAGTGCCGGTCAAAGACCGTTATCGGAACTTAGATGCCGCAAAAAGCATCGTTTCAGGCAGGAGGGGACACCGTAAAAACGCCACAAGCGAAGGCGCATTGCAGCGTATCGGACAAGAAAAGAGAGCTGCGTTGCGGGCAGCAGACAATCAGAACTTGGGTGGTTCTTTGGATGGGGTGTAAGGCACCTTACCGTCACCGACGAAGCGCCGACGCGTGGCTTCTGCGACCCGGTTGCACAACGCGTCACCCAGCTTGGCCCGATCCAGTTTGCACTGCTGGCGCAGCTCTTTGAGCCGCTCGGGATTGGCCGCAAGGGATTCCACGGTCTCGGTGGAACTGGATGACTGACCGCAGGCGGCGAGCATCGCGGCCAACGATGACGACACAATAATCTTGAACAGGCTCATCGTTCTATTTCTCCAAGGGTTGATGCAAGAGGCGCAGGCAAGAGCTACGTGGTTCCCGGCCCTAGGGATGCCAGCCGCTCGATAAAGCGGGCCAGCGCCTGAGACGGTTCCGCATCTCGGCGCAGCAGATAGGTCGTCAGCATGGGCGGCCGCCCAGCGAGCGGACGCCCCACCACACCCGGCTCGCGGCTGGATGCTATGTGCGCGGAGCCTGCGAGCCCCAGAGCCAAGCCAGCCGACACCAGTGTCATCATCACGTCGAACGTGGCAACATGCTGAACGATCAAGGGCTCTCTGTCCTGCCTGCGCAGGATGCGGTCAATTTGGCGGGCGTGGCCTTCGCAGACCGCCGGATCGCCCAGCACCAAGGGATGGCGTAGCACTTCTTCCAGCGGGATTCGTTTGTGGGCCAGCACGGTATGGCGCGCGGGCACGGCCACCATCAACTCGTCTTCCCAGGCCGGCTCGACGATGATGTCGTCGCCCACTTCGTCAGCCATGGAGAAGCCCGTGTCGTACAGGTCGTCGTGCAAGCCCTTGATCTGCTGTGCCAGCGGCACCTCGAAAAGGCGGATCTCGATCTCCGGGTCTTCCTCGCGGCAGCGCGCCAGCAGCGCCGGCAGGCGCGAGGGCGTGACGCCATCGGACAGGGCAATGCGCAACTGACCGTGAAAGCCATTGGCGGCCGCCTTCACACTCTCGCGGGCTTGCTCCAGGGCCGTGAAAACACGTGTTACGTTCTCCACCAATAGTCGGCCCGCGAGCGTTAGCCGGGTACTGCGGCTGGTGCGCACGAAGAGCTGCACTCCCAAATCCTCTTCCAGTTCCTTGATCGCGCGAGACAGCGGTGATTGTTCCATGTGCAACCGCTCGGCCGCTCGGGCGAAATGCAACTCCTCTGCGACCGCTTGAAAACAGCGTAAGTGACGTAGCTCCATGTACTGCCTTTTTGCAATTGCCCCAGCGAAGCATTCGTAGGCGATCAACGGATTGAGGCCACCATTTGATACCTTGATCTACTCGCGTTATTCACTTGACACGACATAGCAATTTGCAGTCGAACAAGGCATCCATCTTTCGCAATTCAAGGGCTCCTCACGATAATCGAGATGATTCACTCTAGGCGGACCCCCTATTCTTTAGATAGACAAGACTCGTCACCGAGTCGCAGTAGAGTTGCCAGCTCTTCATAGTGACTATCTGCGTGAGATCCTTCATATTTAACAGATTTCACATATTGCCAGAAGTCATGACTCTGGTTTATTCCATATTTTGGCGCCTCACTCACAAATTTCATCTTGGATATTGGATTTATGAATAGATTGGTATCTTTTTCATCCAAAATCTTTCCAACTTCCTTAAAGTAGTGAAGGATTGATTTTTCAGGCGTATCGGGTGTCCATACAAAATAGAGTTCGAGAGATTTTTCCGTTTGATTGATAAATCCGTGAACGTAATTTCGGCCTCCATAGAAAAGTTGTCCATCCCCCATAGTTATAAGATGAAGCTCATCTCCGCCTGAACGGTCTGGTGGGTTGTTGACGTCTGGATATGGCTGCGTTCCCATGTACATCACAATGCCGTTTCGCGGGGTATAGAACCATTCGTCAGTCCAGTGGTGTACGTGCGGAAGTGGCCCTGCGCCGGGTGGGATAATGGCTTTTGCCAGAAGATATTTGCCGCAGGTTGATGCTCCTGTACGCGTAAATCGGAAAATTTCTCCCGCTGGCCCAAGGATGGAGAGTGGCCGAGCATCGTCTTTGATAGAATCAAAAAGCTTTGCATTTTTTTCGGCGTCCGCAGCTCCTTCATTATGAGCCGAGGCCACGTTGCAGCATACGATGGCCGAAATGCCGAGCATGCCGATCTTTTTTAAAAATTTCATATATAAACCAATGCATTAAGTGAGCGAAAATAAGCCTGCAGGTCTTTTTCATCTACGCCATTCGGTGCAGAAGTAGGCCATGCTGATTAATGGAAGCGCCAAACCAACCCACAGCACGGCGGTCCAGTTGATAGCGGCATAGATCCACGCCCCAAGGCTGGATCCCACGGCTCCGCCCACAAAGAACATGGTCATGAACAATCCGTTGAGCCGTCCGCGGACTTCGGGGGCGATCGAGAAAATGACGCGCTGGCTCAGCACGAGGCTGGCGGACACGCCCATATCCAGCAGGATGGCCGCAATGACCAGCATGGCAAGCGCGCCGGTGTGACCTGGCTGGACGGCGAGCATCATGGCGAACGCGATGGCGATCAGCCCCATGGCGATGCCGGTGCATGCATGGCTCCAACCACGATCAGCCAAGCGCCCTGCGACGGGGGCTGCAACCGCGCCCGAAACACCGGCCAGCGCGAACAATGCGATCGCTCGTTGCGACAGTTCGAACGCCTCGCTCGACAGCAACAATGGGACAGTCGTCCAGAACAGGCTGAACGCACAAAAGGCGCAGGCATGGTAAAAGCCGCGTCGGCGGAGCACCGATGTCGTGATGAACAAGTGCCTCATCGATTCCAGCAGCGTCAGGTAGTTGTGCCGCACGGCCGGTTGCCGAAGGGGGAGCACTGCGCGCAGCGTGAGGGCAGTCGCTGCGGCCAGAACAGCGGACACGGCGAAGATCGCATGCCAGCCCAGCAGATCTGCCACCAAGCTTGCCACGGGGCGGGCCAACATGATGCCAAGCAGCATGCCGCTCGCCACATCGCCCACGACCCGTCCACGGGTGGTATCGGACGCAAGATGGGCCGCATACGTGAGGAGCACCTGCGCAGCGACGCAACTGAACCCCGTCAGCAGTGCCGCGGCAACAAACACGGCGGCATGCTGAGCCGATGCGGCAAGCGTCAGAGCGCACGTAGCGCCAACCAGGGTGGTGGTCACCAGCTTGCGGTTTTCGGCGACATCCGCGAGCGGAACAATGAAGAGCAGCCCGAGCCCGTAACCGAGTTGTGTCAACGTAACGATCAGCCCCGCCGCAGGAGTTGGCAGGCCGAGCGCCAAACTGATCGGCCCGATCAATGGCTGCGCATAGTAGAGGTTGGCGACAGTCAGTCCGGCGGCGGCGGCCAGCAGCAACGGCAACGCTGCCGGCATGGTGGTGGCGCGGATGCTCACAATTGATTGGCCCTACGGGCGCTGGTTCGCGACAGTGCCGCCCAGTCCAGGTGGCCTTCACCGTGCGCCAGGCTCTCGATATGGCTGTCGCGCAACGTACTGGTCAGCGGCATCGGCAGATTCACCTGCTCTGCCGCCTGCAGCGCAAGGCGAACATCCTTCAGCCCCAGCGCCAGCTTGAATCCTGCAGGCTCGAAACGGTTCTCAGCGATGGCCGCCGCATAGCCTTTGTAGGCTGGTGCGGCAAAGACCGTGGTGGTGGCCAGTTGCAGGAACTCCGCCGGATCCACACCATGTCCGCGCATCATGGCCACGGCTTCGCCCAGCGTGCCGATGGCACTGGCGATCATGAAGTTCATCGCCAACTTGACCGCATTGGCCTGTTCGGGCCGTGGGCCGAAGTGCCAGGTCTTGCTGCCCAGTACATCGAATAGCGGCTGCACCTTCGCCAGCAGGTCGAGATCACCGGCGGCCAGGATGTTGAGTTGCCCCGCTTCCGCCACATTGACTCTGCCGAGCACCGGCGCGGCGAGGTAGCCAATACCGCGCTGGCGGCACAGCTCAGCCAGTTGGATCGCCATGGCGACCGAGATCGAAGCCATATTGAGATAGACGGCACCGGGCCGCAGCGCGTCCAATGCCCTGGCACTACCGACCATCACGTCCCACGTGGCTTCGTCGTCAGACAGCATCGTGATCAGCACGTCTGCTTCTTCAGCCGCCTCGCGAGCGCTCTTTGCCTCGGTCGCGCCGCGTGCAGCCAGCAAGGCGCTTCGCTCGACATTGCGGTTCCACACCGTCAACGGATAGCCCGCGTTGAGCAGATTGGTTGCCATGGGCAACCCGATCGAGCCCAGGCCAATGAAAGCGATTTTGATGATCATGATCCTTATAATTTGGAAATTAATATTTCCTAAATTGGCAAAAAAATTCAGGTCAAAGTCTTCAGCGCCGCGTCCACCGCAGCCTGCATATCTTTTCGGCTGCGGCCAACCTTTCCAACCACGCGCATGCCTTGCATCAGACATAGCAGCATGCAGGCACTAGCCGCGCAGTCCACGTGGGCAGGAATCGAGCCATCTTCCTGCCCCTCACGAATGAGGTCAGCCAACAAGGCCTCATTGCGCTCCAGTGCCGCGCCGATGTGCCGAGCCACATCAGGAGGAAATGTCGAAAGCGCAGACAGAGTGCCGACGACCAAGCAACCCAGTCGCCCTTGCTTGCCTTGCGACGATTCGATGTAGAAAGCCAGCGCATTGCGCAAACGTTGCAATCCGGTGCCACACTCACCGATCGCATGACGCATCATTTCGCTGCGCTGGCCGCGATAGTGGTCAAACGCCGCCAGGAAGATGGCTTCCTTGTCTTTGAACGCCTTGTACAAACTGCCTTGCGCCAGGTGAGTCGCCTCTGTCAGGTCAACAATCGAGGTGCCGTGATAGCCACGCTCGCTGAATACGCGGACGGCTCCATTCAATGCGGCTTCCAAGTCGAACTCGCGTGGCCGACCTCTGGTGCGAGAGGGGGCCATGGCGGAAGTTTGAGTTCTAGGCATGAATAAAAAGGAAATATATATTTCCTAAATTTAGCACGAAGACCAAAATATCTGCAAGGGCAACGGTTGCAATCGACGATACGAGCGTTTCCATTTGGGGCGGCCCCGGGCGCGTTGCCGTCACTCAGGTGCCGTCGCTGTGCCAAGGCAGCTTGGCTAGCCACAATGGCGGTCGCAGCAGACGGCGGCGCCTGCCTGGATGAGCTGCTGCAGCGCCAATGGCAGCCGGCACTGGCCACCCTTCCAGGGATCAACGCCGTCCGTTGGTACCGAGCCAGCGACTTCCAGGCCAAGCCAGAGCCGCCGCGCTACCACCGCGTCCTGTATGCGCATGTGGATGACGCGGCGGCCCTGTATGCCGCGCTCGAAGGTGGGGCCCTCAACCCCCTACTGGCCAGCATTTCCGGCGCCGGTGGTATGGCCTCTGCGATCCATTGCGAAGCTCTCACCGCTCCAGCAACACCTGCCGATCAGGGCCCTTAAGACATCGAACGAAAGAGACACCATGTGCCGCGATATCGAATTCCTTTCCGACAACGTCACCATCCGGGGCCGGCTCTATATGCCGGCCCAGGCTGACGGTCCCCTGCCCACTGTCATCATGGCGCCTGGTTTCGGCGGCCTGATCCAGCACTCTGCGCAGCAGTACGCCGAAGCCTTTGCCCAAGGCGGGCTGGCAGCCATGATCTACGACCATCCGCGTTTCGGCATCAGTGACGGCGCACCCCGACAGGATGTGGATCCGGTGCTGCAACGCCGCACCTACCGCGACGCGATCAGCTTTGCACAGACACTGCCTGAACTGGCTGCGGACCGGATCGGACTTTGGGGCTCCAGTTACGGTGGCGGCCACGTCATCGAAGTAGCCGCTCAGGACCGGCGCGTGCGCTGCGTGGTGTCCCAGGTGCCCACCATCAGCGGTTTCCAGCAGGCGAGGCGGCGTATGACGGGCGATGCCATGAAAGCCATGCGGGTACGCTTTGACGCCGACCGCGCTGCCCGGTTGCAAGGGGAGCCCCCGGCCGTGTTGCCGCTGGTTTCCATTGACCCCACCAAGCCAGGCTACTTCAACACCCAGGCGGCCTATGACAACTACATGTTGCCCGGCTTCATCAACCAGATCACGTTGCGCAGCCTGGAAATGGGATGGGAGAACGAGCCCGCAATCAACATTTCCCGCGTCAGCCCAACCCCGCTCCTGATGATCGTGGCCGACGAGGACGAAGCCACCCCTTCGGACCTGGCATTGAGCGCCTATAGCCAGGCCCTGGAGCCCAAGAAACTGATGATCGTCAAGGGTGGTCACTTTTCGCCCTACAAGCAGTATTTCAGCGCGACATGTGGCGCAGCGCTGGAATGGCTCCAGCAACACCTGGGGACCTGAGCATGCACCGTGAGGACACGCTGCAAGTCGATTCGCTGTTCATCGGTGCCGGCTTGAATCGCCGGTCGAAGTCGGCGTCCAGCGATGGGGCCACGTTCGAGGCGCTGTCTGAGCACGAGGCCCGCGACGGCCGGGCGGTGTACTACTGGGACACCTACCGCAAGGCGCAGGAGTATTGGTCCCTACCAGCACCTGCGCATCGCGGCGATCCCCGGCGCGGATGTGGCCAGCTACCGCGCGCTGGCCCACGGCTACGCGCGCGACCGGTTGCGCGCCTATGACTGGGGCGAGCCTTTCACCGTGCGCGACGCGGCGAGCTTCGAGCCGCTAAGCTCTCGTTTCGCTCGCGATGCGCAGCGCGGCTATTTCGAGCACGCGGAGATTCCCGGTAGCGACGGCGCGAGCTTTGCGCTGATGAACGAGGACGACCCCGGCTATGTCCGCGACCGTGCCCATGCCTGGCCTGGCCTGGCCACATCGAGGTCAACGACCCGCGCGCCCGGGGCCCGTATCCCGGGCTGCGCCCCCCTACGCGCGCTGGGGTACGGCTACGCGGCCCATGCGCGGCGGGTGTGGTATCAGGGCGAATTGCTGGCGCAGGCCGATGCGGCCACGTTCGTGGTGTAAAGCGATGCGACGGGTGACGTGGATGCGCAAGACCGTAGCTATGCGGGGCTGCGCGGGCGTGTTGCCGACCTGGTGCAGGGAACCTCCCAATAGCGACGCGCTTGTTTCAGAACTGGCAAAAAAAACCACCGCCCAGTCTGCGAGTTAAATCTGCGGGCCACGCTGGCGGCCTATCTCCCACGACGCGCTACTGCCGCGCACGGCGGCGGCGAGTTCCTGGCCTAGGCGCTGTTCGATGACGAGCTTCCACGGCACTAGGCTGAATGCTTTGCCGTCATCAAGCATTGCATAGCGTCCGCTGGCGAGCATGACGCTACGGCGGTAGATGCCGGCCACACGCTGGCCATCTGCCACGGGCCGATGGTCCAGCCCCGTTTCGGCGGCAATGTCCTTGGCGGCCTGTGCCAGTTCACGGTCGCGCAACGTGCCCAGCAGATTGCGCGCCAGAATCACACGGTGCCCGCGCCGCTCGGCCAGCCCCTGTTCGTTCAGGAAGTCGGCGCGCTTCTGCAGCGCCTCCTTGACCTCGCTGCCAAAGCCCAAGTCGCCCAGCCCTGTGCCGCCACCGATCAACTGCTGGTCAAGCCAGGTGGCACCGATCACGCTGGCCTGTCGCTCGATGGGCAGGTGCGATTTCAGCTTCACGGCTACGCCGCCCAGGCGATGTGCGTCGTACTGGCGGCCACGCTCGGGCAGGTCGCCGGGCACCTTCCAAAGTCCTTCGGCCACGCGCTCCACGATGCCCGCGCGGCGCAGGGCTTCGAGGCGGCGGACATGGGCGGCTACCATTTCCTGCGGATCGCGGCCTTCTTTGGCCTGACCTTGTGCAATCGCCAGGTGATGATCGGTGCGGTACAGCCCATCAGTCGCCAGCGCGGCGATGTTCTGGTCGGCCTTGCGCAAGTCGGTGGAGCCCTTCACTTCCACCACAGCCCCCACGGGGTACTGCGCCAGTTCGGTCTTGGGCGGCAGCGCCACATAGTGGACCTTGCCGTCCACGCCATCGACCACCAGATAGCCCCGGTCATACAGCTCGTCGGCGAGGCCCTTGCCCGCCACGCGACCGATGACGGAGTGCCCATCCTCACCCGGTTGGAACACGGCCAGGTCGCGCTGCTTGCTGCCCATCGCGCGCTGCATGGTGCGGATGATGTCGCCGCGCTCGCCCATGGCCCGCAGAGTGGGCTCGGCCTCGGCATGGACAGCCCAGGTGCCAGTCTGGGTTTCGGTCGCCAGGCCCATGCGCTGCAAGTGTTGCAGGCGCCCGACCAGCAGCAGGCGCTGGCGTTGCAGCTTGGGATCGTTGAAGCGTTCGATCTTCACCAAACCGTCCACGGCCTCGCGCTGCAAGGTGCGATCCAGGGAGGTCCAGCGTTCCTGCTCCACCTCGCGGGCCAGGGTGCGCTGACTCTCCAGCTCGGTGCGCGGCCCCAACCATTCGGTGGCCAACTCCATCGCCCGCTCGCGCATCCCGCGGGTGATGTACTCCTGCGAGATGATGAGATCCTTGCCCGTGTCGTCCTTGCCGCGCAGCACCACATGGGTGTGTGGGTTGTCGGTGTTCCAGTGATCGACCGCCACCCAATCCAGCCGGGTGCCCAGGTCGGCTTCCATGCGTTGCATCAGGTGGCGGGTGTAGGTGCGCAGGTCTTCGAGCTGCTCCGCGTCCTCGGACGAGACGATGACGCGGAACTGGTGGCGATCGCCCCGGCCGCGCTCCTCGAAGGCGGCGGTATCCGCCTCGTCGGTGATGGCGCCATAGGCCCGGCCTTGTCCGCCCTGGCGGTTCACGCCTTCGCGCTCGATGTAGCGCAGGTGCTGCACGGTGGATCGGCCGCTGGCCTGCTGCAAGTACACCAGCCGTACCTTGACCGTGGCCCGGCGTGAAAACGCCGTCAGCGACTGGCCCGTGAAGCGTGCCGCGACATGGCCGCGCCCCAGGCGCGAACCGGGGGCCTTGCCGGAGGTTTTGCCACCGGCTTTGCGACGGCCTCCGGTAGCCCCTGCCGCCTTGCTGGTCTGGCGCAGCACCTGCGCAATGAAGGTGTCGCCGCGCTGCCTGGGCTTGCCGGGCCGCACGCGGAAACGGTCATCACCCGCAGAGGAATTGCGCTTGCTCATGATGCGGCTCCAGACAAGCCCATCGCGCCCGAGCGGATGCGGCACCCGGTATTCCCAATGCCCGCAAGGTATGGGGGCTGTAGGCGGCACGCAGTCGCCCTTGGGCGCGTGCCGCCCCCAACCCACGTGCAGACTGGCTTGGCGCGCACCGTGGTGCCGCACCCTTCAATCTTGCCTTCCGCATTTGCCTCCCGCATTCGCTCCCGGCAATCGCGGCCCGGTGGCGCCGCTGCACGGGCAGCCAGCGCCCCGGCGAACACCGCGACGGCCACAGGCCGACCGTGTTCGAGGCAAGTCATCTGCACGTGAGACAGCTGCATGGAATGCAGCCCGAGGTGCAGCGCGAAGTGCCATGCGAATGCATTGGCATTACACGCGCGGCGACATGGCGATGACACGCCCGATAGCACGAGGCCATGCACGTTTGCGTGCAGCAAACCGGCGGCCCTCATGGTCGAGCCTCCAGCCAGACCGCATGCGCCACGCCGACCACGGCGGATGCGCTGACCGGCCCAAAATACCGGCTGTCGAACGACGCCGGATTGGTGCTACTCAGCAGGAACACTTCACCAGAACGAAGCTGCCGACACTGCCGCCAGGATGGCAGCGCGCGGCCCAGCCGGTCGGCGGGCCGAACGGCTGCCACCGGCGCGCCGTCGATCCAGACCAGTGCGTCGAACACGCACACATGCTGCGGCGCGACCGCGCCCACACGCTTGAGCAGCGGCACGCGCGCCGGCAGGTAGCCGCGCTGCGCAGCGAGCGCGGCAGCGTCGGCAGGCAAGCGGGTCAGTACGATGCTGCCCACGGACAAGGGCCGTGGCAGCGAGCCGGAATGACCGTGAAGCGGTTCCACGCGATACCAGCCGACCGCCACGCTGTCGGACGGGTTGTAGACCAGGCGCGGCAGCGGCTGCACGAAAGCCGCCCAGGCCAGCGCAGCGAGGCCGCAGGTGGACAGGCCCGCCAGCACGAGGCGAGCACGCCAACGTGAGTGCGCAGGCGAGCGAGAAATGGATGCTGCTGCGGTGGTCATGGCGACACCCTCCCGGCCAGCCAGGAAGCATGTCGCTCGGCGGTGTATTCGGGCAGCGGCAAGCGCGCAGCGAGCCGGTTGCCCAGCGTGCGCCAGTACGCGGGCGAGACGGCGACCGGCGCGATGCCCAGCGCCTCGATGGTGTCGATGCGCTCCAGCACGGCGCGGACCTGGTTGTCGCCCTCGGCGTGCAGCAGCAGGCGCGCGCCCGGTTGCACACCGGGGATGTGCTGCGCCGCATCCAAGGGTGTGCAGGCCTGCATCACCATGAGCTGCCAGCGGATCGTGCCGTAGTCGTTGGACTGCCAGCGGATGCGGCAGAACACCGCGTTCGGCACGAACACGGCCACGCTGCGCCAGCGATCGAGCCGCAGCGTGCGCGCAGGCTCACCAAAGCGCAGGTAGAGCTTGATTCGTTGCTCCACGTAGGCCAGCGAAACGCGCGTCAGCGGCGTTGAGATGGGCCGCACCGCGTGTGCGGCCAGGGATGGCAACGGTGTTGCCGTGGCCGCGATGGCTACTGGTGCGGTGGCAGGCACAGCGGATGCGTTCATGGTGTGTTCTCCCTGCGGTGTTCTGGAAACTCCCGCTCCAGCAGCGCGCGCAGCAGGTCGGCCACCGTCACGCCTTGCGTGAAGGCCGATACCTTGATGCGCGAACGCATGGCGGGCGTGATGTCGAGGGTCAAGCGGGCGGTGTACGTGTCGCCCTTGTTGAGGGCATCTCCGTCGCCTTGGCGAATCCACGCCTCGGCGTGCGGATTCGCGGGCGGACGCGCGCCGATACCGACGCGCCTGGATGCGCGTTTGCTGCTCGGTGGCGGCTTCGCTGTCATGTCGGCCACCGCAGCAGTTCGTCCACCAGGGCGGTGATTTCTCGCGCAGCGGCGCTGTCCGGTGCCGTCTCGCGGGCGAGCCGGCCAGCGGCCACGCTGTCGGCGAAGACGATGCGTTGATGTACTTCCGAACGCAGCGCAGGCAGCGGCTGGTCGGCGAGCGCCTGCCGTGCTTCGCGCCCGATCACGGTGGTGCTGACACGCCGGTTGATGACAAAGGCTGCGGCGAGCTGCGGCCGGAACACCTGCGCTTCACGGATCAGCGCCACCATCTCGGCGCTGGCCCACAGGTCGTAGGGACTGGGCTGCACCGGGATCAATACCCGGTCTGCGGCCAACAGCGCAGAGCGCGCCAAGGCCGCGATCCTGGGTGGCCCGTCAATGATGACGTGATCGGCCCGCCTGGCGAGTTCTGGCGCTTCCTGGTGCAGCGTTTCACGTGCCAGGCCCACGGCACTAAACAGCCTTGGAAGACCTTGCAGGCTCCTGCGCTGCGTCCAGTCCAGTGAGGAACCCTGCGGATCGGCGTCCAGCAGGATGACCGATTGCCCCCGCGTCGCCAGCTCGCCGGCGATGTGGGTGGCGAGCGTTGTCTTGCCCACGCCGCCTTTTTGGTTGAGCAGAGCAACGATCATGGCGCGGCCCTCCATGCTGGAAAGCCGACCTGCATTTGCACTGCGAAGCGGGATTGCTTTGGACTTTGGGCTTGCTGCGCTTTTCGTCTTTCGGCGGTTGTCCACCGAGGTGCGGCGCCTCTACTAAAAGTTAGAGTATTTAAGTTAGGTAAGTTAAGGGAGGCCGAAACCCGCGCCAGCATTGGCTTTGCGGGCGATCGGTACGCCTGATAGCACGATAGTCCCACGCCTGATAGCACGATACCTGGCACGCCTGATAGCACGAGCCCGTCCACAGGCCATCCCGCAGTTATCCCCGTGCCGTGGGCGGCACGGGGCGGAACGTCAGCAGCTCCGTTCCATCGTCCGGCATCCGTTCGATGCCCAGGACGTAGCCAGGTAGCGACTGCCGCGCCACCAGGGCGCGCAGATCGCACGCGAAGTCGTAGGGCTTGGCCGTGCTGCCGGACTTGCGGTGCAGATGCCGGAAGTCGAACTGCCAGCCCGATTCCTGGCGCCCGCCGTGCTTGCGCACCAGCCGGTACAGCCAGCGCTCGATGCCGCCTGTGAGCCGGAAGTACGCCGGGTCGATGGTCAGCACCAGTGCCGCATCCAGCACGCCCCCATAGAACCAGTCCGGCAGGATCAGCTCCAGCCCCAAGGGCGTGCCCTGGGTATCGGCCAGCTCCTTCCACTCGTTGATCCACGAGAAGCGGTGCAGCCGTCTTCCCGTGGTCTCCCGGATGGACGTGGCCACTGTCGTGGATTGCAAGCGATCCAGCGCCGCCTTGAGGCGCTGGTAGTCGCGCAGCGACGTACCGCGCCCGATGAAGCGCAGGATCTCGTAGGGTGTGGCCTGCATCAGGCGCGATGGCCGTAGGCCCGCATCGCGCGCTTCCACAATCTGGCTGGCCGCCCAGATCAGGATGTCCGCATCCCAGATGGTGGCGATGCCATGTTCCTGTGTTCCCTCCACGCGGATCGTGATGCCGCTGGCGCGGAAGTCGATCGGCGCCGTGCGCCGCGACTTCGCCAGCGAGAAGAACGGAAAGGCCATCAAGTCCTGGCTGTCGCGCGGCGCCATATCTCCCGGCAGGGCGCGGAACAGATCGAGCTGTTCGCGTTCCTGCGACGGTCGCTGCCGCGATGGCAGCGATGGGCTGGACATGGCGATGGCCTCCGGCGCTCCAGCGGTCAGCGCGCACGGCTGTCCGCCGAGTGATGCTCGGCGTACTCGGGATCGGACGTGCTGTCGAAGCTTCGCTCGGCGGCCCAGGCGTCGAGGTCGGCCACGGCGTACATGACGCGCCGGCCGAACTTGCGGAACTTCGGTCCGCCACCCATCACGCGCTGTTTCTCCAGCGTGCGCGGGGACAGCCGCAGGTAGTCGGCGGCTTCGTCGTTGGTGAGATAGCGCTGCGGCTGCGCAGCGGGAGTGGTGAGTGCGGCGGCAGGCCGCAAGGGAGCAGGACGCATGGTGAGAACCTCCATAGCTTTCAAAGCTCCGGCCACACAGCGCAACCGGATGGAGGCAGTCTCAGAAAACGAAGCTCTCTTGCTCAGGGACGTTTTGCGTCCACTGCAAAACGTCCCTTCCCGGTGCCATCAATCTGTGCTAGGCGGCGGTAGCCGCCGCGCATCAGCGCAGTGCCCCGGCGCACCAGGCGCCGCACGCGGGCGCGCAGTTCGCCATCGGCATGCCAATCGGCCGCCACGGCGTCAGCCCCAAACAAGCCCTCAGCCACTTCGCGCAAGGACGCACCCGCCAGGGTGGCGTCGAGCGCCTGCAGGGTGTGCAGCTCCAGCAAGGCGGAAGGCGGTGGCCTGGGCCGCGCCATGGGTGCGAGGCCGGTTGTCAGCCTCGCGTTTGCGCCGCCACGATGGGCATAGGCCACGGCCATGCCATCTTCCACGCCCGGCGCCAGCGCGAAGCGCATGCAACGGCCTGGGCTGCGCGCGATCAGGGCCAGTCCCTTGCCGTCGTGGATCAGTTGCTTGTGCCCGGGAATGCGCCAGAACGCAAAGGGCTCGGCATCCACGGGCGGGTCGGCATCCGGGTAGAGCTGCACCACGGCAACGTGACCGGGCAGCCAGGCCGGTTGCGCGTCCCGCGCATCCAAGGCCGGGTCTTCCAGCAGGCGCAGGCCCCAGCGGTGTGCCGCTGGTGGTACAGCTCGTGGTCGGCGATGCCGGCGCAGCCAGTCGAGCCGGTAATCGGGATCGCGGCGCAGGTACTCCCAGGCCAGCGCGAGTGCATCCAGGCCCAGAACGTAGAGGTAGGCGGCGGTGGGATACCAGTGCGCGTGGTGGTGCGCGTAGAGTTGGGGATCGACCATGACGATAGCTCCTGTAGAGGTTCAGGAACGTCGCCACGGCGAGAAACGCGGAGCTATCGCATCAAGGTCAAAACATCATCAGAATCGGGGTGCGCTGTCATCATGGGTAGTCAAGACCGATTGGCTCCGGTGTATTGCGGAATCTGTCCGAATGCGACGGCCGCATGACCCCAAAAATGCCATGCGGCAGACACCACCGTGCCGCAACCCGCACAGAAGATCGTGACTGTTTCCAGCACAAGCGCAGTGCTTGCACGCAAGAGTGCGGATTCAGACCGAACCAGTCTGGAGCAAGACGGAAATAGTCTCAATGCGCCCGGCTTGGCCAGGGCGCGAGAGGTTCAGTCCACGACGGAACCGTTCTCTTGCGCTAGCCGCAGGTATTCCGACAGCGGGCGCACCGCTTTGAAATACCGATCCCGCATCACGGGCTGCTGGCGCGGTCCGACGATCGAGGCCAAATCGCTCAGCTTTATGTGCCCTAACTCGGGCATGCCAATGCCCACGTCCATAACACCCCAAGCGGAATCGCCGTCAGTTGGATTGAGCGCGGCCAGCAGCCAGGTGGCGTGGGCGTCCGGCGTGAACAGCCGCACCACGGGCAGCGGGTCGATCGCCTGGCCAGCGGCGCGGGCCAGGCCGTGGGCCAGCAACTGCCGGCGCTCTTCGTCGGTGATGAGTGGGTTCATCGCACTCCCTTCTTGCTGCACGAATCCGCCGAAGCAGGAAACCACAAAGCCGCATCGGCGGGTTTGTGGAAAAACACGGAGGCGGTTCTGTGCTTGCGTGGGAATCCGTCAATGCGGATTTCCGTAAAAGCACAAAAGCGGAAAGCCTCAAGAAATGAATACTATAGATTGTAGCTCTATAGAGCGCAATCGAATGTCATCTTGGATTTCAGGGAGATCCAAGGTTGGCAGCGAAACACACATTGTCGGAGGCATTGAAGACCATCCGAAAGGCACGGGGTCTGAGCCAGGAAGCCTTCTCCGACGTATCCAGCCGCACCTACATGAGTACGCTGGAGCGCGACCTCAAAAGCCCGACCTTGAACAAGCTGGCTGAACTGTGCGAGGTCATGGATGTACACCCCCTCACGCTGTTGACGCTAGCGTATGCCGGGGACAGCACGTGCAAAGCCGACCAGTTGTTGGCGCAGGTGCGGCAGGAACTGGAGGCGGTGGCGAAGAAAGGGCTACATGGCGCTGGAAGGAATGACCATGGGTAAGCCTGAGTACAAAAACTGGGCGCAAAGTGGGGTGCGCTGATGGCCTAGCTCCTCAATTGACAGAACTTCTGCGACAACCTCAAGCTTGGATAGGGGTGAGAGACCAGCCCAGTCAATGACCTAGTTCGCAGCACGGAGCGTATCGGTGCCGACATCATGGGCAAGCGAATGTTCGACTAGGACGAGGTCGTCTAGCTAGGCGAAGCGCCGTTTTACACGCTGGTGTGCGTTTTTCCCATGAGAAATGCGAGCCCTATGTGCGCTCTAGTGGGATGAACTTTTACTACACCAATGACGGGCTTGATCACCCCCTGGAACTGGCTCGGGAATCTGCAGGCAACCGCGATATTTGGGTCGCGGGTGGCGCGAACTTGACCTGGGTGTCGTCGACGAGTTGGAAATTGCCCTGGCCCCCGTGTTGCTTGGCGCGTCTATTTGAGAACCCGTACGAACCCGGGCCACAGTTTCGCATTGACACGGGTCTTGCTGGCTCAGCCGCCCCAAACTTGCGCTATGTGCCTCAGTGAGGGCAGCATGACAACCGGTTGCATTGGAAGATCTGCTTGCCCCTATCCACTATCCCGCTCGCGGGAGCCAGCCCCTAGATCATCGCGTTACGCTCACGCTTTCCTTGGGGGGTTACACCAGTTCCCCAGAGATACCCGCTGACAAGTCGAACCAGTTCCGGCACGAGCAATTTGTGCTCCAGATCCAGCGGACCTGAGTTGTTCAAGGTCGCGTGGACTAGGACGCCGACGATGGCTTGGTATGCAAACTGTGCCCTCATCCTTGCTTGCTCCCGAGGGCCATCAAGGGATGGTGCCACGGTGTCGGCGAGCACCGCACGAAACCGGTCTCCCGAAGCGCGGATGAGTCTCCACATGCCTTCCTTGGTGTGCTGCAGCGATGCACGCAGGATGCCCACATCGTGGCGGTAAGCGTCGACCATCAGCTCAACGATGTCGCGCACCATTGTTTCAATGTCTTGGTCTCTCGTTGCATGACGCGCCTGAATCTCGTCGAGGCGCTGCTCGGTGCGACGAAGAGCAAGCCGCTGCAGGGTGAAGAAAAAGGCATCCTTGCTGGCGAAACGCCCATAGAACGCACCAACGGTGGTGCCCGCGAGGTGGCAGACCGCTTCGATGGTCAGATCCTCCAGCGCTCGCTCGCGCAGCAACTCATGCCCAGCGGACAGTATGGAGGCCGCGTTGCGCAGGCTTCGTTCCTGATGCGTTGGCGTCAGTTCCGGCAACAAACCCGCCTCAATGCATAGCGCAAGTTCGCTGGTGGTCACCGCTCCAGATTCGATCTGCATCTCACTTCCTGCTCAGGGCTTGTACCAACGGTACTCTACAGGGTTGAGAATTAGAATACTAATTCTGTTTTTGCCAAAAAGGGACATCGGTATATGACTTCTGTCTTCAATGGTGCCATTGATCCTCGTCCGAAGGATGCTCATGAAGTGACCGTGCATCGGCAACAAGTTGTCGCTTCGTCGCTGAATTTCTCGGACACACAGGATTTCGACGATGCGCGTCAAGGCTTTATCGACACCATTGAACATGCCGAGATCAAGGACTCGGAAGGCCGGGTCGTCTGGAGCATGCGGGAACATGCGTTCCTTGGAGAAGGGCGTGCACCACTCACGGTGAATCCCAGCCTCTGGCGAATGGCTCGCCTGAACGCCGTACACGGGCTCTTCAGGGTTTGCGAGCGGATCTATCAGGTACGCGGCTTCGACAACGCGAACATCACCTTCATCGAAGGTGACAGCGGTCTGATCGTCATCGACCCCATGACGTTCGAAGAGCAGGCACGCGCGGCGCTCGCCTTGTATGAGAAGCACTTCGGATCTCGGCGGATCATTGCTGTGTTCTATAGCCACAGCCATCGAGATCACTACGGCGGTGTCAAGGGGGTGGTCAGCGAGGAGGAGGTGGCTGCGGGGCGGGTGGAAATCATCGCTCCACAGGGCTTCATGGAGGAGGTCATGTCCGAGGCGGTGCTGGCGGGGGTGCCGTCGCGCCGGCGCGCTGAGTTTCAGTTTGGAACTTACCTGGAGGCAGGCGAGCGCTCACACGTGGACAGTGGAAACGGGAAAACCATCGGGAAGGGAACTTCAGGGCTGATCCCGCCCACTCGGTCCATCTGCCAAACAGGGGAGCGCTTGGTGGTCGACGGGGTCGAGATCGTCTTCCAGATGACGCAAAACGCCGAAGCGCCGGCGGAAATGAACTTCTATTTCCCAGGCTTGCGAGCCCTCAACATGGCGGAAAACGCCTGCCACACAATGCATCAGCTCTGCCCCATCCGTGGAGCGAAGGTGAGAGATGCCCTGGCCTGGGCTCGGTACCTGGATGAGTCGGTGGATCTGTACGCGGGCAGCGTGGATGTCTGTTTTGCACAGCATCAATGGCCGACCTGGGGCACCGATAACGTCGTGCAATACCTCAGCGAGCAGCGGGACCTGTATCGGTACCTGCACGACCAGACGCTGCGCTTGATGAGCCGGGGCCTGACGGCAACGGAGATATCCGAGCAGCTGATGATTCCCAACGAGCTTTCCAGGAAATGGCACACGCGCGGCTACTACGGCGCCGTGGTGCACAACGTGCAAGCCATTTATACGTTCTATATGGGGCCTTTCGATGGCAACCCCGCCAACCTCGATCCGCTCGAGCCAGTTGAAGCGGCGAGAAAGTACCTGGAATACATGGGCGGCGCGGAAGCGGCCCTGGCGCAAGCCCAGGAGGATTTCCGCCGCGGGGAGTTCCGGTGGGTGGCCAAGATCACGAATCAGCTGGTTTTCGCCGATCCGAGCAACACGGCGGCTCGGGCGCTGTGCGCCGATGCCCTCGAGCAACTGGGCTATATCAGTGAGGCAGCGACCTGGCGCAACGCCTACCTGCTGGGTGCCCGGGAGCTCCGCGAAGGCGTTCGCAAGCGTCCGCCGGATGGCAATGCGATACCGCCCTCGGTCGTTGCGCAGCTCTCGATGCCGCAACTCTTCGACTTCCTGGCCATTCGCGTGCCCGGCGATCAGGCGCCCAGCCAGGAGTTCCGGTTCGACTGGGTCATGGACGACGAAGAAAACACGCACAAGCTCACGCGCAGCAATGGCTCATTGAAGCATCGACCAGGCTCGCATGGAGTGAAAGCCCATGCCGTGCTTCACGCCACACGTGCCGGATTGCAAACGGCACTGCGGCCCACAGTGGGGCTGCACGGGGCCCTTGATCGCGGCTTGCTCAGCGCGGAGGGCGACGTTGCGGCCCTCCGTGCGCTCTTCGCGAGCCTGGAAGTCTTTGATTACCAATTCAACGTCGTAGAGCCCTGAGACCTTGAGCACGCTCTGAGACGAATCATCAACATCAACACCGTACTGGAGAGACGACATGCCCGAAATAGCTACCAAGGAGTTCTGGCGCGATCTGGCGCCCATCGCCAATGTCTTCAAGCCCGATGCGAAGCCCGAGGTCTATCTGCACGACGCCGCAACACAGGATGAGCGGTGGTACGTGCCATTCACAGAGACCGTGCAGTCGCGGCCTCTGTGGATCTCGCCGAGCGAGAACAAGTGGTGCGACATCCTCATGGCGAAAGGCGCCGGCCTGGTCAATCGCCATTACCACCCCCATGAAGTGTTCGCCTACACCATCTCGGGCAAGTGGGGGTATCTCGAGCACGACTGGACGGCCACGGCGGGTGATTTCGTCTATGAGACGCCAGGTGAAGGGCACACCCTCGTTTCTTACGAGCACGCAGATCCGATGAGGGTCTTCTTCATCGTCAAAGGCCCTCTCATCTGGCTGGATGAAAAGGGAGCGTCTCAGGGCCACTTCGACGTGCATGACTACATCGCCCTTTGCCGCGCCCATTACGAGAAGGTTGGCATTGGCGCCTCCTACGTCGACACGCTGTTTCGGTAACAGCGAACGAGCGACTCACATCCACAAGGAGACATCATGCTCAAAAACAAGCTGGCCGCCGCGCTGGCGCTGGCAGTCCTCATCTTCTCGGTCGCCGGCGAAGTGCACGCGGACAACTGGCCTCTCAGCGATCTGATCATCATCACGCCCGCGCCTCCCGGAGGCGCGGTCGACATCTATGCGAGATCCTCGGCGCAAGGCTTTGATCGACAGTTCAAGCGTACCGCCGTCGTGGACAACCGGGCGGGAGCCGGAGGCATTGTGGCCTCGGACGCCGTGTCGCGCTCGAAACCCGACGGCCACACGCTATTGCTCGCAACCACATCCATGCTCTCCGTCAACCCCAGCACCTACAAGGACTACCGCTACGGAGCCGAGAAATTCGAGCTTGTCTGTAAAGGGGTGGAGGTTCCGCTGATTCTCGTCGCGAACGCCTCGTTGGGAATCAAGGACGTGGCCTCCCTCGCCGCGTGGCTGAAGGCCAATCCTACCCGTGCCAGCTACGCGTCCTTCCAGGCGGGCACTCCCTCGCACTTCCTGGGCCATCAACTTGGGGAAAAACTCGGCTTGCCGCTCACGCATGTGGCTTATCGAGGCGGGGTACCTCAGGCCACCGATATTGCTGCGGGCAATGTCCCATTCGGGTTCACTTTGTACTCCCCAGCCCAGGCATTCCTCCAGACCGGCCGCATGGTGGCATTGGCGACCACCGGCAGCACCCGGATGGAAGGGCTGGCCAACGTTCCCACGATGGCCGAGCAGGGCTATCCCGACTTCACCTCCAGTGATTGGTTCGGCATCGCCGCCCCGAAAGGTACGCCTGTGGAGACCGTCAATCGGCTGATCCAGGCGCATCGCGCCACGCTGGCCGACTCCGAGCTGGCCGCCAAATTCGCGATCCAGGGGATGAAGATATCGCCCGTGTGCGGACGAGAGTTTGCTCAATTGGTGGAAGAGGAGCGGGCGCGCTGGGCGAAGGTGGTCAAGGCCACGGGTTTCAATGCAACGGAATAGCTGCTGAGGCTTGGCGGAGCGCGCTGAATTGAGCCTAAGTCCAGCAGTTGAGCCAGCGCGGTTGCTGTTTTCTTCAACACTGGTGGAGGCTTGAAGTGGTTCTGCATGCTCACCCCATGGGCAAATCTGACGAACCGAAGAAGACTGCGATTGATGCAGATTAATCGGTGTAAGTGAATCAGCGTCAATCGATAGAGACAAAGAAAATGCCACGCACCAAACTTGACTTTGACGCGCGTGTCTATACGTGCCAGCGCATTGCCTCAATCATGTCGGCCCTTGAGGAAGATGGCGTTGAGCCAAGCCAAGTTTTGTTTGACAGTGGGGTTTCCTGCGAAGACCTACGAAAGCCGGAGACGCGAGTTTCGGTGAGGCAATTGACGCAGATATATCGAAATGCCTGTCGCCTTGAGACTGATTCCACGTTGGCTTTGCGTGCGGGAAGTCGAATGCGAATAGTGCACTATGGGATGTTTGGTTATGCGGTGGAAACTGGCGAGTCATTCGCAGCCAGAAATGATGTGCTTCAGACGTTCCAGCATGTCGCGGTTCCTGGCGTGCGGATCGAATCAGCGCACGACGACAAGATTCGTCGCTATCACTACGATGTTTTGTTGACACCGGACCCCACGGACGATATTTATCGCTTCACGATCGAGTTCAGCTATGCCGCGCTACTTATGCTTTCACGGGAACTGTATGGGCCATCGTTTGAGTTCAGGGATATTCGAGTGATGTTTGCTGCGCCACCACATGCCAGTGCGTATCGAATGCTTTTTGGGCGTTCTGCGCAATTCAGTCAAGATGTGAATCTTGTGGCCTTTGATGCTGAACTCACCGAAGGGGAAACCGACAGATCCTATTTGGCTACCCATCAAATGGCGCGCGATCAATGCCAGCAGTTGTTATTGACCATCGCTAAACCAGTGGGTGTCGCAACCACGGTCAGGCGGGTATTGATCGAGCATCTTCCGCGTCGGTTTCCGACGACACAAGCTATGGCGAAGGAACTGTTGATGGAAACCCGTACGCTGCGGCGCAGACTTGAGGAGGTGGGGACGACCTACCGGCAGATTCTGGCGGAGGTTCGGCTGGAGTTGGCCATGCAATACCTGCTCAAGACAGCTATGACGACAGACCAGATTGCTGCGTGCCTGGGATACAGCGACGCATCCAACTTCCGGCACGCATTCATCCGGTGGACAGGGAAGACGCCAAGCCAATACAGGCTCGCATAGCCTTTTTTGCCACCTAGAACTTCTCGAGACATCCGCCAGTGTTTATAAGCTGAGCGCATTGCAAGTTCCTGAAACGGGGTGGTGCAAAATCCGAGCCAGGTGATTCAACTGATGTTAAGCACAGGCGCTAGAGCACAACGTTCATGTAGGTCGAGGCGCTGCCCGGTTCACGCCCCTGCAATGCAAGGACTTCGGTCTGGCGTGATTTGCGCGAAAAATTTGACACTGAACTTTTTTACCGATGACAGCGCAGGCGCTGGTCGAGACTATTCTTTGTAATTCGGCTGGTACAGAACTGTCGAGATATCGGCGCCGAGTTTTTGGGTTTTAGCTTCGCATGGATTTATTTGTTCAGCAGGAGCAATTTCATGGGGTGAAAGCGAGAGCAGGCAAGTTTCCGAGTGTGGTGCACGCGCAAGGGTTTGAAGGCTGTGAAAATTAAAGTGCCTTGATCATTTTTGAGCCAAGTTCAGTACTGATGGACTCATGCGGGCCTGCTGCTCGTACGCCTCCAGTGCCATTGGGCGCCCAAACAGGTAGCCCTGGAAAGCCAAGCACCCATGTTCAAGCAGAAACCGGTAGTGCGCCTGGGTTTCCACCCCTTCTGCGATGACACTAAGGCCCAGACTACCCGCGAGCGCGATGATCGAGTGTGCGATGGCCGCATCACTCGGATTGAGCAACATATCTCGCACAAACCCTTGGTCGATTTTGATCTGGGAAAGCGGCAGGCGCTTCAGATAGTTCATCGATGAGTAGCCCGTACCAAAGTCGTCTAGTGAAAACTCTAAGCCATGTGCTTGGAGCGCGCGCATGGTTGCTATGACGTCGTCTATACAGTGCAGCAACAGGCTTTCGGTCAACTCCAGTTTGATCCGTCTGGGGTCGGCGCCAGTGCTTTGCAACAGCACAAGGATCTGTGCAACAAAGTCTTCTTGTAAAAACTGGCGCGCACTCACGTTAATGGACAGGTTCAAGTGGCTGAATGCTGGATCGTGCCGCCAGCGCCCCTGTTGGCGTAGGGCTGTCTCCATGATCCAGTGGCCTAAGGGCAAGATCAGCCCTGTAGCCTCGGCAAGGGGGATGAATTCGTTCGGAGGCACCATGCCGTGCATGGGGTGCTTCCATCGCACCAGGACCTCGGCGCCTGTCGTGCGTCCCTCGCTATCTACCTGGGGTTGGTAAAACAGCAAAAACTGCTGGTCGCGCAGACCTTTGTGAAGTTCGGTTTCCAGCGCTACGCGGCGGTTCATGACCAGCTGCATTTCGGGATCAAAGAATCGCAGGGTATTGCGCCCGGCCTCCTTGGCGCGGTACATCGCTAGGTCTGCTTGCTTGAGGACTTCGTCAACGGACTCCTGTCCGCTGAACAGCGAGATCCCGATGCTGGCAGAAAAGTGGTGCTTATGCCCGAGCAGCTCATGGGGTTCGCGCAGCCGTGCCAGGATCAATTCGCCCAGCGCACGTGCCTGACTGGCCGCCTCCTGCGCATCGCTGCTGAGACTCGATAACGCCACTACAAACTCATCGCCGCCCAAGCGGGCCACGGTGTCCTGCGCACCGACACTGTCGCGCAAACTTTGGGCAACACGCTGCAGGAGCATATCGCCCACTTCATGGCTCTGGGTGTCGTTCAGGGTCTGGAAGTTGTCAATATCCACGAGCATTACTGCTGTGGCCATGCCAGAGTGCGCGTTGTTGGCCTTCGCTTGCTGCAGGCGATCCATCAGCAGACGACGGTTGGGCAACTGCGTGAGCGCGTCAAAGAATGCCAAGTAGTGTGCTTGCTCTTCCGCGGCCTTGCGCCTCGAGATGTCGATGTCGATGCAGAACATCTCTGGCGGCTGACCGGGTACTTCAATGAGGGCGTGGCTCGAGAATACGTCCACTAGTGAGCCATCCTTGCGCCGCAATTGCAATTCTCCCGCTGGAATTGCCTCACCGGTGGCGAACATGTGGCGCATCTCTTTGCGCACAAAATCGTGCATAGGGAGTGGGATGATCAAATCCAGCAGGTTGTTACCCATGGCCTCTTCGGCTGTGTAGCCGTAGAGCTTCTCCGATGCCCGGTTCCAATAGGTCGTGGCACCATCCTCCCGGTAGCCCTGCACCGAGATGGATGGAATGTTGCGTAGCACGGAGTGAAAGCGCAACTCTGATTCACGCAAAGCGTCTACTGCGCCCTTTAGCGCTTCTTCGGTGGCCCAGCGTTTCTCCACATCGAGCAGCAGCCAGCCGAGCACTGTCGTGGCCAGGGTGAGCGTGACCAAGAAAGGCAGGGCCACTGTCTCGTTGATGTGCCGTGCGACTTCATCGGGCAGCAATTGGAATACGGCCAGCATCGCACTGTGCAGCAGTAGCCCAAAGAGAGCCAGCATGACGGGCCCCACGCCCAGCCAGCCGCGGGAGCGTGCATAACGGTATCCCAGGCCTGAGACGGAACAAAGCAGGATCACGAATAGGCCTGTCTCAACTCCTGCGCCACCCAAATACAACCGAGCCATAGCGGACATGACTGCCGCGACGCTGACCACCAGCACACCGCCGAACAAGCCGGCCATACTGAGCATGACTGAGCGCGCGTCGAAGATCACGCCTGGCTCAAGCGTCAACGGCGTAAGCATGCCCACGACGCAGATGCTGCCGAAGATAAAACCTGAGACAAGCGATCCGGGCAGCGAACTTCGAGGCCATAGCCTCGCCCCGAAGCCGTGGAGAGAACATAGCGCCAGCAGCAGCGCGACACCTTTGGCTAGCTCAAGAAACATAGGACGTGACGCCAGTGAAGAATGTGCTCCTCATGGAGGAGGCTGGATTCGAATAAATGTATTGAATGGGAATGTCAGGAAATCCCTATCCCTTTAGTAAAAGATGGTGAGAAGTGGGTGCCCTTTACAGGTTTTGAACCTAGCGCCCAAGCCAATAATTCGTCCGCGCATCGGCTGCGTTGGCAGATAGCACCGATTTTCGGGGCTCTGAATAAATCTGCGGTCAATCTTGAGTTGCCGCTGGATGCCTGCGCAAGCAATTCAAACAGAGGCACCCGCACCGAAATCGTCGCACCCTGCGATTCAAGCCTTCGAAGGCGTTCAGCGTCGCCTGGATGTCTTCTATTGTTACCGGTTCGGGTGATCTCGTGCATATGTCGACTGATGCCCGAGCGATGACTAATTGGCGCTGCACCAATGCGTTCAAAGAGGTCATCTTGGCGTAAATGGCCAACCGAAGATTTGCCGTTCACGCGGACCTCAAGTGCCGAAGAATGTCGTGTCATATCCAGCCGTGGCGGCGACGATGTCGTCCCGAGTTTCTTGTTCCGCCAACATGCCCGCGCCAAGGCAGACCGAGCATTCAAGGCCATCTGCTGTAGCCACGCCGCTGCAATGTATGCCGCGAATGGCCAGCGCGGGAAGGGGGTGGTAGTAACGACCGTATCACTCACTGGCACTATACAACCAGAGGAAGCAGAACTCGACGCTACATGCAACAACGGTAGTAGTTTCGGGGGCCGCCGCTCATTGCCCATCCCAAAAAAAGCCAGCCAACATGCTGAGCACTTCCCGCCGCTGCAGAGGCGACGTACGGGCCGCTGCTTGTGGCTAATCATGCTCTAAAAAAAAATCCCAACGCGGCCAATTTGGTGAGCGTGGCAAGACCCGTTCCCACGGTAACCCAACGCCACAGGCACAAAAAGCGCCAACATGCGGATGAAATGCATAGATCGGATACTCGTGATCATGGTGACTAAATTGGCTATCACCAAGCATAAGTGCGTTTATGCTTTACAGATCGAATCCACTTTGTTAGATCAGAGTGCAAAAAGGAACGAAAGATTGCGCTCAATACTAATGCTGTAGCGCTAAGTGAAGAGCAATGGGACAAAATACATATTGTCGTACAGATGATTTTTGCGTGAAAGGTGAAATCTGACTGGATTCAGGTTTGTTTTGACCATGATTTTGAGTGGCGTGCTGCGCGTCTTGTCAGTCAAGCTGGTATCGCATTAGGTTTGCGACTTCCATCCCGGCAAAACTCCCTGCAGCGCAATGCGTTCGCCGTCTGCAGTAGGAACACTCGGCTTCGCTTTGCGCCGATGTATGCAACCCAAAGAGTGCGCTCACTTGTACCGTCAGGGTCCTGCATCGGGTCCTGGTGCCCAAAACTTTCTGTGCCAGGGGGTGTGGGTCTCCATCAACGCCCACCTGACCCCAAGGGCCCGCTGCGAAAAACCGGCTCGCGCGGCGAGCGTAACCAAGAATCAGGGTGATGGGTGCGATCCTGGGATGTGCGGCAATCGATGGAAGTTTGTCGTGTGTATGGAGCGGGTATGACCGTACGTACGGATGACGTTTTGAGGGGGGCTTCAATATTGTCCTGAAATCACTTGGATGAGGTCTATTTTCACCTGTGTTATTGGGCTAAAAATTACTACAATAAAGGATTGTTACGGCATGTAAACGAGCCGTAAATTTACGGATACGGAATTTTTAACCTTGAACTATCCCATCCAGTGACCTCATTCGCATAACTCAAACCGTTCGAAAAGACGATAGAAGCGGTTGTTGTGCTTGGCGGTGAGTCGCAATACGCCGTCATTTTTACGTGTTTGGCGTTTTACGCTGAGTACTTGATGGCCGGGCCTTATTCAATTCGATGAGGCTGCTGAGTGCATTGCTGCGCGGTAAAACATCGCACCAGAGTGATGGATGCTCCGGATCTGGTATGCCACGTTCGTGAGCATGATGATCGCTGCCATTGGGTAGGGGAATTCTCATTCAAAGTCATATTTGGGGAACTAGCGTGAATCTGAGCAGCATCAAAATTGGGCCGCGGTTGGCCTTTTCGTTTGGCTTGGTGTTGTTCATCACCGCGGTCATCGCCGTTGTGGGTATGTGGCGCTTGCATGCACTGGGACAAGTTACTCAGCAATTGGCTAGCGTCGACAACGAACGCCTTCGGGCTACCATGCAGTGGCGTCATGCCATAGACTCAAACTGGGTGCGCACGCGCGCCGCAATGCAGGGTTCTGACCCTAGTAACCTGGCAGCCTGGCAGGCTGAGATGGATAGGACGTCCGCTGATGCCACTGCCGCGCGCAACACGGTGGAGGGGCTGATTCGGACCGATACGGGACGCCAGTTGGTGCTCGACATCGACAAGGCACGTGAGGCCTATCGCGGCCCACGCGCTGAACTGCTCAAGCGCAAGAGAGCTGGTGAGGACACTTCAGACGTCTTGGAGACACAGATCAAGCCCCTTGCCGATGCCTACAGCAAGACGCTCGAGACATTTGAGCTTCGGCAGCTAAAGCTCTACGAACATACCCGAGACGAAGCAGCGGCACAGGCGTTGCAGGGGCGCATGATTCTCATTGCCTGCACCATGATGGCACTTCTGTTCGGTGCAGGTGCCGCCTTTCTTCTCAGTCGCTCGGTCATCACTCCGCTGCGACGGGCCGTCCACCACGCTGGTCAGATTGCCCAGGGTGATCTGACACAGCCCATCGTGGCTGAAGGCCGCGACGAGGCCGCAGCACTTCTAGAAGCGTTGCGCGGCATGCAGGAAAACTTGGCCCGCGTGGTCTCTGGCGTGCGTGCTAACGCCGAGAGCGTGGCCACGGCCAGTGCCCAGATAGCCCAAGGCAACAATGACTTGTCTGCACGCATTGAGAGCCAGGCTAGCGCGCTGGAGGAAACAGCAGCCTCGATGGAGCAACTTGGTTCCACCGTGCGCCAGAACGCAGACAACGCGCGGCAGGCCAACCAGTTGGCCGTGAGTGCCAGCACTGTCGCCGTTCAGGGTGGCGATGTGGTGGCCCAGGTGGTGGGGACCATGAAGGGCATCAATGATTCGAGCCGCAAGATCGCCGACATCATTGGTGTAATCGACGGAATCGCCTTCCAGACCAACATTTTGGCCCTCAACGCCGCAGTGGAGGCGGCCCGGGCTGGTGAGCAGGGCAGGGGCTTCGCCGTCGTTGCGAGCGAGGTGCGCAGTCTGGCGAAACGCTCGGCGGATGCGGCCAAGGAGATCAAGCAACTGATCACTGACAGCGTGGAGCGCGTGGAGCAAGGTACGCAACTCGTGGACAAGGCTGGTGAGACGATGACACAGGTCGTGAGTTCCATCCGTCGTGTGACAGACATCATGGGGGAGATCAGCGCCGCCAGCAGTGAGCAGAGCGCGGGTGTGGCGCAGGTCGGTGAAGCGATCACGCAGATGGACCAAGCCACGCAACAGAATGCTGCACTCGTGGAGCAAAGCGCCGCAGCAGCGGACAGCCTTAAAACACAGGCCACTCAATTGGTGGAAGCAGTCGCAGTGTTTCGGTTGTCAGCGGGACATAACGGCGACGCACAGCGTGCTGCAATGCCTGCGCCCACGCGGGTGACCCCGTCCTTCGTACGCAAGCCTGCGGCGCCGGTCGTGGCCAGTACGTTGGCGCCATCTACCAAACCAATACAGAGCGACGAATGGGGAAGTTTTTGAACTGATAGGCAAGGCGAGATCATAGTTGCCCTATCCGTGGAGAAGATGGCTACTGAAAGTCTGCTCAATGCAGGCAAGGTTGAGCGGAGATCCGCATCTAACTAGAAAAATGCTATGCAGTACCTGTCTTCGAGCTACGACCTTTGGGGTGTAGCCCTTTCGCTTCTGATTGCCACCTTTGCGTCCTATGTCGCGCTGGATCTGGCCAAGCGGGTGCGTACGCGCGACCGTAGTGTCGCATTGAGCTGGTGGATCGGTGGCTCGATTGCCATGGGAACCGGCATCTGGTGCATGCATTTCGTGGGAATGCTCGCGTTTTCGCTGCCGATAGCATTGGGATATACAACGGGCCTCACTGTGGCTTCATGGGTTGCAGGGGTCGCGGTCTCTGCCATCGCTTTATTCGTTGCGAGCCAAGGGGAACTCACTTGGGGTCGGCTAGGAGGAGGTGCGCTGGCAATGGGATTGGGCATCTGCACGATGCACTACACCGGTATGGCCGCACTGGATATGGCCCCTGGAATTGTTTGGGATTTACGGCTGGTAGCGGCCTCCGGCGTGATCGCGGTGGGTGCATCCGCAGCCGCCTTGTTGATCTTCTTTTGGATGAGGAAGATCGACTCGCAACGTCGCTTCCTTTATCAGAGCCTGGCCGCGCTAGTCATGGGTATGGCCATCTGCGGCATGCACTACACCGGCATGGCTGCAGCGTCTTTTCCTGTTGGTGCCGTATGTATCAGCTCTGGTGCTCTTGCTGGTGTCCAGCTAGGAACGATGGTGTCATCGTCGTCGGTAGTCTTGCTGGCCATGACACTGTGCACATCCATTCTTGATGCGCGCATGCAAAGCACGATGAAGGTAGCGAACGTCAAGCTGCAGGCTGCCAATGAAGAGCTGAGTCGTCGGGCCTTTCAGGATCCGCTGACAGGCCTGCCCAACCGACTGCTATTTGAAGATCGCCTGGCACAGGCACTGCAACGCCGCGAGCGCAATGAGAAGCGAACTTCCAACCGCAAATTGGAAAAGATTGCCGTGCTGTTCATTGACCTCGATGGCTTCAAGCCTGTCAACGATTCGCTCGGCCATGCCGCCGGCGACGAGGTGTTGAAAGCCGCCGCCTTACGCCTGCGTGAGGTTGCACGTGAGACCGATACCGTTGCACGCATCGGCGGCGACGAGTTCGTGCTTCTGATGGAAGATCCAGCCAACGTAGCCGACTCTGTCAGCCTTGCTCGGCGCCTGCTGGAGGCACTCACATGCCCCATCGAGGTGGGTGGCCATCAGGTGACGATCTCAGGGTCGATTGGTATCGTTGTCTATCCGGATCACGGCGACAAGGACAAGCTCGTGGTCAATGCTGATGCGGCGATGTACGCTGCAAAGCGGGCAGGGGGCAATACCTACGTGCTGTTCGAGTCACACATGGACGCCGGAGCACTAGAGCAGCTCAGTCTTCAGAACGACCTTCGCTTGGCCTTGACGCAGGGTCAGCTACAGCTCCACTACCAGCCGAAGATTGACGGCCAACTGGGACAGATACGAGGTGTCGAAGCCTTGGTGCGCTGGAATCACCCTCAGTATGGCCTTTTGAGTCCGGGCGTGTTCATTCCCATTGCGGAACGTTTTGGCCTGATCAATGCATTGGGCAACTGGGTCATCAACGAGGCATGCCGCCAGATGCGCGCATGGGCCGACAGTGGCTTGAATATGCGCGTCGCGATCAACCTCTCCGTGCACCAGTTGCGCGAGGATGATCTGGTCGCGCGCATAGAAGCCGCTTTGGCGTATCACCGCATCGAGCCTTCGCAGTTGCTATGCGAAATTACGGAATCGATTGCGATGGAGGACATAAAGAGCACGCAACATGCCTTTGAGGGCCTTGCTCGGATCGGCGTGTTCCTGTCAATCGACGATTTTGGAACCGGTTACTCCAGCTTGAGTTACTTGCGTCAATTGCCTGCGCGGCAGCTCAAAATCGATCGCAGTTTTGTTGCGGACATCGAAACCAGCGCCGACGCCCGTGCAATTGTCAGTGCTGTCATTCGATTGGCACATGAGTTGGGCTTGCTTGTCGTCGCCGAAGGCGTCGAGACAAAAGGGCAGCACGAAATCTTGCTCGGCCTCAAATGCGATGAACTGCAGGGCTTCTTCTTCGCCAAGCCGATGTCAGCCGATAGGCTTTCGGCTTGGACGACGGGTCAAAAGCCCGCAGGCATGGCAGATTTTTCACCGTCAGTCTTCGGAGCTGACTTCTCGATATGAGTACCTTCTAGCAGTGCTTCCAAATGATCGGTTGCATGCCGCAAGCGTTGCTGGAATGGGAAAAGCGCGCCGAGGTAGATCCTGGCGTGTGCGCTGCTGTCACCACCAGTGAGACGCAGCGAATGAAGGAGTTGTCATTCGTTTCTGCGCCTGAATTCGGTCGCGCTGCGGCTTGCACGGGATTTCTCCATACCGGTAAGGCAGGCGTTAACGCGGTTTTTGTACGTCGTTTGGTTACTCACAGAGAAAAGGAAACAGAATGACTCATCCCTTCCCAGTCAATGTTTCTCGCCGCAACTTTGCTGCATGGGTTACATCAACCGCGACAGCAGGTGCTTTGCCCGCTGCACTCTGGCCAGGACCGTCTGGAGCGGCCGAACCACCACTCGTTACCAAGTTACGTATTGTTATTCCCGCCAATGAAGGCGGCGGCTGGGATCAAACTGGCCGTGCGCTCGGTGCCGCGATGATCGCCTCGCGTGTGGTGGCCGACGTCAGCTACGAGAACATTGGGGGCAAGGGCGGCACCATCGGCCTGGCGAAGTACGTTGAGAAGTACGATGCAGACCCAGACACCGTGCTGATGAGTGGCATGGTCATGGTCGGTGCGGTGGCGCTGCAAAAGCCTGCCATCACGATGGCGCAGGTCGCGCCGGTGGCCCGGCTCACCAGCGACTACGAAGTGGTGGCCGTGAAAGCGGACTCTCCCATCAAGACGCCGAAGGACCTGATCGCTCAGTTGCGCGCCGACGCCGCAAAGACGATCGTGGCCGGTGGATCGGCCGGCGGCGTGGACCACATGTATGCTGGAATGCTGGCACGCGTGGCCGGCAACGCGGGTGCGCTGGTTTACCAGCCGCACCCTGGCGGCTCGCAAGTGGTTGAAGCACTCGAATCTGGCAAGGCAACAGTTGGCATCTCAGGCTACAGCGAATTCAGCGACCACCTGGCCAGCGGCAAGCTGCGCGCCATCGGCGTGTCGTCAAAGCGGCCGTTCTTGGGGATTCCGTCGGTGCGCGAACAGGGGGTGGACGCTGACCTCGCCAACTGGCGCGGTGTGCTCACCGGCAAGAAGGTCCCGGCTGAACGCAAGGCCGTGCTGCTCGAAGCCGTGCGCCGCGCCACCGTAGCCGATGTCTGGCAGAAGACCATCAAGCGTAATAACTGGGACGCATACTGGATGGCGGGCAAAGACTTCGAGGGTTTTCTCGAGCTTGATACGGTCATGGCCGGACTAATGATTTATTTGCTCAAGCTGAAAATCTGATCGTATGCGCGGCTACCCTGTAGCACAGCGTTCCACGTGCCCCTCTCGGCCCGTTTGCAGTGAGACATTGGGGAGTGCTCTTCACCCTGGCGATATGCGCGGCGCCGCACGGCCAAGTGTTGGGGCTGGCCGGTAGAGCATGACCTGCATTTCCGGGCTGAGATGTGGTTGGGCATGCAGGGCTGGAGAGGCCGCTCACGCGCGATGTCGATTTGTTCCTGATCGCGTGTAGAGCACGAGAAGCCGGGCTTTTCTACGCTTGCGGTGGTGTCAGCACCCAGGTCGACACGTTCGCATCGGCGCTGCGCTGCACCCCGAAAACACCCCGTCGCAACAGACGGGGCGCGGCGGCCGTCAGGCGGCCTGCGGCTTGCTGCGCGACCAGATCAGGTCGTGCGTGCCGTCCTCGCCTTCGATCAGCCGGGCATAGACCGTTGCCGGGAACGAAGGATCATCGAGGGTGCAGGACACGTAGGCTCTGCCAGCCTCGCTGGTCTTGCGCCACCCTGCACCCACGTCCAAGCCCGAAGCCTGGATGCGAAAGTCGGGGGCGTTCTCGTTGCCGCCCTTGTCGTTGGGAACCAGCTTGGCCTTGACATTGAGTGTCAGGGTGCAAAGCGTGCCGGTGAAGCCGTCTTTTTCTGCAGTGAAGGTGCCGATGTTGGCCATGATGAATTTTCCTTTCGGTTGAACAAGGTTCGCGCCCATCGCGTCCTTGTTGTGATCCGGTCGGCGGGGGACGGGCTGGCTGCACCGCTTGCGGTCGCAACGCAGTGGAGAACCGGGAGGCGCAAACAATTTGGCCCGCGAGGAATGCGCCGAACGCAGTGACAAAGCAGGGGAAATTGTTTTCGCCGGACGGTTGCAGCCATGAAGCCCGAGGCGCAGCCGCGCCACCGCCAGGATTCACAACAACACAAGGACGCCTTGGGCCGAACCACCCCCAACCCGAAAGGAGACAGGGCCGACTCGGCATCCCTGCAGAAAAGCTGTACTGGAACGCCCCTGACACGGGTAAGAGCCACCCCCAACCGACCAGGGCGAGAACGCCTCGCCGCACCTTGCGGCGCTGGGCTTGAAGTGTGGGATGGATGCGCCATAGTGAGGCCGGGTACCGTGTTCGTAAACCGTCCTTCGTGACGTGATGGGCGAGACCCGCCAGCGTCGAGGACGGCACGCATTCGCACAACCTGCCGAAGCAAGCGCCAGCGTGTTCGCCAGCGCCCTGTGCCTCGCGGCGAGGCGCTGGCCGGGCCGATCCGGCGCAGCCGGTTCGGCCGCATCGAGGGGCGCCAAGCATCGCGCGGCGGGGATAGTCCGAGGGACTTTCCCCTGGAGGCAAGCGCAGCGCGCAGCGCCGCAGGCGCGAAGGCGTGAGGGATAGCCGCCGAATGGCCGTGACGGCGAAGTCGACACGGGGCGCAGCCCAATAGCCCGGCGGCGCGTCACGCCGACACGCCCTGTTTTGCTTACTTACGGTGCTGCGGAGCCCCGCTCAATCCTTGGAGAACACGATGCGCACATCACGCTTGCCAAGGGCAGCAGCCAAACCCGCAGGATCGTCGATACGGCCCAGACGGGTGTATGAATACGAAGAGTCGAACGTCAGGTAAAAGACCACCAGCGTATCCGCGCCATACAGCATGAGATCGCCATCACGGATCGTTCCGGGCCGGCTTGCTTTCGCAGGCAAGGCTTTGGGCAGGCTGGCGTACTTCTCATTGCCGTTGAGTTCAGCCATGTTCAATGTCAACGGCAGTTGCGCGGAAAACGCGCGCGCCGTGGCGTTGTCCGCCAGGGTGATGGCGAAACGACGTTCGCCGACACTCATCCACATACGTAGTTCCTCCGATGTCATGGCTGCCGCCGCAGTAGCCGTCGAAGGCGAGCCCGATACGGCGTGCTGGCTGGCTTCACAACCGCCCAGTACCAGCAGACCAAGCAACAGGACAACGCCCCGGATAGCACGGCTTGCCGTCAAGTTTGGCATCGCACGGCCTTTCTCCCTACAACTCGCTCAAGCGGCCTGCGTCGCTTGCGCGCGCGAGGTCAGGAAGGCCAACCCGGCTGCGATCAGCAGCACGGATGCGCTTGTGATGAAGGTGATGCGATAGCCGCCTCCATCGAACAGCACGCCGCCCACGGTCGAACCGAGCGCAATCGAGAGCTGAATCACGGCCACCATCAGGCCACCGCCGGCTTCGGCATCTTTGGGCAATGTCCTGGCCAGCCACGACCACCAGCCCACGGGTGCCGCCGTCGCCACCAGGCCCCATAGTCCCAACAGGACGAAGGTGGCCGCCACTCCGCTGCCGAGGACAACCAGGGCGAGTGCGATGGAGGCCATCAGCACCGGAATCACCACCAGCGTGCGGTACATACCCATTTTCAGGAACGTGCCGATCAGCGTGGTGCCAATGAAACCCGCGATGCCGATCACCAGCAGAATCATCGACAGCGTGGTGACGTCCACGCGAGTGACGGTCTCCAGGAAAGGGCGAACATAGGTGAACAGCACGAACTGCCCCATGAAGAAGGCCCCCACCGCCAGCATGCCGAGCATGACCAGGCGGCTTTTGAACAGCCGCAAGACATTGCCCGAACCGGCGTTGCGCGGCTCGGCCTGCATATCCGGCAGGCTGATCCATTGCCAGGCCAGCGCGATCAGAGCCACCGGCACCAGGCAGAAGAAGGCGCCACGCCAGCCGATGACACTACCGAGATAGCTGCCCAGCGGCGCGGCCACCACGGTCGCCAGCGCGTTGCCGCCGTTGAAGACCGCCAGCGCCTTGGGAACGCTATGGGCCGGCACCAGTCGCATGGCCACGGCCGCCGACATCGACCAGAAGCCGCCCACCACCACACCGATCAGTGCGCGGCCGATCATGTACACCACATAGTTCGGCGCCAGCCCAACGACCAGGCCGGAGATGCACATCAGCCCGGTCAACATCAGCAGCAGGGTCTTGCGGTTCATCGAACCCGCCAGCGATGAGATCGACAGACTGGTCAGCACCGCGAAAGCGCCGGAGATGGCGATGCCGTAGCCCGCCCAGCCTTCGCTGACCCGCAGTTCGCCGGCAATCGGCGTGAGCAGGCTGACGGGCATGAACTCGGAGGCGATCAGCGCGAAGACACACAGCGTCATTGCAAAGACACCGCTCCAGTAGGCAGGCTGCTGCCCGCTCTCAGGGAATGGGAGCGCGTCACCCGCAGGAAATCCGGAAACTTGAGCCGTCATGAGCGCTTAGGCCAAATGCTGGTTGAAGAATGCGGTGAGCTTGTCCCAGGGAATCAGGTTCACGCGGTCGTACAGATCGACGTGGTTGGCGCCCTTGACCCAATGCAGTTCCTTGGGCTCGGCGGCGCGCTGGTAAGCGTCCTCGCTGAACTCCCTGGAGTGCGCCTGATCGCCTGCAATGAATAGCAGCGGGCGCGGCGAGATCGTCTCGATGTCATTGAACGGATAGAAGTTCATGAACTTCACCTCGCTCGCCAGCGTGCGGTTCTGCGTCTGCTCCAGCGTTCGGCCAGCCGGAATGGCGATGCCGCGCTTCGTTCGGTAGAAGCTGTGGTACATCGCGGTCACGGGATCAGCGCCCTGGGGCAGCTCGACCGGCAGGTAGTTCTGGAAGACGGGCTTGCCGCTGGTGTATTCCTCATCGCGCAGCCGCGCGGCCTGGGCCAGCTTGTCCTTGCGCTGCGCGAGCGTCTGCGACTTGCCGTAGCCATTGCGAGTGACCGCGCCCATGTCGTACATGCTCACCGTGGCAATGGCCTTCAGGCGCGGATCGATCTTGGCCGCGCTGATGATGAAGCCGCCGCTGCCGCAGATGCCGATGCCGCCGATGCGCTCGCGATCCACCCCGTCCTGGGGGCGAAGAAAATCCACCGCCGCGCTGAACGCCTCGGCGTACAGGTCGGGCGCCACGGCGTTACGCGCGGCGCCTTCGCTTTCGCCCCAGAACGGCAGGTCGATGGACATGGCGACGAAGCCCTGTTCGGCCATCTTGGTCGCGTAAAGGTTGGTGCTCTGTTCCTTGACCGCGCCCATCGGATGCCCGACGACCAGGGCGGGCCGCTTGGCGGCAGTGCGATCCTTGGGCACGAACAGGTTGCCGGCGACCTGCATGCCGTACTGGTTCTTGAAGGTGACCTTCTGCAAAGTCACCTTGTCGCTCTTGTAGAAGTTGTCCGCGCCCGGCGGTATGCCGGGCGTTTGCTGGGCCTGTGCCGCGAAAGCGGAAGTCCCGGTGGCAGAGAGGATGCCCAGTGCAGCGAGGCTGACGCCTGTGGCCTTCACAAACTCGCGGCGATCGGAGGCCCCAGCGGTCAAAACCTCGGTGGATTCGCGGCGGATGTCGAGTGTCGTGCTCATGGTCGATGTTCCTTGAAGATCAGTTGCGCCAATCTTGACGGAGCCATGAGATTCTGATTAGAGGGTGTAATCTTGATGTGGTTGTGAGAAAATTTCAGCAATGGCAACCACCAAAGTGAACGACCTCCAAGCCTTCGTGGCCGTCGCACGGGACCAGAGCTTCACCAAGGCCGCCGCCAGGCTGCGCATCACCCCGTCCGCCCTGAGCCATACGATGCGGACGCTTGAAGAGCGGCTGGGCGTGCGCCTGCTCGCCCGCACGACCCGCAATGTGGCACCCACGGAAGCTGGAGAGCGGCTGTTGCGGGCCATTGCGCCGCTGTTCGACCAGATCGCCGCCGAGGTCGAGGCGCTGGGCGAGTTGCAGGACAGGCCCAGGGGCACCATCCGCTTGACCTGCACGGACGATCAGATCGAACTGTGTCTGCGCCCCATGCTGGCGAAGTTCCTGAAGGACTACCCCGACATCACGCTGGAGTTCTATGTGGACTACGGCTTCACCAACGTCGTGGAGGAGCGGTTCGATGCGGGCATCCGCATGGGAGAGTCCATCAGCAAGGACATGATCGCCGTGCGCATCGGGCCTGACTGGCGGCTGGCGGTGGTAGGGTCACCCGAATATTTCGAGCGGAATCCGCCGCCCAAAACGCCGCATGAACTGACCCGGCATGCCTGCGTCAACATCCGGCACCGACCCAACGGGGCGATCTACGCCTGGGAGTTCGAGAAGGACGGGCGGGCCTTTACCGTCAAGGCCGAAGGCCAGCTCGTCTTCAACAGCATCATGCACGTCCTCAACGCGGCGGCGGATGGTATCGGGCTGGCCTACGTGCCCGAACAACTGGTGGCGCCGTATCTGGCGGATGGGCGGCTTAAGGAGGTATTGGCCGATTGGTGCCCGACCTTTGAGGGTTACCACTTGTACTACCCCAACCGGCGCCAGGCATCGCCTGCGTTCACGGTATTCGCCGAGGCGCTGAAGTATCGCGGCCAGAGTTTTTTGTAAGAGCAACCTGTCGCCGATGCTGGGCGTGCCACCCGGCTGTTTGATGGCACTGGCTTAGTGCGAGCCAGTGCCCGAAGGCATCGCGCACCACGGCGATGCCTTCAACGCCGCCGCCTGAGCCACTGCGAAGGCGGCGGCGTTCTGATGTGGCTGTTGGCTTTGAACACCGGGCGCGGCCACTGCCGCGCCCGGATTTTGCGTCCACCGCGCCCAGGGCGCGGTGCTGATCGCGGTTATTCCTTCGTCTCGATGATCCACCACACGGCACGCGCCAAGGCGCGGCCCGTGATGGGATGAATGTCCGTGAGGTCGGCGCGGGCCGTCCAGCCCGAAGGCGGACGGTAGCCGCGCACGTCGCCCTCGCCGTGCCAGCGGCGGGCACGTACCGTGCCGGTGGCATAGATCGCTGTCATACGCGGGCGGCTTGGGGTTGAGGTGTCGGTGGGCATGGTCTGGCTCCTTGCAAGCCAGCGCCCGGATGGCTCCGGGCGCTGTGCTGCGTTGAGGGTCAAGCGGCCAATGCCTCGGCGGGTTCATCCGCCACGGTGGCGACTTCTTCCGCGCCGTCCTGCGCCGTATCCTGCGGCCCATCCTCGGGAGCATCCGCCTGCGTGCCTACAGCCTTGAAGATGGCAGGCATCCAGCCCGTTTCATTCGCCAGCCGTTCGGCTTCGCTGGCAATGTCGGCCTTCTTGAGCTTCGCCAGCCGGTTGATGGAATCGGGCGCGACCTCGCTCACGGCATCCAGAATCGCGGCCTTCGGAATGTGCTTGAAGTAGCCTTCCGCGCTTGGTTTCCACCATGCGGCCATGTCGAGACCCACGGCCTGCGCGAGTTCCGCGCCGGGCTGGTGCGCCGTGGCACGCGGCGTCACCACATCCACCGTGGACGCTACGCACACGGCCAGGAGTTTGACCAGTTCGCCTTGCTCCATCGCCAGCAGTGCGGCGAACAGTTCGGTGCTGTCCTCGGGCAAGGCTTGCCCGGCTACCTGTTGCATCTCGCGCAGCGCCACGGCAGCGGGTGATTCAGGCCAGTCCAGGGCCATGCCTTCCAGTCGGTCTTGCACCGTCAGGCGCACGCCCAGCGGCAGGTCGTGCCCGTAGTGGCGTTCCTGCAAGACGGCCTGCACCATGCCATGCACCAGCGCAGCCAGTGCCACCTGCGGATGCCGGGCCACCTCGATTTGCAGCGCGGCGGTGCGGTGGGCGCTCAATCGTTGGGCCAGCCGGTCGGAGATAGCGGCCTTGGGCGCTTTGTCGTTCTCGGCTTCGTCGTCGTTCTCGGCTTCACCTTCCGCGCTGCCGAACCCTTGGCGCAGCCGCTCCAGCGTGCGCAGCGCCTTGGCCTCGGCCTCGCGCAGCAGCCCGCGATGAATCACGGCCTCCCCGTTGCGGTCGATGGTCACGATGGCACCGGCTGCGGCCTTTACGCTCGCGCCGTACCCCTGCAAACCGTCTTCCAGCGTCTGCAACTGCTCGCCCAGCCGTTCGCCTTCTTCTTGCAGCGCGTCGGCCTTGTCCTCGTCCTCGGCGTCCATCGCGGCATCCACCGCTTCGGCTACTTCCTGCATCTTGGCTTGCAGCTTCTCGATGCGCTGCGCTTCGCGCTTGTTCGGTTCGCGGCGCTCCCTCGGGGCGCGCTGGAAGGCTTGCAGGTCGGCATACGTGGCGGCGGGCGTGGCATCCACCCATGCCCATCCTTCGCTGCCCACCTCGGCGGCTATGCCCGCCAGCTTGTCCAGTGCCAGCCGTTCCAGCAGTGCGGCATCGTTGAGGTACACGCCCGCATCGCCTTCCGCGAACAGGTCACGGCGAATACCGCCGCCTGCGGCTTCGTAGGTGTCCAGCCCGACGAAGCGCACCAGCGGGTGCCGGTAGGCGTCAATCTCGCGTTCCGTCAAACGGTCACGCAACGCGGACGGACTGCGCTGCCACTGCGGCGCATCGTAGAACGCGGCATCTTGCGATGCGTGATCGTCGGTCACGGCCAGCGCCATGAGTTGGTCGAGCGTGACGGCATCGGCCCGGTAGTCGGCCATAAGGCGCGGCGATACGTTGGCGAGCTTCAAGCGGCGCTGCACCACCAGCGGCGTGACAGAGAAATCCGCCGCAATGTCCTCGATGGGCCGGCCTTCAGCCACCAGCGCCGCAAAGGCTTCAAACTGGTCTGCCGGGTGCATGGCTTCGCGCTGCACGTTCTCGGTAAGGCTGGCGGTGCGGGCCGTGCCATCGGCCACGCGCAGGCAAGGCACGTCCCAATCCTTGGCGATGCGGTGTTTCTTCGCCAGCAGCTTCAACGCAGCGAGGCGACGGCCACCGGCCACCACCTCGTAATGCAAGCCATCGGCGGCGGGAATCACGATCAAGTTTTGCAGCAGGCCAATACGTTCAATGCTCGCGCTGAGTTCAGGGACGGACATGCGCGGGACGGTCTTGCGCACGTTCCGGCCCGTGGGGCGCAGCACCAGCCGCGACAGCGGCACCAGAATCATGTGCTTGCTCGGGTCGGCGGCCTGCAACACGTTGGCGGTGCTGCTGGCTGCGGTGTTGACGGCGCGGGCTTCGGTAGTGGTAACGGCGTTCATGGTGAATCTCCAATCAAGTGACACAAGGGAATGGAGGGGAGCCGCCCCTCCGGCGGGGGGAAGGTTTCAGGCTTTGAGGGCGCGCATGCCATCGGCCAGCAGCCACAGGGCACGGTTCAGGCGAATGTCGGAATCAATGCCCTGCACAGGGCGGGTCTGCTGCCTGCGGCCATTGGCGCTGCGCCCGGACAAGCCGCCTTTGGTAAGGTTTTCTTGGGTGCGGTTAAAGATGGACCACAAATCGGGGCGGCGATCTTCAAACCGGCGCGGCATCAGGATTTGCGATTCAGTGATGGGCGCTGGCTTGTCCGGGTCGTCGTATTTGAGGGCCAGCGCCGCACGGGCGAACACCTCCGACTCGCCATCATCCAAGGTGATGCCGCGCATCAGGTCGCGGGATTCCTTCACCCGGTCAAAGCCGCGCAGCACCTCGAAAGCGCCTTCGATGACTTGGCCCGCCACATCGCCTTTGTGGGGCACGCGCACATCGGTAAAGGTGTCGCCGCAGACCAGCCCATTGGCACAGATAAATCTGAATTGCCCTGCCAGCATCTGGTAGCTGCTCGTGCCATCGTGGGAATTCAGCAATACGATTTCATTGGCTTCCGCGCCATTGATCTGGCTGGCATGGCGCAGGCGCAGCAGGTGTTTCGTGTGCTCGCGCCGCCCCTCGTTGCGCACGCGGGTCTGGCACACCATGAAAGGCTGAAACCCTTCTTTGCGAAGCTCGGTCAAAACCGTGGCCGTGGGGATGTAGCTGTACCGCTCGGAACGGCTCTCATGCGGAGCATCCGCGAAGATGGACGGGGCCACCCTGCGGATTTGGTCGTCGGACAGCGGGTAGTCGCTGCGCAGTGCCGGGGAGCGGGAAGCGAAACGGGAAGCGAGTTGCATGGTCTTTCTCCTGACTTGGCTGTTGAAGAAACCGCACACCGGATTCCTAGATTCGGAGCCCAGCCTCGTGGCTGTTCGGTGCGGTCGGCACGAAGAACCCGGTTGGCCTCGTTGCCACCGTCTTTCCTGAGTTCATCGCCCGCGACGAAAGGGAGCCCGTGGACGGGGGCCGTCAAGGAGACAAGCGCAGGGTTGGTGCGGCCCGCAGGCGCAGCCGAGGACACGGCCCTGCGCGCCTTGACGGCACACGGCCGCGGGCTACAGTCGCGAGCAAGGTGATGGAGTCAGGAAAGATGGCTGGACAAGGCAACGGCCCCTTCCACCGCCGACCGCACGGCAAGCGCAAGCGCGCAGGCCCGAAGCTGCAAGCCGGGCCGGAGGCGTCAGCCGAGCGGAGTGAGGGGACGATGGAAGCCCGACAGGGGCGAGACTCGCGCAGCGAGGCTCGATGCGCTACGCGCACGACAGCGCGACCGGCCATCTCCCTGGTGGCCGGGGACGCCCAAACTGTGGAGTGAGAGCCACCTGTGGCACAGTGCGCAGGGCAGCATGACCGCCTCGGAACGAATGTCAGCGACAACGCACATGGTCACCGCCAGTGTCAGGTGTTGTGAGATGTCATCAGGCGGCGCGATTAACTATCGTTTTTTCTTATAGGGGCATCGAAATTCTCTAGTTTTCAGAATGCAGCTGCATTCTTACGCTTGAGCTCATGAACACTACCAGTAGAGAAAGCCAGCAAGCACGGGCTGGCCATATAGAACTTCAATGTCACTCGCAGATCGCCTTTGTCACCATTTCCAATGAGGCAAAGCGCAATGCACTGACCGTCGCGATGTGGGAAGGACTACGTGCAACCTTCACAAAGATTTCCGCTGACGCTTCTCTGCGGTGCGTGATCTTGCGCGGAAAAGGAAACGAAGCGTTTGCAGCCGGCGCAGACATCGCCGAATTTGCCAGTGTCCGCAGTACGCGGGAGCAAATCACCACCTTTCACGAAGAAACAGTGCTTGGTGCGTTGTCGGCGATTAGCGGCTGCCCCATTCCCGTCGTTGCAATGATTCAAGGCGCCTGCGCAGGGGGCGGTCTTGAGATTGCATCCGTCTGCGACATGCGTATTGCTGGCGAAAGCGCCCGCTTGGGGGTGCCGATCCGCATGTTGGGGTTCCCATTGGCATTGGCTGAGTTGCAGGGACTTGTGCGCCTTGTTGGCCCCGCTGTTGCTGCCGAGATTTTGTATGAGGGGCGAATGTTGGGTGCGCGAGAGGCTTTGGCCAAAGGGCTGCTGACGCGTGTGGTCGATGATGCCGCCCTGGAGCAAGAGGTGATGCATTGCGCTAAGCGCATTGCCGAAGGCGCCCCCTTGTCAACACGTCAGCACAAACGACTTTTGCGCCGGTTGACGATGGACCTGTCACCCGTGACGCGTGAAGAGCGTCTGGAGAGCTATTCCTTTGCGGATACACAGGACTATCGCATTGGCATTGATGCTTTTCTCAACAAGACCCATCCCACATTCACAGGTCGCTGAATGACAACACCTGATCAGCACAACCATTCCATGAATACTTCTGAACTGCCACTCACTGGTCTGCGAGTCTTGGACCTGTCCCGCGCTTTGTCTGGTCCATTCTGCTCCATGATCTTGGGCGATCTAGGCGCTGAAGTCATCAAGATAGAGCCGTCGCCTCACGGAGACATGGTGCGCCAATGGGGGCCTTTCATCGAAGACACGAGCGTCTACTATCTTTCGGGAAACCGCAACAAGAAGAGTGTTGCAGTGAATTTCCGCACCCCCGAGGGATTGGCACTCATCCGGTCCATGATTCTCAAATCAGACATTCTGATTGAGAACTTCCGCACGGGTGTTATGGCTGAGATGGGGATGGACCGCGAGGAAATTGAAAAAGAAAATCCCGCTCTTATATGGGGAAGCATTACTGGATTTGGCAGTGATGGCCCGCGCGGTCAGTGGCCTGGATTCGATCAGATCGCCCAAGGCTATTCGGGCTTCATGAGTTTTACTGGAACACCGGATTCTGGACCGCAACGAGTAGGTGTGGCGATTGGCGATCTGACATCGGGAATGTGGGCTGCGATCGGCATTCTTGGAGCCGTCATCCGTCGCCAAACAACCGGCAAAGGGCAGAAGGTCGAGACATCTCTGTTGGCGAGCCTGGTGAGTCTTCTCAGCGTACAAGGCCAACGGTACCTTTCATTGGGCGATGTCCCCGGCCCGGTTGGAAACGTGCATCCTGTGATCGCACCGTATGGAACATTTGAAACGCAGGACGGCACCATCAACATCGGCAGTGCGACACAAGAGCAATGGGTGAAACTTGCAGGTCTTCTTGGTTTGGAGGAACTCACACGTGACCCGCGCTTCATCAACAATGCCGCGCGGATGCAGCACCGCATGGAACTGAAGCAACTCCTTGAGGCGCGCCTGCGTTTGCGCCCACGGGCGGAATGGATCGATGCCATGGTTCCGCTCAGCATACCCGCGGGGCCCATCAACCAACTCGATGACGTCTTCGCAGACCCGCAGGTTCAGCATTGCAAAATGGTCGAGAGCATAGAACATGCAACGTTGGGAATCCTGCGTCAGGTCGGTAATCCCATTCGGATGGACGGCCTGCGCCATGGCAGCATGCGCATGCCCCCCCCAGTGTTTGGCCAGCACTCGGTGCAAGTCTTGGAAGAGTTGGGATACTCGCAAGCGGAGATCAAGAGTTGGCTAACATCGCATGTCGTGGCACAGGCCGCGAGCTAGGTTGAACGCTAAAGGAGACTTCGACAATTGCGAGGTCCTACTCCCAACCGCAGCTTGTCCACCCATGAGTTAGTTTTGAACCCAATGAAGCCGTCACGTTAATGGAACTACGTCAACTACGCTATTTCGTAGCCATTGTAGACAGCGGGTCTCTGTCCCGGGCGGCTGCTTTGGTGCATATCGTTCAACCGGCGTTAAGCCAGCAAATGACGCATCTTGAAGAGGAGTTGGAGGTCCAGCTTCTACAGCGCAGCGTCAAGGGCGTGACCCCCACAGATGCCGGTCTCGCTCTTTATCGGCATGCGCAGCATATCTTGCGACTTGCAAGCGAAACCAAAAATGTCGTGCGTTCGACAGCCAGCGAAATTAGCGGTCGAGTACGTCTGGGATTGCCGTCCAGCATTGCAATGGTTTTGGTGGGACCGCTCATCAACGCACTCGAAACACGGTATCCCCAGATCAGCCTAGAAATTCATGAGAGTCCGAGCGCCTATTTGGGAGCGCAGCTCATCAACGAGCGGGTTGATCTGAGCGTATTGGTTGATGATGCGCCCATACCCGGGCTCGATGTTTCGCCCTTGCTAGATGAACATCTTTACTTTGTTCAACCTCGAAAGACGCCTCTTTTGCGTTGCGGGAAATCGGTCAGTCTCGACGAGTTGACGTCTATTCCACTGATGCTGACCACGCATGCGACAACGCTGCGCAGAATCGTGGATCAGTCGTTTGCCGACATACAGAAGACTCCGACGATCAAAGGCGAAGCGAGCTCTATCCAGACGGTACTGTCCATGGTCGCTCAGGGCGGCGCGGGCACTCTGGTTCCTCATTCAGCGTTGGCTTGGCACGCGGCCGCTCAGTGGCTGAAGCAAACAGTTGTGGCGCCTCGCATTGTTCGCAGCGCAACGCTGGCTCACTCTCGACTCAACCCTCTCTCTCCCGCCAGCTCGTGTGTTCGCACAGTAGTTCGAGACGTTGTTCAACAACTCGTGAAATCCAATCAATGGTTAGGCGCGACTCTGCATACGGGATAGCTAGAAGAGCTATCACTTGGGGCTATACCGGTAGCATGATTCTGTAGTGTTCTCCGCGCGGACTGTCTCCTAGCATTCATCGTATCGGTGCTCTTCCTCAAAAAGACGCCGTATTGAAATGCATAACGGAGACATTTATATGAAGAAATTCTTGACGGCAGTTCTGCTTGGCGCGGTGTCAGCGACGATTTGCACAGCATCCCATGCTGATCCCACATACCCGCAGCGCCAGCCAGTTCGTTTGATCGTGACCTATGCCGCGGGCGGTGGCTCCGACACGATCGCTCGTTCACTTCAGTCAAAGCTGTCTGAAAAGCTTGGGCAGACCGTCATCATTGAAAACAAGACTGGTGCAGGTGGTTCCATTGCGACCGACTACGTTGCGAAGTCTCCGGCTGATGGCTACACGGTTCTCTTCACTGTCTCATCGCACAGCATCAACCAAGCGTTGTATCCGACGCTTCCCTTCAACACCGAACGCGATCTGCGTGGCGTGACATTGATCGGCGCACTGCCCCAGGTGATTGCGGTCAATCCCGCCGTACCCGCCAAGAGCCTCGCGGAATTTATCGATTTGGCCCGCAAGGATTCCAAGTACAGGCAATATGCATCGGGCGGAATTGGGTCACCTGGCCATCTGGCAGGCGGCTTGCTGCAGTCCATGACGAAACTCCCCCTTAGCCATGTACCGTACAGAGGGGCTGCACCAGCAATCGCCGATGCGATGGGGAATCAGGTTCCTGTGGTTATCGGCACATTGAGTGCGGCTCTGCCGCATATCCGCAGTGGAAAACTCAGAGCCTTGGCAATCACTTCAACCGAACGCAGCCCGCTTCTGCCAGATGTGGCCACTGTTGCAGAAACTGTTCCAGGATATGAGGCTGACACGTGGATCGGGACATTCGTGCCACGTGCCACCCCTGACTCCATTGTTCAAAAGCTCCATGAAGCTACGTTGGCAGCTCTTGCGGATCCCGGGACAAAAGATCGCATGACAACTCAAGCTGGGCGGATCATCGGTGGCGCGCCGACGCAGTTGGACGCCCAGGTTTCGCGCGAGATAAGGCAGTTCACTCAAGTCATCCGTGAGCAGAACATTCGCCCGGAATAGGGCTGAAGTAGTCCAGCGCCGAATTTAGCCGTGAGTGATTGTAGAAGGCGAACCAGTCCAGGATCGCCTGCCGCGCCTGCGCAGGTGCAGCGAACCGTTCGCCATGAATGCAGGCCGTCTTCGACGGCCCCTCCCATATCCGACCGCACTGCAAGCGCTTGCGCACAGGCCCGAAGCTGGAAGCCGGACCGGAGGCGTCAGCCGAGCGGAGTGAGGGGACCCGATGTCCGCGCAGGACGCATTGTGTTGGGGGCTCGTCAACGCCGTCGTATCGCGCGAAAAGTTGATGGAGACCGCAGTGCACTAAGCACGCTGTATCCTGAAGAATGGCCCGCTTGCCGTGCAGGCCACGAAATAGCTGGCGGTGCGCAGCATGGGCGTAGACATGGATACGGGCTTCCGCCTGGAGCAGATGGCCATCCGCCACCTGCTGGCCACGCAGGACGTGAAGGAAGGTCGCGCGGCCTTCGCTGAGCGGCGCGAACCACGCTTCCAGGGGCGATGAGGGATTGGCTGCTCGGAGTGCGCGTGGTGGAGTATCTGTTCTTCTGAGGATCTACTCTTTTTCATGGGCTCCTCTTCGGGCGGGAGCCATCTTCCTGGAAATCAATGTCTCGGAAAAATCGGGCAGGTCAGCACCGTCAACGTCTCCCGGTCATCAGCAGGCATCTCCAACGGAGCCGCCGGCGCGGCTCGTCGGCGCTTCCAGACACTGCGCAAACTGCGTGGGCGAGTTTCGCCCGCCGTTTGGCTTGGCCCTTGCGTCGCTTTCGGAATACGAACCTTGCAGTACAGATGCTTGCGAGGGATTTTCCTCCGCTGTTGGTCCGAAAAATGCTTTAAAGTTCGATCACTCTCGAAGGAAGCGTCTTTCCTAAGACCAATTCTTGAACCGCATCGCATGCCATCTCTGCGCCAACTGAACGACATGGAAGACTTGTGGGGCATGCGCAGCGCCGGTGCACTGATGAACCTGCCTTCCACCGGCATCTCAGTGCTGCGGTGGACGCGAGCAACCGGCGGCCCCTTCCAGTTCAATATCGCCACGGCCTCTGATTTCATGGCGTTCTCGATGGTGCTGCAGCCCATGCAGGCCTGCTCACACGTGGACGACTCCGTGATCTGGGACGGCCCCATCCGCGGTGGTAGTGTGCGGCTCGTCGATTCGCGTAGCATCGAACACACCGGCTTTGAGACGTCGAGCCCATTCGACCTGCTGCACATCTATTTCTCGCTCGGCGACTTACGCTTGGCAGCGCGCCGCTTCGGCGTGGATTTCGAAGACTTCGGGCCGAACGACGGTCCGCTGTACCGCGACGACCGTGTCGGCCGGCAGTTGGGCGGGCAACTCGTAGCCGCGCTCAATGCGAATGGCCCGACGGGCCGCATGTATGCAGACGGCATTGGGCAGTCGCTGGTGGCGCACCTCCTGCACAACTACGGCCGTGTAACGCACCCTGCGCAGTCCTCCGGTCCAGACGGCCTGCAGGCCGCGTTCGAACACATGGAGCGGCAACCCCACGAAACCCTCAGCGTAGCCCGGCTCGCGCGGCTAGCGAACATGAGTGAATTCCATTTCGCGCGCCGCTTCAAGCAGCGCTACGGCCTCACTCCACACGCGCACCTGGTGACGGCCCGGCTGAGGCTGGCGAAGGCAGACCTGGCTTTCTCTGAAAAGAACATCCTACAGATCGCCCTGGACTGCGGCTTTTCCGACTCCAGCCACCTCGCGCGTCTGTTCCGCAAGGTGGAGGGCATAACGCCGCAGCGCTACCGGCAGGAGCGGCAGCAATAGCCTGTCCCTGGCCGCGGCCAGGTCCGCCGGGGAGCGCGCAGCAAGAACATGCTGTCCGCTGAGCAGGATTGACCGAGACGGAAAGTCCCTCGGTAGAAAGAATCGCTCTCATCGTCCGGCGTTCCGGATGCTTCGAGGAAATTTGGGTGGCAACAGCAATGCAGGAATACATGGCGGGCATCGAGGCCGGCGACGAAATCGCGGCCGCGCGCCGGCTGCGAGGCGGCCGAGAGAAGCCGCGGGCCACCAGCCGCGACCGAGGCGAGGGACCGTTCGAGCGGCTGGTGCTACGCGGCGCCACCGTCATCGATGGCACCGGTGCGCCGCCCTGGGGACCGGTGGACATTGTGATAGAGGGCGACCGCATCGTCGAGATGCGCAGTGTCGGTACGCCGCGCAAGGCCATCGATCCGGCGGTGCGGCCCGCTGCGGGGCAGCACGAGATCGACTGCCACGGCAAGTTCATCACGCCGGGCTTTATCGACGCACACGCGCACATCGGTTCGCCCGTCGTGGCCGGCAACCTGCCACCTGCCGACTACGTCTATAAGCTTTGGCTGGCCCACGGTGTGACCACCGTGCGTGAAATGGGCAGCTTCAACGGGTTGGGCTGGGTGCTTGACCAGCGCCAGCGCGCGGCGGCCGGCACCATTGCGGCGCCGCGCATCCTCGCGCATGCGTACTTTCCGGCAGTCAACGACATCCTAAAGACCATTCACACGCCGGCTCAGGCGCGCGACTGGCTGGGCCGATTGAAAGCGCGCGGTGCCGACGGCGTGAAGTTCATGGGCGCCCCGCCCGCCATCATGGAGGCAGCCCTGGCTGAATGCGCGCAACTCGGCCTGCGCAGCGGCTGCCACCACGCGCAAACCGCCGTGACCCGCATGAATGCGCTCACCACCGCGAAGTGGGGCTTGACCAGCGCCGAGCACTACTACGGCCTGCCCGAAGCCCTGTTCGAGGATCGCGTGGTGCAGGACTATCCGGCCGACTACAACTACAGCGACGAGTACTTCCGTTTCTCCGTCGCCGGGCAAACCTTCGGGCAGGCTGCGCAGCCGGGCAGCGCCACCTGGCGCAATGCGATGGACCGTTTTCTCGAACTCGGCTTTACCTTCGTGCCGACCTTCAGCATTTACGACGCCAACCGTGACCTCATGCGCACGCGGCGCGCCGATTGGCATGACGACTACACATGGAAAAGCTACTGGGACTACTTTCAGCCTTACCGTGGCGGCCATGGCTCGTACTGGTACCGTTGGTCGACGAAGAACGAGATCGAGTGGAAGGAGAATTACCGGCTCTGGATGCGTTTCATCAACGAGTACAAGAACCGGGGCGGCCGCGTCTGCGCAGGCAGTGACTCTGGCTTCATCTTCCAAGTGTTCGGCTTCGGCTTCGTGCGTGAACTCGAGATGCTGCAGGAGGCCGGCTTCCATCCGCTGGAGGTGTTGCGCGCCGCTACGCTCGAAGGCGCACACTTGTTGGGCATCGAGGCCGATTGCGGCAGCTTGGAGGTGGGCAAGCGCGCCGATCTGCTGGTGCACGTCCAGAACCCCCTGGAAGACTTCAAGCTGCTGTACGGCACCGGCGCTATGCGGCTGAACGACGACACCCAGCGCGTCGAATGGCTGCGCGGGCTGAGCCACACCATCGCGGGTGGCATCTGCTATGACACGGCCGAGCTGTTGGCCGATGTTCGTGCGATGGTGGCTGCCAGCCACGCGGAAGCTGCCTCAGCAACCGCCGAGGCGCCGGCCACATGAATTCAGGCATCGCTTCATTGCCGATGCCGGCGCCCATTGAGCTGATCGTGCTCACAGGTTTTCTCGGCAGTGGAAAGACCACCTTGCTCAGCGCATACCTGCGCGAGCCGCAGGCCGCCGACACGGCTGTGATCGTCAATGAGATCGGCGAGGTTGACCTAGACGGCGCAGTCCTTTCCACCACCGCGACCAAGGTGCCGATGGCGCTGCTGAGCAATGGCTGCGTCTGCTGCGCCATGGGCGACGATCTACCCGGCACCATCGCAGCTATGTTCGAGGAGCGCGCCGCGCGCGGCCTGCCACCGCTCGCGCGCATCGTGCTGGAAACAACCGGCCTTGCGCGACCGGGGCCCGTGCTGCGCAGTCTCGGGCCGCTGGCCGTGCATCTGCGTGCCTATGTCGTGAGCACCTTCGACTGCGAGCGCGGTGCTGCCATGCTCGAACTGCCCGAAGCGGCCGCCCAGATAGCCGGTGCGCAGCGCATCGTGCTGACCCGCCAGGACATCGCGGGTGCCGGCGCGGACGATGCTGCGCGCGCACTGTTGGCGCACATCAACCCGCTAGCCGATCTGGTGGTCGAAGCGATGCCGGGGCCGCGCGCACTTGCGGCGATGGCGTCGCCACCTAAAAGCTCGTCGCTGCTTAATCTTTCGCTGCCGTTGTCACCGGGAGACGACGAAACGCAGCCGCATCACAGCGACATTCGCACCGCCCTATGCCGCCTCACCGCAACCGTGACGGGCGACGAACTCGCCGAATGGCTCGACAACTTCGCCGGCTTGTGCGGTGACCGTCTGCTGCGGGTCAAAGGGCTGGTGAGAATTCAGGGCGAGCGATGGCCGCTGTTGGTGCAAGGCGTTGGCACGCTGTTCAGCCCCCTCACAGCGCTCCCGGTGGACACGCCGGAATCGTTTCTGGTTGTGATCGTGCGTGGCATGCATCTTGACGAACTGCGCGACGTACAGCCGTCGTTGCCCATCGTCATAAGGTTGGCCGCGCGCAACCCGTCCACACAGCGTGCGATCGGCCGGCCGCTTGCGACAGTGCTCGAGGAGGCCTGCGCGTGAGGCCCGTCACGTTCGCTCGCAGGCTTGCCGTGGTGGCGGCGTATGCGGTGATGCTGTTGCCGCTCGTCACAGTGGCCTGGCTCAGCTTCTTCAAGCAGCCCATCATGAGCTTTCCGCCCGAAGGCTACTCCCTGCACTGGTACGCCAACGCGTGGAGCAAGCCGCAGTTCGCGGGCGGCTTCATGCTGTCGCTGCAGTTGGCCGCCATCTCGGCGCTGCTTGGCGTGAGCGCCGGCACCGCGGCGGCTTATGCCATAGAGCGCGGCAGTTTTCGCGGTCGGCGCGCACTGTCTACGCTGCTGTTGTCTCCGATGGCCTTCCCAGGCGTGGTGTTGGGCACCGGCATCTACGTGTTCTTCGTGCAGGTCGATAACGCCATCGACCTGCAGATCGTCGCCACGTTGCCGGGTCTGATCGCCGCGCATGCGCTGCTGGCCATTCCGTGGACCGTGCGCCTCGTGTCGGCCAGCCTGCAGGGGCTCGGCCGCGCGCAGGAGGAGGCCGCCGCCAATCTCGGAGCCCGCCCGGCCACCGTGTTCCTGCGCGTCACGTTGCCGTCCATGCGCGCCGGTATTGTGGCTGCAGCAGTGTTCGGCTTCATCGCGAGTTTCGAGAACCTGGAGATGACCTTGATGCTCACGGGCCCCGGGTACGCGACGCTCCCGGTAGAAATGATGAGCTATCTCAATTTCAACATGGACCCGACACTGGCTGCGGTCGGCACGGTGCAGACCGTGCTCATCAGTGTGCTCCTGCTAGTGGCGGATCGTTTCGTCAACCTGACTCGGATGACCTCTTGAGCTACCTTCGTATCGAAAACCTCGAATGCACCTATGGCCGCACGGTCGCGGTGAGCAATCTCAACCTCGACGTAGCGCAAGGGGAGTTGCTTGCGCTGCTCGGTCCTTCGGGCTGCGGCAAGAGCACCACGCTGCGCATGGTGGCAGGCTTCGTGGAACCCAGTGCGGGCCGCATCCTGTTCGGCGAACGCGACGTCACGCACGTGCCAGCCTATGCGCGAGACACCGGCATGGTGTTCCAGGGCTATGCGCTCTTCATGCACATGAGCGTGGCCGAGAATGTGGCTTTCGGGCTTCAGATGCGCAAGGTGCCGCGTAGTGAACAGGCTGTGCGTGTCAAGGAGGCGTTGCGACTGGTTCAACTCGAACACTTGGCCGAGCGGCGTCCCGCCGCGCTGTCGGGCGGCCAGCAGCAGCGGGTGGCGCTGGCACGCGCGTTAGTGGTGCAGCCCACGGTGTTCCTGCTCGACGAGCCCATGTCTAACCTCGACGCACGTCTGCGCACCGAAGTGCGACTCGAAATCCGCGCGCTGCAGCAGCGCTTGGGCCTCACCACGCTGCTGGTCACGCACGACCAGGAAGAGGCCCTCACGACAGCCGATCGTCTGGCCGTGATGGACCATGGACGCGTGCGCCAGATCGGCACGCCGCAGCAGGTGTACGAGCAGCCAGTCGACCAATTCGTCGCCAACTTCATCGGTCGCTGCAACCTTTTGTCCGGTCGGATCGAGGCGCCTGGCCTGTTTCGTGCCGGCGCGCATGTACTGCCTTGTGCACCGGCGACGGTGCCTCGAAATGGGACAGGTGAGCTGGCGCTGATGGTGCGGCCCGACCGGATCCGCCTCGCCGATGCGGGCGCACCGGGCCTGCCCGCGCGCGTGCGACTCGGCACCTATTTGGGCGGCACAACCGAATGGCATTTCGACACCGACCTGGGATCGATCGCCGTCGCGCAGCCTAGCGCGCTCGCGAACGACACAGCGGTGCGTGGTCCGGCCGTGGGCGACCACGTGTCGCTGCAGTGGTCGCCGGAGCATGCGCTGGCACTGCCGGCGGACGCAGCGACCTGAGCTTCTTTTTATCTTTACATCTACTGCCATGTCCTTCCATTCCACACGCCGTTCCCTGTTGCTTGCCGCTACCGCGATGCCGTTGGCAGTCGCCAGGCCGACCTTTGCCGCCACCGGCGGACGCGTCGTCATCGCCACATGGGGTGGCGACTACAGCGACCTGCTAGGAAAGAACGTCGAGCAGCCGCTGCTCAAGCCTCTTGGCATTGAGGCAGTACAAAGCGTGGACGATGGCGCGCCGCGCAGGGCGAAGCTGCTGGCCGAGCGCAATAGCCGCCGCGGCAGCCTTGATGTGGTGTCGCTTGTGGACTTCGATGCGAGCGCCCTCGGGCAGATGGGCCTGTTCGAAACGCTCACGGATGCCAACGTTCCGAACGCGAAGAACACCATTGCCGCGCTACGTCAGCCACAGGCGGTGCCGCACATCTATTCGGGTTTGGTCATTGCCTACAACCCGCAGAAGATCAAGACGCCGCCGAAGTCCCTGAACGACCTCTGGGATCCAAAGTACAAGGGCCGCGTTGGCTTGGCCGACATCATCTTTCCGTACAACATCGCCGCGGCCACCCTGGCAGCTGGCGGCACATTGTCCGATCTGGCGCCGGGCATGGCGAAGCTCAACGAAATGAAGCTGCTCTCGCCCAAGATCTTCTCCACCAATGAGATGGTGGCGCAGGCACTCAAGTCGGAAGACATCTGGATCACGCTGGCATGGCGCGCCCGAGTCTATCAATGGCAACGTGCCGGCGTGAGTGTGGCCGCGGCGGTGCCGGTAGAGGGCGTCGTGCCTACCACCTTCACGGCTTCGGTGCCGAAGAACAGCCAGCAAAAGGATAATGCCTTCGCCTATGTCAACGCCATGCTCGATGCGCGCGCGCAGACCGCCTTCGCCGAGCGCATGGGCTACTTGCCCACGGTGACCAGCGCCAGCCTACCGCCCGCGCTGGCCGCGCAGATTGCGTTCTCACCCGAGGAGCAGTCACGCTTCAAGGTGCCCGACTTCGGCTATTTCGCGCAGGCATTGCCGAAACTGCAGCAGTATTGGTCGCGTGACTTCAAGGCCTGAGTGATGCGTTTGCTGACACTGCCCGCCATTGCGATCGTGTTGGCGCTGATGGTGGCGCCCCTGGTGATGCTTCTGCGCTACTCGTTCAACATCTACACGCCCACTGAACTGATGGTTGAAGCCTTGACATGGCAGAACTATGTGCAAGTGTTCGCCGATCCGTACTTCCGCGATGTGCTGCTTGTGACGCTGAAGGTAGCCGTCCTGACTACGCTTGTGACGCTATTGGTCGGGTTGCCCGCTGGCTACACGTTAGCGCGCATGTCGCATCGTTGGAAGATTTGGCTCACGCTCGCCACCATCCTGCCGCTGATGGTCGGCAATGTGGTGCGTTCGGCGGGCTGGCTCGCGCTGCTGGGAAACAGCGGCCTGTTCAACGCCGTGGCGCAGTGGAGCGGGCTCGTGCGTGAGCCCATACAGCTCATGCTCAACCAGACCGCTGTGGTCGGCGTGATGGTCACGATCGTGCTGCCATTGATGGTTATGACGCTGGCCAGCGTTATCGAAGGCATTCCGCACAGCGTAGAGGAGGCCGCTGCCAATCTTGGGGCGCGACCCTTCGTTGTGTTCCGTCGTGTGGTGCTGCCGCAGGCCATGCCAGGTGTGGTCGCTGGGGCGTCGCTGGTCTTTATTCTGTGTATGAACGCCTACGCAACGCCGGTGCTGATTGGCGGGCCACGCTTCAAGATGATGACGCCCGAGATATACCAGCAGTTCGTCGGCCTGAACAACTGGCCAGTCGGGGCCGCGCTGGCTTTCATACTGCTGGCGGTGACACTGGGGGGCGGGGTGGGCATCGGGGCGGTGCTGCAGAAAGCATATGGGCCCAAGACGCAGAGTGCATGAGAACAGTATGGAAGAGATTTGCTGGTATCGTGAGTTAGACATTCGTTGAACTACTAATTGAGACGAGCCGAATCGATCGTGTACCGTACCCGTTAGCCTTAGCGACCAAGCTCAAGGGGCCATGGCGGTCAGCTTCGGCTGACAAGCGCGCTGGGAATGCTCCCTGCTTCTCAGTTAACCAGATACGCCGGTCGAAGACCCTGGAGAACGCAGATCGCCTGCTCTGCCGCCTTCCTAGAAACTTCCCGATTCGAGTCTTCGGAGAGATAGGCAATGTGGGGTGTCAAGATCAGTCTGTCGCATCGCGTAAGAAGCGAGGTGGACGGCAGTGGTTCTGTTTCAAAGACGTCGAGAGCCGCGCCCCTAAGGTGGCCTGCGTCAAGATGTTTGAGCAGTGCCATTTCGTCAATCAATCCACCCCGGGACACATTGATAAGGCAGCTCCCCTTCTTCATGCGGCCCATGGCCTCGTTGGTAAGAATACCGCGGGTTGACGGAAGCAAAGGCACATGAATGGAGACAACATCACTTTTGCTGATGACGTCTTCAAAGCTCGCAACAGTTGCACCGGCGGCCCGCACGCGTTCCTGATCGGCAGGCTGAAGGGTGTTCACCAATACCTGAAAACCGATGGCTTGGGCCATCTCCAGCACACGGAATCCGATACGACCGCCGCCGACAAGGCCAATCACCTGTTCCCGTGGCCGGCGCAGTGGATGATTGGCGGCTGCCCCCGTCCAGTCTCCTTTTCTGACCGAGGCGTCATGAGCGAAAAGACCCCTAGTGAGTGCAAGGATGAGCGCGATGGTGTGTGTCGCAACCTCTTCCAGATTGGCATCCGGTACGTTGGTAATTTGCACGCCTCGCTCCGTGGCGGCCGTCAGATCGACCCTATCCACGCCTACGCCGCAACGCGCCACCACTTTTAGTTTCGGCAAGCCTTCGATGACTTGACGATCTATCGTCTCGCCCATGACGATGAGTCCCGACGCATCGTGGCATCGCGCAATGATCTCCTGGCCGGTGCGACATGGCATGTGAACGAGTTGACAGCCAGCGCTTTCAATCCGCCGAATCGTCAGCTCCTCCATGGGAACAACGCCATCATCGATTTTGTAGATCTTTTTCATGGACATTTCGTCTTGATTGCCGTGGGCCTTCACTGCATTTCACTAGTGAGTCCTTCAGGCGTCGCTGGGTTGGAGCAGGCGGTGACACACAATGTGTGGCCACCGCTCACACATGCTGGTTACTACTGGCCGCGGATGCGCTTCAATTCGCTTTGGACGAAGTCCATCGTGGGCTCGCCGATTACCTTCGCCTGTGCTTCCCAAACCGGTTTCACGCGCTCACGCATGCGGGCGAGTTCCGCCGGGCTGACTTCGTTGACCTTCAGGCCCGCCTTCTTCATCATTTCAAGATTCTTTGCCTCGGACTCTCGGGTGGAGGCCAGCGTAACCTTCTTGCCCTCTGCCGAGCAGTCATATAGCGCCTGCTGTTCTTCCTTTCCGAGCTGATCGAACAGCTTCTTCGAGTAGACAATGGCGGTCGGACTATAGGAGTGGTGGGTCAGCGAGAGATATTTCTGCACCTCATAGAACTTCATGTTCTCGATCGCGGTGATCGGGTTCTCCTGGCCATCTGCGGTCTTGGTTTCCAGTGCAGAGTAGACCTCGGCGAATGTCAGCGGGATCGGGTTGGCGCCAAAGGAAGAGAAAGTGTCGATGTAGACTTTGTTCTGCATGACGCGGAATTTCAGGCCTTGCATGTCTTCCCACTTTTGGATGGGGCGCTTCGAGTTGGTCGCGTGGCGGAAACCATACTCCCAGTAGCTCAAAAACTCGAGGCCGATACCACGGTATTTCTCACGGAAGTAGTCGACAATCCTGCCATTGAAAAAGGCTTCAACCTCTTGGCTGTTGTTGAACAGGAACGGCAGATCTAGAACCGCTAACTCCGGGATCGAACCGATCAGGGGTGAAGGAGCCAGGATGACGAGTTCGAGCGTGCCAGTGCGTACCTGCTGTGAGGCGGCCATTTCGCTGCCCAAAGCGCCATCGAAATAGTTGCGCTGCTTGAATTTACCGCCCGATTTCTCGGCAAGGCATTGGGCCATCCTGATCATGCCCAAGCTGGCCGGAAACTCCTTGCTGGAGCCGGAAGACATGCGAACGGTGCGTTCTTGGAACTGGGCGTGCGCAACTCCACTGAAGCCGGCGGTGGCAGCCATTGCGGCGGCGAGGGCGATCAGGCCGCGTCGATGATGGGTCATGGTAGTCTCCTGTTGGGATGAGGTCGATGTAGGATTCGAACGCGGTGGACTGCTCATATGAACCACTTGAGCGGTACTAGCACGATGGATGGGAACAGAACGAGCAGGAACAGCACGATCAACTCAGCGAGCATGAACGGCCAGATGCCTTTCATCAGTTCGCTCATGCGCAGTTTGGCGGCACCGCAGACAACATTGAGCACAATGCCAACCGGAGGCGTGATAAGACCGATAGCGTTGTTCATGATGAATAGCACACCGAAGTAAACTGGGTCGATGCCGGCCTGCTTGACGATCGGCATCAGCACCGGCGTGAGGATCAGCAAGGTCGGTGCGAAGTCAAGTGCCGTACCGACCATGACCACCAGCGCCATCATGATGAACATCAGCAAGATTGGGCTGTCGATAAATGGATCCAGCATTGCACTGACCTGGTCCGGAATGTCGGAGGCAGTGATCAACCAGCCAGAAACGAGCGCAGTGGCGATCAGGAACACCACGACGGCGGTGGTCTTGGCTGCGCTGACCAGGATCGGATAGACCTGGTGCCAGCGTAACTCGCCATAGACAAACTTGCCAACGATGAAGGCATAGACAGCGGCGGCCACGGCGGCCTCGGTCGGTGTGAAGATGCCTAGCTTCATGCCGCCAACGATGCCCAGGGGCATTGCCAGCGCCAACAGACTGTCGAACATCACCTTGAAGCGCTGCATCATCGGCATCTTCGGCAGGATGGCGACCTTGTCCTTGCGGGCTACGATCAGCCAAGCGATCAGTAGCGAGACTCCCATCAGTAGGCCCGGTACGATGGCCGCCATAAACAGCTTGCCGATGGACACATTGGCAATCACACCGAAAACGATCATGGCGATCGACGGCGGCAGTACCGGTGCGATCACCCCACCCGCCGAAATCAGGCCCGCCGAGCGCGGAATGTTGTAGCCGGCCTTGCGCATCATCGGAATCAACATAGCAGAGAGCGCTGCGGCATCCGCGGCCGCGGAGCCGGAAATGGCGGCCATGATGACTGCCGCGATGATGGCAACGATGCCGAGGCCGCCGCGGATGTGGCCGACCCAGGCAAGGGCGAAATTCACGATACGCTTAGAGATACCGCCGGTATTCATCAACTCGCCCGCCAGCATGAAGAACGGAATGGCGAGCAGCGGGAAACTGTCGGCGCCCTCGATGATTTTTTGCGACAGGATCGTAGTGTCGAACTGGCCGCCGAGTAGCATCAGGCAGACGGCACAGACGATCAGTGCAAAGGCGATTGGCATGCCCAGCGCCATTGCGCCGAGCAGGGAAGCGACAAATACGGCGGCGGTCATGTTCTGCTCCGGGTGGCGTCAGGTTGATCGTGGGGAACTTCTTCGCTTTCTCGGATCGCGATCAATTCCTGATCGGTGACCTGACCACTGGCAATGCGCCAGACTTTGTGCAGGGAGATCAGGGCGATACCCGCGCTGGTCACATAGCCAAGGCCGAAGATCCAGATCATCGGAAGCCCGGAGACTTGGCCATAGGTGGTGGCATTGATGTCGTGCTGGCGGAAGGTGCCCCAGAAGAAGAGCACACAGCAGATCAGGATCAGAATCTCGCTTATAAATGCGCAGATGACCTTTCCTTTTCGGGGTAGGGCAGACACCAGCGTATCGACCCCCAGGTGAGCCCCCTCGTGACTCGCGACCACGGCGCCGAGGAAAGTCAGATAGATGAATGCGAAGCGCGACAACTCTTCCGACAGTACGATGCCGGAGTCGAAGCCGTACCGAAGCACGACATTGCCGAACACCATGGCGACCATGGCAACAAGCAGGGCGGCGAGTGACGCATCAATGATGCGAGCGACGCGGTTAGCAATCTGGCTGTAGCTCATTTTTTTCTCGTAGTGCCTTCAAAGAGCGTATATCCGGGAGGACACTGGTGCGATGCGCCACGAACCTCCCGGACAGCCTTCATTTACTTGGCGTCGGACAAAGCCGCCACGACGTCGAGAACACGCGCGGAGTACACGACTGCGGCACCGGCGTTGAGCGATATCGCCACGCCCAGCGCTTCGGCGATCTCGTCTTTGGTGGCGCCGTGACCTATGGCCGCCTTGGTGTGAAAAGCAATACAGCCATCGCAACGCGTAGTCACGGCAACGGCAAGCGCGATCAGTTCATGTACTTTCGGGTCGAGCTTGCCAGTCTTTGCTCCGGCGCCCTCCATGACTTGCAAGCCACGCATGGTGTCCGGCGTCAGTTTGGCAAATTCGCCCACACGAGAAGCGAGAGCAGTGCGGTAAGAGTTCCAGTCGAGCATCATGGTGGTGCGCCTTTTTCAGTTACAGGTTGAAGAGAAAGTTAACAGGGGGAATGGAGCAGCCCTGGCGCCTCAGAAGCCCGGGCTTTTCTTCTTGGGCGGATGGGCGAGAATTTTTTCCTCGATAGGGTCGCAACCCCAGCCGGGCGCATCGGGAACCTTGATGACGCCATTGATGACTCGCGGCACGTGCGTGACCAGTTCGTCATCCCACGGCAATCGATCAATGTCGGTCTCCATCACACGGAGGTTGGGAATGGCCGCCGCGAAATGGAGATTCATCACCGTAGCGTGGTGGCTATAGAAGTTATGTGGTGCGATGTTCACGTCGAAGGTGTCAGCCAGGGCGGCAATCTTCATCGCTTGCCAAGTACCATTCCAGACGGCATCGATGATCGCGACATCCATTGACTGGGCCTGCAGATACGGCAGGAACTGGCGAATGCCGAAAAGTGTTTCGCATGATGCGATGGGCGCATGACTACGCTGACGGATATAGGCCAACCCTTGGGGGTTGTAGATGTCGAGCTCGATCCAGAACAATTCGAACTGTTTGAGCGCCTCAATCATCTTGACGAAGCTCTCGGTCCGACCGTTGAAGTTCAGGTCGATCAGAATGTCGATGTCTGGGCCCAATCCCTCGCGCAATGCCAGCAGATGTTCTGTCACGTTGCGGAATAGCGCCTTGTCGAAATTTAATGCCGGCGCATAGGGGTTGCCAAACCCCGCAAGGTACTGACGGGGGTTGTCGGCCATGTCATAGAACAGGTTGGTTTTGACCGCCGACACGCCGAGCGCTTGCGCATCCTTGCCAGCCTGGATCACGCCTGCCAGATTGCGGATAGGCGGGCTGTAATGGGCGGGATGAGCAATGCGCCATGTGGCGCAGTGTGACCAATAGACTGGTATCGCATCCCGGTGCTTTCCGCCCAGCAACTCATGGCAAGGCACGCCCAGATATTTGCCCTTTGCGTCGAGCACCGCGTTCTCAAAGGCGCCCTGAGCTTCAGCGCTCAGTCCATCGGGTGCCGGCTTAAGCATCGCCCCCAACTCGCCATAGATCACTTCGTGGTTCATCACCGACTTGCCGAGAAGTCGGGGCGCGAGCTTTTCGAGCACAGCGGTCAGTCCAGGCGTTCCATACGCCTCGTCGTATTCCGCCCATCCTGTGATCCCGCTTTCAGTGACTATTTTCAAATAGTGGTAGTTGCGCCAGCCTGCATCGCAGGCGATGGTTTCGATGTGCTGTATGCGCATGCATCACTCCTTTTTGTAAAAACAATTAATTGTTAACAAACAACTGATGCCAGTTTGAGCATGCAAGTCTGGGGAGTCAATCAGGGTTACTCCCGGTTGCTACAATGGCAAACAATGATTAATTGTTAACTTTTATAAGGAGGGTTCACCCGTGTCTAAAGTGATCTCCATTGACAAGCGCAGCTTTGACTTGCAGGCCGCTGACTGGATTCGACATGCAGTGATGTCGGGTGACCTTGCCCCAGGAACCCGTGTCACGGAGCAAGCCCTTGCTGAGCAGATCGGACTGTCGCGCTCCACGGTCAGGACAGCCATGCAGCGACTCGCCAATGAAGGGTTGCTGGTGCAGCATGCCTATGCCGGCTGGGAGGTCGCCTCGCTTACGCCCAATGATGCTTGGGAGCTCTACACACTGCGCTGCGAGCTTGAGGGCCTGGCATCGAAGTTGACGGCCGAGCGACTGGATGATGGTGGCCGTGAGACGCTGCGCACGGCCCTCGACGAGCTCATCCTCGCTGTCAAAAAAAAGGACCGACGCCATGTGGCCGAGGCTGATATCGGACTGCATCGGACGATTGTCAATCTCGCTGGGCACCGGAGACTGTCGATCATGCACTCGCAGATCATCGACCCTATCCATCTCTATATCTTGTCCACGAACCGTGAGAGCTTTGACGACCTAATTCCCACGCATACCCAATTGATTGAGGTGATCTTGCGTGGAGATGCTGCCGCGGCACACCGCCTAGCTTGCGAGCACGTTACCGTGAGTTGTGAACAGGTGGTAAAGCAACTTAAGCGCAGAGATCCAAGCTGACTGCGGGTACATGCGGCCATTGACCGCGAGTACGACGTGAGACGGTGAAGGAAACAGCAAGACTGCACGTATCGTTTTTTGCAAGTGGAGTGAGCAAGTCCGGTTCAATAGACTGGCCCTGAGGCGTCAGCAACTGTCTTGAAAGTCAATCAAGACGGGACTGCAGCCCTGCATTCAACCAACAGTCGATGTAAGTTCGACGCTGTTCCCTAGACGGTGAATGCGAATCTTGACTGGCCGGTTGGAAGCCCAGGGAGGCGCATGCGAAAGCAGCTCGATGACTGCAGAATCTTGTGCTTCTTGAGCTGGTCGACAGCACCAGGAACTGGTCAAGCGCATGGGGCGTTTTGCCAAGAATTGCACTCCAGCACTGAACGGCAGCAAGCTCGGATTCAGCGGAGGCGTTATAAATCGAATCTCTCCACCTTTTTACACAGTGAGCATTCCATGAATCGTGCAGAACTCGTTGAAATCCTGGCTTCCAAGAATGATCTGTCCAAGACCGCAGCCAATGCCGTTTTGGAAACTCTGATCGACACCATCCAGACCGCCGTCAAGAAGGGCGATGGAGTGCAGTTGGTGGGCTTTGGCGCGTTCAAGTCCGTCAAGCGTGCAGCGCGCACGGGCAAGAACCCATCGACGGGCGCAGCGCTGAAGATCCCGGCGAGCACGGTGCCGAAGTTTGTGGCCGGTGCGAAGTTCAAGGCCGTGGTGGACCCCAAAGCGGCCAAGCGAAAGGCAGAGAAGGCGGGCAAGTAAGCTGTGCATCCACAGCGCTCCCCCCTGGTCCGCGATCCGCTGTGCCAGACGCCGGGGTGTGCATTCGCGTAAGTGCAAAGACCCGGAGCAGTTTCCTTGTCATTCCGACAACGCAGGACCTCCCCTACCTCTGTCCCCCTCTGATGAAGCTTGCTCAGCGCCATTCCATCCGACACGAGAACGTTGGCCTGTGGCTGGGGGTGCTGGGCGTTGCGTTCTTCGGCATTACGCTGCCTGCCACCCGTCTGGTCACGGGCACTGTCGAGGCACCTCAACTATCTCCCTGGTTTGTCACGCTGGGGCGCGCCGCACTGGCGGGCATGCTGTCCATACTGTTTCTCTCGCTCACCCGGTCGCCCTTGCCCACACGATCTCAATGGCGACCGCTTGGGATCGCCGTGCTTGGAAATTTGCTGGGGTACCCCTTGTTGCTGGCGTACGCCTTGCGAACCGTGACGGCCGGTCATGCGGCCGTGATCACTGCGCTGTTGCCACTGGTCACTTCGGTGTGTGCGGCGCTGGTGCTGCGCCAGCGTGCCAGGCCAGGTTTCTGGATCTGTGCCTTGCTGGGGAGTGCGCTCGTAGTGGCGTTCTCGGCGCTGCGCGCTCAGAGTGCTGGAGGCCATGGGCCGGGCTTTGAGGTCGCGGATCTGATCTTGTTGGGCGGTGTCATTGCCACCGCAGTGGGATCCGTCTATGGGGTGCAAGTGACTCCTGCGCTCGGGGCAGAGCGCGTGATCTGCTGGGTGTGCGTGATCGCCTTGCCGCTGACTTTGCCTGCCACGTTCCTTCTCTGGCCCGCGCAATCTGTGTCGACGGCTGTGTGGGTTGGATTTGTCTACTTGGGCGTGTTCTCAATGTGGGCCGCGTTCTTTGCCTGGTACCGTGGTTTGGCGCTCGGTGGAGCGCTGCGCGTGAGCCAGGTGCAGTTACTGCAGCCGTTCTTTGCTATTGCGGCTTCGATACCGCTACTCGGAGAGTCGGTGGATGCTGTCACGCTCGGTTTTGCGGTGGCAGTCGTGGTTGCTGTGATCGTTGGGCGACGGTTCTCCTGATGCGCCCGGTGAGGGCTGGGTAGGATTCGTGGCGCCTTCATTAGGATTTGCCATGTCGACAGCATCGTGGCCGGCCTGCTGACCGACGAAGCGCTTCTGCGGCGCAGCCTTGCTGGGCAGGATGCAGTCATTCTCTGCACCGGCATTGATCGCATCAGCCACGACCTCCGGACACTCCCAGAGTTCAGTCAGCTCGCAGAAGGTGCTTGGGTCGTACGACTTTGCGCCATGGGGGTGTACCCCCGCAGTCGCGAAGATGGTGCCCGGATGGGCTCTCGCAAGCTCAAGGGCCAGACGACTGGATGCCGCCGATGTGCCTGTCGCGAGGATCTGGGTCACGTGTGCCGCCCGCGCACGCACCAACAAGTGGTCGGTCAGCGACGTTAACTGCGCCGAGTGGAAGTTGACACAGATGTCGACCAGTTGCGCTCGTTCGGACTGTGTTCCCTTGCTCATTCGCCGATGGTTCGGGGTGATGCAGATGGTTCATCTGCGCTCAGGTGCGGTACTGTGGCTGAGTCCCCTCTTCATCATGCATGTTCTTCGAGGTACCCCGCCCTTGCCGGTACCCGCACATACGTATCAAAACTTCAGGCACGCCACGCTAGAAGTTGCACCATTCTTCAAAGCACCATTTACCTTGGATCGGTTGCGAGTTTGGCAGGAAGATCCGCCAGGTGATCGGTAGTCCGTGGACTTGACGCCAGATGGCGTGGTCGATCTCCACAACAATGGCGGGATGCTTGTCGGGGTCTACCAGTGTATGAATTTGGCCTGGATGAAGTGGGCGGCGGCGCTGCTCGTCATCAGGATCTCTGCGGGTGATCCTGAGAAAGCGCCGCTCGCCGGGGCCGCGTGCGAGGCTCATTGTGTCGCCCCAGCTTTCCACCAGTGCTTCCAGAAGGGGGCGCACATTAGGGTCACGCGTGTCGCGAATGACTTCGTGCGGAAGGTCCATCTCAAACTGCCAGTTCTCGAGCGTGACCTGACCCACGTTTGTGATCAAGACCTCAAGTTCCTTTCGGTGCAGTTCCCCATTGCTTTCGATGTTGACCAGCCTGGGATCAACGCGCACTTCTGGCCGTAGCCGACGATTCATGACATCGCGGATCTGAAAGTCGAGCATCGGCTCAGTGCTTCGACCTGCACGTTGGTAATACCGGCGATCGAGGAGACTTTGATGTGCCGTCGATGAAGCTTCGATCTCAATAGCGATGATCCGACCTCCAGGCACGGCGAGCTCCGTGATCTCGAACCGGCCTAGCGGGGGGCTTGTGTTGCTTCGGAGGACATTGGTGAGCCAGTCGCCGCCAACACCTGGGGCGGTAACGGGTGAGAGTGATGCCGCAGCAGGTACGCCCTCGACATCTTCTTCGGCAATCCCATACAGGATCGTCCCACCACCGGCGTTCGCGAAACCGGTGCAGTCCTTTACCAATTCCTGTCTTGACCCATTCGATGGCACCAATGCTGCACCGCGCTTGAACTCCAGGTAGAGCCCTTCCTGCATGTGGTCGTCAAGAACCTGCTGAAGTTGCGCTGCGGTATAGGTCATTTTTTCAGTGTATTGGAGAGGCTCGGTCCTTCAGGAGGCCAAAAGTTTCTGGAACTCGCCGCGCAACAGCGCGACGACTTCGGCGAGGTCCAGGGCCTCGAGTCGATTCTTTTTCAGGAAGGCAGTCCATTGCTTTTGTTTCGCAGCATCCTGCACAAATGCATCACTCAAACCTGAGGGGAGGGGGCTGGGCATCGCCAGTTGCCGACGTGCGAACGTGGCCTCGACTGCGCGGCGCAGCTCGGCTGACTCCAACGCACCGTCGGTCAGCAGCACCCAGAGGTCGAAGTAGTCCTTCATGCGGGTGTTGGCCATGCCGAGCAGGCACACCGCATGAAACTTCTCGGCCACCACCGTATATTTTGGATAGGTGCGCAACTGCGGAGCGGGCAGGTCTTCTAGCAGCACTGGGTAGCTCACCGATTCCGGGGCTGGCGTGACCGCATCGCCAAAACCTATGTCCACCTGCAGCGCGATGCGCGCACCATCCAGTCTTGCCTGCAGGTCGATCCTCACACCACCATAACCTGCTTCCTTGCGGATCACCGAGCCCTTGGCCGAGGCAGGGTCGAACGCGATGCCATCCTCCACCGCGATCTGGCAGATCTCGCGGAACGCCGACACGGCGGTGTCGATGTCATCCGGACCAAATCCCAACAGGTCCGCATCGCGCGTCGGCCGATGCGGCTGGTCATACCACAGTGAAAACAACAGTGCGCCCTTGAGCAGGTAGTTGGCGGCATACGGCGAGACCGACAGCCGGTACAGCAGCCGCTCCAGCCCGTAGTGGGTGAGCGTCAGGTTGAAGTCCTGCTTCGTGGCATCGGCGTGTTGCTTCAAGCGGGCACGGATGGAGGCAGCGAGGTTGCGGCTCATGCTGTGACGCTTTCCAGATAGGGCCGCATCACATTGGCCACGCGATCCACCCTGGCGTAGAGCCAGAGCGCATCCATCGTCAGCTTGCGCTGTGACCAGCCATCGCGCAGCGCCTCCAGAGCCACGTCCAGGCCGATCTTGTTGCGGTACTTGAAACAGTCGACCACCGTCTTGGCCGCGTTGAAGACCGGGACCTTCACGCCGTCGATCTCAACCGGCTCGATTCCTTCGGTCAGAGCGGCCCCCGACATGCGCACCACGCGCAGAGCAGGCTGGTCCAGCCGGGGAGTGGGCGAGTGATGGGGTATCGCCATCCAGACCTCGAAGGGCGCCTGAGTGCCGATGCCATGGACGCGCAGCGCAGAAAGCAGGCACACCACGCCACGCGGCACGCGCAGGGCTACCTCGGCCAGGGACCGGTGTTCGCTGAGCGCACGTCCCGGCAAGCTGTAGACGCCGCGGGTGATGCGTTCAAGCTTGCCGGCTGCGACCAGTCGGCTGAGCACCACGGTCGGCAGGCCCTGCTCAGCCAGATCGCGCGCGCGCAGCAGTGGCCGACGCCCGGCGAGGGCCAGGACGGTTTGTTCGAGCGTTGAGTCAGAGCCCACTACTGCAGTATGTTGCAATAATTAGTTATTTGTCAATAAACGACTAGATAATGCAATGCCGTTGAAGTCGACATCTCGAAGTCAGCGCGATACGCCTGAATTGGTTGCCATGCAGCAGTCTTGTCAATTGCCGGGAAGGTCGAACATCCGTCGGCTGTTGGAACTGCAGGCTCCAATGATCTCATCGACGTCGCGGCCCATGAGCTCTGCCACGCTGGCGGCGACCCAGGGAAGATTCGCCGACTCGTTGGGTCCACGGCGCGCTCCAGCGTGTTGATTTCCACGCAGAAGTGACCCACTAACCCCCCAATGTTCAGGTCCGCACGGAATACGCACCAGCTTGCACTCGAATCTTGATCGCATCCGATCACCCGAATGGAAGGTGAAGGAGGCGCCGCGTCCGGGTTTCATCGGCGAAATGATTCGGGAAGGGGAGCAGCGCGTTCGGGATACAACGCCTGGCAAGTCTGCGTAATTGCAATCTCAGCGGGGACGTGAGCGGATGGTTTCGGCAATGTCGCTGAGCAGCGGCAACTTGGCTCAGGTTAGCCCCTCCACGCCCTTGTGAGTTTTCATCGGAGACGTTCTGAGGCAATCTGAAGACAGGGTTCTTTTCAGGATTCACCATGTCTTCCACACCGTTTGGACTATCGAAGGATGCGCCGTCTGTGCCCGGAGTGGCTCCCGCGTTCTTGCGCATGGCCGATGTGACTCGTCTCACCGCGTTGAGCCGGGCGACTTTGTATCGGCGCATGGCGCAAGGCAAGTTTCCTGCGCCTGTTCATCTGGGAGGGAGAGCCTGCGGTTGGACCCCATCGGCACTGCAGGCATGGATCGATGACCCAGAGGGCTACATGGTCGACCAGACCGCAAGTGAGGCCGAGGCACTGGCGGTCCGTGTCAAGCAACCCAATGCTGGATTCGTTGGCGGCTCAGTGCAGCGAGGGTCGTCCTTGCATTTCGCCCGGTAGCCCTCGCTCCGTGGGTCTTCCGTTCCCTCGCTATGGGCGAACGGTGGCGGTTCGGGCTTGGACTGTCGCTCGTCGATGGGAGGTGCTGGCCGGGGTCGATCGGCTATGCGGCCCATCTCGCTTGACCTTGTTGCGATGCTGACTGGGCGGGGATTTGCTGGATGCCGCCTCAACTTGATGTGCCGACGCCTCCTTGCGTAGGGCATCCAAGCGATCAGCCCACTCCTGAAGCATCATGCGGCGCTCGCTTCGGTAGGCGTGTCTGTTGTACGCGGCGCGTACTGCATTGGCCGGTACATGCGCTAGACAGTGCTCGATCACGTCGATGTTCTGGTTGACGCTGTTGAAGTAGGTGCTGAATGCCGAACGCATTCCATGCGGTGTGCCTTCACCGCTGAAGCCGAGGCGTTCCATGACGGCGTTCAGGCTGCGGTTGGCCATCGGCCTGCGCGGATCGACCCGATTGGGGAAGAGGTGTTCTCTGTTCGCGGGCACGAGTTCGCGCAGGCGCTGGAGAAGAGTCACTGCTTGCGAGGAAAGTGGAATCCAGTGGGGGCGCCTTCCTTTCATCCGGTCCGCAGGAATCTCCCACTGGTTGTTGTCGATATCCAGTTCATTCCAGCGCCCTTCGATGACCTCCGCTTTTCGGCAAGCGGTCAGCATGACCAACTGCATCGCGATTCTTGTCTCTTCCTGAATTCTCGGTGACTCATCGAGGGTCCGCAGCAGCACGCCGATCTGCGTGTCCGACAAGGCCGGATGGTTTTTCTGGTTGCGCTTCTTCATGACGCGCACGGGAGGGACCGGGTTGTTCTCGATGAGACCCGAATCGATTGCGTACTCGAAAATGCCCCACAAATGGTTGCGCAGGTTGCGTGCGACTTCAGGGGCGCGTTGTTCGACGCGCTTCAACAGCGCCGTCAACTCTAGGCGGGTGATCTCGCCGATCTGCCGATCCTTCAATGTCGGCAGCAGATCATTGTCGACTTCCCGTCCGCGCTGCCGAACCGTGGAAGGACGGAGATCTGCTGTTGTGGCGGTGCACCAGTCCTCTACAACGGTGGAGAACGCACCCTTGACCCGTTCCAACTGCTCCCGTTCCTGCACGATTCTTTCGTCGCGTCGGGCTTGGACCGGATTGATCCCTTGGGCAACGAGCTTGCGGGATTCGGCATGCAGCGCTCGTGCGTCAGCAAGTCCCAATTCAGGAAACGCTCCCAAGGCCTGCAGGCCTTCCTTGCCGCCGACCCGGTACTTGTAGCGCCAGAGCTTGGAGCCGTTCGGCTGGACAAGCACGTACAGACCACCACTGTCCGCAAGCTTGAATGGACGGGTATCCGGCTTCGCCGATTTGATCTTCAGAGTGGACAACATGGTTCAAGCCTCCATGACCGTAGCATTGGCAACATGCGCTCGAAAAGTGCATTGATACCCCCAACGATACCCCCAGACGGCCAAGATTTCAAGAAGCCGAGTTGAACGGAAAGAAACTTAGTGAGACGATAAGTTATTGAATTTATTGAAATTTTCGGAAATTCTGAGAAGTCTTGAGATCCCTTGAAAACTCAATGCCGATTTCAGGTGGCTATTTGCATTTTTTGAACAGTAATAGTGAATAAAAACAAGGGCTCCGCACTGACTGCCAGCAGCTGCAGCGGTGGCGGCCGTGGGCGAAGGCTCGCAGCGCGCATCGTACCCATCATTGCTTTCTTGTGGCATCAGGCTGTGCATTGCGTGTCCGACATGGCACTGCGGCACGAAGCGCCCCATCCCCCGGGACCACGGGTATTTGTCCGACGCTTCGCGGCCGCCGTTCCGCAGACACTGGAAATCTGTTCCCGATGGAGAACTCCATGCCATCCATTCACCAGCAAGCGCTGGCTTGCGTTCTGGCCATGGGGGGCGCGGCTGCAGGTGCCCAGGGGGTGAACACTCCTGCGGTGGTGCCTGGCTTGCAGCCGGCGTTGGCCCCCGCCTCCACGCCGGTGCAGACGCCGGCCCAGACGCCAGCTCCCCCGCCCGCGCAGACGCCGGCGGAAACACCGGCACCCGCTCCGGCCCTCACGCCCGCACAGACGCCCGATCCGTCGCGCGACCAGACGCCTGCAAAAACCCCGTCAGCCACCCCATAGCTGGGTGCAAGGGGAAAGGGAAGGGCACGTGCCCGCCGAAGAGGGACTCAATCCGCCGCGCGCACGTAGCTCACAAAACTGAAGGGCAGGCCGTTGGTGCTCACATGGTCGCTGCGGGCGGCCTCGGTCCAGGCTTTGCCTAGCACTGGCGCGTGGGCGTCGCCCTCGAAGTCCCGGGCGATCTCGGTCACCTCCAGCCGGTCTGCCGTCGGCAGGGCCTCGGCGTAAATCTGCGCGCCGCCGATCACCCACACCGTCTGGCGGGGATCGCACTGCGCCAGCGCAGCGTCCAGGCTCTCGGCGCGCCGGGCGCCTTCGGCCTGCCAGTCGTGCTGGCGCGTCACCACGATGTTGGTACGGCCCGGAAGGGGGCGAAAACGCGCCGGAAGCGAATCCCAGGTCTTGCGGCCCATCACCACGGGGCAGCCCTGCGTCAGCTGCTTGAAGTGCGCCATGTCCTCCGGCAGGTGCCAGGGCAGGGCGTTGTCCTTGCCGATCACACCGTTGGCGGCGCGGGCGTAGATGAGGTGCACTGGCATGGCGGGACGTCCTTGTTTTTCAGATGTGCAAGGCGGCGAGGGCACCCACGCCCAGGCCCACGGCGGCCACGCCGTACATGCCGTATTCCAGCCATTTTTTCTTGGTGAGCAGCGCAATGGCGGCCAGCGCGATGGCCACCTGCAGCGCCGTGGTGGCCTGGGCCCAGCGGTGGTGCTGGTGCATCTGGGCTTCGCTCTTGCGGTCGAATTCGTGGGCATCGGCCTCGAGCTTCTCGGCGGCCACCTTGATCTCGTTCTTCTCGGTTTCGTAGCGCTCCACCTTGGTCTGGTAGCCGGCCTTGCGGTCATCGGGCGCCAGGTCGCGGGCCAGTTCGGCCAGGGATTGCTTGGTGCTCTTGGACTGGAAGTAGTTCCACTGGTTGGAGGCCTCGGTCTTCTTGATGGCCGCGTCGTTCTTGAGCAGCCCGGCGTTGGCCTGCGTGGCGCCGCCCATGTACGAGAAGATCGCGCCCACCGTGGCCACGATGGCGGTGAACATCGCGATCTTGTTCATGGACGAGCCATTGCCGTCGTTGCCGTGGCTGGCCGTGGCGTCGTCATGGTGGCCGTGGGTGGCATGCTCCACCGCGTGGTCGTGGGGGCCGTGTACGTGAAATCCGCCGGAAGACATGGATGAAAGCTCGTGGTGGTGGTTGTGGGTGGATGCGGGCTGGGCGCTGCTGCACCTGGCCCTGGGGCTCAGGAGGTGTGGGGTCTCAAGGAGGGCTGGTGCGTGATCACACGGCCACGGGGGCCTTGATCGCCGGGTGGCACTGGTAGTCCACCACTTCGAAGTCCTCGTACTGGTAGTCGAAGATGCTGCCGGGGCGGCGCTTGATGTTCAGCACCGGGTAGGGATAGGGTGTGCGCGCCAGCTGCGTTTGCACTTGCTCGTGGTGGTTGCTGTAGATGTGGCAGTCGCCGCCCGTCCAGATGAAATCACCCACATCCAGGTCGCACTGCTGCGCCACCATGTGGGTGAGCAGGGCATAGCTCGCGATGTTGAACGGCACGCCCAGGAAGATGTCCGCACTGCGCTGGTACAGCTGGCAGGAGAGCGTGCCGCGTCCGCCGGGCTCCTGTGCTGGCGCCACGTAGAACTGGAAGAAAGCGTGGCAGGGCATGAGCGCCATCTTGCCGAGCTCGGCCACGTTCCAGGCGCTCACGATGATGCGCCGCGAATCGGGGTTGGTCTTGAGCGTCCTGACCACATCGCTGATCTGGTCGATGTGCCCGCCGTCCGGCGTGGGCCAACTGCGCCACTGCACGCCGTACACCGGCCCCAGGTCGCCGTCCTCGCGCGCCCATTCGTCCCAGATGGTGACGCCGCGCTCCTTGAGCCAGTTGTTGTTGCTCGACCCCGTGAGGAACCACAGCAGCTCCTGGATGATGGACCGCAGGTGCACCTTCTTGGTGGTGACGAGCGGAAAGCCTTCCTTCAGGTCGAAACGCATCTGGTGGCCGAAAACGCTGCGGGTGCCGGTGCCCGTGCGGTCGGATTTTTCCACGCCGTGGGTGAACACGTGGCGCATGAAGTCTTCGTATTGCGAGCGGACGGGGCGGGCGTGTTCGGTCATGGCGGTTGGAAGGCGAAAGACGCGATTTTAGGGGGCGGCTGCCGGCAGGAACCGGCTAAGCTCGCAGACCTTTTCGCCCAGCTGCCCTTTTTAGAAAGAAGCCCCCGATCATGCGCCCTATCTCTCCAGCCCCTTTGTCAAGCGCCGTGCTGGCCGCTCTTGCGTTGGCTGTGCTGCTGCCGGGTTGCGTGGGCACGGTACCCACGGCGCCCACGGCGCCGCGCAAGGTCGCGCGTCCTGTGCCCAACGAGGTACCTGCCGCGCCCGCCAATCCCTGGGCGAACCTGCAAACCCAGGTAGGCAACTATCCGGTCGGGGGCTCAGACTTCCTGCGTGCCGGCCCGCTGGCCGAGCGGCTGCGTGGGCTGCTCGGTCTCGCCAACTACAACGTGCTGCTGGACAACCTGCAGGTGAGTGGGCCGCTGCGGCAAGACGGCTCCATGCTCTACATCACCGGTAACCGGCCGGACGCAGGCGACACGGAGGCTGCCGCCATCGTGGTCCACGCCGCCACCGACTCGGTACGCGTATGGCTGCTGACCGGCGGGGAGGAATGGGACGTGCAGGACCTGGGGACCCCGAAGACCCTGCCGGCCCACGTTGCCACGATGATGGAAAACGCGCGGCGCTGAGCGCGCAGCCGGTCTGCCGGATGGCGGCGTGCCCAGGGGCTGGGCGGGAATGTGTTTCTATAATCAAGAATCATTCTCAAAAAGGCCGTCACGCCATGTCTGCCGCTCACCCCCTGCACGCGCTCTACAGCCACCACCACGGGTGGCTGCAGTCCTGGCTGCGCCGGCGGCTCGGTTGTGCCGACGACGCGGCCGACTTGGCGCAGGACACCTTCGTGCGCCTGCTCGCACGGCCCACCGCCATCGCCCCCGACGCGATGCGCGAGCCGCGCGCCTACCTGACCACGGTGGCACGCGGGCTGCTGGTGGACTTCTGGCGCCGGGGTGAACTGGAACGCGCCTACCTGGCAGACCTGGCCCTGCAGCCCGAGGTGCTGCAGCCATCCCCCGAAGAGCGCCTGGCCGCCGTGCAGATGCTCCACGCGGTCGATACACTGCTGCAGGGCCTGACGCCCAAGACGCGCGCGGCATGGCTCATGAACCGGCTCGACGGTCTCACGCACGCAGAGATCGCCGAGCAGCTGCAGGTGTCGGTGCCCCGCGTGCGCCAGTACCTGGCCAACGCCATGCGCCACGCCTACCACCTGCGTTTTGGCGGCGCGGCGTGAGCAGCGCGGGCTGGACAACGGGCGGCTTGCCTGGCGGCGCAGGCGACGACCACCCCGTGCCGCCTGCCGTGCTGGAGGCCGCCATCGGCTGGCAACTGCGCCAGGGCGAGGGCGCCACGTCGCCGGCGGACGCCCAAGCCCTGAACGACTGGCTGGCGGCACACCCCGACCATGCCCGCGCCTGGCGCCAGCTGGGCGACATCGACCAGCACCTGGCCCGTGCCGCCGCAGGGCCTGGAGCCCGCGCAGCCTTGCTGCTGCCACCGCGCCGGCGCCGTCCTGCCCGTGTGGTGGGCGCCGTGCTGGGCCTGGCGTTGGCGGTGGCCTGCGGCGTGCTGGTGCTGGACCGCCACCAGCCCGTGGGCCAACTGCTGGCCGACCACCGCACCGCCACCGGCGAGCGCCGCACCATCGTGCTGCCCGACCAGACCGTGCTGCACCTGAACACCCGCAGCGCCGTGGACGTCGTGTTCAGCCAAGACCAGCGCACCATCCACCTTCGCACGGGCGAGGTCGCGGTAGAAACCAGCCATGCCGACCCGGCCGAGCGGCGCCCGTTCGTCGTGCTGACCGAGGACGGCAGCCTGCGCGCCCTGGGCACCCGCTTCACCGTGCGCCGCTGGCCACAGGCGCAAGCCACTGGCACCGATGGGGCGCAGAGCCTTAGCACGCCCGCCACCGAGGTCGCAGTCACCCAGTCGGCCGTCGCGGCCCGCCCGGCGACCTGTGCGGCAGCAGCATCCGAGCCGTGCAGTGCCGAGCGCATCGTGTCGGCCGGGCAGGGCGCGCGGCTGGAGGGCGGGCGGGTGGACCCGTGGGCAGCCCCGCCCGATGCCGACGCCTGGAAGGACGGCATGCTGGTCGTGGACAACCAACCCTTGGGCGAGGTGGTGGCAACGCTCGCGCGGCACCGGGTCGGCCACCTGGGTGTCGACCCCCGTGTGGCCGGGTTGCGCGTGACGGGCACGCTGCCCCTGGCGGACACCGACCAGGCCCTGTTGGCGCTGACCGCGGCCGTGCCGGTCGATGTGGTCTGGACCACGCGCTGGTGGGTCACGCTCAAGCCGCGTGCTGCGCCCTGAGGATGAAAATATAAGGAAAATCGGCCGCTACTGCTTGATGGGAAAGCGCTGGTAGCTATCAAAAGATGAGTGACTTGGTGCAACTGATCGACGGTTCCAGTCAGTTCAGTCCAGATCAACCAGCCCAACCTGTTCTGCCGGTTCGACAACCGCCGGTCGGTGCAGGTCGCCGCTGCCAGCTGGCCTCCCACCACCTGCGATGCCGGCCCAAAAAAGAAATCGCCCCGGCCCCCTCTCACTTTTCGGCACCCGTTCGGCAATCAGACAGAGACCGTGCATCGGCGCGGTTACCCCTCTTGTCTGACGTGACCGTTTCGGAGCCTGACCCATGCCCTCTGCTGTTCTCCCCTTTCCGCTGAACCCTTGCGCTGCGGCGCTGCTGCTCGCGTTGGGCGCCTCTGCCGTGACCGCACAGCCAGCTACGGCAGAGGCCCCTGCGGCCACGGCCAGCGCTGCGGCAGTGCGCGACTACGACCTGCCCGCCGGGCCATTGGGGGCGGCCCTCAACCGCATCGCGCGTGACGCGGGCCTGCCCCTCACCGCCGATGCGCAGCTGGTGGAAGGCCGCAACGCGGCGCCCGTGCGAGGCCGCTTCGATGCGCCCGAGGCACTGCGCCGCGCGCTGGCAGGTTCGGGGCTGGAGCTGCGGCAGACCACGGGCGGCGTCTTCACGCTGCGCGAGGCATCGCGCCCTGCAGCGCAGGCACCCCGGCTCAGCGATGCCGCCACCCTGGGGGCCGTCACCGTGACGGCCAGCGCCGAGGCAGCGCCCGGCGATTTGCCGCCCGCCCATGCCGGCGGCCAAGTTGCCACGGGCAGCCGGGTCGGCCTGCTGGGTCCGCAGAGCCTGATGGACACGCCGTTTCACATCACCAGCTACACGGCCGAACTCATGCAGGACCAGCAGGCGATCACCGTGGCCGATGTGCTGGCCAACGACCCGTCCGTGCGCACGGTGTCGTACAGCCTGACGAACGCTGCTGCGGGGGGCGACATCTTTCTGATCCGCGGCTTCTCGGTGCAGGACTCGGTGCTGTTCGACGGCATCGGCGGCATCGCCACCAACCGTGCCGTGGCGGTCGAAGCGGCCGAGCGCGTCGAGGTGCTCAAGGGCCCCAACGCGTTGCTCAACGGCATGGCGCCCGGGGCGGGCGGCGCGGTGGGCGGCGCCATCAACCTGGTGCCCAAGCGCGCGGGCGATGTGCCGCTGACACGCCTGACCACCACGTACCTGTCCAGAGGCAACCTGGGCGGCCACCTGGACGTGGGCCGCCGGTTCGGCGACGACCACCAGTGGGGTGTGCGCTTCAACGGCATCTACCGTGACGGAAAGACCGCTACCCAGGGCCAGTCCGTCGAGCTGGGCGCTGCGGCGCTGGCCGTGGACTACCGGGGCAGTCAGTTGCGGGCCTCGGTGGATGCCGGCCACCAGACGATGAACAACGAAGCGCCGCAAGGCGCCGCGGGCTTTGGCATCGACGACGGCATTTCCATCCCCAGGCCGCCCCGGGCCAGCCATCGCATCGCGCAGGACTGGGAGTTCGCCAGGTCGCGCAGCAACTACCTCCTGGCCAAAGCCGAGTACGACCTTACCCCGGACTGGACGCTCTCTGCAGCCGCGGGTGGCAGCCACACGCGGTCCCGCTACCTCGCCACCGACGTGTTCGTGACCAGCGTGCAGGGCGATGCGCAGGCCACCACGTACTTCTGGCCCAACTGGACGAACTACCGCACCCTGCAAGGCGGGCTGCAAGGCATGGTGCGTGCCGGCGAGCTTACGCACCGCATTCACCTGCATGCGTCGTACCTGAAGAAGGACAGCGGCTTCACGGCGCAGTACTACGGCTTCGACAGCTTCGCCACGAACATGTACGCACCTGCGGCCACCGCGCGTCCGTCCATCGACGGTTTCTCATCGCGGCCGCCCCAGACCGATTCCTTGCAGCTGCCGTCCGTAGCGCTGTCTGACACCGTCTCGCTGTGGCAAGACCGCCTGTCCGTCACCCTGGGCGCCCGCTACCAGCGCGTGAAGGTCGTCAAGCACGACACCACCACCGGGGCCGGCAGCACCGCGTACGACGAGCACGCGGTGACGCCGGCGCTGGCGGCGGTGTTCAAGCTGCAGCCGCACGTATCGCTCTACGGCAATTACATCGAAGGGCTGGTCCAGGGCGATTCAGCGCCACTGGGCACCACCAATGCCGGGCAGGTGTTTCCGCCGGTCCGCACGAAGCAGCGGGAGGTGGGCGTGAAGGCCGACTGGGGCCGCTTTAGCACCACGGCGAGCCTGTTCCACATCCAGAAGCCGAGCGGGCTCGTGGCCTCCAACGGCGACGGCACGTTCACCTACCAGGTCGGTGCAGAGCAGCGCAACCGCGGGGTCGAGCTCAATGTCTTTGGCGAGATGGCGCGGGGCACGCGCCTGCTGGGCGGCGTGACCTTCAACGATGCCCGGCTGACCAAAACCGAAGGCGGCACCTACAACGGCAACGCCGCGCCCAATGTGTCGCGCTGGCAACTCAACCTGGGCAGCGACCACGACGTGGCTGCCGTTCCAGGGCTGACGCTGTCGGCCCGCATGATCGCCAGCAGCGCGCAGCATGTGGACGCCGCCAACCTGCGGCGCATTCCGGGCTGGACGCGCTGGGACATCGGTGCCCGCTACAAGACCCAGGCGTGGGGCCGGCCGCTGGTGCTGCGCGCGGGCGTGGACAACCTGTTCAACCGCAACTACTGGTCCAGTGGCTCCGGCAACTGGCTGTATGTGGGAAGTCCCCGCACGGTGACGCTGTCTGCCACGGTGGATTTCTGACGGGGAGCCGTGCTGCCGTGGGCGGACGGGCAGATGGATGGAGGAAGGGGCGGCGTTGACGTCGCCTCCGTGGGGCGTGGTGCTTGGGATGTGGATTGAATCGGCCTCTGCCGCTTGATGGATAAGCGCTAATAGCTATTAATTTGATAGTGATTCGGGGCATTCGCGACTTCAACCGTGTTGGGGTCCGGCCCCGCTCTTCCCGGTCGGTTAGATACCCTGTTGACACATCTAGGTATAAATCCTGAGTATCTGGTGCAAATTAGTATTTGTGGAGGCGTCTGGAGTACCAATCGAGCATCGCAGCATCGGTATCGTTCAGTCCGTCAATGCCTGCATGCCTTGCGCCGGTGTTGAAAGGCAGATTCCCATACCAACGACCGAGGAGACTTTTCCGATGCCACATTCCACCCCTGTCACCATGCCCCAGCGCCTGGCCGTCGCCGTTGCGCTGGCTTTGACGTCGCTGTGCGGCGCCGCCAGCGCGCAGACCGAGCTCGTGATCGCCACCGTGAACAACGGCCACATGATCGAGATGCAGAAGCTCAGCAAGAACTTCGAGCAGGCGAACCCCGACATCAAGCTCAAGTGGGTCACGCTCGAAGAAGGCGTGCTGCGCCAGCGCGTCACCACCGACATCGCCACCAAGGGCGGCCAGTTCGACGTGATGACCATCGGCATGTACGAAGCCCCCATCTGGGGCAAGAAGGGCTGGCTGCAGGAGCTGAAGACCGACGCCGCCTACGACGTGGACGACCTGCTGCCCGCCGTGCGGGGCGGCCTGTCCATCGACGGCAAGTTGTTCGCCGCGCCGTTCTACGGCGAAAGCTCCATGCTCATGTACCGCAAGGACCTGGCCGACAAGGCCGGCGTGCAGGTGCCCGAGCGCCCCACCTGGCCGCAGATCAAGGACCTGGCCGCCAAGATGCACGACCCCAAGAACGGCGTGTACGGCATCTGCCTGCGCGGCAAGCCGGGTTGGGGCGACAACATGGCGTTCTTGACCACGCTGGTCAACACCTTCGGCGGCCAGTGGTTCGACATGCAGTGGAAGCCGCAGCTCGAATCCAAGCCCTGGAAGGACGCGATCACCTTCTACGTCGACCTGCTCAAAAACTACGGCCCACCCGGCTCGTCGGCCAACAGCTTCAACGAGATCCTGGCGCTGACCAACTCCGGCAAGTGCGGCATGTGGGTGGACGCGACCATCGCGGCATCGTTCGTGAGCGACCCCAAGCAGTCCAAGGTGGCCGACCAGATGGCCTTTGCCCAGGCGCCCACCATGAACACGCCCAAGGGCGCCAACTGGCTGTGGTCGTGGAACCTGGCCATCCCCGCCGGTTCGAAAAAGGTCGACGCCGCGCAGAAGTTCATCACCTGGTCCACCAGCAAGGACTACATCCAGCTGGTCGCCAAGACCAACGGCTGGGCCAACGTGCCCACCGGCACGCGCAAGAGCACCTACGCATCGCCTGAATTCCAGAAGGCCGCCCGCTTTGCCGCCGCCGAGAAGGTCGCGATCGACTCGGCCAACCCGACCGATTCGACCCTGCCCAAAAGCCCGTACGTGGGTGTGCAGTTCGCAGCGATTCCGGAGTTCCAGGCCATCGGCATCGCGGTGGGCCAGCAGATGAGCGCGGCGCTGGCCGGCAAGACCACGGTGGACGCGGCGCTGAAGGCCAGCCAGGTGTCTGCGGACCGGGAAATGAAGAAGGCTGGTTACTACAAGTAAAGGCTGCCGGGGCCACCGAGGCTCCGCCGCCCACTGCCCATCCGTGGATTGACCAGTGCTGATCCTGGGGCTCGCCATTCACCATGGCGGCCCCGTCGCCCTTTCGGAAACACCATGAACCGCCGCCTGCTCCCCCGCCTGCTGCTCACGCCAGCCATGGCCACGCTCTTCCTGTGGATGATCGTGCCGCTGGTGATGACGATCTACTTCTCGCTCATCCGCTACAACCTGATGCAGCCGGATCAGACCGGCTTTGCCGGGCTGGAGAATTTCGAGTACTTCGTCACCGACCCCTCGTTCGGCACGGCGGTGGTCAACACGCTGCTGCTGCTCGGCAGCGTGATCCTCATCACGGTGGTGTTCGGCATCGCCATCGCGCTGCTCATCAACGAGCCGTTCGCGGGCCGGGGCATCGTGCGGGTGCTGCTGATCTCGCCGTTCTTCGTCATGCCCACGGTGAACGCGCTGATGTGGAAGAACATGATGATGAACCCCATCTACGGCGTGCTCGCCCAGGTGTGGATGTTCTTCGGCGCGCAGCCGGTGGACTGGCTCACCGACCACCCGCTGTTCTCGGTGATCGTCATGGTCTCCTGGCAGTGGCTGCCCTTTGCCACGCTGATCTTCATGACCGCGCTGCAAAGCATGAACCATGAGCAGCTCGAGGCCTCGCGCATGGACGGCGCCAACTACCTGCAGCAGCTGCGCTACCTGTACGTGCCGCACCTGGCCCGCTCGGTGGCCGTGGTGGTGATGATCGAACTCATCTTCCTGCTCAGCATCTTTGCCGAGATCTACACCACCACCGGTGGCGGGCCGGGCGATGCGAGCACCAACGTCACCTTCCTGATCTTCAAGCAGGCGCTGCTCAACTTCGATGCGGGCGTGGCCTCGGCCGGCGCGCTGTTCGCGGTGGTGCTGGCCAACATCGCGGCGGTGTTCCTGATCCGCATGGTCGGCAAGAACCTCGACAAATAACCGAAGCACCACCATGACTGCTCGACGCCGTTCCAACTATCCGCTGGGCCTGCTGGCCCTGCGCACCGCGGCTGCCTGGGGCGTGGCCCTGCTGCTGTTCTTCCCGCTGGCCTGGCTGCTGCTGACCGCGTTCAAGACCGAGCTGCAGGCCATCGCCGTGCCGCCGCAGCTGTTCTTCATCCCCACGCTCGAGAATTTTCACGAGGTGCAGGAGCGCAGCGACTACCTGCTGTACGCCAGGAACTCGGTCATCACCAGCGTGCTGTCCACCCTGGTGGGGCTGATGCTGGCAGCGCCCGCGGCGTATGCCATGGCCTTCTTCAAGGGCAAGTACACCAAGGACATCCTGATGTGGATGCTCTCCACCAAGATGATGCCCGCCGTGGGCGCGCTGGTGCCCATCTACGTGCTGGCGCAAAAGAGCCACCTGCTCGACACGCAGCTCGCGCTCATCATCGTGTTCGCGCTGTCCAACCTGCCCATCATGGTGTGGATGCTGTACTCGCACTTCAAGGACATCCCGCGCGAGATCCTGGAGGCCGCTCGCATGGACGGCGCCACCCTGTGGCAGGAAGTGCGCCTGGTGCTGCTGCCGCTGGGCATGGGTGGCCTGGCATCCACCGGCCTGTTGTGCCTGGTGCTGTCGTGGAACGAAGCCTTCTGGAGCCTGAACCTCAGCGCCGCCAAGGCCGGCACGCTGGCCACGCTGATCGCGTCCTACTCCAGCCCCGAAGGCTTGTTCTGGGCCAAGCTGTCCGCCGCGTCGCTGATGGCCATTGCGCCCATCGTGGTGTTCGGCTGGTTCAGCCAGAAGCAGTTGGTGCAGGGTCTCACGTTCGGCGCGGTGAAGTAAATCCGCAGCCTGTCTTCCCCACAGTTTTTCAAGTTTTCAGGAACCCGATTCCATGGCTTACCTTCAACTGCGCGGCATCGAGAAATTCTTCGGTGAGCACCGCGCCATCAAGGGCATCGACCTCACCATCCAGCAAGGCGAGTTCATCGTCTTCGTCGGCCCCTCGGGCTGTGGCAAGTCCACGCTGCTGCGGCTGATCGCGGGGCTCGAAGCCATCGACGGCGGCTCGCTGATGCTCGACGGCCGCGACATCACCGACCAGCCTTCGAGCAAGCGCGACCTGGCCATGGTGTTCCAGAGCTATGCGCTGTACCCGCACATGAGCGTGTACGAGAACATGAGCTTCGCGCTCAAGCTGGCCAAGGTGGACCGGCAGGTGATTGACGAGAAGGTGCAGAACGCTGCACGCATCCTCAACCTCACGCAGTACCTTCAGCGCACGCCCAAGGAACTCTCGGGCGGCCAGCGCCAGCGCGTGGCCATCGGCCGTGCGATCGTGCGCGCGCCCAAGGTGTTTCTGTTCGACGAGCCGCTGTCCAACCTCGACGCGGCCCTGCGCGGCCAGACCCGCGTGGAGATCGCCAAGCTGCACCGCGACCTGGGCGCCACCACCATCTACGTCACGCACGACCAGGTGGAGGCCATGACCCTGGCCGACCGCGTGGTGGTGCTGCGCGACGGCGTCATCGAGCAGGTGGGCACGCCGCTCGAGCTGTACGACCAACCCGCCAACCAGTTCGTGGCCCAGTTCATCGGCACGCCGCAGATGAACGTGGTGCCCCTGCCGCAGCTGCCGCCACCGGTGCAGCAGCAGGCACCTGCGGGCGCCGAGGGCGGTGCCATCGGCCTGCGCCCCGAGAACATCACCGTGCGCAACACCGGCGTGACGGCGGTGGGCGGCCAGGTAGACCTGGTCGAAGCGCTGGGTGCCGAGACGCTGATCTATGTGAGCACGCCAGGGGGCGCACAGTTCGTGGCCCGCCAGAACGACCGCACCAGCCTGCGCGCCGGTGATGCGGTCAGCCTGGACATCGACGCATCGCAAGCCCATTGGTTCGACCCCGCAGGCCGCGTGGTGGTCCGCCAGACCGCATGACCACCATGACCCTCGAACAAGAACTGCAAGGCAAGGTGGCGGCCATCACCGGCGCTGCATCGGGCATTGGCTTCGCCAGTGCCCAAGCCATGGCCGACGCGGGCGCGCGCGTGGTGATGATCGACCGCGACGAAGCCGCGCTGGCCAAGGCCTGCGCTGCGATCGGTGCCAGCGCATTGCCGTTGGTACTGGACTTGCTGGACGCCAAGCAGTGCGCCAGCCTGCTGGCGCGCACGCTGGCCCTCGCCGGCCAGCTCGACATCTTCCACGCCAATGCCGGGCTTTACGTCGGCGGCGATCTGGTGGACGCCGACCCCGACGCCATCGACCGCATGCTGAACCTCAACGTCAACGTGGTGATGAAGAACGTGCACAACGTGCTGCCCCACATGATCGAACGCGGCACGGGCGACATCATCGTCACCAGCTCGCTGGCCGCGCATTTCCCCACGCCATGGGAGCCGGTCTACGCATCGTCCAAGTGGGCCGTGAACTGCTTCGTGCAGACCGTGCGCCGCCAGGTGTTCAAGCACGGCATCCGCGTGGGCTCCATCTCGCCCGGGCCGGTCATCACCTCGCTGCTCGCCGACTGGCCGGCCGAGAAGCTGGAAGAGGCCAAGGCCAGCGGCAGTCTCATTGAAGCGGCCGAAGTGGCCAGCGTGGTGCTGTTCATGCTCACGCGCCCCCGTGGCATGACCATCCGCGACGTGGTGATGATGCCCACGAACTTCGATCTTTAAACACCTGCATTCACGCACCATGAATTTCATCCTGCACCTGGGCCTGGGCTCGTTCCACCGCGCCCACCAGGCCGTTTACGTCCACGCATTGCGCCAGCAGGGAGACACCGGCTGGGCCATTGCGGGCGGCAACCTGCGCGCCGACATGGCCGACACCATCGCCGCGCTGCAGGCCCAGGGCGGCCGCTACACGCTGGAAACCGTCACGCCCCAGGGCGAGCGCAGCTACACCGTCATTGAATCGATCCAGCGCGTGATCCCCTACCGGGACGACCTGGCCCCGCTGATCGCCGCAGGTGCCGACCCCGCCACGCGCATCATCTCGTTCACGGTGACCGAGGCGGGTTACTACCTCGATGCGCAAGACCAGCTCGACTGGCCCAGCTTTGCCGACCTGCGCGCCGACCTCGCCGCCGTCAAGGCGGGCCAGGCGGGCCACACCCTCTATGGCGGCCTGGTGAGCATCCTGCGCGCGCGCAGGGCCGCCGGTGCCGGCCCCGTGACACTGATGAACTGCGACAACCTGCGCCACAACGGCGACCGCTCGCGCGGGGGCCTGCTGCAGTTCATCGACGCGCTGGGCGATGCCGCGCTCAAGGCCTGGGTGCAGGAGCACACGAGCAGCCCCAACGCCATGGTCGACCGCATCACGCCGCGCCCCACGCCGGACGTGGCCGAGCGCGTGAAGGCCGCCACCGGCTGGGACGACCAGGCCGCGTTGATGGGCGAGAGCTTCATCCAGTGGGTGATCGAAGACGACTTCATCGCAGGCCGCCCCGCGTGGGAAAGGGTCGGAGTCGAGATGGTCGATTCGGTGCAGGCGTACGAAGAAGCCAAGATCCGCCTGCTCAACGCCACCCACAGCTGCATTGCCTGGGCGGGCACGCTGGCGGGCTACCAGTACATCCACGAAGGCACGCACGATGCCGCCATCCGCCAGTTGGCCTACGACTACGTGACCGACGACGCGATCCCGGTGCTGCTGCCGTGCCCCATCGACCTGGAGGCCTACCGCGACGTGGTGCTGGACCGGTTTGGCAACCCTGCGATTGCGGACACCAACCAGCGCGTGGCCATGGATGCGTTTTCCAAGATCCCCGGCATGATCGCGCCCACCATCCGCGACAAGCTGGCGCGCAACGCGCCGTTCGACAGCGTGGCCATGCTGCCCGCACTGTTCCTGGCCTACCTGCAGCGCTGGCACGCGGGGCAGATCCCCTACACCTACCAGGACCAGGCCATGGACCCGGCCGTGGCGCATGCGATCTGCGATGCGCCGGACCTGGTCGCCGCCTATGCCGCGGATACCACCCTGTGGGGCGAAATGGCCTCAAACCCGCGGCTGGTTGCCACGCTGCGCAACGCTTTTGCCCGCGTGCAGGCCTTCGTGGCCGGGCGTGCGGAACGCCAGGGGTTGGTGTAAGTTGAGCGGCCCGACCACAGGAATGACGCCATGACCGTGAAGACGACGCCTGTCTCTCCGCGCCAGACCAAGCCCGAGCTGGAGCACGACTACGTGCGCTTTCCCGAGCTCGGGTACGAGTCGCCCGAGGCCGCAGGTTTCATCCGGTGCCTGTCGCATGGGTTTCCCACGCCGCTGGCGCGCTGGCACTACCACGACGAGTATGAGCTGCACCTCATCACCGCCACCTCGGGCAAGGTGTTCGTGGGCGACTGGATCGGGCAGTTCCAGCCCGGCCATCTGGTGTTGACCGGGCCGCGCCTGCCGCACAACTGGATCAGCATGGACCTGCCCGAAGGCGGCGTGCCGCTGCGCGACCTGGTGATCCAGTTCTCGCACGCGCCGCTGGTCGCCAGCAGCGAGAGCATCCCCGAGCTGCGCGAGGTGTTGCCCCTGCTGGAGCGCGCACGCCATGGCATCGAGTTCTTTGGCATGGAGGCCCAGGCGCAGGAACACTGGCACCGCATCAAGGCGCGCCAGGGTCTGGCCCGGTTTGGCGCGTTCTGTGAATTCCTGAGCGACCTGGCCCGCTGCACCGACTTTCGACTGCTGTCGAGCACCCAGCTGCAAAGCGAGGACAACGACACCCAGCTCGACCAGATCAACGCCATCGTGAGCCGCATCACCGACCACCTGGCCGACCCGTTGTCGGCTGCCGACCTGGCACAGGAGCTGGGCATGACGGAGAGCCGGTTCTCCCGCTTCTTTCGCCGTGCCACGGGCAACACCTTCACCGACTTCGTGAACCTGGTGCGCGTGAACCGCGCGTGCCAGCTTCTGATGGAGACCGAGCGCTACATCACCCACATCGCCTACGACGTGGGCTTCAACAACATGGCCAACTTCAACCGCCGCTTTCTGGACATCAAGGGCATGACGCCCAGCGAGTACCGCAAACAGGGGGCCGGAAGATTCGGAAAGGCCCCTTGAAGTGGCGGGGCGCCTTCGCTGCGGGGCGGCCCTTGCCGGGCATCTGTGGCCTGGGTCGCGCCGGTTGCGTGCGGCGGGGGCCTGGCTTCCACTTTGAACCACTGAAATCTGCCAATCACCCATGTACCTCGGAATTGATTTGGGCACCTCGGGTGTCAAGCTCCTGCTGCTCGACGAAACGCAGGCCGTGATCGCCATGGCCGACGCCGCCGTGCCCCAGCACCGCCCTCGGCCCACCTGGAGCGAGCAGCACCCGGCCGACTGGCTGGCCGCCGTGGAAGCCGCCGTGCCGCAGCTGCGCGCCCAAGCCCCCGCCGCATGGGCGCGGGTGCGCGGCATCGGGCTGTCTGGCCACATGCATGGCGCCGTGGTGCTGGGCGCGCAGGGCCAGGTGCTGCGCCCCGCCATTCTCTGGAACGATGGCCGCGCGAGCGCCGAATGCGCCGCGCTCGAGCAGGCCGTGCCCGCCGCGCGCCAGGTCACCGGCAACCTCGCCATGCCCGGCTTCACCGCGCCCAAGCTGTTGTGGCTGCGCACGCACGAGCCGGCCTTGTTCGGCCAGATCCGCACGGTGCTGCTGCCCAAGGACTGGCTGCGCCTGCAGCTCACGGGCGATGCGGTGAGCGACATGTCCGACGCATCGGGCACGCTGTGGCTCGATGTGCAGGCCCGCGCCTGGAGCCCCGCGATGCTGCGGGCCTGCGGGCTCGATGCCTCGCACATGCCCGCGCTGGCCGAGGGCAGTGCACCCACGGGCACGCTGCGCAGCGATGTGGCCCGCCGCTGGGGCCTGAGCGGGGGCGTGGTGGTGGCCGCAGGCGCGGGCGACAACGCCGCCAGCGCCGTGGGCGTGGGCGCCCGCACCGCCGGGCAGGGCTTTGTGTCATTGGGCACGTCAGGCGTGGTCTTCCGGGTGACGGACGCCTTTGCGCCCGCCACCGAACGCGCCGTGCACGCCTTTGCCCATGCGCTGCCGCAGCGCTGGCACCACATGTCGGTCATGCTCAGTGCGGCAAGTGCGTTTGGCTGGGCCGCGCGGCTCACGGGGCAGGGCGATGAAGCCCGGCTGTCTGATGCCGTGGGTGCCCTCAGCCCCCACCGCCAGGCCCAGGCGCCGCTGTTCCTGCCCTACCTGAGTGGCGAGCGCACGCCGCACAACAACGCGGCTGCGACCGGCGTCTTCATGGGCTTGCGCGCCGAGCACGAAGCGGCGGACCTGGCCCATGCGGTGATGGAAGGCGTGGGCTTTGGCCTGCTCGACGGGCTCAACGCCATGCGGGCGGTCGGGGCAGGGCACGGCCGTGCGCTCGGGGCGATCGGTGAGGGTGAGGGTGAGGACGCCCTGGCACTGGTCGGTGGCGGCGCCCGCAGCAATCCCTGGGCGCAATTGCTGGCCAGCGCGCTGGGCACGCCGCTGCAGCGTCCGCAGGGTGCACATGCTGCTGCCGCCCTGGGCGCGGCGCGGCTGGCGGCCATGGCCTGCGGTGGCGACGAGGCCCACTGGTGCCAGCCCTTGCCCGCCGACGCCACTTTCGACCCCCAGCCCGCACAACAAGCCCTGCTGGCCGAGCGCTACGCCCGCTTTGTCGCGCTATACCCGGCACTGCAATTGCAGTTCTGACGCTGCTGTCCGCACCCTCTTCACATCCACCATGACTTCGGTACACCACACTTCCCAGGCCACGGCCCCCGTCCAGGCCGCCATCGCGGGCGAGGCCCTCATCGACCTCATCCGCCGCCCCGATGGCAGCTACCTGCCGTGCCTGGGTGGCGCGCTCTACAACCTGTGCCGCGCGCTGGCCCGGCAGGGCGTGGGCACGCAGTACCTCAACCCCTTGTCGCGCGACCGCTTTGGCCGCGAGCTGGCCGCGCAGCTGGTCGCCGACGGTGTGCTGCTGGCCCAGCCCGGGCCGGTGCAGCAAGTCACATCATTGGCCGTGGTCAATCTCAATGAACACGGCCACCCCGACTACGCCTTCTACCGCGAAGGCGTGGCCGACCGCGCCGTGTCGGCGCACGGCCTCAGCGAGGCCTGCGCCGCCTTGCCCGCGTTGCAGCTGGTCTGTACCGGCGCCCTCGCGCTCGATGCCCGCGACACCGCCATCTACCAGCCCTGGCTCGCTGCCCAGCGCGCCGAAGGCCGCTGCGTGGTGGTCGATGCCAACCTGCGCCCCTCGGTCATGCCCGACCTGGACGCCTACCGCACCACGGTGCACGCGGCGTTGGCACACGCCCACATCATCAAGGCCAGCGACGAAGACCTGGACCACCTGGCCGTGCCCGGCACTGGCGCCCTGGCCCGCGCCCGCCACCTGCTGGCCGCCAACCCCCAGGCCCATCTGCTGGCGCTGACGCTGGGCGCAGAGGGGGCCTGGCTGCTGCACCAGAGCGGCATGCAGTGTTTTGCCAAAGAAGCGCAGCCCCTGCGGGTCATCGACACCGTGGGCGCGGGCGACAGCTTCCTGGCGGGGCTGCTGGCGCACCTGCTGCGGCAGGCGCCGGCAGCGGGCGCTGCCAGCTTCGTGCAGTTCGTTGAAGCGCTGTCCGTCGAGGCCGGCCAGCAGGCTCTTCGCCATGCACTGGCCAGTGCGAGCCTGTGCGTGATGGAGCAGGGGTGTGTGCCGCCCGGGTGGGAGGCCGCGAGCGGGTGGGCGCGGGCGCACCCTTGCGTCGCCGGGTAGCGGCCGGCGCCGCCACGGTCTTGCGCCCGTGCCGGCCTGCGCGCAGGCGGGCTGGCGGGCTGGCGGTACGATGGCACCGGCCTGTCCGGGCAGGACAGCCCATCGCAACCTCCATCTTTGCCCGCGCAGACCTTGAATCCACCATGAAGCCCGTCCCTGCCGCTGTTCCCGTCACGGCCCATGCAGCGGCCGACGCCTGCAACGTGGTCCGCCAGTCCATCACCCACTGCTGCGCCCTCGACCACCACCACGATGCCGCCATCCTCGGCACATGGCTGGCCAACAAGACGCCCGAGAACCTGGCCGCCTGGATGGCGGCACCGGGCGCGATGGCGTGGGGTGCGTATCGGGGGGACACGATGGTGGGGTTTGCGCTGTGGGCACGCTCCACGCTGGCGCTTTGTTATGTGGTGCCAGAAGCATTGCACCAAGGTGTGGGCCGTGCCCTGCTGCTCGGCGCGGAGGCCCATGCGCGGCGGTTGGGCCTGGCGGCTGTGGGACTGGAGAGCACGCGCACGGCGGAAGATTTTTACCGCCGCCACGGGTATGAACCATCGGGCGCGCTGCAGGTGTGGGCGGGGCTGCAGGCGCAACCCATGCGCAAGGCGCTGTGAGGCGGTTTTTTGCGCGGCGCGGTTGACGGTTGTGGCCCTGGTGGCGGCTGCGGGTTTTAGCGAAAAATCGGGCGCTGGCGCCCGAGGTATCTGCGCTGAATGCTATTATTTTTATAGCAAATTGGCTGCGCCGTACCTCCGCACGCGCCACCCGTGGCCGGGATGCCCGGGAGGGGGCTTCGGGGCGTGGGCCCTGTTCAGAGTTCCTGGGCGTAGACGATGAAGCCGTGGTGCTTGGCCATCTTGTCGTACAGCTGCCGCCCGGCCGCATTGGTTTCGTGGGTCTGCCAATACACCCGCGACGACTTCGCGGCACGCGCCGCGCCATACACGGCGTCGATGAGCGCGCGCCCCACGCCCCGGCCGCGCGCGGCTTCGCGGGTGAACAGGTCGCTGAGGTAGCACACGGGCTCGATGCGCGTCATGCTGCGGTGAAAGAGGTAGTGCGTCAGCCCCAGCATCTCGCCGCTGGCCGCATCGTGCGCCACCAGGCAGAAGACGGGTTCCGCCGGGTCGTGAAAACGCTGCCAGGTGGCCTGGGTGATGTGCTCGGGCAGCGCGGTGGCCCCAAAGCGGCCATAGAACGCGTTGTAGCCATCCCAGAGCGGGCGCCAAGCGGCGTAGTCTTCGGGCTGAACGGGGCGCACGGTAACGGCGGTGGTCATGGGCCGGCCTCCTGGGATTTACTGGAGCACCCGTCCCGGGTTCATGATGCCCTGCGGGTCGAGCGCCTGCTTGATGGCGCGCATCATCGACAACGCCACGGGCGACTGGTACTTCTCCAGCTTGTCGGCCTTGAGCTCCCCAATGCCATGCTCGGCCGAGAACGAGCCGCCGAACTCGGCCACGGCTTCGTACACCAGGTGGTGCACATGCTGCTCGTGCTCGCGCAGGAAGGCCTTGGCATCCCCCTCGGCCGGTGCCTGGACGTTGTAGTGCAGGTTGCCGTCGCCCAGGTGGCCAAAGTTGACCAGGCGCACGCCCGGGATCTCGCGCTGCAGCACCGCGTCGGTGTGCGCGACGAAGGCGGGGATGCGCGAGATCTGGATGGAGATGTCGTGCTTGATGTTCAGGCCCTCCTCGGCCTGCGCGAGCGGAATGTTCTCGCGGATGTGCCAGAGCTGGCTGGCCTGGGTGAGGTTCTCGGCCACGACGGCGTCGGTCACGCAGCCCATCTCGAACGCGGTCTCCAGCAGCGCTTCAAACCGCGCGCGGGCATGTTCTTCGGATTCGCTGTCGGAGTTTTCGAGCAGCACGCACCAGGGAGCGTTCTCGTCGCCGAGGAAGGGCACGCGCAACTGCGGCATGTGTTTGCCCACCAGGCTCAGCGCGAACTGGCCCATCACTTCAAAGCCCGTGAGGCCAGCGCCCAGCTGCTTGTGCGCCAGGCCCAGCAGGGCCACGGCGTGTTCCATCGACGGCACGGCGGCCCAGGCCGTGAGGCGTGCTGCGGGCTCGGGGTAGAGCTTGAGCGTGGCGGCGGTGATGATGCCCAGCGTGCCTTCGCTGCCGATGAACAGGTCGCGCAGGTCGTAGCCCGTGTTGTCCTTGCGCAGGCCCTTGAGGCCGTCCCACACCTCGCCCTGGGCGGTGACCACCTCGAGGCCCAGGCACAGGTCGCGCGCATTGCCGTAGCGCACCACCTGCGTTCCGCCCGCATTGGTGCCCAGGTTTCCGCCGATGGTGCAGCTGCCCTCGGCCGCCAGCGAGAGGGGGAACAGCACACCCGCATTGCGCGCCACGTCCTGCAGGTTCTGCAGGATGCAGCCGGCCTCCACCGTCATGGTGAGGTTGTCGGTGTCGATGCTGCGCACCGCGTTCATGCGCGTGAGGCTCAGCACGATCTGCGTGCCGGAATCATCGGGTGTCGAGCCCACGGCCAGGCCGGTGTTGCCGCCCTGCGGCACGATGGTGGTTCCCGCCGCCGCGCAGGCCGCGACCACGGTGGCCACCTCCTGCGTGGTGGCGGGGCGCACCACGGCCAGGGCCTTGCCGCGCACGCGGCGGCGCCAGTCCTGTTCCCAGGCGGTGAGGTCGCCCTCGGTGATCACGTGGGCAGGGCCGACGAGGGTGCGCAAGGTGTCGAGCAAGGTGGTCATGGACAAGCGTCTTCTTCAGTTCGAGGGAGGGGGATGGCGCGCGGGGCGGCTGGCATCAAGAGGCCGGCGTGGCCGCGGCGGCTGCCGCCGCCTTCGCGTTGCGCTGGCGCAGCCGCACGTGCAGTGTGCAGGCCACGAACAGGGCCAGGCACAGCGCGACCTCGGCCCAGGCCAGCCATTGCGATGGCGGCCTGTCGCTCCAGCCGCGCACCACGCCCTCGGTGAAGTACAGCCAGATCACCAGGCTGACCCAGCGGTAGGTGTACATGCGGTTCTTGAGGATGCCCGCCAGCGGGATGCACAACGGCAGCGCCTTGAGCGCGAGCCAGGTTCCGCCGGGCCGCAGGGGCGCCAGCACCAGTTCCCAGGCCAGGCACAGGACGATGAGCGCCAGCAGGCTGCCGGTGGCCAGCCAGCGTGTGGCACGGACGCCGCTGTCGGCGGGGCTGGAAGGGAGGGCGGGGGCTCTGGGGGATGCGGTCATTGGGGTGGCATCATATCGGCCATGCCTTTTTCCTTACAGACAGTAGCGTCGCGCTTCGAGGCGCTGATCACGGAACTGTCGCACTTTCCCTGGAAAACCACCGCGCTGACCCTGCGTGAACGCTTTCGCGAGGACCATCTGGGGCTCACCGCCAGCAGCCTGACCTTCACCACCATCCTCGCGCTGGTGCCGTTTTTTGCCGTCGCCCTGGCCGTGTTCACGGCATTCCCCATCTTTGGAAAGCTGCAGGACGTGTTGCAGCGCTGGCTGGTGGACAGCCTGGTACCCGACAGCATCTCCCGCCAGGTGCTGGGCTACCTCACCCAGTTCGCGGCCAAGGCCAGCGGCCTGGGCGTGGCGGGTTTCAGCATCCTGCTGGCCACGGCGCTGGCGCTGATCCTCACGATCGACCGCACGCTCAACGACATCTGGCGCGTGCAGCGCCTGCGGCCGCTGGGGCAGCGGGTGCTGATCTACTGGGCGGCCATCACGCTGGGCCCGCTGCTCATGGGGGCGAGCCTGGCGCTCACCTCGTATGTGATGTCGGCGTCCGGCGGGCTGGTCAAGCGCCTGCCCGACGGCGTGCAGCTGCTGTTCGATTCGATCCAGTTCCTCGTGCTGGCGGCGGGCATGGCGTCGCTGTACCACTATGTGCCCAACACCCCGGTGAAGTGGCGCCACGCGTGGACCGGCGGGCTTTTCGTGGCCGTGTGCATGGAGCTGGCCAAGAAGGTGCTGGCGCTGTACCTGGGCAACGTGCCGACCTATTCGGTGGTGTACGGCGCGTTCGCCACGCTGCCCATCCTGCTCATCTGGATCTACGTGGCCTGGGTCATCGTGCTGCTGGGGGCGGTGGTCACGGCCTACCTGCCCAGCCTTCTCGCGGGGGTGGCGCGGCGTGGAACCGTGGCGGGCTGGACGTTCCAGCTGGCCGTGGAGGTGCTGCAGGAGCTGCACCGGGCCCGCTCTCACGCCATGAAGGGGCTGCGGCCGAGCCAGCTGGCGCAGCGGCTGCGCGTGGACATGCTGCAGCTGGAGCCGGTGCTGGAGGCGCTGACGGCCCTGGACTGGGTGGGGCAGGTGAGCGATGCGGCGATGAGCGTGTCGGACGTGCCCGAGTCCCGGTACGTGCTGCTGATCGACCCGCAGAACACGCCGCTGGAGCCCCTGGTGCACAAGCTCCTGCTGGAACGCTCCACGAGCCTGGAGCCCCTGTGGGCGCGCGCGGGGCTGGGCGGCCTGCATGTGCACGACGTGCTGCAGGCAGAGTAGGCCGTGGCCGGCCAGGCGGTCCGCTCCATTGTTTTGCTATTATTTTTATAGCTATCCGCGCATTGCAGTGAAGCGCCGTGGCCTGTTGAGGCCAGAAATCACAGGGACACCTTCCCCGTCCAGATGTCCTTGTACATCACCCAGTCGCCCATGAAGCTGTACAGGGGCCGCTTGAAGCTGGCCGGCTTGTTCTTCTCGAAGCCGAAGTGCCCCACCCACGCGAAACCGTAGCCGCAGAGCAGGCCGTACAGCAGGTACTGCGGCTTGCCCGTGGCGATGAGCATCGCCAGGCACACCAGCGTCAATGTCGAGCCGGCGAAGTGCAGTCTGCGGCAGGTGCGGTTGCTGTGCTCGCTCAGATAGAAAGGGTAAAACTCCGCGAAGCTCTTGAAGGCGCGCGGATCGGTCGTGGGGGCGGCGCTGAGGTCCATCGTTGTCTCCTGGTTGTTTTCAAGCGCTTTATACGCCCAAGCCCGTCCCCATGGCGTGCCGGGTTTGACAGGCGCCGCCGCGTGGTATTTAATTAATCGACTAATCGATCTATTAATAACCGTGCGAGGTGTGCGATGCGGACCGTGAACCCCGAGCGCCACCAGGCGCGGCGGCAGCAGATCCTGGAGGCCGCGGTGGCCTGCTTCATGCGCAAGGGGTTCCATGCCACGCGCACGGCGGAGATCTGTGCCGAGGCGGGCATGAGCCCCGGCAACCTGTTCCATTACTTCCCGACCAAGGAGGCCATCGTTGCCGCCATCGTCGAAGAAGACCAGCGCGAGACCGCCGGGCGCTATGCCGCGGCGGCCCGCGCCCGGAACCTCTACCAGGCGCTCCAGGACATCGTGGAGGAGAGCATCGCCCAGCTGGCCGACCCCGTGTACCTGCGCATCGGCGTGGAGGTGCTGGCCGAAGCGGTGCGCAACCCGCTGGTGTTTGCGAGCGTGGCCGGCAGCGAGGCGGGCCGCAAGGCGGCCCTGGTGCATCTGCTCGGCGCGGCCGTGGAGCGCGGGCAGGCCCGCCTCGCCCTGCCGCCGGCGCAGGCGGCGGACTGGATCCTGCTGCTGCTGGACGGCGCCTTTGGCCGGGCCATGGTGGAAGAGCGCTTCGACGCCGCTGCCTGCCGCACGCTGGTGCTGGGCGCGCTCGCGGCGGTGGTGGTGCCGGCCGCATGACGCGCGTGGCTTGCCCCGCCATGGACACCAACCCCTCGGCCCCGGACGGCAACCCGGCCCAGCCCGCCGGGGCGGCGGACCGCGAACATGCCATCGACGCGCTGCGGGGATTTGCCCTGCTGGGCATCGCCATGGTCAACGCGGGCAGCTTTGCGTCCACCTACTTCGGGGTGGGCGTGTCCGACCCGGCCTTCTCGCGGCCCGTGGACCATGCCGTGCGCTGGTTCGTGGCGCTGGTCTTCGAGACCAAGTTCTATCTGCTTTTCTCGCTGCTGTTCGGCTACAGCTTTGCGCTGCAGATGGACTCGGCCCAGCGCTCGGGCGGCGCGTTCGTGCCGCGTTTCCTGCGGCGCCTTCTGGGGCTGGGGCTGCTGGGGCTGGCACATGCCTGGCTGCTGTTCGCGGGGGACATCCTGGTGACCTATGCGCTCCTGGGCCTCGTGCTGCTGGCGCTGGGCCGGCTGCGCCCCGTGGCCGCCGTGGCGCTGGCCCTGGGGTTGCTGGGCATCATGGCCTGGGGCTGGGGGGCGATCGCCTGGCTGGTGGCGCTGGCCCCGCCGCTGGACCTGCCCGTGGCCGAACTGCACGCCAAGGCGCAGCAGGCCGCGCAGGCCTACCGCGCCAGCGTGCAAGAGGCGATCGCGCAGCGGGGCCGCGACATGGCCGATGGCGTGTGGTTCGTGCTGGTGTTCGTGCAGGGGCCCTGCGCGCTGGCCATGTTTTTGCTGGGGCTGGCGGCTCGGCGCTCGGGCTACCTGGCCAGGGTGGCGCGGCAGCCGGCCCGGCTGCGCCGATGGATGGCGTGCTGCCTGCCCGTGGGCGCGGCGGGGGCCTGGTTCTACGCGTCCGTGCAGCCCGGGGCCAGCAGCGTCACCCACCCCGAGCACCTGGGGCTGGCCGCGTTGGCGGTCGATCTGGCCACGGCGCCATTCCTTACCTTCGGGTACGTCGCGGCGCTGCTCTGGCTGCTGCAAAGCGGCCCCGCCGGCCGTCGGCTGGGCGCGGTGCTGGAACCGGCGGGGCGCATGGCGCTGTCGAACTACCTGCTGCAGTCGCTGGTGGGGGCGCTGGTGTTCACGGCCTACGGCTGGGCGCTGGTGGGCCAGGTGGCGCCGCTTCTGGTGGGGCTGGGCGTGCTCGTACTGTACGGTGCCCAGCTGGCGCTGAGCCGGCACTGGATGGCCGCCCACGCCTATGGCCCGGTGGAGTGGCTGCTGCGCGCCGTCACGCTCTGGCAGCGGCCGGCATGGCGCCGCCGCGCGCGCTGACGGCGAGAGCGCGCACGGTGGACGCGGGGACGCGGGCCGGCCGCGCCCTGCCGTGCTGGTTCAGCGAGTCAGGAAGTCCCGCAGCGCGAACAGCGTTTCTTCCGGCGCTTCGGTCATCTGGTTGTGGCCCACCGGCAGGGGCGCGACCTGCACTGTCCTGCCCGCCGTGCGCGCGGCGTTGACCAGGCCCTGTGCGGCCTTGGGCGCGGTCATCTGGTCCTGCGTGCCCAGTGCAAACAGCACGGGGCAGGTCAGCTGGGCCATGGCCGCTTCGCCGCCGCCATAGCTGTCGCAGGCGACGAAACCCCGGTGAAACACGTTGACGGCGGGGTTGCTGCGCAGCACCTTGCGCCCGAGCGCCATGCCGGCGCCAAACACCCAGGTGCCGGGGCCCAGGGCGGAAGGGGGCGCCGCCAGCGTGCTGCGAGAAAACACGTTGACCATGCGCATGGCCTTCTCGGGATCGCTTTGCGAGGCCTCGATGAGCGCGGGCGACACCTTCATGGGAAACGCCGTACCCACCAGCACCAGATGGCTGATGCGGTCCTTGAGCCGCGCGGCCGCCTCCATGGCGATGAGCGAACCCCAGCTGTGCCCCACCAGCGCCGCCCTCTGCACGCCGGCCGCGTCCAGCAGCGCGCCAATGAAGTCGGCGCCCTGCTCCACCGAGGCGGGCGCGTCGCCGCCGCTTCTGCAGTGGCCGGGCAGGTCGATGGCCAGCACGTTCCAGCCGTGGTTGGCCATGTAGCGGCTTTGCAGGGCCCAGACACTGTGGTCGTTCAGCACGCCATGGATGAAGACCACGGTGGGCTTGGATGCATCGAAGGCCTTGCCCCCGGTGTAGCAGTAGACGGGGCTCTCGTTGACTTGAAGTTGCATGGCGTGTTCCTGTGTTCGCTCTCTTGTGTGGATTGTCTCGGCGGAAAAGGGGCATGGGGCTGGCGCCTAGCCAGGTGCCTGTCCGGTCGGGGCCATCGCGCGGTGCGTGTCCAGCGCCTCCAGCCAGCGCAGCGCGGCATCGCGAACGCGGTCGCTCGGGTCGTGTGCCGCCGTGGCTTGCGCCAGGGAGCGCAGGTGGGCCGCATCCTGCTTCCAGTAGCCCAGGCCCAGCACGGCCAGGAAGCGCACGGTTTCCTCGGCATCGCCCGTGGCGGCGCGCGCCAGCGCGGGCACGATGCGCGGAGCCCTTTCGCTGCCCAGGGCGCGGTCTCCCAGTGCCATGGCAGCGTGCTGGCGCACGAGCGGCGTGGGCGAGCCCAGGCCGCGCAGGGCTTCGTCCACGTCCGCCGGGCCCAGCGTGCAGGTGCCGCGCCCCGGAGCCAGCTTGCCCTGCAGGGCAAGCCGGAGGGCAGGGTGCTGCAGGCCGGCGTGTTCCAGGGGGGCATAGTCCAGCGGGTGGGGCTGAAGGCACCGGTCCCGAAAGGGCCCCAGCGGCGCGGCCAAGCCGCTGGCGACCAGGTCGTCCGCCAGCGTGCCCACCTGCGACAGCAGCCACCGCCCATCCCCCAGCTGCCCCAGCGCGCAGGCGCACCCGAGCCGGCCCGCCCGGCCAAGGTGGGCCCGGCTGCCGCGTGGGACCGGCCGCAGCAGGTGGTGGCGCAGGGCGTCCAGCACCCCGGGGCTGGCGGATCCGATGTCGCCCAGGAGCCTGGCCGCGATGGACTGCGTGTCCGCGCGCTCCAGCAGCGCCAGCAAGGCGGGCACCGCGACGGGGCCGAGCCGCCGCAGCGCGTGTTCGGTGTCCTGCGTGGCATGGTCCACGGCTTGTTGGCGGCCCAGGCCCAGCTCGGGCGCGGCTTCATTGCGCAGGCATGCCAGGTGATAGCGCAGTTGCTGGTCCGGGGGCAGCGCTTCCACGCGCAGCGCCTCAGCGATGGCGGCCGCATGGCCGGGAAGCAGGGCGGCGAAGGCATCGTCTCCCAGGCAGCGCCGGGCCCACTGCACGCCCTCGTCGCTGTCTTCATGCAGCAGCACGGCGAAGTCCGGCGTGAGCCGGTCCGACCAGGGCGAGGCCCGCAGCGCGGTGCGCACGCGCTGGCATGCGCGCACCAGGGCCTCCAGGCATTGCTGCTCGGTGCGCCGCCAGTGCGCCACGTCGCCGCGGCAGGCATGTGCCTGCAGCTCCTGCTGCATCCGGGCCAGGGCTGGGCTGTCGGCCGGCAGGTCAGGCCAGCGCCAGTCCACCGGATTCCAGCGCAGGCTGTACAGCGTGCCGCCCCCGCCGTCATCGCCGCCACCCTTGGCCTGGGCGTAGGCCTGTTCGCTGTTCAGCGCGATCGCGGGCAGGAAGAGGGGGCCATCCAGCTCGCGGCCCATGCCGGCCAGGGCGACCGCATAGAAGCGGTGCTCCGGGTGCCCGGCAAGGACGGCGCTGGCCACCGCGAGCGCGGCGTCAAGGAAGGCCTGCTCGAAGGCGTCCCAGGAAAACGCGGGCTGTGGGGCTGCGGCTTGCATCGGTGTGGCTGGCGTGGTCGGGCCCAGGCCTTCAGGCGGCCTTCAGGCGGCCTTCTCTGCGGCCTTGAGGGCGCGCTTCAAATCGTCGATCAGGTCGTCGGCATCCTCCAGCCCGATGGACAGGCGGATCGTGCCCTGCGTGATGCCGGCACCCGCCAGGGCCTCGTCGCTCATCCGGAAATGCGTGGTGCTGGCCGGATGGATCACCAGGCTGCGGCAGTCGCCCACGTTGGCCAGGTGGCTGAAGACCTTGAGGGTTTCGATGAACTTCTTGCCCTGTTCGCGGTTGCCCTTGAGGTCGAAGCTGAACACCGAGCCCGCGCCGCGCGGCAGCAGCTTTTGCGCCAGCGCGTGGCTGGGGTGGGATGCGAGCATGGGGTGGCCCACGCGCGACACGAAGGGCTGAGCGGCCAGAAATTCGACCACCTTTTCGGTGTTGCGCATGTGCTGCTGCATGCGCAGCGGCAGGGTCTCGATGCCCTGCAGGATGAGCCAGGCCGTGTGCGGGCTCATGCAGGCGCCGAAGTCGCGCAGGCCCTCGCGGCGCGCGCGCAGCAGGAAGGCGCCCACGGTGCTCTCTTCGGCGAACACCATGTTGTGAAAGCCGTCGTAGGGCTGGGTCAGCTCGGCGAACTTGCCGGCGGATCTGGGGCCGTCCCAGTCGAAGCTGCCGCCATCGACCACGACGCCGCCCACCACGGTGCCGTGGCCCGAGAGGAACTTGGTGGCCGAGTGGTAGACCAGATCGGCGCCATGCTCGAACGGCCTGATGAGCCAGGGCGAGGTCAGGGTGGAGTCCACCAGCAGAGGCACACCGGCCTCGTGCGCAATCGCGCTCACGGTGGGGATGTCCAGCACGTCCAGGCCCGGGTTGCCCACCGTCTCGCCAAAGAACAGCTTGGTGTTGGGCCGCACGGCGGCGCGCCAGGCGTCGATGTCGCGGGGCTTGACGAAGGTGGTCTCGATGCCGAAGCGCGAGAGCGTGTAGTGCAGCAGGTTCTGCGAGCCGCCATACAGCGCGGTGCTGGCCACGATGTGGCTGCCGGCACCCATCAGCGTGGCCACGGCCAGGTGCAGCGCGGCCTGGCCGCTGGCGGTGGCAATGGCGCCGACGCCGCCTTCCAGCGCCGCCACGCGCTGCTCCAGCACGGCGTTGGTGGGGTTGCTGATGCGGCTGTACACGTGGCCGCCACGCTCCAGGTTGAACAGCGACGCGGCATGGTCGCTCGACTCGAAGACGAAAGAGGTGGTCAGGTGGATGGGCACCGCGCGCGCGCCGGTGGCGGGGTCGGGGCTTGCACCCGCGTGCAGGGCCAGCGTGTCAAAGCCGGGGTCGGAGTAGCCGGGCATCTGTGTGTCTCCCATGTTGTCAATTCAGCCGGGCATTGTGGGCTATATTTGGTGCGAAACAGCCTCTAGCGCCTGCCGCGCTCTTCCCGCCCTCTTGGAGACCCAGAAACCATGAAAGTCAGCGACATCCTCCGCGTCAAAGGGAACACCCTCTACACCGTCACGCCGGACGAGCCGCTGGCGGGCGCCGTGGATGTGATGGCCGACAGGGACATCGGCTCGCTGGTGGTGATGGAGCTGGGCGATCTGGTGGGCATGCTCACGTTTCGCGAAGTGATCCAGGCCGTGGTGAGGAATGGCGGCAGCGTGGGCACCCTGCAGGTTCGCTCGGCCATGGACGATGCACCCCTGACCTGCACGCTCGAAACCGACATGGACGAGGTGCGCCGCATGATGCTGGACCGCCATGCGCGCTACATGCCGGTGATGGACCGCAAGATGCTCATGGGCGTGATCAGCTTCTACGACGTGGCCAAGGCCGTGGTGGACAGCCAGAACTTCGAGAACAAGATGCTCAAGGCCTACATCCGCGACTGGCCGGAAGACGACGCCCGCGGCGGCTGACCACGGCCGCGCCCTGGCGGCGCTCAGCGCGGGCGCGCTGCCTGCGCGCAGAGCCAGGCCTCCAGTTCGTCCGGTGGCAGCGGCTTGGCAAACAGATAGCCCTGCATGACGGGACACCCATGCGCCTGCAGCCACTGCTGCTGGCCCGTGGTTTCCACCCCTTCGGCCACCACCACCATGCCCAGGCTGTGGGCGATGCTGAGCACCGACACCGTGAGGGCCCGCGCGGTGGGGCTGGTGGTGAGGTCCTGCACGAAGGCCATGTCGAGCTTGAGCTCCGAAATGGGAAGGCGGTGCAGGTAGCTCAGGCTGGAATAGCCGGTGCCGAAATCGTCCAGCGACAGCCGGAATCCCTTGCCGTGCAGCGCCTCGATGTTGGCCAGCGTGACGGGCCGCGCGTCCATCATCACGCTCTCGGTGATTTCCAGAAGCACGTCGTCCGCGCGCAGCCCGTGGCGCCGCAGCGCATCGCACACCTGCTGCGCAAGGTCTGCCTGGTGGAAGCTGCGCCCTGACAGGTTGACCGCCACGCAGGGCACGTGGTGGCCCGCCGCGCGCCATGCCGACAGCTGCGCACAGGCCTCGTCCAGCAGCCACAGGGTCAGCTCGTGAATCAGGCCGGACTCTTCGGCCACGGGGATGAACCGGCTGGGCGGCACCATGCCCCATTCGGGGTGCTGCCACCGCGCGAGGGCTTCCACGCCGTGCAGGGTGCCGGGCGCTTCGCCGAGCACCTGGGGCTGGTAGTGCAGCGTCAGGCGGCGTTCGGCCAGGGCCTGGCGCAATGCGCGCTCCAGCGCTGCACGTTCCTGCGCGCGCCGGTTCATCTCCGCGCTGAACAATTGCAGGCTGTGCCGGTGATCGCTCTTGGCCTGTGCCATCGCCTGGTCGGCATGGCGCAGCAGCGTCTCGATGGCGTCGCCGTCGTCGGGAAACATCGCGATGCCGATGCTGGCGTGGCAGACATGGGCCTGTCCATGGATGTCCATGGGCCGGGACATTTCCTCCAGCATGCGGTGCGCCGCCTGCACCGCTTCCTCGGTGGCGCACTCGGACAGCAGCAGCACGAATTCGTCGCCCGCCAGCCGGCCGATCAGGTCCCGCGCTCGCAGGCACTGCGTCAGCCGCCTGGCCACTTCGCACAACAGCGCGTCGCCCGCGGCATGCCCCTGCGTGTCGTTCACCTGCTTGAAGCGGTCCAGATCGATGAACAGCAGCGCGCCGGGGCGGCCGTCCTGCCGCAGGCCGGCCAGCGTGCGCCCGGCGCTGCTGAGGAACATCGCGCGGTTGGGCAGGCCCGTGAGCCCGTCAAAAAAGGCGAGGCGGTGAATGCGCTGCTGCGTGGCATTGCGCTCGATGGCCAGCGCGCACAGGTGCAGGCATACACCCACCAGCCGGTAGTGCAGCGCATCCGGGCCGCGCGGCTCGCGAAAGTAGAAGGCAAAGGTGCCCACCACCTTGCCCGTGTGGTCGCAGATCGGGCTGGACCAGCAGGCGCGCACGCCGCTGGGTGCGAACAGCGCGCGGTAGTCGTCCCACAAGGGGTCGGTGGCGATGTCGTTGACCGCCACGGGGATGCCCCTGAAGGCCGCGGTGCCGCACGACCCCGCACGGGGGCCGATGGGCAGGCCGTCGAGCGCCTGGCAGATGGCGGGAGGAAGCCCCGGTGCCGCCAGGGGGCGCAGCAGGCCTTGCTCATCCACGGCCAGGATGGAGGCGGTGACTTCGGGGGCGATGCGCTCCACTTCGTGGCAGACGAGGGCCATCAGATCGGCCAGGGGCAGTTCATTGACCATGCCCTCGAGCACCCGCTTTTGCAGCACCTCGTGCATCTTGGTGAGCGTGATGTCTGTCAGCACGGTGATGCTGCCGCCCGGCCCGCCCGAGGCCTCGTCCGATGCATTGATCATCATCGACACCCAGCGCGGCGCGCCGGCCCGGCTGTACAGCAGGGTCTCGGTATGGAAACAGCCCTCGGTGTGCATGCCGCTGCGGATGTCGGCGAGCAGCCCTGGGTCGGAGTGCGGGCCCAGCAGCACATCGCTCAGGTGCCGCCCGAGCACCTCCTGGGGCCTGAACCCGAACAGGCGGGTGAAGCCCTCGTTGATGTACACGACGAGCCTGGCGCTGTTGCTCATCACGATGGCGTTGTCGCTGGCATCCAGGGCCCTGCGCAGCGGGGCGTCTGCCAGGAGGCTTGCCGGTGGGCGGTCCAAAGGGGAGGGGGAGCCTGGAAGGTGCGGAGCTGAAACGGGCATGGTTGTCCCAAAGATCGTCCACCCATGCTAGCAAGCGCATCCCGCGATGCCAAGCAGGTTGGTGGCGCGTGGTATCCGCACCGCACGGAGGGCCCGCCTTCGGGCTCCTGGCGCACGGCACGGGCCATCACCCCGGGGGCAAGGCGCGGCCGTGCGGCCGCTCTGGGATAATCCCGCGCCATGAGCGGCAATACTTTCGGATCCCTATTCGCAGTCACCAACTTTGGTGAATCCCACGGCCCGGCCATTGGCTGCGTGATCGACGGCTGTCCGCCCGGCATGGCGCTCGCCGAGGCCGACATCCAGGCCGACCTGGACCGGCGCCGCCCCGGCACCAGCCGCCACGTCACCCAGCGCAACGAGCCCGATGCGGTGGAGATCCTGTCGGGCGTGTACGAAGGCAAGACCACCGGCACGCCGATTGCGCTGCTGATCCGCAACACCGACCAGCGCAGCAAGGACTACAGCAACATCGCCGAGAGCTTTCGCCCCGGCCATGCCGACTACACCTACTGGCACAAGTACGGCATCCGCGACCCGCGCGGCGGAGGCCGGTCTTCCGCCCGCCTGACGGCGCCCACGGTGGCCGCTGGCGCCGTGGCCAAGAAGTGGCTTGCGCAGCGGTACGGCGTGCAGTTCCGCGCCTGCATGACACAGCTGGGCGACCTGTCCATCCCGTTCGAGAGCTGGGACCACGTGCGCAGCAATCCCTTCTTCGCCCCCGTGGCCGACGTGCAGCAGTACGAAGATTACATGGACGCCCTGCGCAAGGCCGGTGATTCTTGCGGTGCCCGCATCCGCGTGCAGGCCACCGGCGTGCCCGTGGGGCTGGGCGAGCCGCTGTACGACAAGCTCGATGCCGACATCGCCCACGCCATGATGGGCCTGAACGCGGTGAAGGGCGTGGAGATCGGCGCGGGCTTTGCCAGCGTGGCCCACCGGGGCACGATGCATGGCGATTCGATGACGCCCCAGGGCTTTCGCACGAACAACGCGGGCGGCGTGCTGGGCGGCATCAGCACCGGGCAGGACCTGGAGGTGAGCATCGCGATCAAGCCCACCAGCTCCATCATCAGCCCGCGCGAATCGATCGATGTGCACGGCAAGAGCACCGAGGTCGTCACCAAGGGCCGCCACGACCCCTGCGTGGGCATCCGCGCTGCGCCCATCGCCGAGGCGCTGCTGGCGCTGGTCGTCATGGACCATGCCCTGCGCCACCGCGCGCAGTGTGGCGATGTGGTGCCGCCGGTGCCGCCCATCCAGGCATCGTTTCTGTAGGAATCGGCATGGCAGAGCGCACCGGGCCCGGCCCGGGCGCTTCGCCGCCGTGGTTTGCGGGGCGTGCAGGGATGCGCGCCCTTTTTACTGGACTGGACAAGGCACTCTCCATGCGCAGGTTGTTGGCACAGGCATTCCGTGGTTCAGGATGGGCGCGCGGCGGCGCGGTGCTCGCGGCGGCGGGCGTCCTCGGGGGCCTCCTAGCGGGCTGCGGCACGGCCACGCGATGGGCCGGCGATCCGGCACCCGCGCACATCGACATCACGCTCATCGGCTTCAACGACCTGCATGGCAACATGGAGCCGCCCCGCATGGCGCATGCCGTTCCAAGCCCCACGGGACCGGTGGCGGTGCCCGCGGGCGGGATGGCGTACTTCGCGAGCGCCATCGCAGCCCTCAAGGCGCGGGGGCCGCACCACGCGGTCGTGTCCGCCGGCGACATGGTCGGTGCGTCGCCGCTGGTGTCCTCGCTGTTCCTGGACGAGCCCACCATCGAGGCTGTCAACGAGATGCAGATCGACTTCAACGCGGTGGGCAACCATGAGTTCGACCGCGGCTGGCGCGAGCTGCTGCGCCTGCAGCAGGGAGGTTGCGAGAAGTTCACGGCGCGCCAGCCCTGCCAGATCAGCCAGCCATTCAAGGGCGCCCGCTTTGGCTTCCTGGCCGCGAACACGGTGCGCGTCGAGGACGGGCGGACACTGCTGCCCGCGACGGGGCTCAAGCGCTTCACGCAGGGTGGCACCACGGTGACGCTGGGCGTCATCGGGCTCACGCTCCAGGCCACGCCCACCATGGTGAGCCCCTCGGGCGTGGCCGGGCTGCGCTTCGAGGACGAGGCGGCCACGGCCAATGCCCTGATTCCCCAGCTCAAGGCGCAGGGCGCCGACGTGATCGCGGTCGTCATCCATGAAGGCGGCAGCACCACGGCCGGGGTGCAGGAGACCAGCTGCGCGGGCCTCTCCGGCGACATCGTCCCCATCCTGGAGCGCCTGGACCCCGCGGTGGACGTGGTGGTCTCCGGCCACACGCACCAGGCCTACGTGTGCGACTACGCCCGTGTGAATCCCGCCAGGCCCTTCCTGCTGACCAGTGCAGGCCAGTATGGGACGCTGCTCACCGACATCCAGCTGCGTGTGGACACCCGCACGCGCCGCGTGGTGCGCAAGACGGCGCGCAACGTCATCGTGCAGGGAGAGGCCTTCACCGGCAGCCAGGGACACGTGCCCATGACCTCGGCCGTGCCTTCCTTCCCGGCCGATCCGGCGGTGCAAAAGATCGTCGACACCTACCGCGCGGCGGCCATACCGCTGGCGCAGCGCCCGGTGGGGCAGGCTGTGTCGGCCCTGCGCCGCGTGCTGACGCCCTCGCTGGAGAGCGCCCTGGGCAACCTGGTCGCCGATGCGCAGCTCCACGCCACGCGCGCGCCGGAGCAGGGCGGGGCGCAGCTGTCCTTCATGAACCCGGGGGGGCTGCGTGCCGACCTGGTACCGGATGTGCAGGGCCTGGTGCGCTACGGGCAGCTGTTTGCCGTGCAGCCCTTTGGCAACCAGCTGGTCGTCAAGACCTTCACGGGTGCGCAGATCAGGGCGGTGCTGGAGCAGCAGTTCGCCAGCGGCAGCAACACCGTGCAGCGGCCCCGCGTGCTGTCGGTCTCATCGGGCTTTGCCTACCAGTTCGACCTGTCCCGGCCGGCGGGCGAGCGCGTCAGCCAGATGGTGCTGCAGGGTGCTGCGCTGCGCGACGACATGCCGGTGCGCGTGGTGATGAGCAGCTACCTCGACAGCGGCGGAGACAACTTCACCGTGCTGACCGAAGGGCGCGACCGCCTGGTGGGCGGGCTGGACCTGGACGCGCTGGAGGCCTACTTCCGCACGCAGAGTCCGGTGGCCGTGCCTGCTACCAACCGCATCACGTCCGTCGCGCGCGCCGTGCGTTGAGCGGCGGCGGCTATTCCTTGCCCGGGCGCAGTGCCGCCAGCCAGCGCAGCGGGTTGAAGCCCGTGACCAGGCCGGTGGCCACCAGCACGAGCGCGCCGCCCCAGAGCATGCCGGGGCCCAGGGCCTCGCCCAGGAACACATGCCCCCAGGCCACCCCGAACAGCGGGATCATGAACGCGGAACTCATCGCCGCCACCGGGGATACCTGGGCGAGCACGCGCAGGTTGAGCCAGTAGGCCAGGCCCGAGGTGGCGATGCCCATGACCGCCACCGCCGCCACGGCCCCGGGGGTGAAGCGGGCTTCGGGCAGGCTCCATGCGGCGCCCGGCAGCAGCAGCACCAGCGCGGCGGCGTGGATGCCCGCGGCGATCGACAGGGGCGACATGCGCGTGGTGGCCCGCTTCATCCAGGTGGTGGAGACCCCGTAGCAGGCCGACGCGATGATGCAGGCCAGTGCCGCGACCAGCAGGGACGGCGTGGGCTCCACCGGGCCGAGCTGCACGATCAGGGCCACGCCCGCGAAGCCACACAGGCAGCCCAGCCACTTGCGCTGGCTCAGCGTGTCCTCCTTCATCCACGCGGCCGCGAGCACGCTGAAGGGAACGGCCATCGTGTTGAGCAATGAGCTGTAGCCCGCCGGCAGGTGCAAGGCGGCCCAGGCATACAGCAGGAACGGCACCGCCACGGTGAGCGTGCCCAGCCCGAACAGCTCGCGCCAGTGGCGCCACGGCCAGGGCTCGCCGGCCGCCCGCATGATGGCGACCAGGGTCAGCGTGCCCAGCCCGATGCGCAGGGCGGCCATCACGTTGGGCCCCAGCAGCGGGCTTGCGATGCGGATGAAGAGAAACGAAGCGCCCCAGAGGGCCGACAGCAGCACCAGCTGCAGGAAGTGGCGGGTTTTCACCGCAGGCATTGTCGGGCAGCCGCGGTGTTTCTGTGCACCAGGGGGGTGTTTTGCCCATGAAAATAGCCTCTGGCGCTTTTACTTCAAGCGCCGAAAGCTATATTTTTGATAGCGCATCGCCAAGGTGGCCGCTGGGCCTGGCTGGCTGGCGGCGGGTGCGTGGGCAGCCCAGCCCGGCAACAAACGGGCCGTGGGCGCCGCGGCGGCTATTTGCGCACTTCGTCCACCATCGCGCGGAAGTCGTCGATGTCCTCGAAACTGCGGTACACGCTGGCAAAGCGGATGTAGGCCACCTTGTCGAGCTTCTTGAGCTCGCGCATGACCAGCTCGCCGATGCGGCTGGAGATCACTTCGCGCTGGCCGAGGTTGAGCAGCTTTTCCTCGATGCGCTCGATGGCGCTGTCGATCTGGTCCGTGCTGACCGGGCGCTTGCGCAGCGCCAGATTGAAGGAAGCGAGCAGCTTGGCGCGTTCGTACTCGATGCGCCGGCCATCCTTCTTCACGATGGCCGGGAAGCTCACTTCCGGCCGTTCGTAGGTGGTAAAGCGCTTGTCGCACGCGCCGCACTGGCGGCGGCGGCGGATGAACACCCCATCTTCAGACACCCGCGTTTCGACGACTTGCGTTTCCAGGTTGCTGCAGAAGGGGCACTTCATGGCGGCTGCTGACCGGTGAAGTTAACGGTAGACCGGGAAGCGGGCCGTCAGCGCATTGACCTTGGCACGCACCGCCGCGATGTTGGCCTCGTCGCGGGGGTTGTCCAGCACATCGGCGATCAGGTTGGCCGTGATGCGGGCTTCTTCTTCCTTGAAGCCGCGCGTGGTCATGGCGGGGGTGCCAATGCGCACGCCGCTGGTCACCATCGGCTTTTCGGGGTCGTTGGGGATCGCGTTCTTGTTGATGGTCATGTGGGCGGCACCCAGCACGGCCTCGGCTTCCTTGCCAGTAATGCCCTTGGCACGCAGGTCCACCAGCATCACGTGGCTTTGCGTGCCGCCGGACACGATGCGCAGGCCGCGCGCGGTCAGCGTCTCGGCCACCACCTTGGCGTTCTTGGCCACCTGCTCCTGGTAGGCCTTGAACTCGGGCTGCAGCGCTTCCTTGAAGGCCACGGCCTTGGCCGCGATCACATGCATCAGCGGGCCGCCCTGCAGGCCGGGGAAGATGGCGCTGTTGATGGCCTTCTCGTGCTCGGCCTTCATCAGGATGATGCCGCCGCGCGGGCCGCGCAGGCTCTTGTGCGTGGTGCTGGTGACCACGTCGGCATGGGGCACGGGGTTGGGGTACACGCCCGCGGCGATCAGGCCGGCGTAGTGGGCCATGTCCACCATGAAGATCGCGCCCACGTCCTTGGCCACCTTGGCAAAGCGTGCGAAGTCGATGTGCAGGCTGTAGGCCGAGGCACCGGCGATGATGAGCTTGGGGCGGGTTTCGTGCGCCTTCTTCTCCATGGCGTCGTAGTCCAGAGCTTCGTTGGCATCGAGGCCGTAGGAGACCACGTTGAACCACTTGCCCGACATGTTCAGCGGCATGCCGTGCGTGAGGTGGCCGCCTTCGGCCAGGCTCATGCCCATGATGGTGTCGCCGGGCTTGAGGAACGCGAGGAACACCGCCTCGTTGGCGGATGCGCCGCAGTGGGGCTGCACGTTGGCGGCCTCGGCACCGAAGATCTGCTTGACGCGGTCGATGGCCAGCTGCTCGGCCACGTCCACGTGCTCGCAGCCACCGTAGTAGCGCTTGCCGGGATAGCCTTCGGCGTACTTGTTGGTCAGCTGCGTGCCCTGCGCCCACATCACCGCGGGGGAGGCGTAGTTCTCGCTGGCGATCAGCTCGATGTGGTGCTCTTGCCGGGCGTTTTCAGCCTGGATGGCGGCAAAGAGTTCGGGGTCGGTTTGTTCGACAAGAATATTGCGGTCGTACATGATTGGCAGTCCTATGAACTTGTGTCCCTTGAAACAAGGGCTGCCCAGGCGAACGGCGGAACGCAGAAGGATGAACCCCGTGCGGCACGCTTCCCAGTGGTTCACAAGGGGCAAGCCCTTGCTGGTTTCCACGTCAGCGGCAGCACCCTGTGTGCGGGATGCCGCGCCTATCGCCAGTCGCGTACCCCGCTAGTGTAGCTGACGTGGCATGCGCAACCTGTGTCGCATCGCGCGAAGTGCCGTGCGCCCCGGGGTCATGGCGCCCCGGCCGGCGGCACAGGATCGGCTCAGAGCCCCGTCAGCAGAGCCACCTTGTCGGCCGCCACCGCCGCTGGCGTCGCGGGCGGCGCAGACACCGGGATGATCTGGGCGGGTGCCTGGGTGGACAGCGTGGGCGGTGGCGCGGTGGGCATGGAGCGGCCGCCGGCCACCTGGCGCAGGCGGAAATGCTCGGCCATCACCTTGGCGGCATAGCCGCCGTCGTCGGCCAGGTTGCCGGCGCCCACGTAAAAGCGTAGCCCGCCCTCCACGGAACCCGCGCGCGAAATGCATTCCTGCAGGACCTTCACGCCCACGCGCAGGTTGCTCACGGGATCGAAGGCCGCAAAGTGCCCCCCGAAGTTCTGGTACTTGTCGGTATGCACGTTGGTCATCACCTGCATCAGCCCCTGGGCGCCCACCGCGCTTTGCGCAAACGGGTTGAAGCTCGACTCGATGGCCATGATGGCCAGGATCAGCGTGGGATCGATCTTGGACTTCGCGCCAATTTCATAGGCCTCTGCCACCAGCACGCTCAGCGGCTCGGGGGCAACGCGGTACTTCTTGCTGAGCCAGAAGGCGACGGCGGCCTGCTCCTTGGGCAGGTCCTTGGGATTGCCCGCCGTGGCGCGCTCGCTGGCCTCCGGCTCGATGGGCATGCCAAGCACTTCCACCTGGCGGGCCTGCAGCCAGTTCATCAATTGCGCTTCGCCTGCCTGGCGCAGGTCCGGGCGGGCCGTGAGGGTGATCACGACAAAGGCCACAGCCAGGCCGATGAGGGCGAAGCTGTTGTGGGTGATTTCAAGAAAACCTTCGGTCACGTCGGCCACGAAGGTCCGCACGCCGGAGACTATTTTTCCTGACGCTGTCATAGCTCTTCCTTTCTGAAGCGCCGCACTGAGCCTGGGCAGTCATCGGTGACTGTCCCGTCTCAGCGGGTCGCCTGGATTGGTACGCCATCAAGTGGGCCGCACATCTCTGGGGTGCTTTGGGCCTGGTTTGACTTAGCCGGGTTCGGCAGCGGGTTGGGGTTTTTACTAGCCTGTTTTTGGGGCTGGCGGATTCTAGGAGGTCACTAAATGCTTAGTCAATACTAATGAATTGAATCATAAGACAAATAAGTTATAAAAAATATGTAAAAAATCACAGTTTTTGGGGTGCTGGCGGACGTTTGGGGCCTGTGGCCTCAGGCGGGTTGTTACAAGCTCATGTCAAATTCAATCGGTGGACTTTTCGCCATTGAGAATCCAGTTTGAACTGCGGCAACTACTTTGGTAAGGTTCAGTTGCCTGTTGATTTCAGGCATCGCCAGACGAAACCAAGTCTCCCTCCAAAGGCATTCAGTGCCCTGGTGCAGCAGATGAGGATTCCAAGGCACCCCCTGGAGGCAATACCTTGCCTCCTCGCAGTGTGGACCTTCATCTCCGCATTTGCGACCGATGGCAAAGACCGTTGTGTCAGCCGTCAAGCCCGGCAGGCAGGCCTTGAGGCACTGTCCGCCGGGCTTTCTTGTTTGTGCTGGCGGGCTGTCTGGGCTAGCGGCGCTTATATATAGATAATGGGGGCTGTTCCCTAGAGCGGCGACAGTTCGCCCGGAGTCGCGGGCGATGCCCCTTGCGGGGGTCGCAGCATGTCAGCCCGTCTGGCAAAGCCTTGTGCCAGATCACCCTCGGGGTTTGGCGCAGCGCCATGCTGCGGTCTGTTGGCCGAACCCGGTGAAAATAGTCTCCTTGTTGCCTTGGCGCGCGTGCAGTGCGGTTGCCAGGGCGGGCCTCCAGGCAATGCGCCTGGGGGAGCCTTTGTTATCCATTGGATCCATGTTTCCATTTTTTTCCCGCAGCAAAATGTCCGACGCACCTGAAGTGAATCCGGCCCCGGCCAAAACCCATGAGCCGCATCCGCTTGATGCGTTGACCGGCGGCGCCTTTTCTGCCGCCACCTCTGGTGAGCGCGCCTCCCGCATCCGCGACTGGCTGGCCACGCAGCCTGCCCCGGAGCAGTTGCAGGAGGTCTTCAAGGAGTTGAGCGGCCGTGACAAGGGCGCAGCCCGCGCGGTGCGCGAGCGCCTTGACGAAATCCGCCGCGCCAAGGGGCAGGAGGCCATCGCCGCCGAGTGGGCGGAAAAGGCACAGGCCCTTCTTGCGGCCCCCAAGCTCAATATCGCCGATGCCATGGCCTGGCAGCGCGATGCGGCCAAGGCCGGTGCGCCGCTGTCGCGCGAGCCGTTGTCGCTGCTCAAGGTGCAGGTCGCGGACCGTGTGAAAGTGATCGAAGACCTGCAGCATCGCGTGCAGGTGCAGCGGGAGGCCGCCGTGCTGCTGGCCCAGCGCATCGAAGTGCTTTCCACCAAGCCCTGGCGCGATGCGCAGGCGGCGCTCGAACTCCTGCGTGCCGATGTGGCCCGCTGGCAGGAACAGGCACAGGAACTCACCAGCGATGCCAGCTGGGCGAGCGTGGAAGCGCGCTTTCCTGCGCTGCTCGATGCGTCGCGCACCCAGTTGCTGGTGGTGTGGGAGGCTTTCCAGCCCGCCGTCGCCCAGGCCGTGGCGGCCGCGGCCGATGCCAGCGCTGCACTGCCGCCCGTGCCCGTATGGGCCGACGAGCTGCGCGCCGCGCGCGGCCTGCCCACGGAGGCCGCTGCTGCGGCGGCCGCGGCCAAGCCTGCGCGTGCGGCCAAGCCCAAGGCAGCTCCTGAAGTGATCGAGAAGGCCGCGCAAAGCGTGCGCGAAGCCCTGGCCGTCCTCGAAAAGGAAACCGCCGAAGGCCATGGCAAGGCCAGCGCGGGTGCTGCAGCCGCGCTGCGCGCCGTGCTCAAGGTGCATGGAAAGCACATCGACAATGCCCTGGAGCAGCAGGTGCACGCGGCCCTGGTGGCGGCTGGCGAGCTGGAGGGCTGGCAGCGCTGGAGTGCCGACCAGGTGCGCGAGGACCTGGTGGCCAAGGCCGAGGCCTTGCTCAACCGTCCTGAAGGCCAGGCCCTGGGTGGCCGCAAGATGCAGGAAATCCTGCGCAACCTGCGCGACCAATGGAAGCAGGCGGACCAGGGGGGCGCACCCAACCATGCGCTGTGGAAAAAATTCGATGAAGCCTGCAACGCGGCCCACAAGGTGGTCGAGGCCTGGCTGGACAAGATCCGCACGGAGGCTGCCGAGCACAAGGCGCAGCGCCTGGCACTGATCGAGGAGCTCAAGGCATGGTCGCAAGCGCACGCGGCGTCGGGTGACTGGAAGGCCATCAACCGCGCGCTCCACCAGTTTGGCGACCGCTGGCGCGAAGGTGGTCATGTGGGCGAGAAGATCTTTGCCGAGCTGCAGCCCTTGTGGAAGCAGGCCATCGCCTCGGCGGCGGCCCCGCTGGAAGCAGCCCAGAAGGAGAGCCTGGCGCGTCGCCACGCCATGATCGACGAAGCCACCGCATTGGGGGCTGCGCCCGCGCTGCGCATCGATGCGGTCAAGGCGCTCCAGCAGCGCTGGCAGGCCGAGGCGCAGACGGTGCCGCTGGACCGCAAGCACGAGCAAAAGCTGTGGGATGCGTTCCGCAAGCCCATCGACGAGGCTTTCAACCGCAAGTCCGCAGACCGTGAGCGCGCAGTCACCGAATTGAGCGCCCGCGACCGCGTGGTGCTGGAGGCCTCCAAGTCCCTGGAAGCCGCCAATGCGACGGGGGATGCGCAGCAGATCCGCTCTGCCATGCAGGCGCTGGAGGCCGCGCTGCGCGGTCAGGCGCAGGCCGCGCAGGCCGTGGCCTCGGCGCAGAAGGACGAGCAGAGCCAGTCCGCCATGGCGGCTGAATCCGCTTCGGAAGCTCCGGCGGATCCGGTGGCCGAGGGTGTGGAGGCGGAGCCGGTGGCTTGCGCACCGGCGCCCGTGGCACCCAAGCCCGTGGCGCGGCCCGTGGTGGCCGTGCGCGGTGACGACCGGCCGGGCATGAAGAAGGATGCGCCTGCTGCGCCGGGCCGTGGTGCGCGCCCCGGCGACCGCCGGGATGGCCGCCCTGGCGACCGTGATGCCGGCCGTGGCGGCCCGCGTCCAGACGGCCGTTTTGGCGACCGCAATGACCGGGGTGGCCGTTTCGGCGACCGTCCTGCGCAGGAAGACCGGGGCCCGCGCCTGGGAGACACCGCTTTCCGCGCGCAGCGCGAAGCCATGGAGCATGCCCAGCTGGCCCTGAAAAAACTGGCGGCGCAAGCCCACGGCGAGGCACTGACGCAATTGCTGACCGCGTGGGAAAAGCGCGACGCGGGCCTGGTGCCCAGCACGCAGGATCTCGGAGCGGGTGTGACGGCATCGGTGCGCAACGCCTGGGCGCAGGCCCTGTCGGCGGCGCCGAAGGGCGATGCCTCGGAAGCGCTGCTGCGCCTGGAGATGGCCGCAGAGGCGCCCACGCCCGCGGAGCACATCGCCGCCCGGCGCATGCTGCAGCTGCAACTGCTCACGCGCCGCAACGATCCCGCGCCAGCGCAGACCTGGGGGCAGGACGCGGCCCGCGTGCTGGCCAGCGCCAGCGACGCGGCCAATGCGCGCCGCCTTCAGAACGCGCTCAAGGCACTGCTGCGCAAGTAAGAGGGCCAAAGAAGCGATGGCTGGCGGGTTGCCGGTGCACATCCGGCCTTTCGGGGCGGCCGATGAGGCTGCCGCGGTGGCGCTGTGGCACGACTGCGGGCTCGTCCGCCCCTGGAACGATCCTCACAAGGACATCGCCCGCAAGCTTCTGGTGCAGCCAGAACTTTTTCTGGTGGCGGTGGTGCCGGCGCGAGACGGCATGGCGGAACGGCTCGTGGGCACCGCCATGGCGGGCTATGACGGCCACCGGGGCTCCGTGTACTACCTCGCGGTGGCACCGGGGCATCAGCGGCTGGCGCTGGGGCGCCGTCTCATGGCGGAGGTGGAGCTGCGCTTGCTGCGGCTCGGGTGTCCCAAGGTCAATGTGCTGGTGCGTACCAGCAATGCCCGGGTCCTGCATTTCTACGATGCCCTCGGCTATGCGCGCGACGAGGCGTTTTCACTGGGAAAGCGGTTGATACCTGATCTTTGAGCAGGGCCGGGGAGGGCTTGTCCGGAGCGTAGACTGCGCAGGGCATTGATGGCCACGAAGAGCCGCCCGTTGCCCACCTGTCGAGGGCGGGGCAGGAATAAAAAAAGCCGTTGCGGTTGCAACGGCTTTTTTATTGTTTGGTGCCCAGGAGAGGACTCGAACCTCCACGATGTTACTCGCTAGTACCTGAAACTAGTGCGTCTACCAATTCCGCCACCTGGGCTTTCAGATCAGCCTTGAATTATAGAACAAGTAATTGCGGCTTCTGGCGAGTGGATGAAGATTTTTTTAAATTCATTCCGCCAGCGTCTCGGGAAGCGGCGTCGGGGCATGGAGGCGGGAAATAAAAAAGCCGCTGTATTCACAGCGGCTTCGATATTTTGAAAACCTTCACAGGTTCTCGTTAAACTTGGTGCCCAGGAGAGGACTCGAACCTCCACGATGTTACTCGCTAGTACCTGAAACTAGTGCGTCTACCAATTCCGCC
>NZ_JBWKMU010000008.1:0-145247 GCF_059415205.1 Acidovorax sp. GW821-FHT10E03 | reverse complement strand
CACCTGGGCATTTCAGGAAAGACTAAGATTGTATATCAAAAAAACCACCCCCGGCGCGCAGTCCGCGCATCTGTCGGACGAAATTGAAGGCAGCGTGCAGGGGCACCGTGACGGACACGGTTTTGTCATCCGCGACGATGGCGAAGGCGACATCTATATCCCCCCCAACGAAATGCGCGCTGTCCTGCACAAGGACCGCGTGCGCGTGCGCATCGTGCGCCAGGACCGGCGCGGCCGCCCCGAGGGCCGCGTGGTCGAGATCATCGAGCGCCCGCCCCAGCCCATCATCGGCCGCCTGCTGCAGGAAAGCGGCGTGTGGCTGGTGGCGCCCGAGGACAAGCGCTACGGGCAGGATGTACTGATCCCCAAGGGTGCCACCGGCGCCGCCAAGCCCGGCCAGGTGGTCGTGGTCGAATTGACCGAGCCGCCGGCCCTGTTCGGCCAGCCCGTGGGCCGCATCACCGAAGTGCTCGGCGAGGTGGATGACCCCGGCATGGAGATCGAGATCGCGGTGCGCAAGTACGGCGTGCCGCACGAGTTCTCGGCCGAGTGCCTGGCCCAGGCCAAGGAACTGCCCGACAAGGTGCGCGCGCAGGACAAGAAGCGCCGCGTGGACCTGACCGACGTGCCCCTGGTCACCATCGACGGCGAGGACGCGCGCGATTTCGATGACGCCGTGTACTGCGAGCCCGCCAAGGTCGGCCGCGCCAAGGGCTGGCGCCTGCTGGTGGCCATCGCCGACGTGAGCCACTACGTGGAGACCGGCAGCGCCATCGACATCGATGCCTATGACCGCGCCACCAGCGTCTACTTCCCGCGCCGCGTGATCCCCATGCTGCCCGAGAAGCTCTCCAACGGCCTGTGCTCGCTCAACCCCGAGGTCGAGCGCCTGTGCATGGTCTGCGACATGCTGGTCACCGCCAAGGGCGAGGTGCATGCCTACCAGTTCTACCCGGCCGTGATGTTCAGCCATGCGCGGTTCACGTACACCGAGGTCGCGGCCATTCTGGCCAACACGCGCGGGCCCGAGGCCAGCAAGCGCAAGGACCGCGTGAAGGACCTGCTCAACCTGCATGACGTGTACCGCGCCCTGCTGGTGGCGCGCCAGCAGCGTGGCGCGGTGGACTTCGAGACCACCGAGACGCAGATCATCTGCGACGAGAACGGCCGCATCGAGAAGATCGTGCCGCGCACCCGCAACGATGCGCACAAGCTCATCGAAGAGGCCATGCTGGCCGCCAACGTGTGCAGCGCCGACTTCATCGCGCAGGGCGGCCAGCCCGGCCTGTTCCGCGTGCACGAAGGCCCCACGCCCGAGAAGCAGGAAATCCTGCGCAACTACCTCAAGGCCATGGCCGTGGGCATGACCATCGGCGACGATCCCAAGCCCGCCGAGTTCCAGGCCATCGCCGAGGCCACCAAGGACCGGCCGGACGCGCAGCAGATCCACACCATGCTGCTGCGCTCCATGCAGCAGGCCATCTACACGCCCGTCAACAGCGGCCACTTCGGCCTGGCGTTCGAGGCCTACACGCACTTCACCAGCCCCATCCGGCGCTATCCCGACCTGCTGGTGCACCGGGTCATCAAGGCCATCCTGGGCAAGACCAAATACGCGCTGCCGTCGCTGCCGACGCCGGGCGAGGCCCACGCCAAGCTGGCCAAGCGCCTGGCCGCCCGCGTGGCGGCGCCCGGCACCAAGCCGCGCAAGGACGTGAAGCCGCCGAGCCGCGATACGCAGGCCTGGGAGGCCGCGGGCCTGCACTGCAGCGCCAACGAGCGCCGTGCCGACGAGGCCAGCCGCGACGTGGAAGCCTGGCTCAAGTGCAAGTACATGCGCGAGCACCTGGGCGAGGAGTACAGCGGCGTGGTCAGCGCGGCGACGAGCTTCGGCATCTTCGTCACGCTCGACGCGATGTACGTCGAAGGCCTGGTGCACATCACCGAGCTGGGTGGCGAGTACTTCAAGTTCGACGAGGCGCGCCAGGAGCTGCGCGGCGAGCGCACCGGCATCCGCTACGCCATCGGCGCGCGGGTGCGGGTGCAGGTCAGCCGCGTGGACCTCGATGGCCGCAAGATCGACTTCCGCCTGGTGCGCGAGGGGGAGGAGCTGCTCGGCCGCGCGCTCAAGGACAAGGGCGTTGCCTCCGACGGCCCCGGCGGCGCGCGCAAGGCGGGGGGCCGCCCGGCAGCCCGCAAGCGTGGCCCCGCGCCCGAGGCGTCCAGCACCGAACTCGCATCGCTCACGCGTGAGCGCGCGGCCCGCTCGCCCATCCAGGAGCTCAAGGCCTCGGTGAAAAAGGCCGCGGCCGGCAGCAAGTCCGGCAAGGGCAAGGGGCGCAAGCCGCGCCGGGGCTGACCCACCCGGCTTCCACCCGGGGTGAACCGTCTCCCGGGTCGGAGTTTGCTATATATTTGATAGCTTCCGGCGCTTTCCAGGAGAGCGCCAGGGGTCGATTCAATGGGATTTCTCTGGCATGGAGCGGGAGGGCCGCGCCCCGGGGTGTCGCAGGAATTCCGCATACCGCAGCGCCGTGTCCCGGGGCGCTTCCATCATCGGCAGGTGGCCCACCCCGCGCAGTGCCTCCACCTGCGCTCCCGGCAGGGCCGCCTTCAGGGGCCGCATGCCGGAGGGGTGGAAGACGCGGTCGCTTTCGCCCCACAGGACCAGAGTGGGGTGCTGCTCGAGGGCGGCGAGCTTTTCCTGCAGCAGATAGCGGTCCTTGAGCTGTGCATCCCAGAGCCGCGCATTGGATGCCGCGTTGCGCAGCGCGTCCTGCTGCGTGGCGTGCAGGATGGGATACGGCAGGAAAGGGCGTTTCTCGAACACCAGCGCCATCATGGCGTCGAACGCCGCGGGGTCGTGCGCCACGAGCGGGCGCTGCCCGCTGTTGATGAGGTGGTCCATGGCGCTGGGTTGCGGTGAACGGATGCCGTGTGGTGCTCCGATGAAGGCCACGCTCGCCACGCGCTCGGGGTGTGCTGCGGCGAACAGCGCCGCGATCGTGCCCCCCATGGAGTTGCCTGCCAGATGGGCCTTTTCAATGCCCAGTGCATCGAGCAGGCTGCGCAGGCGTTCGGTGTGGGCGGCGTAGTCATAGGCCTGGTCCTCGCGGCGCGTGCTTTCTCCGAACCCCGGCAGGTCTGGCGCGATCACCCGGTGGGTGGCTGTGAGCGGGCGGGCGAACTCCACCCAGTGGTCCTTCTCGGCAAAGATGCCGTGCAAGAGGACGACCGGAACGCGGGGGAAACTGGTGGCGCCCTGTGCCGGGGGCCCTGGCGTGGCGCCGCTGTCCAGGTAGTGGATCTGGTGCATCGCGGCGTCGACGGTCTTTTCCTCCAGGCCCGACAGGCTGCGATTGAGCGCGAGCAAGGGCTCCGTGAACAGCGAGGGGGCACCGTGGTACAGCGCCGTGGCGGCGAGCGCGAAAGCTGCCACGGCAGCAAGGACAATGCGTTTCAAGGAGGGGTCTCCAGAGGTTGTCGTGGGTGGGCCGGCGCATGCCTGTCCTGCCCGCGCGGGGGCATTGGAATGGGGGGCATGGACGGGGATGGCGAAGGCTATCGGGAACCGTGCGAGAAAACTTGTATGTTTGGGCTATGCGCATGCCAGCACGGAACACACTGACCTTGGGCGCCGACCGTGCGCTGTATCTGGGCGACCTTCCCTCCACGGGCTGGCACTGCCATGCGTCGCCGGTGCTGCTCATCGGCCTGTCGGGGCGCTTTGCCTTGCACTGGCAGCCGGGGCGGGTGGAGACGTGCCACAGCGCGCTGGTGGCCGCCGGGGTGGAACATGTGTTCGACCCCTGCGGAGAGCACGTGGCGCTGATGTATCTGGAGCCCGACTCTCCCGAGGCGCGGGGTCTCCGGGGCCCGTTCCAGCAGCACGATGGCGTGGTCCTCGACGCGGCCAGGGCCGTGGGCTCGCGCAGCGCCATGGACGCTTACCTGCGCCACTTCGATCTGCAGGCCCTGCTGCGGTGCGGGGGCGGGCATGCTGCGGCGCCCCTGGATCCGCGCGTGGCGCGCAGCCTGCTGGCCCTGCGAAGCCCCCGGGACGGGCGGTGGGCGCGCGAGGGGCTGGCGTCGTCCGTGCAGCTGTCGGCCTCGCGCTTCAACCACCTGTTCCGGGCGGAGATGGGCGTCAGCCTGCGCCGCTACCAGGTGTGGTCGCAGGTGCGGCTGGCCATGGCGAACCTCGCGGTCAGCCCCCGGCTGACGGATGCTGCGCTGCAGGGCGCGTTCTCCGATTCGGCGCATTTCAGCCGCATGTTCCGGCAGACCTTTGGCATGACCCCCTCCAGCGTGCTCAAGCCCCTGAAGGAGGTCACGCTGGTGGGCCGGTGAAGGCCTCCTTGGCGGCGGTGGGCAGCGTGCGGCCTCGGCCGTGGCGCGGACAACGCGCTGGCCGTGCCGTCAGCCGCCCGCGCGCCGCGCGAGCCCGCTGGCGGTGAGCGCCAGCCCGGCCGGCCAGGCATCTGCCGCCAGCCCGTGGCCATACACCGCCTCGCAGGCGGCGCGCAGGGCACTGGCCCCGGCGGCCATGTGCGCCGCGACCATGCCGGCAAGCACATCCCCCGTGCCCGCGGTGGCCAGCCGTGCGTTGCCCGTGGGGTTGATGGCGGGCACGCGGCCGGGGGCCGCCACCACCGTGCCCGAGCCCTTGAGCACGGCCACGCAGTTGAACTGCGAGGCCAGTTGCTGGGCCGCGTCCAGGCGGTCCGCCTGGACCTCGGCGGTGGACAGGCCCAGCAGCCGGGCGGCCTCCAGAGGGTGGGGCGTCAGCACCGTGGGCAAGCCGTGCTGGCCGCGCGCCACCACCAGCGCGTGCAGGGCGGCCTGGCTGGCGATGGTGTTGAGGGCATCGGCGTCCAGCACCAGCCGCGCCGAGCGCGTGATGACGCCCGGCAGCACATGGGCGACGGCCTGGCCGCCGCCGCAGCCGCAGACCACGGTGAGCTGTTCCAGCGCCAGGGCGTCGAAGCGGCGGAACATCAGCTCCGGTTGCTGCAGGTCCAGCTCCAGATGGCCGCCGTCGAGCAGGGCCACCAGTACACGCCCCGCGCCGCCATGCAAGGCCGCGGACGCGGCCAGCAGGGCGGCGCCCGCCATGCCCATGCCACGCCCCGCCAGCCCCTCTCCCCCCACCACGGCCACGTCGCCATAGCTGCCCTTGTGGCTGGCATGGGCGCGTGGTGCCGCCAGCGCGGGGCCACAAAGCCAGGCGCTGGGGGGCTCGTGCCCGGCCTCCGCGCCCAGCGCGTCAAACCACACCCTGCCCGTGGCGTCACGCCCCGCGCCGGTGAAGAGGCCGGGCTTGAGGGTGAGCAGGCTCAGCGTGTGCCGCGCGGCGCGCGGCGGGTGGGCTGCGTCGGGCGCGAAGCCCGCCGCGAACTGTCCCGTATCGGCGTCCAGACCGCTGGGCAGGTCCACCGCCAGCACGGGCGCGGGGCTGCGCTGCAGGGCCTCCAGGCAGCGGCGCAGCCGCTCGTCCGGTTCGCGGGCCGGGGGGCTGGCGGGGTTGGCTCCCACGCCGATGCCCAGCAGCGCGTCGATGCACAGGTCGGAGGCCGTGAGGTCTTCGGTGGCGCTGTCGGCCCACAGCACGCCCGCGTCCCGCGCGCGTTCCCACGAACGGCGGGCATCGGCGGGGGCGCGGTCCGGGTTGCCCAGCCAGGTGACCACCACGCGCCGTCCGTCGCGCTGCAGGTGCAGGGCGGCCTCCAGGCCGTCGCCGCCGTTGTTGCCGGGGCCACAGGCTATCCACACGGTGCGCGCATGGGGCGCGAGCGCCCGGGCCAGGCGGGCCACGGCCAGGCCCGCCCGCTGCATCAGCGCGTGCGGGGGCAGGGCGGCGGCGGCCTGCTGCTCCATGCGCCGCGTGGCTGCCGTGTTGAACAGAGGGTGCGGCTGCTGGGGCGTGATGGGGTGCATGGGCGGGGGCTGGCAGGTGGTGGTCGGGGTGGGTGCCGGGGGCGGCGGGCTCAGGGCTTCGCCGTGGAGCGGTGGTCGTAGGCCAGCTCCATCCGGTAGGCCAGGCCCAGGAACAGCGATTGCGCGAGGCTCAGCGTGCTGGTGAGCGAGCGGAAACCAAAGGTGGCACCGTCCTGCGCGATCAGGGTGGCGCTGGCCAGGGCCGCGAGCGGGCTCAGCTGGCTGTCGGTGATGGCAAGCAGGCGCGCGCCGCGCGCCACCGCCGCCTGCGCGAGCTCCAGGGTCTCCTGCGCGTAGGGCTCGAACGAGACGGCGACCAGCACATCGCCGGGCGCCAGCGCGCGCAGCTCGCCCTGGTGCATGAAACCCAGCCCGTGCAGCCAGTGCACCGGCTTGGCCGTGTGCTGCAGCGCGTAGGCCAGGTAGGCGCCCACCGGAAACGCGCGGCGCGATGCGGCCAGCCAGAGCGCGGGGGCCTGCAGCATCAGCTCCACCGCCGCATCGAACTGTGCGTCCGGCAGGTTGCGCTGCAGCGCCTGCAGGCTGTCGATGTTGCCGTCGATCACCTCGTGCGCGAGCTGGGCGGCCGACCGCGCGCTGCCGCCGGGCACGATCAGTTCGCGGATGCGCTCCTGGTAGTTGCGGTTGGGGGCCAGTTGCCGCACGGCTCCGGCGCGGAACAGGGCCTGCATTTCCGTGTAGCCCGAAAACCCGAAATGCTTGGCAAACCGCACCAGTGCCGACGGCTGCACGCCGCATTGCGCGGCCGTGGCCTGCACGCCATCGAGCGCCAGCTGGTCGCGTTGCTTCTCGACATAGCGCGCGATGGTCTTGAGCTGGCGGCTCAAGGGCTCGAAGCCCGCATGCACGGCCGCCAGGAACGCGTCCGCGTCGGGGTAGGGGGCGGACGCGTTGCCGGGGGGCGTGGCAATGGGATTGGCCAGGGTATTTCTATTTTTCATTAAATTAGAAAATATTTTCTATATTGGGCTATCATAGGCGCAACGAACCATTATCCGGCGCGCGCTTTCCCGCCGCCGCGCCCTTGCGGAGACCCATGCATGCTCTCTTTTCCTTCCAACCGGCCCTTTGACGTGGCCTGCCTGGGCCGGCTGGCCGTGGACCTCTATGCCCAGCAGATCGGCTGCAGCCTGGAGGCCGCGACCAGTTTCGCCAAATACCTGGGAGGCTCGTCGGCCAACATCGCCTTTGGCACTGCCCGGCTGGGGCTGCGCTCGGCCATGGTGTCGCGCGTGGGCAATGAGCAGAACGGCCGCTTCCTGCTCGACACCCTGCGGCGCGAGGGCTGCGACGTGAGCCAGGTGCAGGTGGACGACCAGCGCCTGACGGGCATGGTGCTGCTGGGCATCAAGGACCAGGACACCTTCCCCCTGCTTTTCGCCCGCGAGAACTGCGCCGACATGGCGCTGGACGCCGACGCGATCAGCGAGGAGTTCCTGGCGCGCTGCCGCAGCCTGGTGATCACCGGAACGCACCTGAGCACGCCCACCGTGCTGGCCGCGAGCCGCCGCGCGCTGGACATCGCGCAGCGCCATGGTCTGGTGCGGGTGCTGGACATCGACTACCGCCCCGTGCTGTGGGGGCTGGCCGCCAAGGGCGATGGCGAAACGCGCTACGTGGGCAGCGACGCGGTGAGCCGCCACCTGCAGGCGCAGCTCGGATCGTTCGAGCTCATCATCGGCACCGAAGAGGAGTGGCTGATCGCCGGCGGCGTGCCCGGGGACCTGATGGCCAGCCTGCGCGCAGTGCGCGGGCACACACAGGCCGTGCTGGTGGTCAAGCGGGGCCCGCTGGGCTGCAGCATCATCGAGGGGGCGGTGCCCGCCGCCCTGGACGATGCGCCCACGGTGCTGGGCGAGCGCATCGAGGTGCTCAACGTGCTGGGCGCGGGCGATGCCTTCGCGTCGGGCCTGCTGTCGGGCCTGCTGCGGGGCAAGACCCTGGTCGAGTCGGCGGCGATCGCCAATGCCTGCGGGGCCATCGTGGTGTCTCGCCACGGCTGCGCGCCCGCCATGCCCACACCGGCCGAGCTGGCCCACTGGTTCTCGGGGCACCGCCACCCCCGGCCCGACCAGGACCCGCAACTGGCCCATCTGCACCGGGTGACGGCGGCGCGGCCGCAGTGGCCCGAGCTGTTCGTGCTGGCCTACGACCACCGCGCCCAGTTTGAAGACCTGGCGCGGCAGGCCGGTGCGCAGGGCGCACGCCTGCCCGTGCTCAAGCAGCTGCTCAACGCCGTGGTGGCCGAGGTCGAGCGGGACCCCGGGTGCGGGGGGCGCATGGGCGTGCTGATCGACGGACGCATCGGCGAGGCCGCGCTGCACGGCGCCACGGGCCGGGGCTGGTGGCTGGGGCGACCGATCGAGCGGCCCGGCTCGCGCCCGCTGCGTTTCGACGGCACGCATTCGCTGGCCTCGCAGCTGGTGCACTGGCCGCGCGAGCAGGTCGTGAAATGCCTGGTGTTCTACCACCCGGACGACGCGGCCGCGCTGCGCGCCGAGCAGGACGAGTGGCTGCAGCAGGTGTGGGAGGCCACGCGCGCCAGCGGGCATGAACTGCTGCTGGAGGTGATTCCGCCCAAGGACATGCTGGCCCCGGGCGATACCGGCGAGGCCGTGCTGCGCGCCATCCGCCACTTCTACGGGATCGGCCTCAAGCCCGAGTGGTGGAAGGTCGGCGCCATGGCCGCGCGCCACTGGGAGGCGCTGGACGCCCTGGTGCGCGAGCGCGACCCGTACTGCCGTGGCGCGGTGATCCTGGGGCTGTCGCAGCCGGTGGAGCAGCTCATCGCAGGCTTTGCCGAGGCGCGCGCGCCCATCGTCAAGGGCTTCATGATCGGGCGCACCGTCTGGGCCGGGCCCAGCCTGGCCTGGCTCAAGGGCGAGATCGACGACGCCGGGCTGCAGGCCCAGGTGGCCGCCAATTTCCGCCGCCTCATCGCGGGCTGGCGCGACAGCCGCCCGGCGCAGGCCGCCACCGCCCCCGAGGCCGCGGGAGTGCCCGCATGACACTGCTCGTCAAGGCCAACCCGTCGGGCCGGGTGGTGGTGGAGGTGACGCCGGCCACGGCCGGATGGACCCACGTGGGGTTCAAGGCCCTGCGCCTGGGCGCGGGGGACGAGGAGTCGCTGGCCACCGGCGCGCGCGAGCTGTGCATCACGGTGCTCAGCGGGCAGGTGGACGTGCACGTGGGCGCACAGGCCTACCGGGCCCTGGGCAGCCGTGCCTCGGTGTTCGAGGAGGCCTCGCCCACGGCCGTGTATGTGCCGCCAGACCGGGCGGTGCGCATCGTGGCGCGGGGCGCCGCCGAGGTGGCGTTGAGCAGCGCGCCGGCGCGCGGCCTGTATCCCGAGCGGGTGATCGAACCCACGCAGATGCAGCGCAGCGTGCGCGGGCAGGGCAGCAACACGCGCCACGTCTGCGACATCCTGCCCGAGTCGCAGCCCGCCGAAGGCCTGCTGGTCGTGGAGGTGATCACCCCGGCCGGGCATTCATCGAGCTACCCGCCGCACAAGCACGACAGCGCCGACGCGGGCCAGCCACACGCCGAAACCGTGCTCGAGGAAACCTACTACCACCAGCTCCATCCCGCGCAGGGATTCGCCTTTCAGCGCGTGTACACCGACGACCGCTCGCTGGACGAATCCATGGCCGTGGAACACCGCGACACGGTGATGGTGCCGCGCGGCTACCACCCCTGCGTGGCCCCGCATGGCTACGACCTGTACTACCTCAACACCATGGCGGGGCCCGAGCGCCGCTGGGCGTTCAGGAACGATCCCGCGCATGCCTGGATGGTCGCGCCGCGCTGATGCTATTTATTTGATAGCTGCTGGCGCAATCGCATCAAGCGCAAGAGCGCAAAAACACCAAAGATTTCCGAAAAGGTTCGCAGAAAACCTTGCCCCTGAACCGCCAACCTCTGGAGACAAACACACCATGAAACGCAACACCCTTCGCATCCTTGCCGGTGCACTGCTCGCCTGCACGCTCGGCGCCCAGGCGCAGACCGCCGCCTACCCGTCCCAGCCCGTCAAATGGGTGGTTCCCTATGCGCCCGGCGGCACCACCGACGTGATCGCGCGCAGCCTGGCCGTGCGCATGGGGCAGGACCTGGGCCAGCCCGTGGTGGTGGACAACAAGCCGGGCGCGGCCAGCATCATCGGCGCCACCTTCATCGCGCGCTCCGCGGCCGACGGCTACACCGTGGGCACGGCCGATTCGGGCACGCTGGCCTTCAACCCGGCCATGTATTCCGCGCTGAGCTACAACGCCGAGAAGGACTTCAGCTTCATCGGCGGCCTGGGCCGCATGCCCCTGGTGCTGGCCGTGCACCCCGACTTCCCGGCCCGGAACATGCAGGAGTTCCTGGCCCAGGTGCGCAAGAGCCCGGGGGCCGTCTCGTCGGCCTCGTCGGGCCCGGGCTCTCCGCTGCACGTGGCACTGGAACTGTTCAAGCAGCGCACCGGCACGGACATCCTGCATGTCCCCTACAAGGGCTCGGCCCCGGCGCTGCAGGACCTCATGGCGGGCCAGGTGCAGTCGATGTTCGTCGACCTTCCGCCCAGCCTGTCGATGATCAAGGCGGGCAAGGTGCGCGTGCTGGCCGTGGCCACGCCGCAGCGGCTGTCCATCCTGCCCGATGTGCCCACCATGGCCGAGGCCGGCGTACCCGGCTTCGAGGCCTATGCGTGGCAGGGGTTCGTGGGCCCGGCCCGGATGCCTGCGGCGGTGGTGGAGCGCCTGAACAAGGACCTGGCGGCCGCCCTGCGCCATCCCGAGACGCGCGCCAAGCTCGAAGAGATCGGCATCCAGCCGCTGTCCATGACGCCCCAGCAGTTCACCGACTTCGTGCGCAGCGAACAGAAGCTGTGGGCGGGCGTGATCCGCGCCGCCAACATCCGCCTTGATTGACCGGGCCGATACGACCCCAGATACCCGACACGAGACACCACGCCATGACCGTTTCCCTGAACCGCCGCCATGCCTGCGCTGCCCTGGCCAGCCTGGCCGCAGGTACCATGCTGCCCGCCGCCGCCCAGACCGCGGCCTATCCCGGCAAGCCCATTGAACTCATCGTGCCCTTCGCCGCGGGCGGCGGCACCGATGTGCTGGCCCGGGCGCTGGCCGAGGCGGCGCGCAAGCACCTGCCGCAGGACCTGATCGTTCTCAACAAGGCGGGCGCCAGCGGCGCCGTGGGCTGGACCGAGCTGGCCAATGCCCGGCCCGACGGCTACAAGCTGGCCATCATCACGGTGGAGATCACGATGATCCCCCACATGGGCATCACCAGGATCACGGCCGACAGCCTGACCCCCATCGCGCGGCTGAACGCCGACCCGGCCACGCTGGCCGTGCGCGCGGACTCCCCCCTGCGCACCATCGAGGACCTGCTGGCGGCCGCCCGCAAGAGCCCGGGCGGCGTGCGCGTGGGCAATGCGGGGCCGGGCTCGCTGGGGCATCTGGCGGCCGCGGCGCTGGAGGACAAGGTGGGCGTGTCGTTCAACCATGCGCCGTACCGCGGTGCCAACCCCGCCGTGCTGGACCTGCTGGGCGGGCACATCGAGGTGGTGGCCGTCACGCCGGTGGAGGTGGCCACCTATGTGGCGGCGGGCAAGATCCGCCCGCTGGCCGTGATGTCAGAGCAGCGCATCGCCGCCGGGTGGGAGGCGGTGCCCACGCTCAAGGAACGCAAGATCGACCTCGTGATCGGGGGCTGGCGCGGTCTGGCCGCGCCCAAGGGCACTCCGCCCGAAGTGGTGGCGGTATTGCGCGCCGCCATCGCCAAGACCCTGCAGGAGCCCGCGCTGCGCGACACCATGGCCCGCCAGAACATGGGGGAGGGCTACCTGGACCAGGCGGACTTCAACGCCCTGATCGCACGGGACAACGCCACGTTCAAGCAACTGGTGGACAGGCTGGGCATCAAGGCCTGAGAAGCCGCCGAACCTGCAGGCCCGCCCTGCGGCGCCCCACGGGGCCGCTGCGGGCGGTTTTCTTTTTTTGGGTGTGCGTCCGCCGGGTCCACGGTGTCCGCCTCGCGGTGGGCATGGCCGCACGGCTTCCCCCGCCCCGGGGGCCGCGGCACGCGCACGGCCTCATGCCCCGAAGCCGGGGGCAAAGGCCTCGCGCAGCCATTCCACGAACACCGACACCGAACGCGGCACATGGGCCGAGTAGGGGCGTATCGCGTGGATCGTCTCGCTGAAGGTGCCCACGGAGCGCCAGTCGGGCAGCACCTGGACGAGCTTGCCCGACTGCAGCGCGGCCTGCGCGCTGAAGTCGGGGACCAGCGCGATGCCCAGGCCCGCCAGGGCCGCGTCGCGCAGGGCCTCGCTGTTGCTGGCGGCCAGCGGCCCGGCCACGGGCACGGTCAGTCGGGGGGCGGTGCCCGGCACCACGGGCTCGAAGGTCCAGGCCGGAGCTTCCTGGGTGCGGGGGTAGTGCAGGCAGTCGTGCCCGCGCAGGTCGCCGGGCGTGCGGGGCAGACCGGCGCGGCGCAGGTAGGCGCGGCTGGCCACCAGCACGGACCGCGTGGTGCACAGCAGCCAGGCCACATGGGTGTCGGGGGCCACGGCGGTGTGGCGGATGGCCAGGTCCAGCCCTTCGAGCGTCAGCGAGCGCAGGTTGTCCGACAGGTCCAGCTCCAGCCGTACTTCGGGATAGGCGCGCACGAACGCAGGCAGCCGGGGCACCAGTTGCTGGCGTGCCAGCGCGACGGGGGCGGTCACGCGCAGGCGGCCCTGGGGCACGCCGGCGCGGTCGCGCACGCTCGCAAAGCTCTCGGCGATGCTGTCGAACGCGCCCCGCGTGTCGTCCACCAGCTGCCGCCCCGCCTCGGTCAGGCCCACGCTGCGCGTGGTGCGCCGCACCAGCGGCACGCCTGCCGCGCGTTCCAGCTCCGCGATGTGCTGGCTCATGGCCGCCTTGCTCACGCCCAGGCGCGCGGCGGCGCCGGTGTAGCTGCCCTGTTCGCCCAGCACGACGAGCCAGTGCAGGTGCGACCACAGGGCTTCGGGTTTGGGATGGATTGTCGATTTCATGGCTCTATTGTTCATCAATGTGAACAATCAATTCACCGCCACGGTCTTGGCGCGGCGGGTTGTCGCTCCTAGACTGCAGGCCACTTTCCACCGTTCTTTGAAAGAGGTTTGCATGACCACCGCCACCCAGCCGGCCCCCATTGGCCACTATATCCACGGCCAGCGCACCATGGGCACCAGCACACGCAGCCAGGACGTGACCAATCCCGCCACGGGCGCCGTGACGGGCCGCGTGGCGCTGGCCCACCGCGCCGATGTGGATGCGGCCGTGGCCGCCGCGCAGGCCGCCTTTCCCGCCTGGGCGGACACGCCGCCCATCCGCCGCGCCCGCGTGCTGTTCAAGTTCCTGGAGCTGGTCAACCAGCACAAGGATGCGCTGGCCCGCGCCATCACGGCCGAGCATGGCAAGGTGTTCACCGATGCGCAGGGCGAGGTGGCGCGCGGCATCGACATCATCGAGTTCGCCTGCGGCGTTCCGCAACTGCTCAAGGGCGATTTCACCGACCAGGTGAGCACCGGCATCGACAACTGGACGTTGCGCCAGCCCCTGGGCGTGGTGGCGGGGATCACGCCTTTCAACTTTCCGGTCATGGTGCCCATGTGGATGTTTCCGGTGGCCATCGCGACCGGCAACACCTTCGTGCTCAAGCCCAGCCCCACCGATCCCACGGCCTCGCTGCTCATGGCCGACCTGTTCCGGCAGGCGGGCCTGCCCGACGGCGTCTTCAACGTGGTGCAGGGCGACAAGGAGGCGGTGGATGCGCTCATCGAGCACCCCGATGTCCGGGCGATCAGCTTTGTCGGCTCCACCCCCATCGCCAACTACATCTACGAGACCGGCGCCCGCCACGGCAAGCGTGTGCAGGCCCTGGGCGGCGCCAAGAACCACATGATCGTCATGCCCGATGCCGACATGGACCAGGCCGTGGACGCCCTCATCGGCGCGGGCTACGGATCGGCCGGTGAGCGCTGCATGGCCATCAGCGTGGCCGTGCTGGTGGGAGATGCCGCCGACAAGGTGGTGCCCAAGCTCGTCGAGCGCGCGAAGGCGCTCAAGGTGCTCGACGGCACGAACCTGGCGGCGGAGATGGGCCCCATCGTCACCCGCGCGGCCCACGAGCGCATCTCGGGCTACATCGACCTGGGCGTGAAGGAGGGCGCGCAATTGCTGGTGGATGGCCGCGGCTTTGACGCGGCGCAGGCCGGCGAGGGCTGCGAAGGCGGCTTCTGGATGGGAGGCACCCTGTTCGACCATGTCACGCCGCAGATGCGCATCTACCGGGAGGAGATCTTCGGCCCGGTGCTGGCGGTGGTGCGCGCCAAGGATTTTGGCGAGGCCGTGAAGCTGGTCAACGACCATGAGTTCGGCAACGGCGTGGCCTGCTTCACGCGCGACGGCAACGTGGCCCGCGAGTTCGGCCGCCGCATCCAGGCCGGCATGGTCGGCATCAACGTGCCGATTCCCGTGCCCATGGCCTGGCATGGCTTTGGCGGCTGGAAGCGCAGCCTGTTTGGCGACATGCACGCCTACGGCGAGGAAGGCGTGCGCTTCTACACCAAGCAAAAGAGCATCATGCAGCGCTGGCCTGAAAGCACGCCCAAGGGGGCCGAGTTCGTGATGCCGACGGCCAAGTAGGACCCGGCGCGCGGTCGCTGGAATGGGGCTTTGGCCCCATTTTTTCGTGGCCGCGGCGCGTTGCCGCGGGCCCTTTCTATCCCCGCGCCCAGCGTCCCTGGCGGGTTTGCCGGGCCTCCCGTTCCGGGGGGACTCCAGCACGCTCTAGAAACGCTGGATGCCGAACTCCTCGAGGCCGATCTCGGGGCTGCGCTGGCCGATCAGGTCCGCCACGGCCCGGGCGCTCCCGCAGGCCAGGGCCCAGCCGCCGGCGCCGTGGCCCGTGTTGAGCCACAGCCCCGGCACCCCGCTGGGGCCCACCACGGGGGCCGCGTCGGGGAGCATGGTGCGCGCGCCGCGCCAAACCTGCAGCCCCGAGGACAGCTGCGCCCCTCCGGGGAACCAGTCGTTGAGCGTGCGGTACAGGCGCTGCAGGGTGGGCGCATGGTGGTCCGCGCCGGCGCCCGCCAGCTCCGCGCCACCGGCAATGCGCACGCGCTGCCCCAGGCGGGTGATGGAGATCTGCTGGGCCATGTCCACCACGCTGGCGCGTGGCGCGTGCGTGGACTCGCGCAGGGGCGCGCTGACCGAATAGCCGTACACGGCGGTCATCGGCAGGCGCAGCGCCAGCGGCGGCAGAAGCGCGGCCGAGGCCATGCCCGCGCACAGCACCACGGCATCGAAGCGGCGCAGCTCGGGCTCGCCGGGCACCGCAATGCCCAGGGGGCTGGTGCCGATGCGTTCGACACGGGTGTTGAACGCGAACTGCACGCCCGAACCTTGCGTGCCCTGGCGCAGCAGTTGCGCGAACAGGCGGCAGTTGCCGGCGCTGGCGTCGGGCAGGTGGATGGCGCAGGCCAGCGGGGCGTCGGGGGACAGCCCGGGCTCGATGTGGCGCGCCGTCGCGGCATCGATCTCGCGTGCCGCCACGCCGCAGTCGCGCAGCACCTGCAGGGCCGGCTGCAGCGCGGCCTGCTCCTGCTCGCTGCGCAGCAGCACCAGGCGTCCGTCACTGGATTCGAAATCCAGCTCGTGCTGGCTGGCGATGGCCTTCAGGCGCTCCTGGCTGTACCGCGCCAGTTGCTCCAGAGCCGGGGCCGGCGCGCTGTTGGCGCGTGCCGCTCGGCGCCAGCGCCACAGCCAGGCCAGATGGTCCTGGCCCAGGCCGGACGCCAGCCGCAGCGTGGCGTGGGCGCCCATGAGCCGCAGCGCCTGGCCGAAGCCGGGCAGGGCCCAGGGGCTGAGCACGTGGGAGCCCAGCAGGCCGGCCGTGGCAAAACTGGCTTCTTCGGCGGCAGCGCTGCGCTGCTCGAACACGGTGACCTCGTGGCCGTCGCTGGCCAGCTCATAGGCAGTGGTGACGCCGACAATGCCGGCGCCCACGATGGCAATCTTCATGAATTTGGGTGTTTTTAGCCTCTAGAGCTTGATTATCAAGCGCTTGTAGCTATTGTTTTTGTAGTATTTTTTCGATTTGCAGGCCCGTGTTGAGCACGGTGTCATCCCGCAGGGCCCTGTGCCAGACCATCAGGCCCACCGGGAGTTCCCCCGGTACATGGCAGGGCAGGGACAGCGCGCAGCCGTCCAGTAGATTGACGGCGCTGGTATTGCGCAGCAGCAGGGTGTTGACGCGGAAGAACTCGGCGTCGCGCGCCGCATCCTGCGCGGCGTCCTGGCCGCCGGCCGGGGCCACATCCGCCAGGGCGGGGGCCACGATGGGCACGGTGGGGGACAGCAGGACGTCGTAGCCTTCCATGCACGCGTGCATGCGGGCCATCCAGTGCTGGCGGGCCTGCAGCAGGTCGATGTATTCCCATGCCATCAGCGCCGCACCCTTGTCGATGCGCGCACGCACACGGGGGTCGTAGCGCGTGCCCGCGCGCTGCAGCAGTTCGCGGTGCCAGGCGTAGGCTTCGGGCGCGGAGAAGCCATGCACCGGCTGCTCCTGCATGGGGGGCATGTCGATGGTGTCGATGGTGGCGCCCGCCGCGCGCAGCGCGGACAGGGTGCGCTCGAACGCCCGGGCTACCGTGGCGTCCATGCCGTCCAGGAAGACCGTCGAGGGGACGGCCAGGCGGTATTGCGACAGCGGTGCCAGGCTGCGCGTGACGCTCCGGGCGGCCAGCACCTCGTGCGCCACGATGGCATCGCGCACGCTGCGGGTCATGGCGCAGGCCGTGTCGAGCGTGGTGGACAGCGGGACGGCCCCGGCCGTGGGGACCAGCCGCGCGGTGTTCTTGAAGCCCACGATGCCGTTGAGCGCCGCCGGAATGCGGATCGACCCTCCCGTGTCCGACCCCAGTCCGATGAACGCAGCCCCCGTGGCCACCGACACGGCGGCGCCCGACGACGAGCCGCCGGGAACCCGTGGCGCGCCGGGCAATGCGCCCGACCGGGCATCGAAGGCCGCGGGCGTGCCGAAGTGCGGATTCACCCCCACGCCTGAAAACGCGAACTCCACCATGTTCGTGCGGCCGATGACAACGCCACCCGCGGCACGCAGGCGCGCCACCGCGGGGCTGTCGGCCGCTGCGGCGGGCGCATCCGCCAGCACCGTGGAGCCGGCGGGCGTGGGCTGGCCGGCGATGTCGAACAGGTCCTTGACCGATACCGCCAGGCCGGCCAAGGGCAGGCGGTCCAGGCCGGCTTGCACCGCATTGGTGCGTGCTTCCCCGAACAGCGTGCGCACGAAACTGTGGGTGTTCGCAGGGGACTGGGCGGCTTCGATGCAACGTTCCAGCTCTGCGGGCACGGCGGTGGTGCCGTCCCGCAGGCGGTCGCGGGTGGCGATCAGGTCAGGGAGCATGGGTGTGCTAGAATCTTTGGGTTTTGCTGGGAGCAGTAACACGGGCAAGGGGCAGTGCAATCCGGTGTGATCGGGCATTGTCGCAATGTGCGTGTGGCGGCTTACGCAGAACCAATCGCAAACCAGCCCTGTCAAGGTGTTGCGTCTTTCGTGAGAAACCACGGCGGCGCAAGTATTGGGGCTGGATTTTAGACCCAACCTTTGGAGTATTTTTATGTCCGTTACCATGCGCGAAATGCTGGAAGCCGGTGTCCACTTCGGTCACCAGACCCGCTTCTGGAACCCCAAGATGGCCCCCTACATCTTCGGCCATCGCAACAAGATCCACATCATCAACCTGGAAAAGTCGCTGCCACTGTTCCAGGAAGCCCAGAAGTTCGCCAAGCAACTGGCTGCCAACCGCGGCACGATCCTGATGGTCGGCACGAAGCGCCAGGCCCGTGAGATCCTGTCCACCGAAGCCCTGCGCGCTGGCGTGCCCTTCGTGGACCAGCGCTGGCTGGGCGGCATGCTGACCAACTTCAAGACGGTCAAGACCTCGATCAAGCGCCTCAAGGACATGAAGGCCCAGCAAGAAGCTGGCCTCGACAGCCTGAGCAAGAAGGAGCAGCTGACGTTCTCCCGCGAGATCGAGAAGCTCGAAAAGGACATCGGCGGCATCCAGGACATGGCTGCGCTGCCCGACGCCATCTTCATCATCGACGTGGGCTTCCACAAGATCGCCGTGGCCGAAGCCAAGAAGCTCGGCATCCCGCTGATCGGTGTGGTCGATACGAACCACTCGCCTGAAGGCATCGACTACGTGATCCCTGGCAACGACGACTCGGCCAAGGCCGTGACGCTGTACGCCCGTGGCATCGCCGACGCGATCATCGAAGGCCGTGCGAACGCCGTGAACGAAGTGGTCAAGGCCGTGACGGCCGAGAGCTCCGACGAGTTCGTGGAAGTGCAAGAAGCCGCCGCCTGATACCCGGCTGCGCGATCCGTCGCGAATGAAAGCGGGGCCCCTGGTGAGCCCCCTTTTTTTTAGGCTGAATCTAATCGATTGAACTGAACACTGAAGGAATAAAGATGGCTGCAATTACCGCAAGCATGGTGGCTGAACTGCGTGGCAAGACCGACGCGCCCATGATGGAATGCAAGAAGGCCCTGACGGAAGCCGACGGCGACATGGCCAAGGCCGAAGAGCTGCTGCGCGTCAAGCTGGGCACCAAGGCGGGCAAGGCTGCATCGCGCATCACGGCCGAAGGCGTGGTGGCGAGCTACATCGACGGCACCACCGGTGCCCTGGTCGAAGTCAACAGCGAAACCGACTTCGTCTCCAAGAACGACAGCTTCATCGCCATGGCCAATGCCGCCGCGAAGCTGGTGGCCGAGCACAACCCCGCCACCGTCGAAGCCCTGGGCGCGCTGCCCTACAGCCAGGACAGCTTCGGCCCCACGCTGGAAGACGTGCGCAAGGGCCTGATCGGCAAGATCGGCGAAAACATGTCGTTCCGCCGCTTCAAGCGCTTCAGCGGCTCCAGCCTGGCAGCCTACCTGCATGGCTCGCGCATTGGCGTGGTCGTCGAGTTCGACGGCGATGCCGCTGCCGCCAAGGACGTGGCCATGCACGTGGCCGCCATGAAGCCCGTGGCCCTGACCAGCGCCGACGTGCCTGCCGACCTGATCGCCAAGGAACGCTCTGTCGCCGAAGGCAAGGCCGACGAAGCCAACAAGGAACTCGTGGCCGCCGGCAAGCCCGCGCAAAGCGCGGAAATCACCGCCAAGCGCATCGACGGCGCCGTGCAGAAGTACCTCAAGGAAGTCTCGCTGGCTGACCAGGTCTTCGTGAAGGCCGCCGACGGCAAGCAGACCGTGGCCCAGATGCTCAAGGCCGCCAACACCAACGTGAAGGGCTTCACGCTCTACGTCGTGGGTGAAGGCATCGAGAAGAAGGTCGACGACTTCGCCGCCGAAGTGGCCGCCCAGGTGGCTGCTGCCAAGGCTGCTGCCTGATCGTTTCCGCAACCCCCCAAGCCCCGCATCTATCACCGGAGAAATTTCCCATGTCCCACGCCGCACCAGCCCACAAGCGCATCCTGCTCAAGCTGTCTGGTGAGGCGCTGATGGGGGATGACGCCTTCGGCATCAACCGCGCCACCATCGTCCGCATGGTGGAGGAGATCGCCGAAGTGACGCGCCTGGGTGTCCAGGTGGCCGTGGTGATCGGTGGGGGCAACATTTTCCGTGGCGTGGCCGGCGGCTCGGTCGGCATGGACCGTGCCACCGCCGACTACATGGGCATGCTGGCCACCGTCATGAACGCGCTGGCCCTGGCGGACGCCATGGACAAGCAGGGCCTGGTGGCCCGCGTGATGTCCGCCATCGCCATCGAGCAGGTCGTCGAGCCCTACGTGCGTCCCAAGGCCCTGCAGTACCTCGAAGAGGGCAAGGTCGTGGTGTTCGCGGCCGGTACGGGCAATCCGTTCTTCACCACCGACACGGCGGCTGCCCTGCGCGGTGCCGAGATCGGCGCCGAGCTGGTGCTCAAGGCCACCAAGGTGGACGGCGTATATACTGCCGACCCCCAGAAGGACCCCACGGCCACGCGCTACACGAAGCTCAGCTTCGACGAGGCCATGTCCCGCAACCTGGGCATCATGGATGCGACCGCCTTCGCGCTGTGCCGCGACCAGAAGCTGCCGGTGCGGGTGTTCTCGATCATCAAGCATGGCGCCTTGAAGCGCGTGGTGATGGGCGAAGACGAAGGTACGCTGGTTTACGCTTGACGACGACGATGATGGCTTGCGGCCTGCACCGGATGCAGACCGGCCCCGAGGAGAAAACATGACGATTGCCGACATCAAGAAGAATGCAGAGACCAAGATGGACCAGTCCATCGCGGCGTTCAAGAACAACCTGCAGAAGATCCGCACCGGCCGTGCCAACCCCGCCTTGCTCGACACCGTGCAGGTCGAGTACTACGGCTCCTTCGTGCCCCTGAGCCAGGTGGCCAACGTGGCGCTGATCGATTCGCGCACCATCAGCGTCCAGCCCTGGGAAAAGGGCATGGGCGCCAAGATCGAGAAGGCCATCCGCGAAAGCGATCTGGGCCTGAACCCCGCGTCCATGGGCGATCTCATCCGCGTGCCCATGCCCCCCATGAGCGAAGAGCGCCGCAAGGAAATGACCAAGCTGGCCCGCAATGAAGGCGAAAGCGCCAAGATCGCCGTGCGCAACCTGCGCCGCGATGCCAACGAGTCCGTCAAGAAGCTGGTCAAGGACAAGCTGGCGTCCGAAGACGACCAGAAGCGCGCCGAAACCGACGTGCAGAAATTCACCGACAGGCACATCGCCGAGATCGATGCGCTGGTGGCGGCCAAAGAGCAGGAAATCATGGCGGTTTAAGCCTTGAGGGCTTGAACGTTCACATGTCTGTATCTCCGGTGGTGCCGCACCACATCGCCATCGTCATGGATGGCAACGGCCGCTGGGCCACGCGCCGCTTTCTGCCGCGCCTGGCCGGCCACAAGCAGGGGGTTGATTCACTGCGCCGCTGCGCGCGCGCCTGCGTGCAGCGTGGCGTGGGGGTGTTGACCGTCTTCGCGTTCTCGTCCGAAAACTGGAACCGCCCGGCGGATGAGGTCTCTGGCCTCATGGAACTCCTGGCGATGGCGCTGGCACGCGAAGTGCCGCAGCTCAAGAAGGATGGCGTGCGCCTGTATTTCGTGGGTGAGCGTGCCGGCCTGTCGCCCAAGGTGCGCGATGGCCTGGCGCAGGCAGAAGCCGCCACGGCGCAAAACACCCGCCTCGTCCTCAACGTCTGTTTCAACTATGGCGGCCGCTGGGACATCGCCCAGGCCGCCGCATCGCTGGCAGCGCGCGGCGAGCCCATCACCGAGGCCAGCCTGCACGGTGCTATGGGCCTGGCCCATGTGCCCGATCCGGACCTGGTGATCCGCACCGGGGGGGAAATGCGGATCAGCAACTTTCTGCTGTGGCAGGCCGCATACTCCGAGTTCTTCTTCAGCGACCGGCTGTGGCCGGATTTCGACGAGTCGGCGCTGGACGAGGCGATTGCTGCCTTTGGCGGCCGCGAGCGCCGTTTTGGCAAAACCTCCGAACAGATCCTGTCCGCGCATCCCCATCCGATGCCGGGCTGAAAGGCCCCATGCTCAAACAGCGCGTCATTACAGCCCTTGTCCTGCTGGCCATTCTGCTGCCGGCGCTTTTTTATTCGTCGTCCACCGTCCCGTTCACCCTGGTGGTGCTGGTGCTCATGGCGGCTGGCGCCTGGGAATGGGGCCGTTTGAGCGGTTTCGGACAGGCGGGCTCCGTGGCGGTGGGGGGCGCGTGCGTCGCCCTGTGCGCCGGGTCGTGGGCCCTGGGCTGGATTGACCGCCCGCTGGCGGGGCTCTGGGTGGCGGGGGGTGGCCTTTGGGTGCTGTCCGCGGCCTGGCTGCTCAGGGCCGGCGTGCCCGGCTGGCCTCGCATTCCGGCGGCGGTGCGCCTGGTGGCCGGGGTGCTGGCCCTCTGGCTTGCGTGGCTGGCGGTCGTGCAGGCGCGCAACGTGGGCGTCAACTTCCTGCTGTCGGTGCTGCTGCTGGTGTGGGTCGCCGACATCTTCGCGTATTTCGCGGGCCGTGCTTTTGGCCTGCGCTTCACCAAGGGCAAGCTGGCCCCTTCCATCAGTCCCGGCAAAAGCTGGGAGGGTGTGTGGGGCGGCCTTGCCGGCGTGCTGGCCATGGCATTCATCTGGGTGGCCGCCGATGCCCACTGGCAGGCGGCCGTTCCCAGCTTCTACAGCCGCATGGCGCAGCAAGGCTGGTGGCTGCTCGTGATCGCGGCCCTGTTCATGGTGGCCATGAGCGTGTCGGGTGACCTGGTGGAGTCCCTCATCAAGCGCAGCGCGGGCGTGAAGGACAGCAGCGGCCTGTTGCCCGGGCACGGTGGCGTGCTCGACCGGGTGGACGCCTTGCTGCCCACCCTGCCGCTGGCCATGATGCTCACGAGCCTGACAACGCAATGATGAAACAACGACTGACTGTCCTGGGTTCCACGGGCTCCATCGGTACCAGCACGCTCGACGTGGTGGCCCGCCATCCCGAGCGCTTCGAGGTGTTCGCGCTCAGTGCCGCGACCCAGGTGGACCTGATGCTGGCGCAGTGCGCGCAGTTCCGCCCCCGCTACGCCGTGATGGCGAGTGCCCCCCATGCGGCGCTGCTGGCTGAAAGACTGCAGGCAAATGCCCTTCCAACGCAAGTCCTTCAAGCGCAAGATGCTCTTGAAATAATAGCATCCCACCCTGACGTGGATGCCGTGATGGCGGCCATCGTGGGCGCTGCCGGCCTGGCGCCGTGCCTGGCTGCAGCGCGCGCGGGCAAGCGGCTGCTCCTGGCCAACAAGGAGGCCTTGGTGGTGGGCGGCGGGTTGTTCATGCAGACCGTGCGCGAGGGCGGCGCGACGCTGCTGCCCATCGACAGCGAGCATTCCGCGATTTTCCAGTGCCTGCCCGAAGATCCGGCGACCTGGGCCGAACGCGTCGACAGCATCCTGCTGACCGCGTCTGGTGGTCCCTTCCGCCAGCGGGATCCGTCCACGCTCTCGCAGATCACGCCCGACCAGGCCTGCGCTCACCCCAATTTCTCGATGGGCCGCAAGATCTCGGTGGATTCGGCCACCATGATGAACAAGGCACTGGAAGTGATCGAGGCGCGCTGGCTGTTCGACCTGCACCCCGACCAGATCAAGGTGGTGATCCATCCGCAGCAGATCATCCACTCGATGGTGCAGTTCAAGGATGCATCGATCCTCGCCCAGCTCGGCACCCCCGACATGCGCGTGCCGATCGCCTGCGGCCTGGCCTGGCCGGAGCGCATCGCCAGCGGTGCCAGCCGGCTCGACTTCTCTGCCTTGACGGCGCTGGCGTTTGAAGATGCCGACGCGGCCCGTTTTCCCGGGCTGCACCTGTCCTGGCAGGCGCTCAAGGCGGCCGAAGGCACGACCGCCGTATTGAACGCCGCCAACGAGGTCGCGGTTGGGGCCTTCCTGTCGGGGCGGCTGCGTTTCGACCGTATCCATGCCGTGAATCTTGCAACTTTGGACGCGGTTTCTCCCTCCAAGCCGGATTCCCTCGAAGCCCTGCTGGACCTGGATGCCCAGGCACGCAATGCTGCCGAGCACGCCGCGGGCCGCCTGGCGGCCTGAGTTCTCACAGCACCACGGACCCGTACATGCTCCTTACCATCGTTGCCTTCATCGTGGCCCTGGGCCTTCTGATCGCCGTGCACGAATATGGCCACTACCGGGTGGCCGTGGCGTGCGGGGTCAAGGTGCTGCGCTTCTCGGTGGGCTTTGGCAAACCATTGCTGCGCTGGCAGCCCAAGGGGTCGCCCACGGAGTTCGTGCTGGGGGCTTTTCCGCTGGGGGGCTATGTGCGCATGCTGGACGAGCGGGAAGCGCCCGTGGCCGCCGAGGAGCGGCATCTGGCTTTCAATACCCAGCCGCTGCGCTCCCGCGCGGCCATCGTGGCCGCGGGGCCGCTGGCAAACCTGCTGCTGGCGGTGCTGCTGTATTCCATTGTGAACTGGAACGGGGTGGACGAGCCCAAGGCGGTACTCGCCAGTCCGGTGGCCGGGTCCGTCGCGCAGAGTGCCGGCCTGCGGGGCGGCGAGCTGGTCGCGCAGGCAGCGCTGGGGTCGGACGAGATGGAGCCCGTGCGCTCGTTTGAAGAACTGCGCTGGCTGCTCACGCGCGGTGCGCTGGAGGGTGTGAACGTGCGCCTCGACGTGCAGCCGCAGTCGGGCGCTGTGCACCGGGAAATCCTGCTGGACATGTCGAAGATCGACAGCCGGGAGGCGGACGCCCAGCTGTTTCGCAAGATCGGCATCCTGGGGCCGTGGACGCGGCCGGTGCTGGGCGAGGTCATGCCTGACGGGGCCGCAGCCCGCGCTGGATTGCGCCAGGGGGACGTGGTGCTCAGGATCGGTGCCAGCGACGTGGTGGACGGCCAGCAGCTGCGCGAGTTGATCCGCCAGTCGGTGCGGGGAAGCGAGCCATTGGCACAGTCCTGGCGCATTGATCGCTCAGGCCAGGTGCTGAGCGTGGACGTGTTGCCCGAGGCCAAGCCGGAACTGGGCGCCTCCGTCGGCCGCATCGGGGCGTATGTCGGGGCCCCCCCTGAATTCGTGACGGTGGAATATGGCGTGTTCGAGGGGGCCTGGGCCGGCGTGGTCAAGACCTGGGATGTCTCCATCCTCACGCTTCGGATGATGGGACGCATGGTGATCGGCGAGGCATCGCTCAAGAACCTCAGCGGCCCCCTGACGATCGCCGACTACGCAGGGCGCTCCGCCAGCCTGGGACTCTCGCAGTACCTTGTCTTCCTTGCGCTGATCAGCGTGAGCCTGGGCGTGCTCAACCTGCTGCCGCTGCCTGTCTTGGACGGAGGGCACCTGATGTATTATCTTTGGGAGGGTGTCACGGGCAGGGGGGTGTCGGATGCATGGATGGAGCGCCTGCAGCGTGGAGGCGTTGCGGTCCTGCTTCTCATGATGTCCATTGCCCTGTTCAACGATATCACCCGGCTCTTTGGCTAACACTTTTGCCGCGCTTGCCCTGCAACTGCGGCTCCAGCTTCATTCATGAAAAAACACATCAATCGCCTGGGCGTGCGTACCGCATCGGCCGTTGCAGCCATGATTTTTGCCGCCAATGCGGCATGGGCTCTGGAGCCTTTCAAGGTGCAGGACATCCGCGTCGAGGGCCTGCAGCGCGTGGAGCCCGGCACCGTGTTTGCCTCCATGCCGCTGCGGGTTGGTGACGACTACAACGACGAGAAGGGCGCCGCGGCCATCCGCGCTCTTTTCGGACTGGGCCTGTTCAAGGACGTGCGCCTGGAGGCGGCCGGCAACGTGCTGGTGGTGGTGGTGGAAGAGCGGCCCACCGTCGCCGACGTTGACTTCGCCGGCACGCGCGAGTTCGACAAGGACGCGCTCAAGAAGGCCATGCGCGATGTCGGACTCACCGAGGGCCGGCCCTACGACAAGGCGTTGACGGACCGCGCCGAGCAGGAGCTCAAGCGCCAGTACATCAACAAGAGCCTGTACGGCGCCGAGGTCGTCACCACTGTGACGCCGATCGAGCGCAACCGCGTCAACCTGACCTTCACCGTGGTCGAGGGCGAGCCTGCCCGCATCAAGGAAGTGCGCCTCGTCGGCAACAAGGCCTTCAGTGAATCCACGCTCAAAGGCCTGTTCGACCAGGACACCGGGGGCTGGCTCAGCTGGTACACCAAGTCGGACCGCTACTCGCGCGCCAAGCTCAATGCCGATCTGGAGACGCTGCGTTCGTACTACCTGCAGCGCGGGTATCTGGAGTTCCGGGTCGACTCCACGCAGGTCGCCATCTCGCCCGACAAGCAGGACATCTCCATCACCGTCAACGTGACGGAAGGCGAGCGCTACGTGGTCTCGGGCGTCAAGCTGGAGGGCAACTACCTGGACCGCGAAGACGAGTTCAAGTCCCTGGTCACCATCCGCGCGGGCGAGCCCTACAACGCGGACCAGGTCACGGAAACGACCAAGGCGTTTTCAGAGTATTTCTCGCGTTTTGGCTTCGCCTTCGCGCGCGTGGAAGCCGTGCCCGAAATCGATCGCGAAAACAACCGGGTCGCCTTCGTGCTGCAGGCCGAACCTTCGCGCCGCGCCTATGTGCGCCGCATCAACGTGAGCGGCAACAACCGCACGCGCGATGAAGTGATCCGCCGTGAATTCCGCCAGTACGAAGCCTCGTGGTACGACGGCGAGAAGATCCGCCTGTCGCGCGACCGCGTGGACCGCCTGGGCTTCTTCACCGAAGTCAATGTGGAAACCCAGGAAGTGCCGGGTTCCCCCGACCAGGTCGACCTCGTGATCAACGTGGCGGAAAAGCCCACGGGCTCGCTGCAGATGGGGGTGGGTTTCTCCAGCGCCGAAAAGGTGTCGCTGTCGTTCGGCATCAAGCAGGAAAACATCTTTGGTTCCGGCAACTACCTGGGCATCGATGTCAACACCAGCAAGTACCGTCGCACGCTGGTGTTCAGCACCACCAACCCATACTTCACGCCGGAAGGCATCTCGCGCACGCTGGATGTGTACTACCGCACGGACAAGCCCTACGAAGACCAGGGCGGCAACTACGAGTTGGTGACCACCGGAACGTCGGTGCGATTCGGTGTTCCGTTCAGTGAAACCGATACCGTGTTCTTTGGTGGGGGGCTGGAGCAGACCAAGATCAAGGCGGGTACGAACATTCCCGCCACCTACCTGGCCTATGCCGACCAGTTTGGCTACAGCAGCACCTCCATTCCTTTGACGATCGGTTGGTCGCGGGACGACCGCGACAGCGCTCTGGCGCCGAATTCCGGCCGCTATCAGCGCCTCAATTCAGAATGGTCGGTGGCGGGGGATGCTCGCTATGTGCGGGCCAACTACCAGTACCAGCAGTACGTGCCACTGAACAAGCGCTTTACCATCGCCTTCAACGGCGAGGTGGGCATCGGCAAGGGCATGAACGGCAGGCCGTTCCCCGTGTTCAAGAACTTCTATTCGGGTGGGCTGGGATCCGTGCGCGGCTTCGACCAGGGTACGCTGGGGCCGCGTGACGTGACGGGCGCGTCGTTGGGGGGACCCAAGAAGGTCACCTTGAACGCGGAGCTGATCGCACCCTTCCCGGGCGCGGGCAACGACCGGACACTGCGTGTATTCACTTTCTTTGATGTGGGTAATGTGTACGGAGAGAACGAAAAAGTTACTTTCAGTGACATGCGTTCCTCCGTCGGCCTGGGCCTGAGCTGGATTTCCCCGCTGGGTCCGTTGCGCCTGGCCTTTGCGCAACCGGTGCGCAAGTTCGCCGGCGATAGAATCCAGAAACTGCAATTCCAGATTGGAACGTCTTTCTAATGAAATCCTTTTCTCGCCATATCTCTCTGGCCCTGCTGCTTGGCACGCTTGCCATCGCAGCGCCTGCACAAGCGCAAGAGTTCAAAGCCGGGTTTGTCAACACCGACCGCATCTTCCGCGAGGCCAGCACCGCCAAGGCTGCACAGGCCAAGCTGGAGCAGGAATTCTCCCGCCGTGAGAAAGAACTGGTGGACATGGGCAACACCCTGAAGACCGCCACGGAGAAGTTCGAGCGCGAAGCTCCCACGATGGCTGAAAGCCAGCGCACCACCCGCCAGCGCCAGCTGGTGGACCAGGACCGTGAATTCCAGCGCAAGCGCCGCGAATTCCAGGAAGACCTGAGCGCCCGCAAGAACGAGGAACTGTCCCAGGTGCTCGAACGTGCGAACAAGGTGGTCAAGCAGGTGGCAGAGGCGGAGAAGTACGACGTGATCCTGCAGGAGGCCGTCTACATCAACCCCAAGCACGACATCACCGACAAGGTGATCAAGGCGCTGAATGCCGCTGCCGGCAAGTAAGTCCCAGCGCTGGACAGGTGGCGCGTGAGCTTGCTTCTCGGGCACATAGTTGATGCGCTCGGTGGCTCGCTGGAAGGAGGTGCGGCACGGGATGCCGTCATTTCCCGCATCGCGCCCCTGGAGGTTGCAGGGCCGGGAGACCTCAGTTTCCTGAGCAACCCCCGCTACCAACAGCAACTGGCCGCCTCCCGGGCGGCCTGTGTCATTGTGGCGCCTGCCATGCGCGATGCCGCCCTGGCCCGTGGCGCCTGCATCGTGGCGGACAACCCCTACGTGTACTTCGCGCGGGCCACGCAGCTTTGGCGCCGGCTCAATGCCCCCGCAGTGCAGGGCGGTGTGCACGCGAGCGCGGTGGTGGACCCGTCGGCGCAGGTCGATGCCACCGCCACCATCGGTCCCCTGTGCGTGGTGGAACGCGGTGCGCGCATTGGCGCAGGAACCGTGCTCAAGTCCCGTGTCACGGTGGGCGAGGGCTGCCGCATCGGCGCGCGCTGCATCGTGCACCCCGGCGTGGTGATCGGCGCCGACGGCTTTGGTTTTGCGCCCGAGAACGGGCAGTGGGTCAAGATCGAGCAACTGGGGGCCGTGCACATTGGCGACGATGTCGAGATCGGCGCCAACACCTGCATCGACCGTGGTGCGCTGCTGGACACCGTCATCGAAGACGGCGTCAAGCTCGACAACCTGATCCAGATCGGGCACAACGTGCGCATCGGCAAGCACTCGGCCCTGGCGGGGTGCGTGGGCGTGGCCGGCAGCGCGACCATTGGCGCGCACTGCACCGTGGGCGGCGGCGCCATCGTGCTGGGCCATCTGGAGATGGCGGACAACGTGCACATCTCTGCCGCCACGGTGGTCACGCGCTCTTTGAGCCAGCCTGGGCAATACACGGGCATGTTTCCCATCGACGACAATGCGCGTTGGGAAAAAAACGCTGCAACACTCAAACAACTGCACAGCTTGCGAGAGCGCATCAAGGCGCTGGAGCAAGCTCTGAAAGCAGCATGAACGGAAGAACAACTCGATGATGGATATCCACGCAATTCTCAAGCAACTGCCCCACCGCTACCCGTTCCTGCTGGTGGACAAAGTGATCGAGCTTGAGAGCAACACCCGCATAAAGGCGATCAAGAACGTGACGTTCAACGAGCCTTATTTCATGGGGCACTTTCCAGGGCGCCCGGTGATGCCGGGTGTGTTGATCCTCGAGGCCCTGGCGCAGGCCGCCGGCCTGCTGGCGTTCGACGCGATGGGCAAGGTGCCCGATGAAAACAACATCTACTACTTCGTCGGCATCGATGGCGCGCGCTTCAAGCGGCCGGTGGAGCCGGGCGATCAGCTGATTCTCTCCATCACGATCGACCGCGTGCGCGGCGGCATCTGGAAGTTCAAGGGCGTGGCCAGCGTGGGCGAGGAAGTGGCCTGCGAGGCCGAACTCATGTGCACCATGCGCAGCGTGGGTTGATCCGCTCAGACTTGCAGATCGTGAGCAATATTCATCCCACGGCCATAGTCGCGCAAGGCGCCAGTCTGGATCCCACGGTCACGGTGGGCCCCTACGCGGTGATTGGTCCCGACGTGGTGATCGGGGCGGGAACCACGGTGGGGCCGCACTGCGTGATCGAAGGGCGCACCACGATCGGCGCCGACAACCGCATTTTCCAGTTCGCATCGCTGGGTGCCGTGCCGCAGGACAAGAAGTACGCGGGCGAGCCGACCGAACTCGTCATCGGCGACCGCAACGTGATCCGCGAGTTCTGCACCTTCAACCTCGGTGTGCCGGGAGCCGGCGGTATCACGCGCGTGGGCAGCGACAACTGGATCATGGCGTACACCCACATCGCGCACGACTGCCGCGTTGACAACCACACCACGCTCTCCAACAACACCACGCTGGCAGGCCATGTGCACCTTGCCGACTGGGTCACCATCGGCGGGCTCACCGGCATTCACCAGTTCGTCTCGATCGGTGCCCATGCCATGGTCGGCTTTGCCAGCGCCGTGTCGCAGGATGTGCCCCCCTTCATGCTGGCCGACGGCAATCCGCTGGCGCTGCGCGGCCTCAACATCGTCGGGCTGCGCCGCCGGGGCTTCTCGGCAGAGCGTGTGGCGGGCATCAAGCAGATGCACCGCCTGCTCTATCGCCAGGGGCTGACACTGGAGGCCGCACGCGCAGGCGTGGCCGAGTTGCCAGCCGCCCATCCGGAGGCTGCGCCCGACATCGCCATGATGCTGGGTTTCCTGGATACCTCCACGCGCGGCATCGCGCGCTGAGGGGCAATGATGAAGGCTTCCCCCCGCGTCGCCATGGTGGCGGGCGAGACCTCCGGCGACCTGCTTGCCGGCCTGCTGATCGACGGCATGCAGGCCCATTGGCCGGGCCTGCAGTCCTGCGGCATTGGTGGCCCGCAGATGCAGCGCCGGGGTTTTGCCGCCTGGTGGCCCAGCGAGAAGCTCGCCGTGCATGGGTACAGCATGGAGGTGCTGCGCCGCCTGCGCGAACTGCTGGGCATTCGCAAGCAACTGCGTGAGCGGCTGCTCAAGGAGCGTCCGGACGTGTTCATCGGCGTGGATGCGCCTGACTTCAACCTGAAGCTGGAGGCCGACCTGCGTGCCGCGGGTGTCAAGACCGTGCACTTCGTGTGCCCGTCGATCTGGGCCTGGCGCGCGGACCGTGTCGAGAAGATACGCCGCAGCGCCGACCACGTGCTGTGCATCTTTCCGTTCGAGCCCGAGCTGCTGGCGCGGCACGGCATTGCGGCGACCTATGTGGGCCACCCGCTTGCCGGCGTGATTCCCATGGTGCCGGACCGCGCTGCCGCCCGCGCCCAGCTCGGCCTGCAGGATGCCGACGAGGTGCTGGCCATTCTGCCGGGCAGCCGCTCCTCGGAGATCGCCTACATCACGCAGCCTTTCTTTGAGGCTGCAGCGCTTGTCCTGAAAGCGCGTCCAGCTATTAAATTGATAGTTCCTGCCGTCCCGGCGCTGCGGGAGCGCATCGTGCAGGCGGCACGGGCCGCGGGTCTGGGTGGGGCGGTGCAGATCGTGTCCGGCCAGTCCCATGCCGTGCTGGCCGCCTGCGACGCCACGCTGATCGCCAGCGGCACCGCGACGCTGGAGGCGGCGCTGTTCAAGCGTCCCATGGTCATCGGCTACCACATGCACCCGTTGAGCTGGTGGCTCATGCGCCGCAAGCAGCTGCAGCCCTGGGTGGGGCTGCCCAATATCCTTTGCGGAGAATTCGTGGTCCCCGAGCTGATCCAGGATGCCGCGACACCCCAGGCGCTCTGCGCGGCAACGCTGCAATGGCTGGATGCGCGCCAGCACAATCCTGAGAAAATCACGGCCCTGGAGCAGCGCTTTACGGCGCTGCACGAAAGCCTGCAACGCAATACCCCCCAACTGGCTGCCGATGCGATCCAGAAAATCCTTCACCCAGCTGCCTGAACAGGCCTGCCTGCCATGGCACCCGCCGGGTCTTGTGTCCGGCGTGGACGAGGCGGGCCGCGGCCCGCTGGCGGGGCCCGTGGTGGCGGCCGCGGTCATTCTGGATGACCTCAATCCGATCGCCGGCCTTGCCGATTCCAAGAAGCTCACGCCTGCCCGGCGCGAGAAACTCTACGACGAAATCCGTGCCAAGGCGCTGTGCTGCAGCATTGCCGAGGCCAGCGTGGAAGAGATCGACCAGCTCAACATCCTGCAGGCCACGCTGCTGGCCATGCGGCGGGCCGTGATGGGGCTGCGCCTGAAGCCCGTCATGGTGCTGGTCGATGGCAACCGCCTGCCCACGCTGGGCATCCAGGCCGAGGCCATCGTCAAGGGCGATGCGCTGGTGCCGGCCATCTCGGCCGCCTCCATCCTGGCCAAGGTGCACCGCGACCGCTGGTGCGTGCAGGTGCATGAAGAGTTTCCGCAGTACGGGTTTGCCGGCCACAAGGGCTATGGCACCGCGGTGCACATGGCCGCCTTGCGCGAGCACGGGGCCTGCGTCCATCACCGGCGTTCCTTTGCGCCCGTGGCGCAGAGCCTGCTTGCCTGACGGAACCTGCTCGCCCCATGACCTCTCCGTCCATCACCGCGATCCATTCGCGGGACAACACCTTCGTGAAGGAACTGCGCCGGCTCGCGCAGGACACCACCGCCTACCGCAAGCAGGGCAGGGTGTGGCTGGAGGGTGACCACCTCTGCCGCGCCGCCCTGGAACGGGGTCAGCGGGCATCGATCGCGGTATTTTCCGAGTCTTTTTGGCCTCAGGCGCAAGTGGAATGGGCGCAGGCAGCTATGAAAACCATAGTGCTCGCCGATGCCCTGTTTGCCGACATCAGCGGTCTGGAGTCGCCTGCCCGCATGGGCTTCATCATCGATCTGCCCGCTGCCGCCGCATTGCGCATGGACGCCGCCACCGTCGTGCTGGACCGGGTGCAGGACGCCGGCAATGTGGGTTCCATCCTGCGCAGCGCGTCGGCATTCGGATTCCGTCAGGTGGTCGCCGTCAAGGGCAGCGCCGCCCTGTGGTCCCCCAAGGTGCTGCGCGCCGGCATGGGCGCGCATTTCGCGCTGGACCTGATCGAAGGCGTGGAGCACGGCGAACTCCAGTCCCTGAAGGTGCCCATGCTGGTGACCAGTTCGCACGCCGGGGACTGGCTGCACCGGGCCGCGCTGCCCTGGCCCTGCGCATGGGTCATGGGCCATGAAGGGCAGGGCGTCTCCGCCGTGCTGGAGGAGCGGGCTGCGATGCGCATCCGCATCGCGCAGCCCGGCGGCGAGGAGTCGCTGAACGTCGCGGCGGCGGCGGCGATCTGCCTGCATGCGAGCGGCGCCGGGCGCTGAACACCTCCCTTCGCAGCCGGCTCCGGGGGGCCGCGGAAGGCCCGCCTTCTCCCGTTTTTCTAGAGGTTGCGCAGGAACTGGCGCACGAAATCGCCCTGGTTGGGCGCATCCTTCTCGGTGCTGAACAGCACCTGCTGGTTTTCCACGCGGATCTTGAGCTGTGGCGCGAACCTGCACTGCACCTGGCCCAGCCCGGACGCAGTGCTCTTGAAGGCGGGCGTGTTGCGGCACATGGAGTCCAGCTCCGATGCCACCACGCCGCAGAAGCTGCCGATGCTCAGGGTCTGCAGCTTCTCGTCATCGATCGTGCTCCAGTCGACCGTGGTCTTCACCGGCGTGCCGCAGGCCGCGGAGGCTTCCTGGTCGGCCCTGGCCAGCTCGGCCTGCGCTCCCGCGAGGCGCTTGCTGCGGTCAAAGCGGGCCAGCTTTTCCTGCACGCCCTGCTTTTGCTGGCTCTGGTAGCTCGCCTGCAGGTCCGCCAGCTTGAAGGCCTTGCTCTTTTCCTCGCTGAAGGACAGCGGCAGGCCGTCGCGCTTGCCGGGCAGGTACACCATATACTGCTCGCCGTGGCGATAGGTGTGGCTCTGCTTTTGCAGCAGGCCGTAGCTGCGGCCGTCGAGCCGGGTGGCATAGACCTCCCGCGCGGAGCCCTGTTGCTCCAGCTGGCTCAGGAACACGACCTGGTCAATGGGATCGTTGATGCCGCTCACGCGCACCAGGGCCTGTTTGCCATCCGCGCTGGGCGCCAGCACCACTTCCACCCCCTGGGGGGCCACGAAGACCTGGGGGTACCTGGCCAGTTCCAGGGCCTGGGCGGCGACGGCGGCGCACAGGCCGGCCAGGGAAAGGGCAAGAGGGCGGAGAAAAGTGCGCATCGGGAGGGTTCTCTGTGGGAGTGGCGGGAGGCGTCGGGCAAAGTCTAGGCGGACCGTTGTCACCTGAAATGCCTGGAACACTTGCTTACGTAACAAGGTTATGCAAGGCATGCATTTGTGAGTGAATGCGCCGCGATGGGTATAATCGGGAGCTTTTCTCGCAACAGCGTCGCCCGACCGCACCCAAAGCAACAACCCATCTGAGAGCAGCCACCGGCACTTGCGTACCTTTGCGTGCACGAGTGGCCTGCAGGCGCCGGGCGACCGTAACCATCCGGAGAACCCAGTGCTTTTGTCTCTACAGGGAAATTTCCCGCCCGCCATCCTGGCGCTCGCAGACGGCACGGTCTTTATCGGCAATTCGATTGGTGCCACCGGCACCACCGTCGGCGAAGTGGTGTTCAACACCGCGATCACCGGCTACCAGGAAATCCTCACCGACCCCAGCTACTGCCAGCAGATCGTCACGTTGACGTATCCGCACATCGGCAACTACGGCGTCAACGTGGAGGACATCGAAGCCGACAAGGTCCATGCCGCGGGCCTGATCATCAAGGACCTGCCCCTGCTGGCCAGCAATTTCCGCTCCACGGAAACGCTCTCGCAGTACCTCGTGCGCGAGAACACCGTGGCCATCGCCAACATCGATACCCGCAAGCTCACGCGCCTGCTGCGCAGCAAGGGTGCGCAAAACGGCGCCATCATCGGACTGGCCGCCGGGCAGCCGGTCACGCAGGCGCTCATCGACGAAGCCATCGCCAAGGCCAAGGCCGCCCCCAACATGGCCGGGCTGGACCTGGCCCAGGTGGTGACCACGGCGTCGCGCTACGAGTGGACGCAGACCGAGTGGAAGCTGGGCTCGGGCTACGGCGAACTCGCGGCGCCGCAGTTCCATGTGGTGGCGTACGACTTCGGCGTGAAGAAGAACATCCTGCGCATGCTGGCCGAGCGCGGCTGCAAGGTCACCGTGGTGCCTGCCAAGACGCCCGCCGCCGATGTGCTGGCACTCAAGCCCGATGGCGTGTTCCTGTCCAACGGCCCCGGCGATCCGGAGCCCTGCGATTACGCCATTGCCGCCACCCGCACCATTGTGGACAGCGGCGTGCCCACGTTCGGCATCTGCCTGGGGCATCAGATCATGGCCCTGGCCGCCGGCGCCAAGACATTCAAGATGACCCACAGCCACCACGGGGCCAATCACCCCGTGAAGGACCTGGACACCGGCCGCGTGAGCATCACGAGCCAGAACCACGGTTTCGCGGTGGACATGGAATCGCTGCCTGCCAACCTGCGCGCCACGCACATCAGCCTGTTCGACGGCACGCTGCAAGGGCTGGTCCACAAGGACAAGCCGGCATTCTGCTTCCAGGGCCACCCTGAGGCTTCCCCTGGGCCGCACGACATCGCCTACCTTTTCGACCGATTCACCGATGCCATGCGCGCGGCGAAAGCCGGTTGAACCCGGGAAGGAATAGCCCCATGAAACTGTTCAGCTTTCCCCTCGCATCGCTGGAAAAGGCGATCCACAAGCGTGTCCTGACCCTGCCTTCGCCCCACCGCGAGTGGTTCACGGAACGCTGGGCGCAAAAGCCCTACAAGAAGGCGTTCGTCGAGAACAAGGCCATGCCCCTCGTCACGCTGGTGGCCAAGGGCAAGACCCTGGACGATGCCGCCTTCGCAGAACTGCTGCAGGAATGGGAAGTGACGTTTTATGACGCGGAAGAAGAGGTCCTGCGCCCGCTGATCCAGGGCGACGGCCTGCTGCAGCTGATGCAGAAGAACCTTCCTCCCGAACGGGCCCAGGCGCTGCTTGCCAAGTTGACCGAGCGGCGCCCGCCATCGGACGCAGCAGCCTCTGCCCCGACCCCCAGCCCCCAGGCAGCCGAACCCACGATCGACTGATCGACGCACCATGCCAAAACGCACAGACATCAAAAGCATTCTCATCATCGGCGCCGGCCCGATCATCATCGGCCAGGCCTGCGAGTTCGACTACTCCGGCGTGCAGGCCTGCAAGGCCCTGCGCGAGGAAGGCTACAAGGTCATCCTGATCAACAGCAACCCCGCGACGATCATGACCGACCCGGCCACGGCCGACGTGACCTACATCGAGCCCATCACCTGGCAGACGGTCGAGAAGATCATCGCCAAGGAGCGCCCCGACGCCATCCTGCCCACCATGGGCGGCCAGACCGCGCTCAACTGCGCACTGGACCTGTGGCACAACGGCGTGCTCGACAAGTACAAGGTCGAACTGATCGGCGCCACGCCCGAAGCCATCGACAAGGCCGAGGACCGCCTGAAGTTCAAGGATGCCATGACCAAGATCGGTCTGGGCTCCGCGCGCTCAGGGATCGCCCACAGCATGGACGAAGCCTGGGCCGTCCAGAAGAGCGTGGGCTTCCCCACCGTGATCCGCCCCAGCTTCACGCTCGGTGGCACGGGCGGCGGCATTGCCTACAACCCCGAAGAGTTCGAGACCATCTGCAAGCGCGGCCTGGAAGCCTCGCCCACCAACGAGCTGCTGATCGAGGAGTCGCTGCTCGGCTGGAAGGAGTACGAGATGGAAGTGGTCCGCGACAAGGCGGACAACTGCATCATCATCTGCTCCATCGAGAACCTCGACCCCATGGGCGTGCACACGGGCGACTCGATCACCGTGGCCCCCGCGCAGACGCTGACCGACAAGGAATACCAGATCATGCGCAACGCCAGCCTGGCGGTGCTGCGCGAGATCGGCGTGGACACGGGCGGCTCCAACGTGCAGTTCTCGGTGAACCCGAAGGACGGCCGCATGATCGTCATCGAGATGAACCCCCGCGTGTCGCGTTCGTCGGCGCTGGCCTCCAAGGCCACCGGCTTCCCGATCGCCAAGGTCGCCGCCAAGCTGGCCGTGGGCTACACGCTCGACGAGCTCAAGAACGAGATCACCGGCGGCGCCACACCCGCGTCGTTCGAGCCCTCCATCGACTACGTGGTCACCAAGATCCCGCGTTTCGCGTTCGAGAAATTCCCCACGGCCGACAGCCGCCTGACCACGCAGATGAAGTCGGTGGGCGAGGTCATGGCCATGGGCCGCACCTTCCAGGAGTCCTTCCAGAAGGCCCTGCGCGGCCTGGAAGTGGGCGTGGACGGCATGAACGAGAAGACCCAGGACCGTGAAGTGCTCGAAAAGGAGCTGGGCGAGCCCGGCCCCGAGCGCATCTGGTACGTGGGCGATGCGTTCGCCATGGGCCTCTCCGTGGACGAGGTGTATGACCTCACCAAGATCGACAAGTGGTTCCTGGTGCAGATCGAAGAGATCGTGAAGATCGAACTGGAGCTGGACCAGCTGGCCGTGGACAAGGGCGATGCGGCACTGGCCAGCCTGGATGCCGGCACGCTGCGCTCGCTCAAGAAGAAGGGCTTCTCGGACCGCCGCCTGGCCAAGCTGCTCAAGACGACGGAAAAAGCCGTGCGCGAAGCCCGCCGCGCGCTGAACGTGCGCCCGGTGTACAAGCGCGTGGACACCTGCGCCGCCGAATTCGCGACCAACACCGCCTACATGTACTCGACCTACGAGGACGAGTGCGAGGCCGAGCCGACCAACAACAAGAAGATCATGGTGCTCGGGGGCGGCCCCAACCGCATCGGCCAGGGCATCGAGTTCGACTACTGCTGCGTGCACGCCGCGCTGGCCATGCGCGAGGACGGCTACGAGACCATCATGGTCAACTGCAACCCCGAAACCGTGTCCACGGACTACGACACCTCGGACCGCCTGTACTTCGAGCCCCTCACGCTCGAAGACGTGCTCGAAATCGTGGACAAGGAAAAGCCCACTGGCGTGATCGTGCAGTACGGCGGCCAGACGCCGCTCAAGCTGGCGCTGGGCCTCGAAGCAGAGGGCGTGCCCATCATCGGCACCAGCCCCGACATGATCGATGCCGCCGAGGACCGTGAGCGCTTCCAGAAGCTGCTGCACGACCTGGGGCTGCGCCAGCCCCCCAATGCCACGGCCCGCACCGAGGCCGAGGCGCTGGAAAAGGCCGCCGCCCTGGGCTACCCGCTGGTGGTGCGCCCCAGCTACGTGCTGGGCGGCCGTGCGATGGAAATCGTGCACGAGCAGCGCGACCTGGAGCGCTACATGCGCGAGGCCGTGAAGGTGAGCAACGACTCGCCCGTGCTGCTGGACCGCTTCCTGAACGATGCCATCGAGTGCGACGTGGACTGCCTGCGCGACCCCGAGGGCAAGACCTTCATCGGTGGCGTGATGGAGCACATCGAACAAGCCGGTGTGCACTCGGGCGACTCCGCCTGTTCGCTGCCGCCGTACTACCTCAAGCAGGCCACGGTCGATGAACTCAAGCGCCAGTCCGCGGCCATGGCCGAAGGCCTGAACGTGGTGGGCCTGATGAACGTGCAGTTCGCCATCCAGGAAGTGGACGGCAAGGACGTGATCTACGTGCTGGAAGTGAACCCCCGCGCCTCGCGCACCGTGCCGTTCGTCTCCAAGGCCACGGGCATCCAGCTGGCCAAGGTGGCCGCGCGCTGCATGGCCGGCCAGACGCTGGCCTCGCAGGGCATCACCAAGGAGGTGACGCCGCCCTACTTCAGCGTGAAGGAGGCCGTGTTCCCGTTCGTCAAGTTCCCCGGCGTGGACACCATCCTCGGCCCCGAGATGAAGTCCACCGGCGAGGTGATGGGCGTGGGCAAGACCTTCGGCGAAGCCTTCGTGAAGAGCCAGTTGGGCGCGGGCACCAAGCTGCCGACGTCGGGCAAGGTGTTCCTCACCGTGAAGAACAATGACAAGCCCCGCGCGGTGGACATTGCCCGCCAGCTGGTGGCGCTGGGCTTTGACCTGGTGGCGACCAAAGGCACCGCTGCAGCCATTGCCGAGGCGGGCGTCCCGGTGGTGGTGGTCAACAAGGTCACGGAAGGCCGTCCGCACATCGTGGACATGATCAAGAACAACGAGATCGTCATGGTCATCAACACGGTGGAAGAGCGCCGCAACGCGATTGCAGACTCGCGCGCGATTCGCACCTCGTCGCTGCTGGCCCGCGTGACCACCTTCACGACCATCTTTGGCGCCGAGGCAGCCGTGGAGGGCATGAAGTACCTGGACAAGCTCGACGTGTACTCGGTGCAGGAGCTGCACGCCCAACTGGTGGCCTGAGCCCCGGCAAAAGCGGCATAATCTTCGCCTGACCAGACACCGCCGCGCGGCAACGTGCGGCGGTTTCCTTTTGTAGACTTGCCATTCACGAAGTCCGGCACAGCCCGGGCGTGACGTGGTGACTGACCGGTGGAAGTGCCTTGGCGCTTTCACCGTTTTGACTTATGGAGACTCGACAGAATGGCCACCATTCCGATTACCAAGCGCGGCGCTGAAAAGCTCAAGGAAGAGTTGCACCGCCTCAAGACCGTGGAACGGCCCGCGGTGATCACGGCGATCGCCGAAGCGCGTGCGCAGGGGGACCTCAGCGAAAACGCCGACTACGACGCCGCCAAGGACCGCCAGGGCTTCATCGAGGGCCGCATCCAGGAGATCGAGGGCAAGCTCTCGGTCGCGCAGGTCATCGATCCCAGTGCCGTCGACGGGGGGGGCAAGGTGGTCTTTGGCGCCACGGTCGAGCTGGAAGATGAAGAGTCTGGCGACACCGTGAAGTACCAGATCGTGGGCGAGGACGAGGCCGACCTGAAGCAGGGCCTGATCAATATCTCCAGCCCCATCGCCCGTGCGCTCATCGGCAAGGAAGAGGGCGATACCGCCGAAGTGCTGGCGCCCGGCGGCGTTCGCCGCTATGAGGTGGTGGCGGTCAGCTACCAGTGAACAGGCGCGGCATGCTCCATCGCCTTCCTGCCCTGGTGGCCGCCCTGTGGTGGGGAAGCCTGACCACCATCGGCTTTCTGGTCGTGCCCATGCTGTTTGCCCACCTCCCGTCGCCGACGGTGGCGGGCAACATGGCGGCCAGGCTGTTTGCGGCACAGACCTGGGTGGCGGTGGCCTGCTGCCTGGTGCTGCTGCTGGTCTCCAGGCCCAGGCAGGCGGTAGCGCAGTACCCATGGGCGCAAGCTGCTATGGTTTTCATACTGGGCGGCATGCTGCTGGCACTGCTCACGCAGTTTGGCGTGGCACCGCGCATCGTGGCGCGGCAGGATCTGCGCGTGTGGCACAGCGTGGGAACAGTGATGTACGCGCTGCAATGGTGCTGTGCGTTGGCCGTGCTGTGGCAAACGCTTCGCCACGACCCTCAGGCGCCCGCCGGGGGCGGCTCCGCCGGAGCCTGAAGCGCATGCACCGCGGCGGCTCGGCCAGCGCCAGCGCCGACGCCGCCTACTCGTGCCAGTGTTCCGCCACCCAGGTGGCGGGGCGAATGTAGCGAAAGCGGCGGTTGCGCCGTCCCGCCAGCGCGTCCGGTGGATTGCACTCCCCGTGAAAGATCACGATGCGCGCACCGGGCGGCACGAACGGCGCGCGCCAGTAGTTGGTGGGCCAGGGCGGTATGCCGTGGTACTTGAAGCTCGGGCACCACGCTGCGGGCCAGTATTGCAGCTTGCCCTGCCGGTGCAGAAAGTCCGACAGGTAGGCCTGTTCGTTGCGGAACTGTGCGCGGATTTCTGCGAAGTGGGCGCGAAAGTGTGCCAGCACGTCAGGGTGCGCTCCCAGTTCGAACCGGTAGACCGATGAATTGCCCGTGACGCGCCAGGGGCGCTTGTAGTCATGGATGATCAGGAATTCGCCCGGCTGGGTAAAAAAATCGTCCAGGCTGCCGGTGATGACCACGTCCACATCCAGGAACAGGGCCGTGCCGCTGAGCCCGTGCAGGTCCTGGCTGAAGGTGGCCAGCTTGGTCCAGCCCCGCTCGGGAATGCCGGGTGGCAGATCGAGCGCGGGGATGGGCAAGCACTGCACCTCGCTGCGGATGCCGGCGCTGTCGTCGGTCAGGCAGACGAAGCGGAAGTCGCCACGCAGGTGCCGCCGAACCATCGCGTACAGCCGATTGACATATTCGGGGCCGTATTTCGTGCCCCACTTCATGCAGAGGATGTGGCGCGCGTGGGCGGCCATGCCGGCAGGCGCTGCAGAAGCTGCAGGTACTGCAGAGACTGCGGGGGGGATCATCAGTCTGCCTGGCGCTTCTTGATCGACTTTTGCTTGGGTTTGGCGCGCTTGATCTGGCCGCCCGAGGTCAGGCGCTGGTTGCCCAGCACGCGCAGCTGCTTGATTTCGGGACGCTGGCCGCCGCGCTTGCTGAACTTCAGCACCTTGACGTCGCGCGGGCCCGGCATCCGGTCTTCATCGATCACGCGCTCCTTGACGGGCTGAGGGCGCCAGAGCACGAGCAGCTTGCCGATGTGCTGGATGGGGGCGGCGTTGAGGTCTGCCGTGATCTGCTGGTACATCAGCTCGCGGGCCGCGCGGTCGTCATTGAAAACACGCACCTTGATCAGCCCGTGGGCATTCAGGGCGGCGTCGATCTCCTTCTTGACGGCGGGGGTCAGGCCATCGCCGCCAATCAGGACGACGGGGTCCAGGTGGTGGGCATTGGCGCGTTGTTCCCGGCGCTCGGCGGGAGTCAGTTGAATTTGGGGCATGGGCCGTATTATGTCTGCGGCCCGCCGTGGGGTGCCTTCGCGTCGCCGCGCGAAATGGGCCTTGTGTCCAATCGGCTGTGCCGATTGTCGAGAGACAATGGAGCCGTATGAAAGTCAAAACCCAGAGCAAGAAGGTCAACAAGGCATGGTTGAACGACCACGTCAACGACACCTATGTCAAATTGGCCCAGAAAGAGGGATACCGCGCGCGCGCGGCCTACAAGCTCAAGGAGATCGACGAGCAGCTGGGCCTCATCAAGCCCGGCTACACGGTGGTGGACCTGGGCTCCACGCCCGGCGCATGGAGCCAGTACCTGCGCAGGCGCATGTCGCCCTCGGGTGCGGCTGCGGGGCAGCTCAATGGCACCATCATCGCCTTGGACATCCTGCCCATGGAGCCCATCGAGGGGGTGACCTACCTCAATGGCGATTTTCGCGAGGCGCAGGTGCTCGAGCGCCTGGAGCAGGCGCTCGGCGGCCGCGCGGTGGATGTCGTGGTGTCGGACATGGCGCCCAATCTTTCGGGCATCGGATCGGCCGATGCGGCCCGCATCGCCCACCTGGTGGAGCTGGCGGTGGATTTCGCTTGCAACCATTTGAAACCGGACGGTGCGCTGGTGGTCAAGCTCTTCCATGGCGGCGGGTACAGCGATCTGGTGACGCTGTTCAAGCAGACCTTCAAGGTGGTCAAGCCCTTGAAGCCCAAGGCGTCGCGCGACAAATCTTCGGAGACCTTCCTGGTGGGAATGGGCCTCAAAAAGGCCGCCTGAAAGGTCTTGCCCCAGGTCATGAATCCGTGAAATTCGCCCGTAAAGCCCGTGCTGTTTCCATGGCGGCTAGGGGGAATAGGGATGGCTGGGTGGCTTGAAAGACCTAAAATGGGCCGCACATGCGTGCCATGACGGCAGTGTGTCCGTTTTCTGTTCCCTGCAACTGGAGCCCCGCTTGAACAATCAGTGGTTTTCAAAAATTGCCGTGTGGCTGGTTATCGCCATGGTGCTGTTCACGGTGTTCAAACAGTTTGACACCCGTGCCGGCGCCAGCGCAGGCCACGTCGGCTACTCGGAATTCCTCGAGGAAGTCCGCAGCAACCGCATCAAGAGCGCAACCATCCAGGAAGGCCAGGGCGGCACCGAGATCGTGGCCGTCACCAACGACGACCGCAAGATCCGCACCACCGCGACCTATCTGGACCGCGGCCTCGTGGGCGATCTCATCAACAACAACGTCAAGTTCGACGTCAAGCCCCGCGAAGAAGGCTCCCTGCTCATGACCCTGCTGGTCAGCTGGGGCCCCATGCTGCTGCTGATTGGCGTGTGGGTGTACTTCATGCGCCAGATGCAGGGCGGCGGCAAGGGCGGTGCCTTCAGCTTCGGCAAGAGCAAGGCCCGCATGCTCGACGAGAACAACAACCAGGTCACGTTTGCGGACGTGGCCGGCTGCGACGAAGCCAAGGAAGAAGTCAAGGAAGTCGTGGACTTCCTGAAAGACCCACAGAAGTTCCAGAAGCTGGGCGGCCGCATTCCGCGCGGCCTGCTGCTGGTCGGCCCTCCGGGCACCGGCAAGACCCTGCTGGCCAAGTCCATCGCGGGCGAAGCCAAGGTGCCGTTCTTCAGCATCTCGGGCTCCGATTTCGTGGAAATGTTCGTCGGCGTGGGCGCGGCCCGTGTGCGCGACATGTTCGACAACGCCAAGAAGAACGCCCCCTGCATCATCTTCATCGATGAAATCGACGCCGTGGGCCGCCAGCGTGGCGCGGGCCTCGGTGGTGGCAACGACGAGCGCGAGCAGACCCTGAACCAGATGCTGGTCGAGATGGACGGTTTCGAGACCAACCTGGGCGTGATCGTGGTGGCTGCCACCAACCGCCCCGACATCCTGGACGCGGCCCTGCTGCGCCCCGGCCGCTTCGACCGCCAGGTCTACGTGACGCTGCCCGACATCCGGGGCCGCGAGCAGATCCTGAACGTGCACATGCGCAAGATCCCGATCGGCCAGGACGTGGCCCCCGGCATCATCGCGCGCGGCACGCCCGGCATGAGCGGTGCCGACCTGGCGAACCTGTGCAACGAAGCCGCCCTGATGGCCGCCCGCCGCAATGCGCGCACGGTGGAGATGCAGGACTTCGAGAAGGCCAAGGACAAGATCCTCATGGGCCCCGAGCGCAAGAGCATGGTCATGCCCGAGGAAGAGCGCCGCAACACGGCCTACCACGAGTCCGGCCACGCGCTCATCGGCAAGCTGCTGCCCAAGTGCGACCCGGTGCACAAGGTCACCATCATTCCCCGTGGCCGTGCCCTGGGCGTGACAATGAGCCTGCCCGCACAGGACCGCTACAGCTATGACCGCGAATACATGCTCAACCAGATCAGCATGCTGTTCGGCGGCCGCATCGCCGAGGAAGTGTTCATGAACCAGATGACCACCGGCGCCAGCAACGACTTCGAGCGCGCCACGCACATCGCCCGCGACATGGTCACCCGCTACGGCATGACGGATGCGCTGGGCCCCATGGTCTATGCGGAAAACGAAGGCGAGGTGTTCCTGGGCCGCTCGGTCACCAAGACCACGACCATGAGCGAGCAGACCATGGAAAAGGTCGACATGGAAGTGCGCCGCATCATCGACGAGCAGTACAACCTCGCCCGCCGCCTGATCGAGGAGAACAGCGACAAGATGCACGCCATGGCCAAGGCCCTGCTCGAATGGGAGACCATCGACACCGAGCAGCTGGACGACATCATGGCTGGCAAGGAGCCCCGTCCTCCGAAGGACTGGACACCCCGCACGCCTCCCTCGGGCGGCGACAATTCCAGCGGCGGCACGCCCGCCGTGGCAACGGACACCGCGCCTTCGGCAGCCTGAGGAGCCCGTTGCAGTTCCAGCCGTTCCAACGGGGCCTTGTGCCCCGTTTTTCATGGTCTGTTTGGTCCCCTTGCTGATCCCCGCGGCGGCACGCCCCTATCTCTTTTCCCCACGGACCATGCTCTGGCAGACCTCCCGTTTTTCCATCGATCTTTCCGAGCCCCGCGTCATGGGGATCGTCAACGCCACGCCGGATTCGTTTTCCGATGGCGGACGCCATGGCTCCACGGCGGGAGCCCTGCGGCATTGTGAACAGCTGCTCAAGGACGGGGCGCACATCCTGGATATCGGGGGGGAGTCCACGCGGCCCGGCAGCCCCGCGGTGCCCCTGGACGAAGAACTCGCGCGCGTGGTGCCCCTGGTGCGGGACGCGGTGTCCCTGGGCGCCCCGGTCTCCGTCGATACCTACAAGCCCGAGGTCATGCGGGCGGTGCTGGACCTTGGCGCCGACATCGTCAACGACATCTGGGCGCTGCGCCAGCCAGGCGCGGCGCAGGTTGTGGCATCGCACCCGCAGTGCGGCGTGTGCCTGATGCACATGCACCGTGACCCCCAGACCATGCAAGCGGCCCCCATGCAGGGGGATGTGGTCCGGCAGGTGCTATTGTTCTTGCAGCAGTCAGCGCTTGATCTGCAAGCGCTGGGGGTCAAGAATACCCGAATCGTGCTGGACCCTGGCATTGGATTCGGCAAGACGCCGGAGCAGAATTTTGCGCTGCTGGCCCATCAGCCTGCATTGTTGCGCGCGGGCTACCCCCTCCTGGCGGGCTGGTCGCGCAAGTCGTCCCTGGGGGCCGCGACGGGGCTGGCGGTGGAGCAGCGCATGGTTCCGAGCGTGGCCGCGGCCGTGCTGGCCGTGGAGCGCGGGGCTTCCGTGGTGCGCGTGCACGATGTGCGAGAAACCGTGTCGGCGCTGGCGGTGTGGAGCGCCATGCAGCGAGAGCGTTGAGGCCGGGCGCTGCAAGGGGCGAGGGCAGCATGCCGGGCGGCCCGCATCCACTTATTAATAGACAACGAGAGATTCACACGAGGAGACACCAGAACATGACGCGCCAATACTTTGGAACCGACGGTATCCGTGGCACCGTCGGGCAACCTCCGATCACCCCGGATTTCGTCTTGCGCCTGGCCCATGCCGTCGGGCGCGTGCTGCGCAGGGCCGAAGACCGGCCCACGGTGCTGATCGGCAAGGACACCCGCATTTCAGGCTACATGCTGGAGAGTGCGCTGGAGTCGGGTTTCAATTCCGCCGGCGTGGACGTGGTGCTGCTGGGCCCCTTGCCGACCCCGGGTGTCGCGTACCTGACCCGTGCCCAGCGCGCGAGCCTGGGGGTTGTCATCAGTGCCAGCCACAACCCTTACCCCGACAACGGCATCAAGTTCTTCAGCGCCCAGGGCACCAAATTGCCCGACGCCTGGGAGCAGGCGGTCGAAGCCGCCCTGGCAGAGCCCCCGGTGTGGGCCGACTCGGCCAGCCTGGGCAAGGCGCGCCGGCTCGATGACGCCGCGGGCCGCTACATCGAGTTCTGCAAGAGCACGTTCCCGCAGGACCTGACCCTCAAGGGCCTCAAGATCGTGGTGGACGCGGCCCATGGCGCGGCGTACCAGGTGGCGCCCAAGGTCTTTCACGAACTCGGTGCCGAGGTGCTGTCGATTGGCTGCTCGCCCGATGGCCTCAACATCAACCACGAGGTGGGCGCCACCCACCCTGACGCGCTCGTGCGCGCCGTGCGCGCCAACCGCGCCGACTACGGCATCGCGCTTGATGGCGATGCCGACCGGCTGCAGATCGTGGATGCCACCGGGCGGCTGTACAACGGCGACGAGCTTCTGTACCTCATGGCGTCGGACCGCATGGGCCGTGACGAGCATGTGCCCGGCGTCGTCGGCACCCTGATGACCAACATGGCGGTGGAGGTGGCGCTGCAGGCCCGGGGCGTGAAGTTTGTGCGCGCCAAGGTGGGTGACCGCTATGTGCTCGAAGAGCTGGCGCGGCACCAGTGGGTGCTGGGCGGCGAGGGGTCAGGCCACCTGCTCGCGCTGGACCGCCACACCACCGGCGACGGCCTGGTGAGCGCGCTGCAGGTGCTGCAGGCCAGCGTGCGCAGCGGGCGCACGCTGGCGCAACTGCTGGCGGACATCACGCTCTACCCCCAGGTGCTGCTCAATGTGCGCCTGGCGCCCGGGCAGGACTGGAAGTCCAACCGCCGCCTGGAGGAGACCACCCGCGCCGTGGAGCAGGAGCTGGGCGCCACGGGCCGGGTGCTGATCCGCGCGAGCGGCACCGAACCGCTGCTGCGCGTGATGGTCGAGGCGCGCGATGCGCAGCAGGCCAGCGCGTGTGCGCAGAAGCTGGCCGACGCGGCCCGTGCCGGCTGATGGTGGCGCCGCGCGCCGTCGCCACCGTGGGGCGCGCCGTGTGATCGGCTACGCTGCTGTCTTTGCCGCCAGCCTGGAACCGTTGCTGATGCCTTCCACCACCACCGATGCTCTCACTCCCATCACCGTCCGGCGCGTGGACTATGGCGATGCCCGCCAAGCCCGGGCGTTGGTCGAACTGCTCGACAGCTATGCGAAGGACGTGGCGGGGGGAGGCGTGCCGCTCAGCGCCGAGGTCCTGCGCGGCCTGCCCGAAGCCTTGCGGCGCAGGCCCCAGGCTTTCAGCGTGATCGCATGGGCGGCCGACGCCGCGGCGCCGCACGGCGAGGTGCCCGTGGGGCTGGTCAATTGCCTGGAGGGCTTTTCGACCTTTGCCTGCCGTCCCCTGGTCAACGTGCATGACGTGGTGGTGGCCTCCGGCTGGCGCGGCCACCGCATTGCCCAGCGCATGCTGCAGTCGGTGGAGGCGCTGGCGCGCGAGCGGGGTGCCTGCAAGCTCACGCTGGAAGTGCTTTCGGGCAACCGCAGCGCCCTGCGCGCGTACGAACGGGAAGGCTTCGCCGCCTACACGCTGGACCCCAGCATGGGACAGGCGCAGTTTCTGCAGAAGATGCTGGACGGGGCAGGGCCTGTGCCACCCGCGGTACTCTGAATCATTTTCCGGGAGACAAGACCGTATGAAGACATCTCTGGGCCAGATCGCCGCGGTGGGCGCCACCGCATTGGCGGCGTTGCTCGCGGCGCCCGCTGCCCATGCGGGCAAGACGCTTGACGGCATCCGGGCGCGCGGACAAGTGGTGTGCGGCGTCAACACCGGGCTGGCCGGGTTTGCGATCGCGGACTCCAGTGGCCGGTGGTCGGGCCTGGACGTCGACATCTGCCGGGCGCTTGCGGCCGCGGTGCTGGGCGACGGCCAGAAGGTCAAGTACGTGCCGCTGGACGTGCCGCAGCGCTTCACCGCGCTGCAATCCGGCGAGGTGGACGTGCTTTCGCGCAACACCACGTTCTCGCTCGCGCGCGACGCATCGCTGGGCCTGCACCAGACGGCCGTGACCTACTACGACGGCCAGGGCTTCATCGTGCCGGCCAGGAGCAAGATCAAGAACCTCCGCCAGCTCAAGGGGCAGACCGTGTGCGTGCAGTCAGGCACCACGACGGAAAAGAACCTGGCCGACTACTCCCGTGCCCACGACCTCGACATCAAGCCCGTGATGTTCGAGAAGGTGGACGCGGCAACGTCGGCCTACCTGTCGGGGCGCTGCTCCGCGTTCACCACCGATGCCTCGGGCCTGGCATCCCTGCGCAGCGGCGTTCCGCAAGGCGCGGCAACGCACACCATCCTGCCCGAGCTCATCTCCAAGGAGCCTCTGGGCCCCATGGTGCGGCGGGGGGACGACGAGTGGTTCGCGGTGGTCAAGTGGGTGATCTACGGCCTCATCGAAGCCGAAGAGCAGGGCGTGACACAGGCCAACGCGGACCAGCTGAAAACCAGCAGCAGCCACCCGGCGGTGCAGCGCATGCTGGGGACCTCGGAAGACACCGGAAAGCTGCTCGGCCTGGACCGCGACTGGCTGCTGCGCGCCGTCAGGACCACCGGCAACTATGGCGAGATCTTCGAGCGCAACGTCGGGCAGAAGTCGGCGCTGGCGCTGCCGCGCGGCCTCAACAACCTGTGGAACAGGCAGGGCCTGATGTACGCCTTTCCGATCCGCTGAACGTTGCCTGGAGGGATCTGCGCGCGGTGCGGACAGCTCGGGCATCGCGGCAGTGCAATGCAACACAGTGCATTTGCTATTATATTTATAGCTTTTCGCGCTTATCCATAAAGCGTCAGGGGCTGATTTTATTCAATATTTCCCCGTGTGGAGGCCTGTTGCCCGGGCGGGTCTGTGAGAGCCGGTCCGGCGGGCCCGGGCCGCGGCACGATCGTGCTGCCGGCCGGCCGGCTCAATGCAGCTGCCGCCGCATGAAGGCTTCCAGCTCCGGTGCCGACAGCGGCATGCTGAAGTGGTAGCCCTGCGCCTCGTCGCACCCCTGCTCGCGCAGGAAGGTCAGCTGGCCTTCGGTCTCCACGCCTTCGGCCGTGGTGCGCATGCCCAGCGCCTGCGCCATGCGGATGATGGCGCTCACGATGGCGCGGTCGTTGTTGTCGTTGCCCAGGTCGCGCACGAACGACTGGTCGATCTTGAGCTTGAAGATCTGAAATCGCTTGAGCTGGCTCAGCGATGAATAGCCGGTGCCGAAGTCATCCATCGACATGCGCACGCCGCGCGCGTGCAGCTGGTCCATGGTGGCCACCGCGGCATGCGGGTCGTCCACGGCCACGCCTTCGGTCAGCTCCAGCTCCAGGCAATCCGGCGGCAGGTCGAATTCGGCCAGCATGCGGCTTACCAGTTCGGGCAGCTGGGGCTGGCGGAACTGGATGGCCGAGAGGTTCACGGCCATCGTCAGGCCCGGGAACCCGCAGGCCCGCCAGGTCTTGAGCTGCGAGAGCGCGGTGCGCAGCACCCATTCGCCGATCTGCAGGATCTGCCCGCTGTCTTCTGCAATGGGAATGAATTCGGCGGGCGACACCCCACCGAGCTGCGGGTGCTGCCAGCGCAGCAGGGCTTCCACGCTGCGCACGGCCCCGGTGGTCAGGCTCATCTGCGGCTGGTAGTGCAAGTGGAACTGGTTGCGCTCCAGCGCCCGGCGCAGGGCGTTTTCGAGCTGCAGCGCGCGCACCGACTGCGCCTGCATTTCCGGGGTGAAGAACTTGAATGTGTTGCGCCCGTCGAGCTTGGCGCGGTACATGGCCACGTCGGCCGACTGCGTCAGGGTGTCGAAGTCCTTGCCGTCCTGGGGGAACAGCGCGATGCCCATGGACGGGGCCATGGTCAGTTCATGGTGGTCGATCTGGTAGTGCTGGCGCGAGGCCTCCTGCAGCTTGCCGGCCACGCGGGCCGCGCCGTGCGCATTGGCGCCGGGCAGCAGCAGGATGAACTCGTCGCCACCCAGGCGCGACACCGTGTCCTTGTCGCGCACCACGGCGCGCAGCCGCTTGGCGATCTCCACCAGCAGCGCATCGCCCACCCGGTGGCCCAGCGAGTCGTTCACGTGCTTGAAGTGATCCAGGTCCAGGAAGATCAGGGCCAGGGGCGTGTTGCCCTCCTGGGCCACGCGGATGGCCTGCTGCGCGCGCTCGGACAGCAGGGCGCGGTTGGGCAGGCCCGTGAGGGCGTCATAGTGGGCGAGCCAGTAGATGCGCTCCTGGTCGGCCTTGCGGTCGTTGATCTCGCGGTGCAGGTTGTCCACGGTCTCGCGCAGTTCGCGGGTGCGGTCCTGCACCTGCCGTTCCAGGTCCTCGTGCGTGCTGGCCAGGACGGCCTGTGCCTGCTTTCGCTCCGTGATGTCCATGGTGATCCAGATGGAGCCCTGCGATGGATCGGCGGGATCTATGGATTTGCTGCGCACCTCGCAGATCACGGGGGTGCCGTCCTTGCGGCACAGTTCCAGCTCGCCTTCGTACGAATGGCCGGCGGCCAGCTGCGGATAGCACCGGCGGCCGACTTCTTCCCACGCGGCGTCGCTGGCATACCAGCGGCGCGACGGGCTGCCCGCCAGTTCCCCCGGCTGGTAGCCCAGCATCTGCTCGAAGTGGTGGTTGCACCGGGTCAGGCGCCGGTCGCGCAGGAACACGATGCCCACCATGGCGCTGTCGAACAGCAGCTGTTTTTCGCGGACCGCGGCGCCCAGCGCGGCCTGCGCGCGCCGTTGCTCGTCGATATCGTCCAGGATCCAGATGGAGCCTTCGGTCGTGTCGTGCGGATTGATGAGCCGCCCCGTCAGGCTGCCCCAGAACAAGGAGCCGTCGCGCCGGCGCAATTGGCGCTCCACGCGGAAGGCCTGGCCCTGGGCGAGCACCGGGTAGGCGGTGCGGCCCAGATCGCGAAAGGCATCGCGCGAAGGGTAGAACGCCTCGGTGTTGAGGCCCACCAGCCCTTCGGCGCTGGCGTAGCCGAAGATCTCGGCGTACCGCTGGTTGCAGCGCACCACGCTGCGCTGGCGCAGGAAAACAATGCCCACGCCCGCACTGTCGAGCAGGGTTTGCTGTTCGCGCAGCGCGCGTTGCAGGGGGGTGTCGGTGGCAACTCCAGGACGCTGCAATTCTGGAGAGCTGTACGGCGCAGACATGGAAACCGGTACGGGCGGGAGGGCCAGGCGGCCTTGGTAATTTGTACCAAAGTGTAGCAGCGCTCCCTTACAAGCCTTTCGGCGGGGCGTCCGGCCCTTTCCCGTGCAGGGTCGGGTCGGCTTCAGTGGTCCCGCTGAGCGCGCAGGTACGCCTCGAACTCCGGCGCGGGCAGGGGGCGGCTGAAGTAGAACCCCTGGCCCTCGTCGCAGCCCTGGGCCTGCAGGAACTCGACCTGGCCGTCGGTTTCCACCCCCTCCGCCGTGGTCTGCATGCCCAGGGCCTGCGCCATGCGGATGATGGCGCTCACGATGGCCCGGTCATTGGCATCGTCTTCCAGATCGCGCACGAACGACTGGTCGATCTTGAGCTTGTAGATCTGGAACCGCTTGAGGTAGCTCAACGAGGAATATCCGGTGCCGAAGTCGTCCATGGACAGGCGCACGCCGCGGTCGTGAAGCTGGTCCATCATGGCGAGCGCGGCGGCGGGGTCGTCCACCGCCGCGCCCTCGGTCAGCTCCAGCTCCAGCCGGCGCGCGGGCAGGCCTGCCTGTTCCAGGCAGCGCGTGACCATCTCGGGCAGCTGGGGATGCCTGAACTGGACGGCGGAGACGTTCACGGACACCGCCCGCAAGGGCAGCTGCAGATCCAGCCAGCGTTTGGCGTCCTTCACCGCGGTGTGGATCACCCATTCCCCGATCGCCACGATCATGCCGCTGCTTTCGGCCACCGGAATGAACTCGGCCGGCGACACCATGCCCAGCTCGGGATGGCGCCAGCGCAGCAGTGCCTCGGCCCCCACCACCTGGCGCGCGGTGAGCGAGACCTGGGGCTGGTAGTGCAGTTCGAACTGGTTGCGCTCCAGCGCGCGGCGCAGGGCGTTCTCGATCAGCAGGGCGCGCGCCGTGCGCGCCTCGAGGTCGGCGGTGAAGAAACCGTATCGGTTGCGTCCGTTCTGCTTGGCACGGTACATGGCGGCATCGGCCCGCTGGTACAGCGTGTCGAACGAGTCGCCATCGGCGGGATACATCGCGATGCCCACCGACAAGGTGGTGGTGAGTTCGTACGGGTCCACCTGAAACGGCTGGGCGATGGCCGCGAGCAGCCGGGTTGCCATGTCGGCCGCGGAGGGTGCCGAGGTGGCGGGCAGCAGCAGCAGAAATTCATCGCCCCCCAGGCGCGAGACGGTGTCCTGAGGCCGCAGCAGGGACTGAAGGCGCTGCGCCACCGCCACGAGCAGGATGTCTCCAATGCGGTGGCCCAGCGAATCGTTGACGTTCTTGAAGTGGTCCAGGTCCAGGAACAGCATGGCCAGGGTGCCGCCTCGCGCCTGCTCGTTGGCAATGAGGTGCTGCGCGCGCTCGGCCAGCAGCGCGCGGTTGGGAAGGTTCGTGAGCGGGTCGAAATGCGCCAGGCGCTGGATGCGGTCCTGGGCCTCGCGCTGCTGCGTGATGTCGCGAAACAGCGTGATGGAGTGCGTGGCGACGCCATTGCCATCGCGCACGCTGCTGACCGACAGCCACTGGGGGTAGGTGGACCCATCCTTGCGGCGGCCGCAGGCCTCGCCCTCCCAGTGGCCGTCCTGGGACAGCCGTGCGTACACGGCGTCGGCGCTGGCGTTGTCTGCCGGTCGGGCGACCGTGAGCAGGCGCACGGACTGCCCCACGGCCTCGGCTTCCGTGTACCCCGTGATCCGCGTGAAAGCCCGGTTGATGCGCACGATCGTATGGGCCGCGTCGGCGATCACGATGGCTTCGCTGCTCTGGTCGAACACCTGGGCGGTCAGCTGCAGTTGCTCCTGGGACCGCTTGCGCTCCGTGATGTCGCGCGACAGCAGGATGAACCGTGGCTTCGCGCCCGCGGACGTGGCCTTGCGCGCGGCGGACAGCTCAAACCACGTGGTGCCCACCCCGGGCAGGTCGAGCATGATCTGCCGCCCGGAGGACCAGCCCTGCGCCTGGGCATCGCTCAGCACGTCCAGCACCGACAGGGCCGCCAGCGCTGGCAGCACCTCGGTCACGTTGCGTCCCACCAGCGTTTCGGCGGGGCCCATGAGCAATTCGGCGCGCTGGCTGTGCACGCTGCAATAGAACCCGTCCTGGTCGAGTTCGAAGAGAGGGTCCGGGATGGCGTCGATGGTGGCGTGCAGCTGCTGCTGGGTGGCCTGGATTTCCGAGGTGCGCTGGGCCACCTGATAGGCCAGCCCGCGCTCGTGGGCCTTCAGCTCGAAAAGAAGCCGGGCCAGGTAGGTCATCATCAAGGCAAACAGCAGGCCCACCGCGCAGCGCATGAGCAGCACGGCCGGGTCGCCCCAGCCCTTGATGGGGACCAGGCTCAGGGTCCATTGCCCGTTGGGCAGGGTCAGCGACCGGCCCACCGCGTCCGCGCCCGGGGGCGGGTCGGATGCGGCAATGGTCTGTTCCTCGCCCGTGTCGGGCCGGACGCGCCACAGCCGGTAGTGGTAGCCGCGCAGCGTCAGCTGCGGCAGGCGCGCGGCGGCCAGCACTTCGGGCAGGCGGATGGTGACGTAGGTGAACCCCCAGAAGGCGCGGTGCCCTTGGGCATCGTCGAGGTAGACGGGCTGGCGCCCCACCACGCCCAGGCCGCCTTGCACCAGCTCCATGGGGCCGGCCAGGGTCAGCCGGCCCGACTCCCGGGCCCTGGCGGATTCGGGGCCCTGCCGAGGGTCGTTGAGCTGGTCGAAACCGATGGAGTTCTCGTTGCCCTGGCGCGGCACGACCTGTTTGACCACCCCCCCGGGAGAGAGGCCCATGGCCGTGATGCCCGGGTAGAAGGGCAGCATCTGCGTGCCGATCTCCTCGAACTGCGTCACCTCTCCCCGGCCCTGGCGCACCAGCGCCACCAGGGTGTTGTTGGCCGACAGGGCCAGCTCGATGGCGCGTTGCAGCGCCTGGACGTGGTCACCCGCCATGTCCGTCACCTGCGTGCGGTGCTGGGCGCGCTCCTGGCGCTCAAGGGCCCACACCACCACCCCGGCACAGGCCGCCGCCAGAACAAACACGACCAGCGAGCCCGCAAGAGGGCTTCGGGAGCGGGTGGGGGCGGATGCGTGCACGGTGCGGTTTCCTGAACCAATTATGCAGGCCCGTTGGAGCCGATGCGGGGTTCTGCGCGGCGATCCGCTGTCATGGGATTGACATGCGGCCGACATGGCGGCGTCACGCGGCAATTTCACACTCGTGCCCAGGGGAAACGGTTCCCAGCCCATGGTTGGGGCCTCCAGCCGAACCCGTCCTGACACAAGGAGATGTTGCACCATGAATGAGCTGCCCACCTTGACGCCGCCCCTGTCCGCCGAAATCGTTCCCCAGCGGCCGCTTCGCGGCACGGCTGCCATGCCCGGCGCCCTGCAGCCGGTGGCGGCGCGGGGGGCCATCGAGGTGGCATGGGCGCGGCATGAAGATGAGGTGCGCCAGGCGCAGCGGTTGCGGTTCGATGTGTTCGCGGCGGAGATGGGCGCTCGATTGACGACCCCCATCCCCGGCCACGACGTGGACCTGTTCGACGACTATTGCGAGCACCTGCTGGTGCGCGACGCCCAGAGCCAGCAAGTCATTGGGACTTACCGCGTGCTCACTCCCGCACAGGCCCGGCGCGTCGGCGGCACCTACAGCGACACCGAGTTCGACCTGACGCGGCTGCGCTCCCTGCGCGCGCGCATGGTGGAGCTGGGCCGCAGCTGCGTGCACCCCGACCACCGCCACGGCGGCGTGATCATGGCGTTGTGGAGCGCGCTGGCGGACTTCATGGTGCGCAACCAGCTCGACACGATGATCGGCTGCGCCAGCATCCCCATGCTGCACAACGGCGTCGTCAGCGGCGACGCGGCCGCGAGCATCTGGCAGCAGGTGCGCAAGACACACCTGGCCCCCATCGAATACCACGTGCTTCCCCGGCTGCCGCTGCCCGTCGAGCAGCTGGACGGTTCGATCACGGTGGAGCCCCCGGCGCTCATCAAGGGCTACCTGCGCTTGGGCGCGCGCGTGCTGGGCGCTCCAGCCTGGGACCCGGACTTCAACACCGCGGACCTGCCGATGCTGATGCGCCTGGCGGACCTGCACCCCCGCTACCGCAAGCATTTCCTGGGGGCCTGATGCGCACCGCGTTCGATGCCCTGGGCCCCTGGATGGAACCGTCCGTGGGCCACGAGGACATGGCCGACGACGCACATGCCTTCGCGGCGGGTCATCGCCGGTACCGCGCGGTCTTCATTTCGGATTTGCACCTGGGCACTCCGGGGTGCCAGGCGGTCGCGCTGCTGGACTTTCTCAAGCACCACCCCAGCGACCACCTCTACCTCGTGGGCGACATCGTCGACGGCTGGCAGCTGCGCCGCAAGTGGTTCTGGCCCCAGGCCCACAACGATGTCGTGCAAAAACTCCTGCGGCGCGCGCGCAAGGGATGCCGGGTGGTCTTCGTGCCTGGCAACCATGACGAGTTTGCACGCGCCTTTGTCGGCCACTCGTTCGGCGGCATCGAAGTGCTGGCCGAGGCGGTGCACACCACGGCGGACGGCCGCAGCCTGTGGGTCACGCACGGAGACCACTTTGACGGAGTGATCCAGTGCGCCAAGTGGCTGGCCTACCTGGGGGACAACCTGTATGAGTTCACGCTGCGGCTCAACCGGCACCTCAACACCTTGCGCGCCCGCATGGGGCTGCCCTACTGGTCGCTGTCGGCCTACCTGAAGGGCAAGGTCAAGAAGGCGCTCAACTACGTGACCGACTTTGAAGTGGCCGTGGCCGCCGAGGCGCGCCGCAGGGGACATGACGGCGTGGTGTGCGGCCATATCCACCGCGCGGAGATGCGGGAGATCGGCGGAACCCTGTATTGCAATGACGGCGACTGGGTGGAAAGCCACACCGCGCTGGTCGAACACCTGGACGGCCGGCTGGAACTGCTCCAGTGGCCCGCTTCTCCCTTCGCCGACACATCGCGGACCGAGGCCGCCGTTGCCCTATGAAAATCGCCTTGCTGACGGATGCCTGGCTTCCCCAGGTCAACGGGGTCGTCACCACGCTGCTGGAGCTGGTGCGGGAGCTGGAAGCCGCCGGGCACGCGGTCCAGGTGCTGCATCCCGGCCAGTTCGCAACGCGCCCGTGCCCTGGCTATGCAGGGATCGATCTGGCCGTGCGGCCCGCGCAGCGCGTGGCAGGGATGCTGGACGCGATGGAGCCCGACGCCATCCACCTGGCCACCGAAGGACCGCTGGGCTGGGCGGGGCGCCGCTACTGCCTGCGCAAGGGCCTGGCATTCACCACGGCATTCCATACCCGTTTCCCGGAAATACTGAATGCGGCCTTGCGGGTGCCGCTTGGATGGGGGTACGCGCTGTTCCGTCATTTCCATCGCCCGTCATCGGGCGTGATGGTGCCGACGCACGGCGTCCTGCAGATGCTGGAGCACCGGGGATTTCGCAACCTGCGCCTGTGGACCCATGGCGTTGACACGCAGGCTTTCGCGTTCCACGGCGCCACCACCCCCAGCCCGCTCATGGGGGCCCTGGCCCATCCCGTGGCCTTGTACGTGGGACGGATCTCGTACGAAAAGAACATCGAGGCCTTCCTCCGGCTGGACATGCCCGGCTCCAAGGTGGTGTGTGGTGTCGGCCCGCTGGAGGCGCGCCTGAAGGCCAGGTACCCGCAGGTCCGCTGGCTGGGCATCCTGGACCGCCCGGCACTGGCCCAGGTGTATGCGGCGGCGGATGTTTTTGTGTTTCCCAGCCGTTCTGAAACCTTCGGGCTGGTCATGCTCGAGGCCATGGCCTGCGGAACGCCGGTGGCCGCTTTCCCCGTGGACGGGCCGATGGAAGTGCTGGGTGCACATCCTGGCCAGCCGGCACGGGGGGGCGTGCTGCATGACGATTTGCTGACTGCAAGCCAGGAGGCGCTGGCGATTGCCCGCTCCGACGCCCGGGCGCGTGCGCTCGATTTCACATGGGCCCACGCCGCGCGGCTGTTCGAGCAGTACCTGGTTCCTGCCCGGACACAGGGCGTGGCGCGTGTGACTGTCACGGAGCCTGTCACATCTTTGTCATCTGGGCGTTAAATACTGCAGCCATCCTGCACTCGCCGCGCTTGCGTATCCATGTTGCCCTTGCCCCCCGATGACGCTGTTGCCCTGTCGTGTGACAGTCCCGATGCCACGCCGGCGCCACGCGACGGCGGCGTGGGCCACGCACCGGCAGCCGCGCCCACTGCGGCGCCGCCCCACATGTTCCTGGACAGGGACCACAGCATCCTCGCGTTCAACGAACGGGTGTTCGACTGGGCCGTGAGAACGGATGTGCCGCTGCTGGAGCGGCTGCGCTACCTGTGCATCGTGTCGTCCAACCTGGACGAGTTTTTTGAAGTGCGTGCCGCGCCGCACATCACCGCGGCCCAGAAAGGCGAGACCCAGGGCCTTTATTCGACGGCATCCTTCGAAGCAGTGGCCGCCAAGGTGCACGGGCTGGTGGACCGGCAGTACACGCTGTACAACGAGTCCCTGGTGCCTGCGTTTGCCGCCCATGGCATCCGGATCGTGGGGCATGGGGAGCGTTCGCCCGCCCAGAAGCGCTGGGTCCACGAGTATTTCGTGGGCGAGGTGCGGCCGCTGCTGATCCCGGTGGGGCTGGACCCCGCGCACCCCTTTCCCCAGGTGGCCAACAAGTCCCTGAACTTCATCGTGCGCCTGAAGGGGCACGATGCATTCGGGCGAGAGAACGAGATCGCCATCGTCAAGGTTCCCAGGGCCCTGCCCAGGCTGATTCGCATGCCTGCCCGCGTGGCACCCTCGGAAGCGCTTTTCGTGAGCCTTTCCAGCATCGTGCGGGCACACCTGGACGAGCTCTTTCCGGGGCGCGAGGTGACGGAGTTCTCGCAATTCCGGGTGACGCGCCATTCCGACCTCGCGCTGGATGAGGAGGATGTGCGCAATCTGCGGACAGCCCTGCGCCAGGGCTTGCAGCACAGGCACTATGGGCAGGCCGTCCGGCTGGAAGTGTCCGCGGGATGTTCGCAATTCCTGTCCGACTTTTTGCTGGCGCAGTTTGCCTTGCCCCCCGCCGCCTTGTACCGGGTACCCGGGCCCGTGAACCTGGTGCGCCTGACCCAGCTGGTGGACCTGGTGGATGCACCCGCCCTGCTGTTTCCGACCTGGAATTCCGCCTGGCCACGGCAATTGCAGGCCGGAGTGTCCATCATGGAGCAGCTGCGCCAGCGCGACGTGCTCATCCACCAGCCGTTCGAGAGCTTCGACGGACTGCTCGCTTTCCTGCGCGAGGCCGTCAACGATCCCGACGTCCTCGTCATCAAGCAGACGATCTACCGCACCGGTGGCGATTCCGAACTCATGGACCTGCTGACCGAGGCCGTGCGCCGGGGCAAGGAGGTCATGGCGGTCGTGGAACTCAAGGCCCGCTTTGACGAGGAAGCCAACATCAACTGGGCCGAGGCGCTGGAGTCGATTGGCGCGCAGGTGGTGTATGGCGTGGTGGGGCTCAAGACACATGCCAAGATGCTGCTGGTCACGCGCAGGGAAGGGCGCCAGCTGCGGCGGTACGGGCACCTGTCCACCGGCAACTACAACGTGCGCACGGCACGGCTCTATACCGATCTGAGCTATCTCACTGCCGACGAGGAAACCACGGCGGACATGGACGGGGTGTTCAACCACCTCGCGAGCCAGAACCGCCCGCCCAAGCTGCGCAAGCTGATGCTGGCGCCGTTCCATCTGCACCGGCGCATGCTGGAGAAGATCGAGCAGGTGGGGCAGGCCGCGAGCCGGGGAGAGGATGCGCGCATCGTGGCCAAGATGAATGCCCTGACCGATGAAGCCTTGATGCGCGCGCTGATTCTGGCCGCCCAGCGCGGAGCGCGCATCGACCTCATCGTGCGCGGGGCCTGCATGCTCGCGGCCCAGGTGCCCGGGGTGACCGACAACATCCGGGTGCGCTCGGTGATCGGCCGCTTCCTCGAGCACACGCGGGTCTTCTACTTCCGCTGCGGCAGCGACGAGGACCTGTACCTTTCCAGTGCCGACTGGATGAACCGCAACATGATGCGGCGCGTGGAACTGGCCTGGCCCGTGACGGACCCGCGCCTGCGGCAGCAGATCGTTGACGAATGCCTGGTGGCCTACCTGCACGATGACCGGGACGCATGGACGCTGAATGCGCAGGGAGGCTATGACCGGGCACCCCGCCCCGAGGACGGAGTGGGCGCCCAGGACGCCCTGATGGTCCGCTACGGACCGGCCCCTTCCCCGGCGCAACTCGACCAAGGGACAGCATGATGGATCTCATCCTGTGGCGACATGCGGAGGCGGAAGAAGCCGCTGAGGGGGGTGATGACCTGGCGCGGGCCTTGACGCCGCGGGGCGAAAAGCAGGCAGCGCGCATGGCTGCATGGCTGGACCGGCAGCTGCCCGAGGGCCTGCGCGTGCTGGCCAGCCCCTCGCGGCGCACCGAGCAGACGGCCAGCGCCCTGGGGCGCAAGTTCAAGATGCGGGCCGAGCTGCTGCCGGGCGGGACGCCGCAGGAACTGCTGGACCTCGCACAGTGGCCGCGCGCCAAGGGCACGGTGCTGATCGTGGGCCACCAGCCCATGCTGGGGCAGACCATCGCCCAGCTGATGGGACTGCAGGCTTCGGAATGCGCCGTGCGCAAGGGCTCGGTCTGGTGGCTGAGGCAGCGGCAGCGGCTGGACCAAAGCCAGACATTGCTGATCGCCGTTCAGTCGCCCGAGTTTGTTTGATACCGGTTGCGCCAGGGGGCCGTCCCCGGCGCAGACCGGCTCACTTGCGCGTGGCCTTGGCGGCGGTCCTGGCGGCCGGTGCGGCCGTGGCGACGGGGGCTGCGGCCGCTTGGGCCTTGGGGCGTCCCGTCTTGATGGACGGCACGGCCTGCACTGCGGTGCGCAGTGCGCTGTCGGACATCGCCGCCAGCACCTTCAGGCCGGCGCGCAACAGCTCGCTCTTCTTCACGGGCTGCGCGAGCGCCGCAGAGCGCTGCTTCAGTGTCTCGATGACGGCGTATTCATCCTTCGGGATGGTAAAGCTGTCACGCACCAGCTTGGGCTTCTTGGCCTTGGTGTCCGGCGCCGGCTGCGGCGTGGGTGCTTTTGCTTTGGCGGGCTGGGGCGCGGCCGCAGCCTTCTTGGAGCTGGCCCCTTTCGCCTTGGGGGCGGCAGCAGCGGGCTTCGCGCCCGCTTTCCTGGCCTGCTTGGCGGGAGCCGCTGCCTTGGCGGGTGATTTGGCGGCCACCGCGGCAGAGGGCTTGGCAGGTTTTGCGGGCGCTGTGGCTGTGGCTGTGGCTGTGGCTGCGGGGGCGGACGGGGCGGGTGGTGTGGCGCTGGTGGTGGTCATGATGAAGGCAGTGGGTCAATAAATAAACGGTATAAACAGTTTATATAGTTTATTGCCAATGCTCAGGGAAGGTCAACCACCAGTTCCCAGGGCGTCTTCTGCCAGGCCTGGACTTCCTCGCGAAGAAGGTGCGCAGACTGCGGAAAGGCCGCAGCCCAGCCGGGGCGGGCGCGCAGGAGAAAACGCGGCCCCTCGGCTTGCAATGAGAGGCCTGCCGTGTCCGGATCGCGGCGCGCATGGCACAGCGCCACGGACAGGCGCAGGCTCAGCAGCTGCAGCACGAAGACAGGATCTTGCAGGTCCGCGCCGAGCTTGCGCACCTTGCCGCGCTGTCCCTGCACCAGCACGCCCAGGCGATGCAGCTCGGGAACGGCAAACCCGGCGGCATCGGTGTTGTCCAGGATGTAGGCGCCGTGGCGGTGGTAGTCGCTGTGGGATATGCGGCAGCCGATCTCGTGCAGCCGCGCCGCCCAGTCAAGCTTGCGCGACGCTCGCTCGCTGTCGCCGGGCGTGGCCTGCTCGAACAGGGCACACGCGGTGCGCGCCACCCGTTCCGCGTGCTCCATGTCCACGCCAAACCGCTGCATGAGTCCATTGACGGTGGTGGTACGCAGGTCGGTGCCGGGTTGCTCCCTGTCCAGCAGGTCGTAGAGGGCGCCCTGGCGCAAGGCGCCCTGTGCCACCTGCATGTGCTCGATGTCCAGCAGGTCGAAGACGGCGCGCAGCACGCTGATTCCCCCGCCGATGACGGCGCGCCGCTCTTCCTTCAGCCCTTCCAGGCGCACGCGGTCGGCAGACTGGGCGCGCAGCAGGCGCTCGTGCAGCCAGCCCAGCCCGTCCCGCGTGATGAGGCCCTGCGGGCCGCCGGCGGCGGCCAGGATGTCACCCACGGCGCCCGCGGTGCCGGAGGAGCCGTAAGACACGTCCCAGGTCTCGGGGCGGAAGGTTTCCAGCGCTTCGTCCAGCACGGCCTTGGCCGCGATCTCGGCGGCCAGGAACGCCTGGGCCGTGAATTCGCCGTTGGCGAAGTAGCGCTGCGACCAGGCCACGCTGCCCACGCGGTACGAGGCCACGGAGTAGGGTGTGAACTGCTGGCCCAGGATGAGCTCCGTGGAACGCCCTCCGATGTCCACGACCAGGCGGCGCTCGTCGGATTGCGGCAGCAGGCGGGCCACCCCCTGGTAGATCAGCCGTGCTTCTTCCGGGCCCGACACCACATCGATCGGATAGCCCAGCACCTCGCTGCCGCGTGACAGGAACTCGTCCCGATTGCGTGCCTCGCGCAGCGTCTGGGTCGCCACGGCACGGACCTGGGCACGGGGAAACCCCGCCAGCCGCTCTCCGAATCGTGCCAGGCAGGCCCAGCCACGCTCCATGGCGTCGCGCGTCAGATTGCGGTCTTCGTCGAGGCCGTTGCCCTGGCGCACGGTTTCCTTGAGGTATTCCACCCGCTGGATATGTCCGAACTCATAGCGCCCGATTTCAAGGCGAAAACTATTGGAGCCGAGGTCGACCGCGGCGAGGCGTGTGCCGTTCTGCATGTATTTCTGGTGGGAGCTTCGTTCGGCATCGTACCGCGAGCGTCAGGTGCATCGGTGCGGCACCCGTCGTCTCCCTCATGGAGGCGGGTGCTGATCGCGAGCCGCCCAGTGTCCGTGGACCGTGTGACAGATTCATGACGGTGCGCGCGGCGCTGGATGACCGTGTGGCGGCTCTGTGCGACGGGGTGCCTTGTGTCACCGAATTGTCATCTTGGGGGCCTAGAGTTCGTGCTGTTCCTGTTAACCCTAGCCAAAAGGTACTGAATAATGAAACGCACATTTCTCAAAACCGTCGCTGTCGCACTGGCCACCATGGCTGTGGGCAGTGCCTTTGCGGCGGACATCACCGGTGCAGGCGCGACCTTTCCGTTCCCCATGTACGCCAAGTGGGCCGAGGCCTACAAGAAGGAAACGGGCACGGGCCTGAACTACCAGTCCATCGGATCCTCCGGCGGCATCCGCCAGATCCGCGCCAAGACCGTGGCTTTCGGCGCCACCGATGCGCCCGTGTCCGGCGCCGACCTGGACAAGGACGGCATGGTGCAGTTTCCCGCCATCATCGGCGGCACGGTGCCCGTGATCAACCTGGACGGCTTCAAGCCCGGCGAACTGCGCGTGACGGGCCCCGTGCTGGCGGACATCTTCCTGGGCAAGATCGCCAAGTGGAATGATGCCAAGCTCGCCGCGCTGAATCCTGGCAAGACCCTGCCCGACCAGAACATCACCGTGGTACACCGCGCGGATGGTTCGGGCACCACCTTCAACTGGACCGACTACCTGTCGGCGGTCAGCAAGGAGTGGGCTGATTCCGTGGGCAAGGGCGCGGCCGTGAAGTGGCCTGCCGCTTCGTCCGTGGGCGGCAAGGGCAACGAAGGCGTGGCCGCCAACGTGACCCGCGTGAAGGGCGCTGTCGGCTATGTGGAATACGCCTACGTCAAGAAGAACAACATGAACTTCCTGCAACTGCAGAATGCAGACGGCAAGTACGTGAGCCCTGACGACAAGACTTTTGCGGCCGCCGCCGCCAGCGCCGACTGGTTCAGCGTGCCGGGCATGGGCATCTCGATGGTCAACGCCAAGGGCGCGGACAGCTGGCCCGTCAGCACCGCTTCTTTCATCCTGATGTACAAGGACCCCGCCGACAAGGCGCAGTCGGCCGAAGTGTTGAAGTTCTTCGAGTGGGCGTTCAAGAACGGCAAGGGCATGGCCACGGAACTGGACTATGTTCCGCTGCCCGACAGCCTGACCGCCGAGATCCGCTCCAAGGTCTGGTCGCAGATCAAGAAGTAAGCCAGTTGCCCCAGAATACCCCCCATCGGCCGGCTGGTCTGGCTGATGGGTGCTGGTTTGTGGGGCCTCCAGAAGCCAGATGGGAGTCAACATGAGCGTGGGAACCACCATGAGTTCGCAACCTGTGTCCGTCAAGACGACGGATGCCCCCACAGAGTCCATGGTATCGATTGCCAGGCGGCAGCGCCTGCAGGACATCTTTTTCCATCGCCTGACCCAAAGCCTGTCGCTGCTGGTGCTCGCGGCGCTGCTGGGCATCATCGTTTCCCTTTTTGTCTACGCGTGGCCGACATTCCACAAGTTCGGAGTCCAGTTCATCTGGCGCGTGGAATGGGACATCATCAATGAAGAATTCGGTGCCGCAATTGCCATCGTCGGCACCCTGGCGAGCGCCGGCATCGCGCTGCTGATCGCGGTGCCCCTGGCTTTCGGCATCGCCCTTTTCCTCACGGAAACCTGCCCGGTCTGGCTGCGGCGCCCGCTGGGCACGGCGGTGGAACTGCTGGCGGCCGTGCCTTCGATCATCTACGGCATGTTCGGCCTGTTCGTGTTCGCCCCGCTGTTTGCCGACTACTTCCAGATGCCGGTGCAGAAGCTGCTGGGCTCGATGCCGCTGGTGGGCTTCCTGTTTGGCGGCAGCACCAACGGTTTCGGCATCCTGGCCGCCGGCATCGTGCTGGCGTTCATGGTGCTGCCCTTCGTGGCGGCCGTGATGCGCGATGTGTTCGAGATCGTCCCGCCCATCCTGCGCGAGTCGGCCTACGGCCTGGGCTGCACGACCTGGGAGGTGGTGCGCCGCGTCGTGCTGCCCTATACGCAAAAGGGCGTGATCGGCGGCGTCATGCTGGGCCTGGGCCGCGCCCTGGGCGAGACCATGGCGGTGACCTTCGTGATCGGCAATGCCAACCGCATGCCCACTTCGCTGTTTTCGCCAGGGACGTCCATTGCCTCCACGCTGGCCAATGAATTTGGCGAGGCGGCGGATTTCCACCTCTCCACGCTGTTTGCCCTCGGTTTCCTGCTGTTCGTGATCACGTTCGTGGTCCTGTCGGCCGCCAAGATCATGATGCTGCGCGCCGAAAAGGCCAAGGGCCTCTGAGCCCGCGCCGCACTGCCCATGAACCTCCTTTGAGACAAGCTCCATGGAATTCAACCAACAACTCTACAAAAAGCGCCAGCGCTCCAACGCCGTCGGCCTGACCCTGTCCCTGGGCGCGATGGTGCTGGGCCTGTTCGTGCTGCTGTGGATACTGAGCGTGCTGCTGGCCAACGGCCTGGCCGCGCTGGACCTGAACATGTTCACCCAGTCCACGCCGGCACCGGGCTCCGAGGGCGGCGGCCTGGCCAACGCCATCGTCGGCAGCCTCATGATGGTGGGCTTCACCGTGCTGGTATCGACGCCGATCGGTGTTCTGGCGGGCGTGTACCTGGCGGAATACGGCGACCAGAGCAAGACGGCCGAACTCACCCGTTTCGTGACCGACATCATGCTGTCGGCCCCGTCCATTGTGCTCGGGCTCTTCGTCTACGCGATCGCCGTGGCAACGGTGGGCAACTTCTCGGGCTGGGCTGGCAGCCTGGCGCTGTCGCTGATCGCCGTGCCCGTGGTGGTGCGCACCACCGAGAACATGCTGCGCCTGGTGCCCGGCAGCCTGCGCGAAGCGGCCTTCGCGCTCGGCGCGCCGCGCTGGAAGGTGTCCACCATGGTCACCCTGCGCGCCGCGCGCAGCGGCGTGATGACCGGCCTGCTGCTGGCGGTGGCCCGCATCAGCGGCGAGACGGCGCCCCTGCTGTTCACCGCGCTCAACAACCAGTTCTTCAGCACCAACATGAGCGCCCCCATGGCCAACCTGCCGGTGGTGATCTTCCAGTTTGCCCTGAGCCCCTATGAGAACTGGGTGCGCCTGGCCTGGGGCGGTGCCTTGCTCATCACGCTGTCGGTGCTGATCCTCAACGTCGTGGCACGGGTCTTCCTGCGCGAGAAGAACCGCGTCTGACCCCACGCCAGCCCTCCCCATTGCAGATACAGACCGCCTCCATTTTCAGGAATTGACAATGAACGCCACCGCTACCGCCACCGCCAGCAAGAATGCGCTGGAACTGCGCAACCTGAGCTTCTTCTACGGCAAGTTCCAGGGGCTGCGCAATGTCAGTCTTAACATCGCGGAACACAAGGTCACCGCCTTCATCGGCCCTTCGGGCTGCGGCAAGTCCACCCTGCTGCGCACGCTCAACCGCATGTACAGCCTGTACCCGGGCCAGCGTGCGGAAGGCTCGATCAACTTCTACGGCCAGGACATCCTGGACCCCAAGCAGGACATCAACCTGCTGCGCGCGCGCATCGGCATGGTGTTCCAGAAGCCCACGCCGTTTCCCATGTCCATCTACGACAACATCGCCTTCGGCGTGAAGCTCTACGAGACGCTGAGCAAGAGCGAGATGGACGACCGCGTGGAATGGGCTCTGTCCAAGGCGGCGCTGTGGACCGAGGTGAAGGACAAGCTGCACCAGAGCGGCCTGTCCCTGTCCGGCGGCCAGCAGCAGCGCCTGTGCATCGCGCGCAGCGTGGCCGTCAAGCCCTCGGTGCTCCTGCTCGACGAGCCCACCTCGGCGCTGGACCCGCTGTCCACCGCCAAGATCGAAGAGCTGATCGACGAGCTCAAGCACGACTACACCATCGCCATCGTGACGCACAACATGCAGCAGGCCGCCCGCTGCAGCGACTACACCGCCTACATGTACCTCGGCGAAATGATCGAGTTCGGTGCCACCGAACAGATCTTCTTCAAGCCCGAGCGCAAGGAAACCGAAGACTACATTACCGGCCGTTTCGGCTAAGGAGACAGCAGATGCCCGATAAACATCTTTCGTCCCAGTTCGACAGCGAACTCAACAGCGTGTCCGCCCGTGTCATGGAGATGGGGGGGCTGGTGGAATCGCAGATCCGGCAGGCGGTCTACGCGCTGTCCCAGTTCAGCCTGGAGGCCGTGGAGACCGTGGCCTCGATGGAGACCCGCATCAATGCGATGGAGGTCGAGATCGACCAGGAGCTCTCCTCCATCATCGCCCGCCGCCAGCCCACCGCGCGCGATTTGCGCCTGCTGCTGGCCTTCTCCAAGGCCACGGCCAACCTCGAGCGCATGGGCGACGAGGCCAACAAGATGGCGCGCATGGTGCGCTCCATCATCGAAGGCGGCGCCCCGCGTTCGCTGCCGTCGAGCGACCTGCGCGTGGCAGCCGAGCTGGCCTCGGGCCAGCTGCGCAAGACGCTGGACGCGTTCGCGCGGCTGGACGTCAAGGCGGCCGTGGCCATCCTCAAGGAGGATGACCTCATCGACAAGGAATTCGACGGCTTCGTGCGCAAGCTCATCACCTACATGATGGAAGACCCGCGCACCATCTCGCCCAGCCTGGACCTGTTGTTCCTGGCCAAGGCCATCGAGCGCATCGGTGACCATTCCAAGAACGTGGCCGAGCTGATCATCTATCTGGTCAAGGGCAAGGATGTGCGCCACACTGCCCTCGACGAGATCGAGTCGGCCGTGCTGTAAGAAAGGGCTTTGGCACACCTATGAGAAAGCTCCCACGCGTCCTCATCGTGGAGGACGAACCCGCGATTGCCGAGCTGATTGCCGTCAATCTGCGCCACAACGGATTCCAGCCCTTCTGGGCGGAAGACGGCGACTCCGCCCAGCGCGAGCTCGACGCCGTGCTGCCGGATGTCATCCTGCTGGACTGGATGCTGCCGGGCCAAAGCGGCCTGTCGCTGGCCCGCAAATGGCGTGCCGACAGCCGTACCAAGCCCATCCCCATCCTCATGCTCACCGCCCGTGGCGACGAGCCCGACAAGGTGGCGGGGCTGGATGCCGGTGCCGACGACTACATCACCAAGCCATTTTCCACGCAGGAGCTGCTGGCTCGCATCCGCGCGGTGCTGCGCCGCCGTGCGCCCGAGCAGGTCAGCGACAGCGTGACCATCGGCGAGCTGGTGCTGGATGCCGGCACCTACCGCGTGACCTTCCAGGGCCAGCCGCTCAAGGTGGGCCCCACCGAGTTCAAGCTGCTGCACTTCCTGATGAAACACGCCGAGCGCGTGCACAGCCGCTCGCAGCTGCTCGACAAGGTGTGGGGCGACCATGTGTTCATCGAGGAGCGCACGGTGGATGTGCATGTCAAGCGGCTGCGTGAAGCGCTGGGTGCCGCATCCGTCATGGTGGAAACCGTGCGCGGGGCAGGCTACCGGCTCACGGCCCAGCCGCAGGTGCAGTTGCAGGCGTGATGGCGCAGGCCTGATGTTTGGATGGGGTGCACGGGTTGCGCCCCTGGCGTTGATAAGAAGGCTGAGCTGACCGCATGCTGTGGCGTATTTCGTATTTCCTGCTCTGGCAGATGGCGGGTGGTGGCCTGGGATGGTGGCAGGGCGGCCCCTGGGGCGCGGCCCTGGGCGCGGCCTTGGCGGGCTGGGCCTGGTTTGTATGGGACCTGCTGCGCGGTGCCCGCGTGCTGCGCTGGCTGCGCACGGGCGACCTGGCGGAAGTGCCTGCCATGCGCGGCATCTGGGGCGAGGCGGCGGACCGCGCTCGGCGCCTTCTGCGCAGGCAGCAGGCGCAGATCCGCGACAGCCAGGACCGGCTGCAGGAAATCCTGGCGGCGCTGCAGGCCACGCCCAACGGCGTGGTCTTGCTGGATGCGCAGGGCCGGATCGAGTGGTGCAACCAGATGGCGGCCAACCAGTTTGGTTTTGATGCCCAGCGCGATGTGATGCAATCGATCGGCAACCTGGTGCGCGACCCCGAGTTCACGGCCTACTTCGCCGTCCAGGACTTCACCCACGATGTGGTGCTGGAAGGGCGCTTCAGCACGCCCTCGCGGCCCGTGCGCATCTCGGTGCACCTGCACCCCTACGGGGACGGGCGCACCTTGCTGCTGTCGCGCGATGTCACGGCGCTGGAGCAGGCCGAGGCCATGCGGCGTGACTTCGTGGCCAATGTGTCCCATGAGATCCGCACGCCCCTGACGGTGCTGGCCGGTTTCGTCGAGACCCTGCAGACCCTGCCGCTGAATGCCGATGAGCGAGCGCGCTACCTGGGCATGATGGCGCAGCAGGCGCTGCGCATGCAAAGCGTGGTGCAGGACCTGCTGACCCTGTCGCGCCTGGAGGGCAGTCCGCCGCCCGGCATGGCGGAGTGGACGCCCGTGCAGGCGCTGATGCAGCGGTGCGAGGAAGAGGGCCGCGCATTGTCCGCCCTGCTCACGCAGAACCAGCCGCGCCAGCATGTGATGATTTTTCCGGCCGTGGACAGCCTGCGTGCCGAAGGCGATATCGCGGGCGTGCCCGCCGAGCTGCAGAGCGCGCTGTCCAACCTCATCAGCAACGCCGTGCGCTACACGCCCGCGGGCGGATCGATCACGGTGGCCTGGCAGCGCAAGGAGGACGGCCGTGCCGTCTTCTCGGTGCAGGACACGGGGCCGGGCATCGCGCCGGAACACCTGCCGCGCCTGACGGAGCGTTTTTACCGCGTGGACCGCAGCCGTTCCCGCGAGACCGGCGGCACGGGCCTGGGACTGGCCATCGTCAAGCATGTGCTGCAGCGGCACGGCGCCACGCTGGACATCTCCAGCACCCTGGGCAAGGGCTCGGTGTTCGCGGTCACCTTCCCGGCGAACCGGTTGCGTGTTTTCTCGCTGCCGGATTGACCGCACGCCAGAGCATCGCCAGGAACAGCGCGGCCGTCGCGACCAGCGCCGCTGCGCTCGCGGCCCAGAAAGGCGTAGGCGATGGCTCAGCGGCCCACGGCCCCAGGCCACGATAGGCCAGCAGGTAGCCGCCCCCCAGGCCGGCGCCCCACAGCAGCACGCAATACACCACCAGCGGCGCCACCGTGATGCGGTAGCAGCGCAGCACGAAGACGCACAGTGTCTGCAGCGCATCGGCCGCGTGGTAGGCGGCCACCCACACCATGACCCCTCCCGTCAGGGCCACCACGCCGGTGTTGCCGGAGTACACGCCTCCAATCTGGTCTTTTGCTATTAATAATATAGCTGCCAGCGCAATACCGATAAGCGCTGAGAGCTTGAAACCTATGAAAACCACCTGGCGTGCCCGCGCAGGTTCGCCCGCCCCCAGCCAGTAGCTGACGCGGGCGCTGGTGGCGATCGCCAGCGACAGCGGCACCATGTAGAGCACGGCCGCCACATTGGCCGCAATCTGGTGGGCCGCCGACGCCGTGGTGCCCTGGCGCGCGATGAACAAGGCCATCAGCGTGAACGAGGTCACCTCGACCATGACCGCGAGCCCGGCCGGGATGCCCAGCCGGGCAAAGCCCGCGATGGTGGGCCAGTGAGGGGGTTCCATGCGGCGCCAGATGCGCAGGGGCCCATAGAGATCCTGGGTGCGCAGCAGCCAGACCGCCACCGCGAGCATGCTGCAGTTGACCACCAGCGTGGCCCAGGCGCATCCGACCACGCCCAGCGCGGGCAGCCCGCCGCCGCCGAAGGTGAACCAGACCGACAGGGGCAGCTTCACGAGCAGCGATCCCACCTGCAGCCAGGTCACCAGCTGGGGGCGTCCCAGGGCCTGGTTCAGGGTACTGTAGATCCGAAAGAGCAGGGCGGGTGGCAGCGCCAGGGCCAGCACGGCCAGGTAGCTCTCCACCTCGGTGCGCAGGGCGGGGGGCACCTCGGTCCAGCGCAGCAGGGGCCCCGGCGACAGCAGGATGGCCATTCCCAGCAGCGATGCCGCCCCGCACAGGTACAGCGCCTGCCGCAGGGAGCGGCCCAGGGCGTCCGTCTGCCGGGCGCCGCGCTGCTCAGCCCATACCGGCAGCAGGGCCTGCAGAATCCCGATCAGCGCCACATACACGCTGATGAAGATGGCCGAACCCACTGACAGCGCGGCCAGCGAGGATTCCGCATGGCGCCCGGCAACGATGGTGTCCGTGACACCAAAGGCCATCACGGCCAGCTGCCCCGCCAGCACCGTCACCGCGTGGCGCGAGATGCCCGACAGTTCGGACATCAGCGCGCAGGCCCTGCGCGGCGAAACACCAGGAGGTGGTCGTTCTTGTCGGTGGGGCGGGGAATGGTGGCCCGGGCTTCCCAGCGCGCCGCGTTGACCATGCGCTCGGAAGGCGGCCAGGACGCGATGTCTGCCACCAGCCAGTCGCACTCGTCCTGCAGTCCCGCCCGCTGGAGCGAAAGGCCGCCGTGGTACTGCAGTGCCGCCACCTGGGCGCGGTTCAATCCCACAGTCTGCACGCAGCCCGGTGCCGGCCCGAGTGCCGCCATCACGCTGCGAACCTGGGGCCGGTAACTGCGGGCGTAGTCCAGAAGCGGCAGCCACAGCGTCATGAGCAGCAGCCAGCCCAGCGCCGCGCCGCCGGCGGGCAGCACCAGGCTTTTCCAGATCGGGGCCCGGTCGCGCGAAGCGCGCCACCAGACCAGGCTGCACCAGCCCACGGTGGCCGCCAGGGCCACGACCAGGGCCAGCGCGGAGAACTCCGGCACGAAGCCGGGGGCCAGCTTGGCCACATTGGCGGCGGGCTTGGCGGGAAACCCCGTCTGCATGGCGATCCAGATGACCCAGATCGCCAACGCCGATACCGTGAAGAACAGCAGCGTGAACCAGTCGATCAGGGCGCCCACGCTGCGGCGCAGCGTGGGCAGCGCGAAGGCCGCCAGCGCGGCCATGGCGGGCAGGCCCAGCAGCAAGGCCCGGTCGGCGGGCTGGGTGGTGGCGGTGGCGGCGACGGATACCGCCACAAACCACAGCGGAAGCAGCAGGTGCCGGTGCCCCTGGCGGCTGACGATCTGCTTGCGCCAGCGCCACAGGGTCCACAGGGCCAGGGGCCAGGCGGGCCATCCAAACCACAGCAGCAGCCGTGCCAGGCTCTGCCACTCCTTGCCCCCGGAGCCGGAGCCCACGATCCGCCAGCGCCAGAGGTCCAGGCCCCAGGCCAGCAGCGCCGCCGCCAGCGTGACCGCCGCGAGGGCCAGCGCCCACCGCAGGCGGCGGTCAGAACCGCTGCCGGGCGCATACACCACCACCGCCATGCTGCCCAGCCCGAGCAGGGCCGCGAGCGCGGGAGCCCCGGCCAGCGTCAGGCCAGCCATGCCGGCGACAAGCGCCACGGCGGGCGCGACCGTGCGGTGCGGCATGGCAGCCACCGCGAAGAAGAGCAGCGCCGTGCAACTGAGCTGCGCCAGGTAGCTCGTCACCTCATGCGACAGCTGCGCCAGGCCCAGGCAGGCAATCAGGGCCAGCAGGCCGCCATCGGCGATGGCGCGGGCATAGTCGGGCGGGTTGGCTTCGCCGCCGAAGGCGAAGGCCACGGGCTGGGCCCCCGGGCTGCGCGCGAGGTAGTACACGGCATACCAGGTGGCGGTCAAGGTGATCGCCAGCAGGGCCGCGAACGGAAAACGCACGGCCATCTCGGCGGACACCCACTGCGGCGCCAGCTGGATGGCCCACGCCCCCAGCCAATACGGAAGCAGCCCCTCGGTTTCCGGCGGCATGCCCCCGAGCAAGGGGCTGAGCCACGGAGTACGCCCCTGTGCCAGCTCCAGCATGTACCCAAATGCCGTGACATCCGCGCTTTTCCAAGGATCGCGCCCGATGAAGCCCGGCACGACGTAGGCGATGCACAGCAGCATCAGCGCCCAGCGTGGAAGGGGGCTGACGGCGTTCTGGGTGACGATGGCGGGGGTCGGTGGATTCACGCGTCAGGGGGCGGCAAAAACGGAGCCACCGAGAATAAAGGCAAAAGCATAGAAAAAGGCAGCGCGGTTGCCCGGGCTGCCTTTGTGGCGGAGCGCAGAAGGCGAATTACTTCGCTGCGGTCTTGCCGAAACGGTTGCGGAAGCGCTCGACGCGGCCACCCATGTTGTCCACGGACTTTTGCGTGCCGGTGTAGAAGGGGTGCGATTCAGAGGAGGTGTCCAGCTTGAACAGCGGGTATTCCTTGCCTTCGAAGGTTTCCATTTCCTTCGTGTTCACGCACGAACGGGTCACGAACTTGAAACCGTTGGACAGGTCCGAGAACAGGACTTCGCGGTAGTTGGGGTGAATGCCTTCTTTCATGATCAATCCTTGTCAAGTGCGGGAGCCGTGCTGAACCCGGTGCAACCTTTGCGCCGTGGAACATCCAGCGTACTTTCCGCAGAAAAAGCCCTCTATTATGGCACAGGGCGAATACGTGTCTTCTTCAACGTCGCTGCGCATCCGTCACAGCGATGGAAACCGGCGCGGCCCAAGCCCAGTGCCACCGTGGAACTGGCTCTGCCAGGCCACGGGTGGCGTCCCCCTCCGGGGGAAGGCGCCGAAGGCGACTCAGGGGGGGCTTACCCGCCTCGTCGCATCATGTCGAAGAAGTCCACATTGGTCTTGGTGGCCTTCATGTTCTTGATCATGAGCTCCATGGACTCGATCTCGTCCATGTTGTACATGAACTGGCGCAGGATGCGGGTCTTTTGCAGGATCTCGGGCGCCAGCAGCAGCTCTTCGCGGCGGGTGCCGCTCTTGTTGAGCTCGATGGCCGGGAACACGCGCTTTTCGTACAGGCGGCGGTTCAGGTGGATCTCGCAGTTGCCGGTGCCCTTGAATTCTTCAAAGATCACTTCGTCCATGCGGCTGCCGGTGTCGACCAGCGCGGTGGCGATGATGGTGAGCGAGCCACCTTCCTCGACCTTGCGCGCCGCGCCGAAGAAGCGCTTGGGGCGCTGCAGCGCGGCGGCGTCCACACCACCGGACAGCACCTTGCCGCTCGACGGCACGACGTTGTTGTAGGCGCGGGCCAGGCGGGTGATGGAGTCGAGCAGGATCACCACGTCCTTCTTGAGCTCGACCAGGCGCTTGGCGCGCTCGATCACCATCTCGGCCACGTGCACGTGGCGCGCGGCCGGCTCGTCGAAGGTGGAGGCGATGATCTCGCCCTTCACCGTGCGCTGCATTTCGGTCACTTCCTCAGGGCGCTCGTCCACCAGCAGCACCATCAGGTGCACGTCGGGGTTGTTGGCCGTGATGGCGTGGGCGATGTGCTGCATCATCACCGTCTTGCCGCTCTTGGGCGGGGCGACGATCAGCGCGCGCTGGCCGCGGCCGATGGGCGCGATGATGTCGATGATGCGGCCGGTGATGTTCTCTTCGCTCTTGACGTCGCGCTCCAGGCGCATCTGCTCCTTGGGGAACAGGGGCGTCAGGTTTTCGAACATCACCTTGTGCTTGTTCTGCTCGGGCGGGCCGTCGTTGACCTTGTCGAGCTTGGTCAGGGCAAAGTAGCGCTCGCCGTCCTTCGGGGTGCGCACTTCGCCTTCGATCATGTCGCCGGTGTGCAGGTTGAAGCGGCGCACCTGGCTGGGGGAGATGTAGATGTCGTCCGTGCTCGCCGTGAAGCTCGTGTCCGGGCTGCGCAGGAAGCCGAAGCCGTCCGGCAGGATTTCCAGCACCCCGTCCGCGAACACCTGCTCTCCCGCCTTGGCGCGCTTCTTGATGATGGCAAACATCAGCTCCTGCTTGCGCATCCGGCCCGTGTTTTCGATTTCGAGTTCTTCGGCCTGCTTCAGGACTTCAGACACGTGCAGTGCCTTGAGTTCGTTTAAGTGCATGGAATGACTCCTTGGCGGAGCTGGTATGAATCTTGGGGGAGGAGGGCTGGTGCCGGATGGGCTGCTGTTTGCAGGTCCGGCTTGCCGGGGATCTCGGTCCGGCTGCCAATGCGTGCAGGCCGGTGATCTGGGGGAATTATGACAGGAAAAAAAGCAGGGGATTCACGCGGGCCGGATTCGGTGGGCGCCGGGCTGGCGGCCCGGGCCATGCGCCTTCATCAAGAAAGCCCCGCATGCCGGGTGATCGCGTGCGGGGCCGGGGCTGGGCCGTCGGTCAGGCCAGTTGCTGGTCGATGAAGGCGGTCAGCTGTGCCTTGCTCATGGCGCCCACTTTCGTGGCGGCCAGCTGGCCATCCTTGAACAGCATCAGCGTGGGGATGCCGCGGATGCCGAACTTGGCGGGAATCTCGCGGTTCTCGTCCACGTTCATCTTGGCGATCTGCAGCTTGCCCTGGTAGGTGCCCGCGACTTCGTCCAGGATGGGGGCAATCATTTTGCAGGGGCCGCACCATTCGGCCCAGTAGTCCACCAGCACGGCGGTGCCGGGTTTCAGCACGTCGGCTTCAAAGCTGGCGTCAGAGACATGTTTGATGAGTTCGCTGGCCATGGCGGATTCCTTGTTTTTGAGCGGGTTGTGACCGGTGTACGTTTAAAGTCTGGGCATTGTGACAGAAACCAATCCCACGTTCACCGGTGTGGCCGGGCCCTGCGACGCTATGACTGTCATAGCGAAAAGCGATCAGTGCGCAGCCCTGGTGCCCCTGTGGCGGCGCGTGCTGGGACAGGTGGCCGGGCACTTGCGCCAGCAGGGCGCGCATCCCGCGCGCACGGTGGTGCTGGTCCCCTATGCCCAGCTCATGCCGTGGGCGCAGCGCTATTGGGCCCTGTTCCATGCGGACGGTTTTGCTCCCCGGTTTGAAACAACGCGCAACTGGGCACGGCAGCTGGCGGCGTTCGTGCCCCTGGGCGACGACCTGGCCGGGGATGTGGCGCGCGACACCTTGACGGCGCGGGCGCTGCTGGACCGCGCGGGCCTTTCGGCCCAGCGCGACGTGCTGGCCGCGCCGCTGCAGGAGGCCGCGGCGCAGCTGGCGACCGTGGTGGCCGCGGTGCCGCCCGCGCAGCGGCCAGCATGGGCCGCGCATGCGCGCGGCCTGCTGCCCGAGGCCGATGGCGCCTCGGCGCTGCGCTTCGAGGCCGTCGTGGCGCGCATTGCGCTCGAATGGGTGCTTGCCTCGCGCCATGCCACCGATGTGCTGTTCGAGGCCGGCGTGCGGGAGTCCGTGGACGCGCTGGTGGTGCTGCACGGGTTCCAGGCAGAACCCCTGGCGCAGGCCTTGCAGAACCACTGGGGCGACAAGGCCACGGCCCTGGCGCTGCCTCCCGGGCCTGGCGATCCAGGTCCCATGGGGCGGGTCGCGCTGCATGCCGCGCAGGATGCCGAGGACGAAGCCCAGCGGGCCGCCGCCTGCGTGCTGGCGCATGTGGCGGCGGGCCGCACACCGGTGGCGCTGGCGGCCAACGACCGGGCTCTCACGCGCCGCATTGGCGCGCACCTGGCAAGCTCGGGCGTGGCGGTGCGCGACGAAAACGGCTGGACGCTGTCCACCACCCGCGCCGCCGCGCAGCTGATGGCCGCACTCAAGGCCTGCGCATGGGATGCCCATGCGGATGAAGTGCTCGACTGGCTCAAGCACGCCCCCGCCGTGGCGGCGCCAGCGCTCGATGCGCTCGAGCGCGCGCTGCGCAAGGCCCCGGTGGCGAACTGGGCCGGTGCGGCGCAGCGCGACTGGTCCGGCAAGCCGGCCCTGGCGCAGTGCGTGGCGCTCGCGCAGGGCTGGCGTGAGGGCCTGCGCGCGCCCCGCCCGCTGGCGCAGTGGCTGCAGGCCCTGCGCCTGCTGCTGCAGGCCAGCGGCCAGTGGGCGCAACTGGAGGCGGATGACGCGGGCGCCCGCGTGCTGGCCGCGCTGCGCCTGCAGGCGGGGCAGGAGGCCGAGCTCGACGGCTGGGACAGCGCGGGGCGGCCCATGGCGCTCGCCGAATTCACGCGCTGGGCCAGCGAGGTGTGCGAGGCCGCGCGCTACGTGCCGGCCCTCGCGGGCGATGCGCCCGTGGTCGTCCTGCCCCTGCCGCAGCTGCTAGCACGGCCGTTTGCAGCGCTCGTGCTGCCCGGGTGCGACGAAAAACGCCTCCAGTCGTCACCGGAGCCCACGGGCGACTGGACCACGGCCCAGCGCGAGGCCTGGGGCCTGCCCACGCGCGGATCGCTCGAGGCCGCCCAGCGCGCGGCCTGGCACTACGCCCTGCAGACACCCGAGGTGGATGTGCTGTGGCGAACGGGCGACGAAGGTGGCGAGCCCCTGCTGGCCAGCGCGCTGGTGCTGGCGCTGCACCTGGATGGCGCCGCCCGCCCTGGCACCGATGGGCGCCGCGCGCGCACCGTGCCGGCCGCGCCCACCCCGCGCCCCGGGCCCGACGGGAGTGCCCTGCCTGTCCAGCGCCTGTCGTCCACGGCCTATTCCGACCTGCGGCATTGCCCCTACCGCTTCTTTGCGCTGCGCCAGCTGGGCCTGCAGGAGGCCGACGAGCTGGCCGCCGAGGTGGACAAGCGCGACTTCGGCAACTGGCTGCACGCGGTGCTGCAGCACTTCCATGAGGCGCTGCTGGCCGAGCCGACGGACGACGCGGGCGGGCGCGCGGCGCGCATGGACAGCGCCGCGCAGGCCGTCACGCTGGAGCAGGGCCTGGGGGAGGGCGACTTCCTGCCGTTCGCCGCAGGCTGGCCGCAGGTGCGCGATGGCTATCTGCGCTGGCTTGTGCAGCATGAGCAGTCTGGGGGGCACTTCCGGCAGGCCGAGGTGCAGACCACCCAACCGCTGGGCGCCCTGCAGCTGGTGGGCACCATCGACCGCATCGACGCCGTCTCCTCCACCGGCGAGCCCACGCCATTGGTCATCGACTACAAGACCGAGAACGACACCGTCACGCGCAAGCGCATCGGCGCGGGCGCGGAAGACACCCAGCTCGCGTTCTACGCCGCCTTGCTGAGCCACGACACGCTGCGCGCCGCCTATGTGAACGTGGGCGAGCGGGGCGAGACCCAGATGCACGAACAGGAAGAGGTGGTGCACCTGCGCGACCTGCTGGTGGAGGGCATCCAGCACGACTTTGAGCGCATTGCCGCGGGCGCGCCGATGCCCGCCCTGGGCGAGGGCGCCGTGTGCGACTACTGCGCCGCACGCGGACTGTGCAGAAAAGACTTCTGGACATGAAGAGGAACACCCCCCTGAGCCGCTTCGCGGCTTCCTGCCTCTCCCGGCTGCGCCGGGAGGGGGAACGATGCCAGCGCGGCGGGGCGGCCCTTGCGCGGCATCCCCCGCCTGGACGCGCGCCGGTTTTGCCGATCCCCGGCAGCCAGGGCGCGGTGGATCATGAGAATGACTGAACAAGCCGCCTACGAACACAACGGCCGTCCCGTCTCCCGCGAGGCCTTCTACGCCATCGCCTGCGACCCCGCGCGCAGCGTGGCGGTGGAGGCCTGCGCGGGCGCGGGCAAGACCTGGATGCTGGTGTCGCGCATGCTGCGTGCCTTGCTCGATGGCGCCGCGCCGCACGAGATCCTGGCCATCACCTTCACCAAGAAGGCGGCCGGTGAAATGCGCCAGCGCCTGCAGGAATGGCTCGAAGCCTTTGCCCAGGCTCCCCTGGAAGACCTCACCCGCGAGCTGGTTGCCAGAGGAATCAGCCCCGAGCGCGCTCAGGACAAGCGCGAGGCGTTACAAATTTTATACCGCCAGATGCTGGCCAGCGGCCGCCCGGTGCAGATCCGCACCTTCCACAGCTGGTTTGCCGCGCTGCTGGGCACGGCCCCGCTGGCGCTGCTGCAGGCGCAGGGCCTGCCGGCCAACTTCGAACTGCTCGAAGACGATGCCGAAGCCGTGCGCGAGGTGTGGGCCCCGTTCCTGCACACCGTGGCCACCAGCGCCGGCCTGCGGGCCGACTACGAGGCCGTGGTGGCCCGCCACGGCCGCTCGCAGACCCACAAGGCGCTGGCGGCGGCGCTGGCCAAGCGCGTGGAATTCGACCTGGCCGACGCGGCGGGCGTGCTCGATGCCTCGGTGCCTTCCTTTCAGGCGCACTGCCCGGAACTGGCGGGACTGGATGAGCCCGCCGGCGCGCTGCAGGGCGATGCCTGCCACCAGCGCTGGCTGGCGCGCGCCAGGGCGCTGGGGGCCGAGACCAACAAGACGCCCCAGAAGGCGGCGGACGCCATCGTGGACGCGCTGGCCTGCGGCGACCCGAACCTGCGCCTGGACCTGCTGCGCAAGGCGATGTTCGTGGCCAAGGAAGATAGGCTGTCCAAGAACCTCGAGAAGTTCGCAGCCGCCCAGGAGGCCGAGCCCGAACTGCAGCGCCTGCTGCTGGCGCGGCGCCAGCACGAGGCCTGGCAGCACCAGCAGCGCATGGCCCGCCTGGCACGCTGCCTGATCGGCGAATTTGCCGCCGTGAAGAACCGGCACGGCTGGGTGGACATGAACGACGTGGAGCGCACGGCGCTGGTCATGCTGTCCGATCCCATCCTCTCGGGGTGGGTGCAGGAGCGGCTCGATGCGCGCGTGCGCCACCTGCTGGTCGACGAGTTCCAGGACACCAACCCGCTGCAGTGGCAGGCGCTGCACGCCTGGCTGTCGGGCTATGCGGGTTCGGGCGGCGGCGCCAGCGGCCAGACGCCGCCCAGCGTGTTCATCGTGGGCGACCCCAAGCAGAGCATCTACCGTTTTCGCCGCGCCGAGCCACAGGTGTTCATCGCCGCGCAGGCCTTCGTGCGCCATGGGCTCGCGGGCGACCTGCTCAGCTGCGACCACACGCGCCGCAACGCCACGGGCGTGATCGCCGCCGTGAACCACGTCATGGGCACCGCCCAGGCGCAGCACGAGACCAGCGGCTTTCGCGACCACACCACCGAGTCCAGGGACCCCGGCGTGCTGCTGCGCCTGCCCGCCATCCTGCCGCCGGATGCCGGCAGCGGCGGCGCGGGCGCGGACCCTTTCGCCTGGCGCGACAGCCTGACCGAGCCCCGCCACGAGGCCGAGGAAACCCAGCGCATGCGCGAATGCACACAGGCCGCCGCGTGGGTGGCGGCGCAGATCGCGCAGGGCACGCCGCCCCACGAAGTGCTGGTGCTGGCCCGCAAGCGCGACCGGCTCGCCGCCCTGCAGGAGGCCCTGCGCGCCCTGCACCTGCCCTGCGTGCAGCCCGAGAAGGCCGACCTGTTCGACGCGCCCGAGGTGCAGGACATCGTGGCGCTGCTCGATGCGCTGGTGTCCACCGGGCACGACCTTTCCCTGGCACGGGCACTCCGCTCGCCCCTGTTTGGCTGCGGCGACGAGGCCCTGGTGGCCCTGGCGCTGCTGCGCCGCCAGCCGGAACACGCTGCCTGCAGCTGGTTTGATTTGCTACAGAAAAGTGAGCTGCTACCGCTTGAAATGAAAGCGCTGGGGCCCGTTTTGGCTCAATACAGGGCCTGGGTGGATGGCCTGCCCCCGCACGACGCGCTGCACGCCATCTACCAGCACGCCGATGTGCTGGCCCGCTTCGCGGCGGCCGCCCCCGCCGCGCAACGCACCGCGGTGCAGGCCAATCTGCGCGCCTTGCTGTCGGCCGCGCTGCAGCACGACGGCGGCCGCTACCTCACGCCCTACGCCTTTGTGCGTGCCATGAAAAAGGGCGGCGTGCGCGCGCCGGGCCGGGTGGATGCGCAGGCGGTGCGCCTGCTCACCGTGCACGGCGCCAAGGGGCTGGAGGCGCGCTGCGTGCTGCTGCTGGACACCGACACCCGCCCCCAGAAGGCCGAGACCATGGGCGTGCTGGTGGACTGGCCCGGCGAGCAGGCCGTGCCCAGGGCCTTCGTCTTCCTGGCCAGCGAATCGAACCCGCCGCCCAGCGCCGTGGAAGTGCTGGCCGCCGAGCAGCAGGCCCGCCAGCGCGAAGAGCTGAACATGCTCTACGTGGCGATGACGCGGGCCAAGCACTGCCTGGCGCTGTCCAGCGTGCAGCCAGCCGCATCCGCGCCGGGCAGCTGGTGGAACCGCCTGGCGCCGCTGGCGGCCGAGATCGCCGTGCAGGAGGGCCCTGGCGCGCCCGGGGGCGAAGCCCTGGCCGGGCCGGGCCGCCACGATCACTTCATGTTGGCGGAGCTGCCGCCGCTGCCGGAGCACCTGCGCGCGGCACCCGCCGCGGGGCCGGTGGATGCCGACCGGGCCGCCGACCCCGGCGATGCCACGGCTGCCTCCACGCCGCAGTCCCGGCTGGGCGAGGCCATGCACCAGCTGCTGGAGCAGGCGGGCGTGGCGGGGGCCCCGCTGATGGAGCTGCGCGCCCAGGGCTGGCCGCCCGCGCGGGTGGCGCGGCTGGCGCGGGATTTCGACATCACCATCGCGGCCGCGCGGCACGCCGCGCTGACCGCGCAGCGCATCCTGGCGGGCGAAGGCGCCTGGGCCTGGGAGGCGTCGGCCGTGGACACCGCCATCAACGAGGCGCCCTTGCGCTACCAGGGTCTGAGCCTGCGGCTGGACCGCCTGGTGCATTGCCACCAGCCGCCCGAACGCGCTGGGTGGTGGGTGCTGGACTACAAGAGCGCGGCCGAGCCCGAGCGCCAGCCCGCGCTGCTGGCCCAGCTGCAGCGCTACCGCAGCGCCGTGCAGGGGCAGACGCCCGGCGAGCGCGTGCGCGCGGCCTTCCTCACGGGCGACGGGCGCCTCGTGCCCGTGCCCGACGCCGTGCCTGCCGGGCCCGATGCAGTGCAGGGCGCAGAGGCCGCGCTGCGGCATACTCTCGCCCCCGCCGCGCAGGTACCCGGGGCCGTGCCGCCGCCGCTGCCCCTGCCGCGGGGACCCGGCCCCGACGATTCGCCCCAGGGTTCCCTGTTCTGACGCTTTTTTTCCCGATTGCCGGCCTCCCATCCAAAGGTTTTCCCCATGAATGTTTCCCTTCCTCCCGCCCCCGACGACGTGGCCGGCCTGCACTGCGACGTCGCCATCGTGGGCGGAGGCCCCGCCGGGCTCATGGCCGCCGAAGTGCTGGCGCAGGCGGGCGTGGCGGTGCATCTGTTCGACGCCATGCCCTCGGTGGGGCGCAAGTTCCTGCTGGCGGGCAAGGGGGGGCTGAACCTCACGCATTCCGAACCCCATGCGCCGTTCGCCGCCCGGTTTGCGGAGCGCCAGCCGCAGGTCGAGCCCTGGCTCACCGCGTGGGGCGGGCCCGAGATCCGCGCCTGGGCGCAGGGGCTGGGGGTGGAGACCTTCGTGGGCACCTCGGGCCGGGTCTTTCCGGCCGACATGAAGGCCGCCCCGCTGCTGCGCGCCTGGCTGCAGCGCCTGCGGGGGCAGGGCGTGGTGTTCCACATGCGCCGCCGCTGGCTGGGCTGGGCGGACGATGGCGCGCTGCGCTTCGCCGCGCCGTCGGGCGAGGAGCGGGTGCAAGCGCGCGCCGTGGTGCTGGCGCTCGGGGGCGGCAGCTGGGCGCGCCTCGGCTCGGACGGCGCCTGGGTGCCCCTGCTGGCCGGGCGTGGGCTTGCCGTGGCGCCGCTGCGCCCCGCCAACTGCGGTTTCGACGTGCTTCGTGGCGATGTGCCTGCGGGCGAGACGCGCCGCGCGTTCCTGCAGGAGCTCATCGGCCGCACACCTGCTCCCGCCACGGGCTGGACGCCCCACTTCGCCGGGCGGTTCGCGGGCCAGCCGTTCAAGACGGTGGCATTGGCGTTCACCGACAGCCAGGGCCGCGCCTTCAGCCGCCGGGGCGAGTTCGTGGCCACGGCCACGGGCGTGGAGGGCAGCCTGGTCTATGCCGCATCGCACCTGCTGCGCGACGAGATCGAGGCCCACGGCCATGCCACTTTTCACCTGGATCTGCTGCCCGACCACACGCCCGAACGCGTGCTGGTGGAGGTGCGCCATCCACGCGGGTCGCGCTCGCTGTCCAGCCATCTCAAGAGCCGCCTGGGGCTGGACGGCATCAAGGCCGGCATCCTGTACGAGCACCTGGGCAAGGACGGGATGAACGACCCCGTGGCGCTGGCCCACGCGATCAAGGCGCTGCCCGTCACGGTGGTCGCCGCGCGGCCGCTGGACGAGGCCATCAGCACTGCGGGCGGCGTGGCTTTTGACGCGCTCGATGCCCGCCTCATGGCCACCGCCGCGCCCGGCGTGTTCTGCGCGGGGGAGATGCTCGACTGGGAAGCCCCCACCGGCGGCTACCTGCTCACGGCTTGTCTGGCGAGTGGTCGCGTGGCCGGGCACGGCGCGCTGGACTGGATTCGCCAACGCGGGGTGTAGCTTTCGGCGGCTCCTTCATCCAGATGGCAGTTCCCTTCGGCGTTCAAAACTGACACGCCGCCACCGCCACCGTGGATCCGGCTGCGCCGGTCCACCGGAGGCGTCCCCCCCGGGGGGAAGACGCCGAAGGCGGCTCAGGAGGGCTCAAAACTTGGCGCGGTAATACAGCATCGGACCGCCCTTGCGCGCCCGCAGCACCAGGCGCGATCCGCCCTGCAGCTGCACGCCGATGGCGCCAAACTCGGGCACCAGCCCCCGGGTGCGGGAGGAGGCCCATTGCACCTCCACCCGGGTTCCATACATCGGCGGCTGCGACTGCCAGATCATGCCCATCGCGTCCTGGGGCTGGCCTGCCGGGAGAGGCCGTGTCCAGGCGGAAATGTCCAGATGGCGCCCGCTGTCCAGGCGGGACCGCCAGCGAACCCCGAGGTCCAGGCTGGCGGGGGGCAGGGCGCCGCCCGCCAGGGGGGCGCCAGCGGCCGAGGGCGCCGGCGCGCTCATGCCCAGCGACAGCCCGAATCGGCCCCCGCTATCGGACGTTTCGGGCGTGAGCCAGCGCGTCACGCCGATGTGCTGCGTGCTGTTGAAGCTGCTGCCCGGCTGGGCCGCTCCCGAGGTGGCCCATGGCGGGGCCGTCTCGCCCAGGCTGGGCAGCTCGACGCTGTGGACCTCATACGCGGCGGAAAGGCGGGCCGTTTCCTGCTCCAGGCTGGCCCGCGCCTCGTCGGCGAACTGGGAGTCGGCTCCCCAGGCCGCGCCCGCGACGGCCAGGCACAGCCAGCCCACCACCGGGCGCCCGGGCAGCATGCGGGCCAGGGCTTGCGGCCGGCGCGCACGCGCCGGCAAGGCGCGCCGGTAACGGAAGGAAAAAATCACTTGCGCAGTCAGGGGGGTTGACATGGCGGCACCCGATGAAAAGAAAGGATGAAGCGATGCAACAAAGTGTGCGCCTGCCGCCCGGTGCGGCGCAATCCCGAAAGCCGCAAAACAGCGTGGGAAAGGACTGACATGCGCTCGCGCCGCGTGCCTGTGCGCGCAGGAGGCGGCCAGCACATGCCACGAAGGGGAACGGGGTGGGGGAGGGGATGCGCGACAACACCGCGCCAGGAATGCCGCTCGCGGGCACGCCGCGCAGGCAAGAAAAGAGAAGTTGACGAGCCTTACCCCCGGCACTGGCTCCACAGTTAGGGCTGCTTGGTTCCCCACCTGACCCGGTTGGCCGCTTCACCATGCGGGGAGGCCCGTCAGGATGGGATTCTACCTCCTGAACAGGACGCCATTTTTTACTCCTCTCGAATGGCCTGCAATTGCAAAGGGCGACGACGCCAGCGCGGCGTTGCCCACGCCAGGGGCGGCCCCTGGGCGGCATCCCTGGCGTGGGCGCGCGAGCCGGTATCGGGCGGCGCAGGGCTTTCGCGGATGGCGGGCCGCGGCACCCAGACCCGGTACGCCATGGGCCCTAGAATCACCCCCCATGTCCTATCTCGTGCTCGCCCGCAAGTACCGCCCCCGCAATTTCACCGAAATGGTGGGGCAGGAGCACGTGGTGCAGGCCCTGACCAATGCGCTCACCCAGCAGCGGCTGCACCATGCCTACCTGTTCACCGGGACGCGGGGCGTGGGCAAGACGACGGTGTCGCGCATCCTGGCCAAGTCGCTCAACTGCCAGGGGCCCGATGGGCAGGGCGGCATCACCGCCACGCCGTGTGGCGTGTGCGCGGCTTGCACCGACATCGACAGTGGCCGGTTTCCGGACTACACCGAGCTCGATGCGGCCTCCAACCGGGGCGTGGACGAGGTGCAGAGCCTGCTGGAACAGGCCGTCTACAAGCCGGTGCAGGGCCGCTTCAAGGTCTTCATGATCGACGAAGTGCACATGCTCACGAACACGGCGTTCAACGCCATGCTCAAGACGCTGGAAGAGCCGCCCGAGTACCTCAAGTTCGTGCTCGCCACGACCGACCCGCAGAAGGTGCCGGTCACCGTGCTTTCGCGCTGCCTGCAGTTCAACCTGCGCCCCATGGCGCCGGAGACCGTGCTGTCGCACCTCACGCAGGTGCTGGCGTCGGAGAACGTGCCGGCCGAGCCCCCGGCGCTGCGCCTGCTCTCGCGCGCGGCGCGTGGCTCCATGCGCGATGCGCTGTCGCTCACCGACCAGGCCATCGCCTTTGGCAGCGGCCAGCTGCAGGAGGCCGCCGTGCGCCAGATGCTGGGCGCGGTGGACCGCTCCTACGTGTTTCGCCTCATCGACGCGCTGGCCCGTGGCGATGGCAAGACGGTGGTGGAAACCTCGGACACGCTGCGCCTCAATGGCCTGTCTGCCGCTTCCACGCTGGAAGAGATGAGCGCCGTGCTGCAGCGCATGGCCGTGTTCCAGGCCGTGCCGCAGATGGCGGCTGCCGTGGATGCCGACGACCCCGAGGCGGTGGAAACGGCCCGGCTTGCCGGCCTGATGCCCGCCGACGAAACCCAGCTGCTTTACAGCCTGTGCCTGCACGGGCGCGGCGAACTGGGCCTGGCGCCCGATGAGTATGCGGCGCTGACCATGGTGCTGCTGCGCTTGCTGGCGTTCAAGCCTTCGGGCGAAACGGCTGAAAAAAAAACTCTGACGCGGCCTGAAGCGGCGTCTTCTGGCCCGCCACCGGCGGTTTCCGCGGTGCCCGCGGCGGCGGATGCCGCCATGCCGGCACCCGTGGTTGCCCCGGCCCTGGCCGCCGCGCCACCTCCCCAGGTGCCGGCGGCTTCGCCGGAGCCCGCCGTGGCCCCGGCGTTGGCGCAAGACGCCCCTTCACCAGAATCCGCCGATGCCTCCGAGCCACCTCCCTGGCCGGGCTCGGACGAGCCGGGCGCCGCGGCGCCTGCCCCCTCGGCCGCCACCGCGCTGCCGGTGCGCACGTCCGATCGGTTTGAGCGAAATCGGCCCCCAGCGCAGTCCCCGCAAGCGCAAGGTGCTCCTGAATTCGTAGCGATTCCGGTGCGCGAGACTCCCGAACCCGGGGAGCGGCTGCAACCGCTGCCGCTTTCGGCCCCCGCGCCTGTTTCCGCGCGCTACACGCCCACCGAGGAGGGCGATGTCTGGCATGCCACCGTGCAGCAGATGGTGGCGGCGGAATCGATCACCGCCCTGGTGCGTGAGCTGGCCCTGCAGTCGCAGCTGGTGGCGCGCGACGGCGGCCACTGGCTGCTGCGCGTGGAGCGCGAGTCGCTCAATCAGCCCACCGCCCGCGAGCGCCTGCGCGCCGCGCTGGAGGCCGCGGGGCACGCCACCCAGATCAGTGTGGAGGTGGGCAATGTCATCGACAGCCCGGCCCGCCGCAATGCGGCCGCCGCTGCCGAGCGCCAGCGCCGCGCCGAAGAGATCGTGAACAACGACCCCTATGTGCAATCGCTGATGCGCGACTACGGCGCGAGAATCGTGCCGGGCAGCATCAAGCCTGCGTGAGATGAAGCTCCCCCTGAGTCGCCTTCGGCGCCTTCCCCCTCTCTCGCTTCGCGGGAGGGGGACGCACTCGGTGGCCTGGCACGGCCAGCTCCACGAGTGCACTGGATTGGGGTGTGCCAGTTTCGACGGCCGCTGACATTGCACAGCACAATACCGTGCATCTCGGATACCGAATCTCTGTCCCTTCGTGGGAATCGATCAACCAGAAAGAAGCAAAGGAAACACACCATGTTCAACAAAGGACAACTCGCCGGTCTCATGAAGCAAGCCCAGGCGATGCAGGACAACCTCAAGAAGGCGCAGGACGAGCTGGCCTTCATCGAGGTGGAAGGTGAATCGGGTGCCGGCCTGGTGAAGGTGCTGATGACCTGCAAGCATGATGTCAAGCGCATCACCATCGACCCGAGCCTGCTGGCCGAAGACAAGGACATGCTCGAAGACCTGGTGGCTGCGGCGTTCAATGCGGCGGTGCGCAAGGCGGAGGAGACTTCGGCGGAGAAGATGGGCAAGCTGACGCAAGGCATGCCAGGCCTCCCCGGCGGCATGAAATTCCCCTTCTGAGGCTGGCTGCCGAGCGGGCGATCTGCGTCGTTGGGCGGTGCTCGCAATCCTCACGTACAGGAAGTACGCTGCGGTTCCTGCGCTCCGGCCGCCTGGCAGCTGATTCCGCTCGCTACGCCCTTGAGGGCGGAGTTTTTGAAAACCAATACCTGCATGTCTGCTTCCGATTCCCTTGATGTCTTGATCCAGGCGCTGCGCCGGTTGCCGGGGGTGGGGGTGAAGTCTGCGCAGCGCATGGCGTTCCATCTGCTGCAGCATGACCGGGAGGGGGCGCTGGCGCTGGCGCGGGCGCTGGGCGAGGCGGTGGGCACCGTGCACCATTGCGCGCGCTGCCACACGTTCACCGAGGCCGAGGTGTGCGGCACCTGCCTGGACCCTGCGCGCGACGCCACGCGGCTGTGCGTGGTGGAGACGCCGGCCGACCAGGCGGCGCTGGAGCGCACGGGGGCATTCAAGGGGCTGTACTTCGTGCTCATGGGGCGCCTGAGCCCGCTCGACGGCATCGGCCCCAAGGAGATCGGCCTGCAGAAACTCATGGGCCGCGCCACCGATGGCACGGTGCAGGAGGTCATCCTGGCGACCAATTTCAATGCCGAAGGCGAGGCCACGGCCCATGTGATCAGCGAGGCGCTCAAGAGCCGGGGGCTGCACGTGACGCGGCTGGCGCGCGGCGTGCCCGTGGGCAGCGAACTGGAATATGTGGACCTGGGCACGATTGCGCATGCGCTGGTGGACCGCCGCTAGGCCCTGCGTGGAAAAAGGGCGCCACGGCGGCTAGAATACTCACAATTTAATAGCTGCCAGCGCTTATGTATAAAGCGCTGGAGCCCGAAAAGGCTTGAAAATGAATACCACCATGCATGTCGCACGGTTCACAGTGGCCTACTGGTGCGTGCTGATCGCGGCACTGCTTCCCATCGCCTGTGCCTGGCTGGCCAAGAGCGGCAGCTTCGGCAAGCCGCGCAAGGACGGGGGCTTCGACAACCGGGACCCCCGCGCCTGGATGGCCCGTCAGACCGACTGGCGGGCCCGCGCCAATGCGGCGCAGGCCAACAGCTTCGAGGCACTGCCGTTCTTCATCGGCGCCGTGATCATTGCGCACCTGCTGGGGGCGGGGCAGACATTGCTGGACATCCTGGCATTTTTGTATGTCATGTTGCGCATCTTCTACATCATGATGTACGTTTCCGACATGCCCACCGTGCGCAGCGCGATCTGGGCCGGGGCGTTTCTGGTCAACATCGCCATCCTGTTCGTCGGCTACCGCTGACCCGCGCCGCGCCTGGCTTGCAAAGGGCCAGGACGGCCGGTTCGCCCGGGGCCGCCGCCCCTGTTTTTCGACCCTGGTACGTAGAAACCCGCTGGGAATCCCCCTGATGCGGGCTGGCCCGCTCTGCGGCACGATTGTTGCAATGCAGCATCGATACTTTTCCGGATTGCCATGACCCGCCCCTTGCTCACCCGCCGCGCCTTTGGTGCCGTGTCCGCCCTGTCGGCGGCCGCGGTGTTCGCGCCGGCCGCCGTGCGGGCACAGGCTGAAGGCGCGGCACTGGGCAATGTCACGATCGCCGTGGGCGGGCAGGGCGTGCTCTACCACCTGCCGCTGGCGCTCGCTGTCCAGCTGGGCTATTTCCGCGCCGAGGGGCTGGACGTGACGGTGCGCGATTTCTCGGCCGGCGCGCTGGCGCTGCAGGCGGTGCAGGAGGGCGCGGCCGATGTCTGTGCCGGCGCCTTCGAGCACACCATCCGCCAGCAGGTGCGGGGCCAGGCGTTCCGGTCGCTGGTGGTGCAGGGGCGCGCGCCCCAGCTGGCACTGGGGGTCTCGCTGCGGTCGCTGCCGGCCTACAAGGATCTCGGCGACCTGCAGGGGCGGCGCATCGGGGTGTCGTCCGCGGGGTCGTCCACGCACTTGGCGGCCAGCCTGGTGCTGGCGCGCGCGGGCCTGGGCCCGCGCGATGTGGCCTTTGTCGGCGTGGGCTCCGGCATGGCCGCGATGAATGCGCTGCGCTCCGGCCAGGTGCATGCGCTGTGCCATGCCGACCCGATCATGACGCTGCTGGAGCAGAAGGCGGACACCCGCATCACGGCCGACATGCGCTCGCTCAAGGCCGCGCAGGAGATGTTCGGCGGCGCGATGCCCGCCAGCTGTCTCTACGCGCCGCAGGCCTTCCTGCAAAAGAACGCCGCCCAGGCCCAGGCGCTGGCCAACGGCATCGTGCACGCCCTCAAGTGGCTGCAGACCGCGGCCCCTGCCGACCTTGTCAAGGCCGTGCCCGCGGGCTACCTGATGGGCGACCGGGGGCTGTACCTGGCCGCCTTCAGCCGCGTGCGGGAAACCTACTCGCCCAACGGGGTGATGCCCGACGACGGCGCGGCCACGGCGCTGCGCGTGCTGGCGCGCGTGCACCCCGAGCTGGGGGATTTCAAGGTGGAGCTGGCGCGCACCTACACCAACGACTTCGTGCGCAAGGCGCGCCAGAAATTCAGCGTCTGAACGTGCGGCGGCGCCTCTCGGAGGCGCTTTGCGGCGGCCGTTGCCGTGGGGCGGGGGCCGGGCGCTGGAGACATGAAGTGAGGCCGCCCATTCCGTGTGGCGCCTGCGGCATCCGGGTCGGGAAGATGGCTTACATTCGTCGGCGTTCGGTTGGCCGTAGCCTCGGCATACCACTCACCCCTCCACCAAGGATCGCTCCATGACGTTCACCCTCAGCATCGGCCCGCTTGTCTCCCTGATCGCGGGCATCCTCATCCTGGTCATGCCCCGCCTGCTCAGCACCATCGTGGCGCTGTACCTCATCATCATGGGCATCCTGGGGCTGCTGGGCATGCACACGCTGAAGTTCTGAGGCGGGCGCCTCTGTCCGCGCTGCCCTTTCAGGGGCTTTTCAGCGGCGCTTGACCTTGGAGGGCGTGCCGCCCCGGCGCGACGGCGCGGCCGCCGGCCGCTTGGCGGCGGTGCCCGCCCGCGCCACCGTGCCCCGTGCCTGGCTGGCCTGCCGCACCGGCAGATACACCACGACCTGCTGGCCTGCCTTGAAGGCGGCCGTCGCGCGCACATCGTTCCAGTCCGCGACACTGGCCGCCGCGAGCTTGTAGCGGCGGGCGATGCTCGCCACGGTTTCGCCCTTGCCCGCCCGCACGGTGGTGCGGCGGGTGACGATCTCCGGCGAGAAAGCGACCTGCCCGTTGTCCGCCAGGTGGGACGACACGTCCTGGCGGATGGCCGAGGAGCGCGGAACCATGAGGGCCGAGCCCGCCTTGATCAGCATGCGGGGCGGTATGTTGTTGACGCTGCGCAGGTCGTTCTCGCTCATGCCCGCGCGCTGCGCCGCTTCGGCCACCGTCATGGTGGAGGGCACGGACCACACGGTCCAGCTGGCGTACTGCCCTTCGCGGCGGGCTTCGAGGTTGCGCTGGAACACCTTGGCGTTGTCCCAGGGCAGCAGGATCTGCGGCGTGCCGGCCGCCAGGATCACCGGCTTGTTGAAGGAGGGGTTCAGCGCCCGGAAGTCCTCCTCGCGCACGCCCGCCAGCGTGGCCACCAGGGCCACGTCGATGTCGTGGGTGATGTCCACCGTCTGGAAGTAGGGGTGGTTCTCGATGAGCGGCAACTCGGTGCGGAAGGCCTCGGGGTGGGCAACGATGTTCTTGACGGCCTGCAGCTTGGGCACGTACATGCGGGTTTCGGCCGGCATGTTGAGGTCGGTGTACGTGGTGCCCAGCCCCTGCTTCTGGTTGCGGGCGATGGCCCGGCCCACGCTGCCCTCGCCCCAGTTGTAGGCGGCCAGGGCCAGGTGCCAGTCGCCGAACATGCCATGGAGCTTTTGCAGGTAGTCGAGCGCGGCGCGCGTGGAGGCGAGCACGTCGCGGCGGTCGTCGCGGAATGCGTTCTGCTTGAGGTCGAAATAGTTGCCCGTGGCGGGCATGAACTGCCACATGCCGGCCGCCTTGGCGCTGGAGACGGCCTGGGGGTTGAACGCGCTCTCGATGTAGGGCAGCAGGGCCAGTTCGGTGGGCATGCCGCGCCGCTCCAGCTCCTCGACGATGTGGAACAGGTACTTGCTCGAACGCTCGGTCATGCGCTGCATGTAGTCGGGCCGCGTGGCGTACCACTGCTCGCGGTCCTGCACCAGTTCGTGCTGCAGGTCGGGCATCGCGAAGCCCCGGCGGATGCGGTCCCATAGGTCGGCGGGGGTGGAGAGCGATGCGACCTCGCCGCTGGCCGCCTGCGCCGCCGTGATGGGGCGCAGCGGTCCGTTGGGAATGACGGGGGTGTGGGAGGCGGTGCGGGGCGCAGCGCCGGTGGAGGATGAAGGGGCGGTGCCGGCTGCGCTGTCCTGCGATGGCGCGGTGGTGGCGCAGCCCGTGAGCCAGAGCGCGCAGGCCAGGCAGGCGATGTGCAAAATTTTCATCGAAACTCGTTTTTCCATTGGCGCAGCGCGGCCAGTACCGCCACTGCATCGTCTTGATTCACCTGCGCGTCGTAGCCTCGGGCGGCCTGGGCCACCGCGGGCTGGCGCACACGCAGGAAGGGGTTGATGTCTCGCTCCAGGGCCATGTGCGAAGGCAGCGTGGGCTGGTGGCGTGCCCGCAGCGCCTCGCACTGGCTGCTGTAGTGGAGCAGCGCATCGTTGCCGGGTTCCACGGCCCGTGCGAATTTCAGGTTGGACAGGGTGTACTCGTGCGTGCAGCACACGCGGGTGTTGCCGGGCAAGGCCGCCAGCTGGTCCAGGGAGTCCAGCATCTGGGCCGGCGTGCCCTCGAACAGCCGGCCGCAGCCGCCGGAAAAAAGCGTGTCGCCGCAGAACAGCAGGGGCTCACCGTCGATGCGGGGGCAGTAGTAGGCGATGTGGCCGGCGGTGTGGCCCGGAACGTCGATGACCTCGAAGCGCAGCCCCAGCGCGTCCACCGTATCGCCCTGCGCGAGGCGGTGCAGGGGCCCGGGGATCTGCTCCCGCGCGGGGCCATACACCGTGGCGCCGGTGGCGTCGCGCACGGCATCGACGCCACCGACATGATCGGCGTGGTGGTGCGTGACTAGAATGGCCTGCAACTGCAGGTCCAGTTGCTGCAGTGCCTGCAGCACGGGCGCGGAATCCCCCGGGTCGACGACGAGCGCCTGGCGGCCGTTGTGCAGCATCCAGATGTAGTTGTCGGTAAAGGCGGGCAGCGGCAGCAAGTTCATGAGCGATCAAATTATAGGTTTGCACCACTGGTTCGATTCCCCGCCGGGCCGGTACCTGCTGGCGTGGGAGCAGGCGCGCTTCGACGAGGCGGTGGCGGATATTTTTGGATACCACAGCCTGCAGCTTGGCATGCCCCTGCTTGACGGCCTGCGCGCCAACCGCATGCCGCACCAGTGGCTGGCCCTGGGCCAGGAGGGCGTCCAGGGCTCCCTGGGCTTTCTGGAGGCAGGCAGTGGCGTGGACGCACCCCTGCAGTGCCGCATGGTCAACCTGCTCGCCGAGCCCGTGGCCCTGCCGTTCGCGCAGGCCAGCCTGGACCTGCTGGTCCTTCCCCATACGCTGGAGCTGAGTGTCGACCCCCACGCCGCCCTGCGCGAGGTGGAGCGGGTGCTGGTGCCCGAGGGCCGCGTGGTCATCAGCGGGCTGAACCCCACGAGCCTGTGGGGGCTGCGCCAGTGGCGCGCACGCATGTACCAGCGCATGGGCAATGGCACGCTGTACCTGCCCGACGTGGGCGAGTTCATTGGCTACCGGCGGCTGCGCGACTGGCTCAGGCTTTTGAGTTTCGAGGTCGAATCCGCCCGTTTTGGCTGTTATCGTCCAGCGGTGCGCACCACCCGGTGGCTGGAGCGCTTTGGCTTCATGGATGGGCTGGGTGAGAAATGGTGGCCCATTTTTGGCGCCGCCTATTTCATCGTGGCGGTCAAGCGGGTGCATGGCATGCGTTTGCTGGAGCCCGCCTGGCGCACCAGCCGCCAGCGGTCCGCCGCCACGGTGCCCATCGCCAACCGCGCACACGCGGCGGGTACGCCCGCGCGCACCTCCCGGGCCATCACGGCCGCCGAAAGAGACAGGAACACAGTTTGAACCAGGTAGAGATATACACAGATGGCGCCTGCAAGGGCAACCCGGGTCCGGGGGGATGGGGCGCCGTGCTCCGTTCCGGCCCGACGGAGAAGGAGATTTTTGGCGGCGAGCTGGGCACCACCAACAACCGCATGGAGCTGTTGGCCGTGATCGAGGCGCTCTCCGCCTTGAAGCGGCCCTGCGCCGTGACGCTGTATCTGGACAGCGAATATGTGCGCAAGGGCATCACCGAATGGATTCATGGCTGGAAGGCCCGGGGCTGGCGCACCGCCTCCAAGCAGCCCGTCAAGAACGTCGAGCTCTGGCAGCGCCTGGATGCGCTGGTGAGCACCGGCGGGCATCGCATCGAGTGGCGATGGGTGAAGGGGCATTCTGGCGATCCGGGCAATGAGCGCGCGGATGCGCTGGCCAACCGCGGCGTGGACAAGGCCCTGGGCCGCGCGTGACGGCGCTCTTCGCCAGCCAAGGCTCCTTCGGGAGCCTTTTTTGTGCGCGCCTTGTGTAAAGCCTGCGTAAAACTGCCGCAATTGACCTTGGGGTCAAGCCGCGAGTTGCTGCAGGTCAAGACACGCACTGATACATTCTTTGGTTGCGCTTTCCCACTTCACCCGGTTTCATTGATCCATGGCGTCCAAGCACAGATACATCGTTTTCGCCGTCATCGGCATCGCTGCAGCCTCCGGTGCCGCATGGTGGCTGCAGAAGAAATCCGTGCAGGCCCCGCGCACCGAGGCGGCCCTGGCCGGCGGTGGCAATGGTGCACCCGCCCGGGGCGGCGCCCCGGGTGGGGCCGGCCGGCCGGTGGCGGTCGAGGCGGTGGCCGTTCGGCAGATGGCCATGCGCGATGACGCCGAGGCCGTGGGCAGCCTGCGTTCGCGCCAGAGCGTGGTGCTGCGCCCCGAGGTGAGCGGGCGCATCACCCAGCTCAATTTCCGGGACGGCGAGCGCGTGCGGCGCGGGCAGGTGCTGGTGCAGTTCGACGACCAGTTGCCGCGTGCCCAGGTCCAGCAGGGCCAGGCCGAACTGTCGATTGCCCGGGCCAACCACAAGCGCAACCAGGAGCTCGTGGCCCAGGGCTTCATCAGCCAGCGGTCCGTGGACGAAAGCGCCGCGAATCTGGAGGTGGCCCAGGCCAAGCTCTCCCTGGCGCAGGCCACGGCCTCGCGCCTGAAGATCGTGGCGCCGTTCGACGGCATTGCGGGCATCCGGGGCGTGAACGTGGGCGACTACCTCAAGGATGGCGCCGACATCGTCAACGTGGAAGACCTGGATGCCGTGTACGTGGACTTCCGCCTGCCCGAGCGCCTGCAAGGCAAGATCCGCACGGGCCAGACCGCCCAGGTGGCGTTCGACGCGCTGCCGGGCGTGCGCTATGCCGCCGTGGTGCAGGCCATCAACCCCCAGATCGATGCCGACGGCCGGGCCGTGGCGGTGCGCGGATGCATCGACAACCGCCGCCTGCAGCTGCGCCCTGGCATGTTTGCCCGGGTGACGGCGGTGTTTTCGGAGCGCGCCGACGCCCGGGTCATCCCGGAAGAGGCTGTCGTGCCGGACGGCACCAGCCCCTACGTGCTCAGGATCGTCGAGGGCAAGGAGCCCGGCAGCCGGGTCACGCGGCGCACGCCGGTCAAGCTGGGCGTGCGCACGCCGGGGTTTGTGGAAGTGGTGGACGGCCTTGCCACGGGTGACCTGGTGGTGACCGCAGGGCAGCAGCGCATCCAGAAGGACGGCACCGTGGTGCGCGTGGTGGAACTGGGCAAGCCGGCCACCGGCGCGGCGCAGCCCGCTTCGGCGGCGCCCGCGGCGCTGGCCGATGCCCCGGCACCGGGCGCGGCCGGCTCCGCGGCGGGCATGCCCGCCGCGCAGCAGCCGCCGGCCGCCGTTCCCGCCCCCGTGCCTGTGGCCGCGGCGCCTTCGCCGGCCCTGGTGGCCCCGCTGCCCGGGGCCAGCCCCTGCCAGCTTGCGGGCGCATCCGGCAAGGCGGTGCCATCCGGCCCGCGTCCCGCGCGCGATCGATGAAGCACCAGGACTGCCATGCAACTCGCTGAAATATCGATACGCCGGCCGGTCTTTGCGACCGTGCTGTCCCTGCTGGTGCTGCTGATCGGCGCCGTGAGCTTCACGCGCCTGTCGGTGCGCGAGTACCCCAAGATCGACGAGCCCGTGGTGACGGTGAGCGTGCGCTATGCGGGCGCCTCGGCGGAGGTGATCGAGTCGCAGGTCACCAAGCCGCTGGAGGATTCCATCGCCGGCATCGACGCGGTGGATGTGATCACCTCCATCAGCCGCCCCGAGCAGAGCCAGATCAGCGTGCGCTTCCGCCTGGAGAAGGACGCGGACAACGCGGCCGCCGAAGTGCGCGACCGCACGGCCCGCGTGCGCAACCGCCTGCCCGACGCGGTGGACGAGCCCGTGATCGCCAAGGTGGAGGCCGACGCCTCGCCCGTGATGTGGCTGGCCTTCAGCAGCGACACGCGCACGCCGCTGGAGATCAACGACCTCGTCAACCGCATCGTCAAGCCGCGCCTGCAGACGGTGACCGGCGTGGCCGACGTGCCCATCTATGGCGAGCGCAAGTACGCGATGCGCGTGTGGCTCGACCCCGAACGCATGGCCGGCTACCGCCTGACCACGCAGGACGTGGAAGACGCCATCCGGCGCAACAACCTGGAGCTGCCCGCGGGGCGCATCGAGTCGCAGCAGCGCGAGTTCAGCGTGACATCGCAGACCGACCTGGCCACGCCCGGGCAGTTCGCCGAGGTGGTGATCCGCACCGTCAACGGCTTTCCGGTGCGCATCCGCGACGTGGCGCGCGTGGAGGAGGGCGCGGCCAGCGACCGCAGCCGCGTGCGCCTGAACGGGCGCGAGGCCATCTCGGTCGGCGTGATCCGGCAGGCCACGGCCAACCCGCTGGAGCTGTCGCAGGGCGTGCGCGCGATGATGCCCGTGCTCAAGGACGACCTGCCCTCGGACATCGTGATCGACGTGGCCAACGACAACTCGCTGTTCATCGACCGGTCCATCAAGAGCGTGTACTCCACCATCGCCGAAGCCGTGGTGCTCGTGGCGCTGGTGATCTTCGTGTTCCTGCGCACGCTGCGCGCGTCCATCATCCCCATCATCACCATCCCGGTGAGCCTGGTGGGCAGCTTCGCGCTCATGTCGCTGGCGGGCTTTTCCATCAACACGCTCACGCTGCTGGCGCTGGTGCTGGCCATCGGGCTGGTGGTGGACGACGCCATCGTGATGCTGGAGAACATCTACCGGCACATCGAGGAAGGCCTGGACCCGTTCTCCGCCGCCATCAAGGGCGCGCGCGAGATCGGCTTTGCCATCGTGGCCATGACGCTCACGCTGGTGGCCGTGTATGCGCCGCTGGCCTTCACGCCCGGCCGCACCGGGCGCCTGTTCGTGGAGTTCGCGCTGGCGCTGGCCGGCGCGGTGGTGGTGTCGGGCTTCGTGGCGCTCACGCTGTCGCCCATGATGTGTTCGCTCCTGCTCAAGCACAACCCCAAGCCCAACTGGTTCGACCGCTCCATGGAGCGCTGGCTCACGGCACTGTCGGACGCCTACGGCCGCCTGCTGCGCTGGATCGTGACGGCGCGCTGGGGCGGTCAGGGCGCGGGGCGCGGCGGCATCCGTGGCGCGGTCTTCCAGGCGCGCTGGATCGTGATCGCGGTCATGGCGGTCAGCGGCGCCGCGCTGGTGGTGGTGTACCCGAGCATGCGGCAGGAGCTCTCGCCGCTGGAAGACCGGGGCACGGTGCTTGTCAACGTCACCGCCCCCGACGGCGCCACGCTGGACTACACCAACCGCTACGCGCTGGAGCTGGAGAAGGTCGGCCGCGAGTACCCCGAGTTCGACCGCATCTTCGCCAACATCGGCAACCCCACCGTGGCGCAGGGCAGCGTGATCTACCGCACGGTGGACTGGGAAAACCGCAAGCGCACCACGCTGGAGCTTGCGCGCGAGCTCCAGCCCAAGGTGGGCAACCTGCCGGGCGTCAGCTCGTTCCTCATCACCCCGCCGTCGCTGGGCCAGGGGTTCCGGGCGCGCCCGCTCACCTATGTGATCCAGACCTCGGACAGCTACGAGAACCTCAACCAGGTGACCACCGCGTTCATGGCCGAGATCGCCCGGAACCCCGGCATCATCGGGCCCGACATCGACCTGCGCCTGAACAAGCCCGAGCTGCGCATCGAGGTGAACCGCGAGCGCGCGGCCGACCTGGGCGTGAGCGTGGACGTGGTGGCCAAGGCCATCGAGACCATGCTGGGCGGGCGCACGGTGACGCGCTACAAGCGCGATGCCGAGCAGTACGACGTGATCGTGCAGACGGCGGCCCGGGGCCGCACCACGCCCGAGAACATCGACACCATCTACGTGCGGGGACGCAACGATTCGATGATCCCGCTGTCCAGCCTGGTCAAGGTGCGCGAGAGCGTGAGCCCGCGCGAGCTCAACCACTTCGGGCAGCGCCGCTCGGCCACCATCACGGCCAACCTGTCGCCCGACTACTCGCTGGGCGAGGCGCTCAAGTTCATGGATGACACCGCCGCCAAGGTCATCCGGCCGGGCTACACCACGGATCTGAACGGCACGTCGCGCGAGTTCAAGAGCTCGCAGGGCGCTTTGGGCATCGTGTTCGTGCTGGCGCTGGTGTTCATCTTCCTGGTGCTGGCGGCGCAGTTCGAGAGCTTCATCGACCCACTGGTGATCATGGTCTCGGTGCCGCTGTCGATGATCGGGGCACTGCTGGCCCTCAAGTGGAGCGGGGGGTCGCTCAACGTGTATTCGCAGATCGGGCTGATCACGCTCGTGGGGCTGATCACCAAGCACGGGATCCTGATCGTCGAGTTCACCAACCAGCTGCGCGAGCAGGGCATGGAGATGGTGGACGCGCTGGTCAAGGCCTCGGCGCAGCGCCTGCGCCCCATCCTGATGACTACGGGCGCGATGGTGCTCGGCGCCATCCCGCTGGCGCTGGCCTCGGGCGCGGGGGCCGAGACGCGCACGCAGATCGGCTGGGTGATCGTGGGCGGCATGTCGCTGGGCACATTGCTCACCATCTTCGTGGTGCCCACCATGTACACGCTGTTCGCGCGCCGGGCCGTGCCGGGCGCGAACACGGCGGTGGCGGCCGAGGAGCCCGCGCATCCGCTGCACCCGCATGACTACGTGGCCAAGTAGCGCCCCTTCCGGTCCGGGGCGCCGGGCGCGTGCATGAGGAACGGATGAAAGGAAAGCCCCCTCGGGGCTTCTTTTCGTTCAGGACGCCGGGGCGTGGTCAGGCCGGCCCCGCGTTCGCCTGCAACGCATCCAGCACCTCCTGCAGGGCCTGCGGCCGCACGAGGCGCGCCACTTCCTGCCCGTTCTTCAGGAACACCAGCGTCGGCCACAGCTTGACCCCAAAAGTGCGGCCCAGGCGCTGGCCGGGGCCGTCTTCCACCTTGATGTGCGCCACGTCCGCGCGGCCCTTCAGCGCCTGCTCGATGAGGGGCTGGGCCCGCTGGCAGTGGCCGCACCAGGGCGTGCCGAACTCGACGACGGCCGCGCCCGGCAGGCGGTCCACGTCGTCGCGGGAGGGGGGCGTGGCAAGGTGCTGGGCGGCGTAGGTCATGGGCAGAGTCCACGGAGGGAAATAAAAATAAATGGAAGGCAGTGGGTTCCAGATTAGCGGGACAGGGGTGGACGGGTACCGGCCCGGTACCCGTGGCCGTGTCAGATCACGCCGTCAAAGAGCATCACATCCACCGTGTCGCCCACCGCCACATTGCCCTGGCCGTGGTGCAGCACGATGAGCCCGTTGGCCTGCACCATGGAGCTGAGCACGCCCGAGCCCTGGTTGCCCGTGGTGCGCACCTGCAGCGTGCCGTCGGCGGCGGTGGTGACGGTGCCGCGCTGGTACTCGGTGCGGCCGGGTTTCTTGCGCAGGGCTTCGGTGCTGGTGGCGCGCACCAGGGGCGGGGCGGTGTGTGTGCTGCCCATCATGCGCAGCAGGGCGGGGCGCACGAAGGCCAGAAACGTCACCATCACGGCCACCGGGTTGCCGGGCAAGCCGAACAGCACCGCGCCGTTGTGGGATTGTTTGCTATTATTTTGGTAGCTATTGGCGCTTGCTGGATCAGCGCCAGAGGCTGTTTTTTCCTCAAATTCCGTGGCGGCGATGCTCCCTGCGGCCATGGGGCGGCCGGGCCGCATGGCGATGCGCCAGAAGGCCACGTCGCCCAGCTTTTTCATCATGGTGCGCGTGTGGTCGGCCTCGCCCACGCTCACGCCGCCGCTGGTGATGATGGCGTCGGCGCGCTGTGCCGCGTTGCGAAATGCCGCCTCCAGCAGCGCGGGCTCGTCGCGCACCACGCCCAGGTCGATCACCTCCACGCCCAGGCGGGTGAGCAGGCCGAAGACGGTGTAGCGGTTGCTGTCGTACACCGCGCCTTCGCGTGGGGCTTCGCCCAGGCTCAGGATCTCGTCGCCGGTCGAGAAATACGCCACGCGCAGGCGGCGGAACACCGTCACCGTGGGCAGGCCCAGGCTGGCCACCAGGCCCAGCGCGGCGGGTGCCAGCAGCGTGCCCTGGGCCAGCGCAACGCCGCCTTCCAGGAGGTCTTCGCCCTTGAAGCGGCGGTTGTCGCCGGTCTTGAGCACGCCGGCCGCGATGGTGATGTGGCCATCATCGGCTGCGGCCGTGGTGAACTCCTGCGGCACCACGGTGTCCAGGCCCGGGGGCATGATGGCGCCGGTCATGATCTTCACGCAATCGCCCGCCGCCACGGTGCCCACCCAGGCCTTGCCCGCCAGCGCCGTGCCCACCACCCGCAGCGTGAGGGGCTGCCCTGGGGTGAGTTGTGCGCCGGCGAACGCATAACCGTCCATCGCCGAGTTGTCGTGCGGGGGCACGCTGAGGGGCGAGACGACGTCCCGCGCCAGCACGCGGCCCAGGGCGTCGAAGAGGGGGAGCTCTTCGGTGGCGGTCACGGGCTCGACCAGCCGCTGCAGAAACGCGTTCACATCGGCGGCGCTCAGGGCCTGCGGGTCGTAGCCTTGCAGTTCGGCGGCAATCTGGGCAATGGTTTTCATGGGTCTCAATAGCTTTCAATCAGTCGTGCAGCACGCGCACCATGTGCAGCTTGTCGAAGCCCACGCCGTCCACCACGATGGCGTGGGGCAGCAGGCCCCAGGCGCGGAACCCGGCCTGCTCGTACAGGCGCACGACGTGGGTGTTGGAGGCGGTGACGGTCAGCACCAGCTGGGTCAGCCCGGGCACGCGGCTGGCGGCCTCCACACAGGCGGCCACCAGCTGCTGGCCGATGCCCTGGCGCTGCGCACGGGGTGCCACCATCATGCCCACCACCACGGCGCAGTGGCGCTGCTTGGCGCGCTGCTCGCGTTCACAGCCCAGGCAGCCGAGCAGCTGGCCCGTGGCATCGAAGGCCCCCAGGAAGAACTGGCCGGATTCCAGGGGGCCAAAGCGCGCCACGTACTCGCTGGCATCGCGGCCCACCGAGGATTCGTAGTCGGAGGTGAACGCATCCGGCGCCGTGCGCAGCGCCTCGTCGCGCAGGGCCTTGTAGGCCACGGCATCCGCGGCGGCCAAGGGGCGGATCTGTACGGAGCTGGTGGCCGGAAACGGGCGCGTGTTCATGGCGGTTGGGAGGCGCGTCAAGCCTGTGAGGCCTGTGGGGCCTGCGGTGTGCTGGTGCTCTCCAGCGCGTGCAGCTCGGCCAGCGTATTGGCGTTGAAGAAGGCCTTGGGGTCATCGCCCGGCTGGTCGAAGGGCACGATGGCGCAGTGGTGCTGGCCCGTCCAGGCGTCGATCTTGCGGCCGCCGGCCTGGGTGAAGGCGACGAGGCTTTCGAGCAGGTCCACGCGCAGCAGGCAGAACACCGGCTGGGTGCGCACGCTGGTGCGGCCCGTGCCATCGTCTTCGGGCGCCGCGGCCATGGCGATGTCGGCGTCCTGGGCGTCCGCCGCGGCCGCCAGGCGCTGGGCCAGGTCCAGCGGGAACAGCGGGGTGTCGCAGGGCACCGTCAGCAGCCAGGGTGTTTCGCAACGCTCCAGCCCCGTCAGAAAGCCCGCCAGCGGGCCGGCATAGTCGGCCAGCACATCGGGCCACACGGGGGCGCCAAACGCCTCGTAGGCCGCGAGGTTGCGGTTGGCATTGACCATGGTGGCGCCGGTCTGCATCTGCAGCCGCATCAGCGTGTGCAGCGCCAGCGGCAGGCCGCGAAAGTTCTGCAGGCCTTTGTCGACGCCGCCCATGCGGCTGCCGCGTCCGCCTGCGAGCACGAGGCCGGTGATGTCTTGGTTTTCGATCATGGGGGTGGGCGATGGGGTGAAAAGCTGGGTGCTACAGCGGCTGCCGGGCACGCAGCGCGGTCAGTTGCAGGCACGAAAGGACGGCCGTGCAGGCCAGCAGGCCCAGGGACACGGGTTGCGCGAACGCCCCGTGCCCCAGGGCAAAAAACAGGCCGTGGATCGCCACGGTCAAGGCTCCCAGGCAGGGCATGAGCTTGTAGAAGGCCAGGGCCGAACGGCCGTCGCCCCGGGCGACCTGCGCCTGGGCATACAGCACCAGCGCAATGATGGGCAGGTTGAGCAGCAGGTTGACCTGGTTGCCGCCGGGAATGTGGAACAGCTCCCATTCATGCCAGTACGCGGCATCGATCTGGTGCGTGACCAGGACGGTGGCATTGGCCAGGAACAGTGCGCGGTGCGTGGATTGAAGGAGCATGGGGTGGGTGTGGGCAAGAGGTGAAGGCCGCGGCCACCCATGGTGCCTGAAAACCGTCGGCGCCCGGACCATGGCGCGGGGCGGGGGCTCCGCAGGGCCGAGATGCACGGGGCCGGCCCCACCGCTAGCCACCGATATAGCTCATCTCCACCCGCCGTGCGCCACCCTGTGTGGTGTCCGCCGGCAGGCTGCTGCGCAGCTCCGAATAGCGGTCGCCGCGCTGTTGCCAGATGGGGGCGATGGCCGAGGCGATCGCTTCGTCGCTGGCGCCGCCGCGCAGCAGGGTGCGCAGATCGTAACCCTCCGAGGCAAACAGGCACAGGTAGAGCTTGCCTTCGGTGGACAGGCGCGCGCGGTTGCAGTCGTGGCAGAAGGCCTGGGTCACGCTGCTGATCACGCCCACCTCGCCCAGGGCGGGGTCGTACTGGCCTTGTGCGTTGGTGTAGCCCCAGCGCTCGGCGGTCTCGCCGGGGCTGCTGGGGTCGAGCTGCACCAGCGGCAGCTCGGCGCGCAGGCGTTCGATCAGCTCGGCCGAGGGCAGCACCTCGTCCATGCGCCAGCCGTTGGTGGCGCCCACGTCCATGTACTCGATGAAACGCAGCGTGGTGCCCGTGCCGCGAAAGTGGCGCGCCATGGGCAAGATTTCATGGTCGTTGGTGCCGCGCTTGACCACCATGTTGACCTTGATGTGCGACAGGCCCGCCGCGTGCGCGGCTTCGATGCCCGCCAGCACGTCGGCCACCGGAAAGTCCACATCGTTCATGCGGCGAAAGATCGTGTCGTCCAGTCCGTCCAGGCTCACGGTCACGCGGTTCAGGCCCGCATCCTTCAAGGCCTGGGCCTTGCGCGCCAGCAGCGACCCGTTGGTGGTGAGGGTGAGATCGGGCGCCAGGCCGTCCACCGTGCGCAGCTGGGCCAGCTGGGCCACCAGCGCTTCCAGGTTCTTGCGCAGCAGGGGCTCGCCGCCGGTCAGGCGGATCTTGCGCACGCCGTGCGCCAGGAACAGCCGCGCCAGCCGGGTGATCTCCTCGAAGCTCAGCAAGGCACCGTGCGGCAGGTAGGGGTAGTCCTTGTCGAACACTTCCTTGGGCATGCAGTAGTTGCAGCGGAAGTTGCAGCGGTCCGTCACGCTGATGCGCAGGTCGCGCAGCGGGCGGCCCCGGGTGTCGGTGAGTTGGCCCGTGGGGGCCACCGGGTGCGTGGGCACCCGCGCCGCCAGTGCGGCGATGCGTTGGTCCACCAGGGGAATCACACGTTCGGCCATGGGGTGATTTTGCCGCAAGGGGCCCCGCGGAGGGGCAAGCCCCTGCGCGCGGAGTTGATCGCGGTCAAGTTCTGCCCCGGCGGCGGCGTGGCCCGCCTTTGACATGGCGCAGGGCGCTCTGGATGTTGCATTGCAACAATACGGCATCCGATTTCAGGGGATTCCCATGCCAGTTCGTGAGTTCTTCGCCGACGCCCTGCCATGCCAGCGCCGCGTGGCGGTTCAATGGGTGGCGGCGGGCATCCTGCTGCCCACCTGGGGCCACAGTGCCCAGGCGCAGATAGGGCTGTCGGGGGCCATCAACTATGCGGGCTGGTTCCGCGCCCTGTCGCAGCGGATGGCCAAGGCCTATTGCCAGCAGTACCTGCAGGTGCTGCCGGGGGCGGCGGTGGATGTGATGGGGCTGGCGCGCAAGATGGTGCAGTCGGGCGGCAGCGAACTGGCGCGGGGCCTGCAGTCGGGGCGCTGGCCGGCCGACGTGGGGCGCCAGCTGGAAGAAGTGCAAAAGCAGTTTGCCCTGCTCAACCAGTTGACCGCCGTGCCAGCCACCCAGACGGCGCTGGTGGTGGCGGCGTCCGACCAGGCCGACCGCACGCTGCTGGTTTCCCAGGCCGTGACCGAGTCGATCGAGAGGCTGGCGCAGGCCCCCAGCGCGCGGCTGGTGAACCTGGCGGGCCGCCAGCGCATGCTGTCGCAGCGCCTGGCCAAGAACTACTTTCTGCACGCGGCCAAGGTGGAGTCCAAGGTGGTGCAGGCGCAACTGGCCTCCGACGCCGCCGACTTCCGCCAGGCACTGCAGACGTTGAAGGCGGCGCCGGTGTCCACCCCCGCCATCCGCAACGAGCTGGAGCTGGCCGACTCGCAGTGGCTGTTCTTTGAATCGGCCCTGCGCCGCCCGGCCGATGACGTGGGGCTCAACGCCGTGGCCACCACCAGCGAGCGCCTGCTGGGCGTGATGGACAAGCTCACCAACCTGTACGAGGCAGCCCTGCGCGAGGTGCTGGGCTGAGCGTCCGGGGGCAATCCGGCCATCCGGCCCCCCATCAGCCGCTGCAGGCCGCGTGCTGCGTGAAGTCCGCCAGGCGGCAATCGCGCCCCACCAGCACCAGCCGGGTGTCCAGCGCGTCGAAGAATCCCGGGGGTGGTGGCAGGGGCAGGCGCTGCACGCGTTTGTGCGCGTCGATGCGCACCGCCGCCAGCTCATAGTCGCGCGCCAGGGCCATCCACAGGCCGTGGGCCCCGGCGGACTGGCGTGCCCCGGTCATGAGGCTGCGGCCCGAGTCCAGCCACCAGCGGTAGATGGCGGAGGCAATGCCCATGCGGCGGTAGCCGTCCACCACCTTGGTGTGGGGCGCGCGCAGGTGGCGGTCGGTGCGGCGGTCCACCTCGACCAGACGGTTGAACACGGTGTAGGCCACGATGCGGTTGCGCTGCGGGTCGATGGCGTAGACAAAATACTCGCCGTCGGCCTCGCGCAGGCGCAACTCCAGCCCGTGCAGGCGCAGGGGCAGCGCGCGCATCGCGTCGCGGGTGCGGTGGTTGGTGCGGATGCGTTCGTGCAGTGCGTCGAACTCGCGCTGGATGTCGCGGCCCGACAGGTCCACGTCGATGCGAAGTTCGGTCAGCAGGTGGCCCAGCGCACCCAGCCAGCCCCGGCTGGCCGGGGCACCGGGGGCGATGCGGGGCGCGAGGTGCAAGGCGCAGGCTCCGGGCATCATGGCGTGTGCCCCGGGCCATCGGTCCAGCAGCCGCTCAGCAGGCGCGCGGGCTGCTCACGGGCGCACACCCGGGCGCTGTGGGGCCAGTCGGGCAGCGGCACCACCAGGCCGGCGTACACGCCATAGGCTTCACCCGCCGCGATGGTTTCCCCCGCCGACAGGCTTTCGCCCGCGCGGATGGCCCCTCCTGCGTGGATGCGCCCGCCCGCGCGCACGCCCGAGCCCACCTGCAGGTGGCCGCGGCAGTCCACGTCGCCCGCCACCTGCAGGCCGTGCGTGGCCTGCACGGCCGCGTCGCCGTGCAGGTGGCCGCCCACCTTGATGCCTCCGCCGCCGTCCAGGGCGCCTGCCACGCGCAGGTCCTGGCCCACGGTGCAGTGGCCGCCGATGTGGGCCGAGGCGCCAGCGTCCAGCTCGCCGCCCACGCGCAGGCCGCCCGTGCACTGCAGCCGCTGCGCCACCACCAGGGAGCCGCCCACGCGCGCGTCGCCGTGCAGCCGCACGCTGCCCTCACAGCGCAGCGCGCCCGCGACGCGCAGGTCTTCTCCCACCCGCAGCGCACCGCCCACCCGCAGGCCACCCAGCACGCTGAGGCTGCGGCCGGTGCGCAGCACACCGTCCACGTCGGCGCTGCCCTGGCACCGCACGCTGCCGGCGAATACCAGCGCGTCGGCCTCCAGATGGTCCACCTCCAGCACGTCGTTGGTGGGGCCGAACTGGTCGAGCATCCAGCAGGCGTCCTCCACCCGGCCTTCGCGCACCAGGTCGTCCAGCAGGGCCTGGTAGTTGCTGGCGCCCTCCTGGCGGCGCAGGTACCAGCGGTAGCCGTCGGCGCAGGGCCGTTTGGCGCGGATGAAGTGGCGGGTGATGTCGGTGGCGGCCGTCAGGCCGGCAGCGGCTCCGTCAGCGGGGTCGTGGCGCGCGGGGGGGCACGGGGCGAGCGAGATCTCGCCGGAAGGGAACGGGGGCATCAACACTCCTCAAGGCTGCCCCGGGCCGTGGCCTGGGCGCAAGCAAGCGCCTGGGGGATGGGCCCGGCGACAGGAGGTGCGCGAAAGAACGTGGGGGAGAGGGTGTCGCCGGGCTCAGGAGTCTGCAGCAAGCGTGCAGACCCGGCGGTCGCCGGCCTGGAGGGTGGCTTGCGAGCGCGCGGCACGGCGCAGCGGCGCGGTGCCGCTGGGGGTCGTGACGGGAGAGGCGCTTGCAAACATGGATGGGCGGCACTATAGGCAGCTGCCCTGCAACCGTCAATCAATCCGCACCTCCCTGGTGCGGCTTGTGCCTGCGCGGGGCGGCCTCCGGCGGCCTTGCAGGTGGCGGGCGCCCGGGCGCGATCCCTCGCGAGACCGCCAGCAGGTGCCTACACGCAGCGCCCGCCGTCCACCTCGATGCACACGCCGCTGACGAAGGACGCCTCGTCGCTCGCCAGGTACAGCGCGGCGTTGGCCACGTCCAGCGCGGTGGAGAAGCGGCCCAGCGGAATGGTGGCCAGGAACTTGGCGCGGCGCGCCTCGTCCACCGGGCCGCCCGCGAACTCGGCGGCCAGGCCGGTGTCGGGGTTGAACACGGGGTTGATGCAGTTCACGCGGATGTTGTCGGGGCCCAGCTCGGCGGCCATGGACTTGCTGGTGATGATGACGGCGCCCTTGGAGCCGTTGTACCAGGTCAGGCCCGGGCGGGGGCGCAGGCCGGCGGTGGAGGCGATGTTGATGATGCTGCCGCCACCGGCCTGGCGCAATGCGGGCACGGCGTGGATGGCCGACAGGTAGATGCTCTTCATGTTGATGGCATAGACCTTGTCGAACTCGTCCTCGCTCACTTCGAGCATGGGGCGGTTGCGGTGCGTCCAGCCCGCGTTGTTCACCACCACGTCCAGGCGGCCGTACAGGCGCACGGCCTCGTCCACCATGGCCTTCACTTCGGCGGACTTCGTCACGTCGGCCTTGAAGAAAGCGGCCGTGCCGCCTGCCGCCGTGATCTCGGCCACCACGCGCTGGCCTCCTGCCTCGTTGATGTCATTGACGATGACCTTGCCGCCCTCCGCGGCCAGGCGCTTGGCGATGCCTTCGCCAATGCCGTTGCCGGCGCCGGTGACGATGATGGATTTGTTCTGCACACGCATGGGTGTCTCCGATGGGTTGTGGTGAGATATATCAAAATTGATAGCTGCCAGCGCTTATTCAACCAGTGCTAGAGCCCGATGGGGCTGAAACTTCAGTGGCAGGGGCCGTCGGGGCGGCCGGGGCGGGTGCCTTGGGTTCCCGGCCATGGAACTGGGGGAAAAATTCCTTCACGCCGCTGCCGTTGAAGTCCCACCCCGTGCACTGGCCCAGGTGGCGCGGCGGCTCGTCGGGGTGGCTGGCGGCAAACACCGCAGGCACCGACTGGAAGGCCGCCGTGGCCAGGTTGAACAGCAGTTCGCGCAGGTGTGTGCAGCTTTCCACGCCGCCCAGGTGCTTCTGGATGGCCTGGCGCCAGCCGCGCGCCATGCTGCAGCCCACCATGCGCTGCAGCGCCGCCTGGGCCTCGGTGCAGCCTTTGAGCGGGTGCGAGTCCATGGACACGTCCACCGCCTGCACCACCAGCTGGCGGTTCACGGTCACGCGCAGCCACATGTGGTGGATGGCCTCACCCGCCAGGCGCGTGCGCGTCGGGTCGCGGTGCGAGGGGGCGTCGTAGGCCTTGCTGTCGTGCAGCTCGCCCTCGATGTCCCACAGGCCATCGTCGCGTTCAAAGCCCTGGTAGTTCACCCGGCGGACATGCTTCAGGGTGCGGGGGGCGGGGGGGCTCAGGGGCATGGAGGAAGAAAAATCGTCGTACAGAAGCAGCCGAGGTTAGCGGGGCCTGCCCGTGCCGTCGTGCGCGGGCGAGACACTGAGAACGTGTTCACGATCTCGCAGGGGATCGCGTTGGAGCGCAATCGGGATGAGTGGATGCTTCGGATGCGCCGCATGGGCTCCTGCCCATGCAAGCAGCCGAGGCGCCCAATCGCCCGATTTCGCTCCAACCCTTCGGGCAGTGGTCTTTGCGGGCGGTCTGCGGCGTTGCGGCGCTTGCCAATAGCCGAGCTATTGGCTGCCCACCGCGCCTTGCATCCCATCCCGCAAAAACCACTGCGCGACCCCTGGGAGATCGTGAACACGTTCTAAGGCCTTCAACCGTACTTGATGGCGACGGTCTTCAAGGTGGTGAAGCCGTACAGCGCCTCAAAGCCCTTTTCGCGCCCGTAGCCGCTGGATTTGACGCCGCCAAACGGCAGCTCCACACCGCCCGCAGCGCCGTAGTTGTTGATGAACACCTGGCCGCTGTGCACACGCTTGGCCATGCGGAACTGGCGCGCACCGTCGCGCGTCCAGATCCCGGCCACCAGGCCGAACTGCGTGGCGTTGGCGAGTTCCACCGCATGGTCCTCGTCCTGGAAGGCCATGGCCGACAGCACGGGGCCGAAGACTTCTTCCTGCGCCAGGCGGTGGCCCACGGGCACATCGCGCAGCAGGGTGGGGGCCTGGTAGTAGCCAGTCTCGGGGGCTTCGTCCACCACCACGCCCTGGGCCACCATGGGGATGCCGGCCACCTGGGCGTCGGACAGGAAGTCCCACACGCGCTGCTGCTGCGTCTGGCGGATCAGCGGGCCCACGTCCAGGTCCATGGCGGCGGGGCCCACGCGCAGCTTTTCAAACGCCTTGCCCAGGCGTTCGAGCAGGGGCTCATAGATCAGCGAGTCGATCAGCACGCGCGAGCCCGCCGAGCAGGTCTGCCCGGCGTTCTGCACGATGGCGTTGATGACCACGGGAATGGCGGCGTCCAGGTCGGCATCGGCAAAGATGATCTGCGGGCTCTTGCCGCCCAGCTCCAGCGTGACGGGGCAGTGGCGCTCGGCGGCCACCTGCTGGATCAGCGTGCCGATCTTGGGGCTGCCGGTGAAGCTGATGTGGTCGATGCCGGGGTGGCGCGCCAGCGCGTCGCCCACCTCGTGGCCGTAGCCGGTGACGATGTTCAGCGCGCCGGAGGGGAAGCCCACCTCGGCCGCCAGCTGCGCCACGCGGATCAGCGACAGGCAGGCGTCCTCGGCGGGCTTGACCACGCAGACGTTGCCCGCCGCCAGGGCGCCGCCCACGCTGCGGCCGAAGATCTGCATGGGGTAGTTCCAGGGGATGACGTGGCCCGTGACGCCGTGGGGCTCGCGCCAGGTGAGCACGCTGTAACCGTCGGGGTAGGGAATCGTCTCGCCGTGGAACTTGTCGCACGCACCGGCGTAGAACTCGAAGTAGCGCGCCAGCGCAATCGCATCGGCGCGTGCCTGCTTGGTGGGCTTGCCGCAGTCGCGCTGCTCCAGGGCCGTGAGTTCGTCGGCATGCTCCAGGATCTTGGCCGAGAGCTTTTGCAGCAGGCGGCCGCGCTCCACGGGCGCCATCTTCTGCCACACCGCGTGGTAGCACTGGCGCGCCGCATGCACCGCCGCATCGATGTCGTCGGCGTTGCTGCGCTGGATTTCGTCGAAGGTCTGGCCGTCGGACGGGTCGATCACGGGGATCGTGCGGCCCGAGGCGGACGGAACCGAGGCGTTGGCGATGTAGTTCAGTTGCATGGCCGTCATTTTGCCCGGAAATGGAATGTGTGCTTATTAATTTTTTCAACCTTTGCGTCTCTCTTCGCGGCATGTGACACACGGTTTGGCGGGAAAGGGCGAGGCGGTTGGTAGCGAAGGCTTTCCATGCCGTGGGGCGAGTGATGGCTGTCACTCATGATTAGCCAGCTGCCCCCTGTGCAACGCATGGCGGAAGATCAGAGTTTGTGATAATGAACAAGAAAGTGACGCACTGGTCTGCTCAAATATGAAGTTAATATTATGGCCGCAAGTGCGTATACACGAAGCCATCGGTGCAAGTTATCTGCTATTCAGGTGTTGAACCTCAGGTTTGAAGCAACCCGTGCTGGGCGCTTTAGGTCAGCTTATTAATAATAATTTCTGAGATCTTATGTTGCAGTATTTTTTGAAAATTATTTCAGTATCGTTGGCACTCCTTGGGCCGCTATTTGCATATCAAAATCCAGCGTGGATGTTTAGTGCCGAGGAGTGCGGCAAGGTTGGAGCGCTTTGTGTCCCTCCCATCCCGACCGAGTGGCGTTATTTTGATCAACCTATTTGTTCAGGGGGGGCTGGGTTGGGTGTGCCAGAGTCGGAAGGTGGCGAGGCGATAGTTCTAAATTGCTCGATTGGTTTAATGGAATCGTACGGTATGCCCCCGCAGAGGCTGGGGAGTCGCTGTTCAAGATATACAGTTACTGCTCACGGCTGGAAAGCCACACAATATTTTTCGGCTCTTTCAAATGTTTCCTATGCTGAATCACCAGATTCACCATTCATAAAATACAAGTCCTGGGATATTGCCAGCCCTGCGGATAATTTGACATGTATCGGTAACGGGGAGGTAATCTCTACAATGTACAGAACAAGGCACCTTAGTTGCCCGCCTGGATTTATTGGAAATGATGGTTTGGTCGAGAGTCCGAACATCAGATACTGTTATAGATATTCTGAACAGCAACCTATTGAAAAATCCTGCAACCGGGCAGCTTTTGGGGAGGGAGCTGGTACTTTTTATTCTGGAAATCCCGCAACAGAGAGGGATCAGTACGGATTGTTCTTTGGCAATCCAGTAGAAACGGCCACCGGGGAGAAGTTTCAGGTCGAGTACGATTGGATTGACCCATCGGGAAGAGGCTTCAGTGTTTTGCGTCTTTATCGCACAGATTGGGCTGAACTTAAAAATGGCTTGATCGGCAATGCCTGGCAGTTTTCTATTTCTGCTCGCCTGCATTCAGTAACGGATAAACAAAAAGCAATCAGGCTACCTGATGGTTCCTTGAGGCGGTTTGTGGCTAATCTTGCTACAAGTCCAGTGCAATGGCAACCCAGCGGGCATGGCAGTACCTTGGTTGCATTGGGGGATAAGTTCTCGTATAAACATGCTGAAGATGGAAGTTTGTGGCTATTCCAAGGCGAACTATTGCAGGAGGTTGTAAGCCGGAACGGCTGGCGAAGAAAATACTTCTATAATCTTGGAAAAATTGAGAAAATTCAGGATGAATTTGGCAGGGAGATGATCTTCTCTTATGAGGGGAATGGGCCTATTTCCATATCCCTTCCTGGGGGTGGCTTGATCCGATATGCGTACAACGAGCTTGGCCAGTTATCGAGAGTGATCTATCCAGATGGTAGCTTCAGAAGCTATACATATGTGGGTTCTGGTTTATCTCCGCTTCTTGAGAAGATATATGATGAAAATGGGAATTTATTTTCAGAATTTGGCTATGACAGCAAGCGAAGGGCGGTAAGAACTTCTCAGTCCAATGGAGTGAATTCCTATGGATTTATATATTTTGATGGGGCAGGGCCAATTACCCATGTCAAAGACCCCTTGGGTCATCTGCGCGAATATGCCTTTTCTGTAAAATCTGGTGTAATCAATGTTACAAGTTCATCGCGTATCAGTCTGGACGGCACAGATGCTCGTTGGCGCACTGTTAATGAAAAAGGGCTTGTAGCCAGTTCCACCAACTCGCTCGGCGTGGTTACAAAACACTCTTGGGACACTGCGCGCTATCTACCGACATCGGTGGTTGAAGCCGCAGATACTGCAGATCAGCGTGCAACCAGCGTCACCTGGCACTCTCAATGGCGTCTGCCGTTGACTATCACCGAGCCAGGCCGGGTTACCACCTACACCTACGACAGCCAGGGGAACCCTCTGACCCAAACCGTCACCGACATCAGTGGTGGCTCCGGCGGCAGCTCCCGCATTACCAGTTGGACCTATTACCCCGGCGGTCTGGTCGCCTCTGAGACCGCCCCCAACGGCGCCACCAGCAGTTACCAGTACGACAGCACAGGCAATCTCACCGCTGCCACCGACACGCTGGGCCATGTGGACACCTACACCCACGACGCGGCAGGCCGCGTGCTCACCCACACCGTCCCCACGGGCCTGGTGATCACCTACACCTACGACCCTCGGGGTCGCATGCTCACCGTCAATCGGGGTGGCTTGTTGACGACAGTCACCTACAGACCCAGTGGCCAGGTCGCTACAGCCAGCCTGCCGCACGGCCACGTTGTCAGCTACACCTACGACCTTGCCCAGCGCCTCACTGGCTGGAGGGACAACCGGGGCAACGCGGGCGCCTACACCCTGGACAACATGGGCAACCGCACGCAGGAAGAGATCCTCAACGCCCAAGGGCAGTTGGTGTGGCGGCTGGCACGCACCATTAACAGCCTCAACCGCGTGGAGAGCGTGATCCTGGGGGGCAGCCAAACCACCACTTTTGCCTACGACAATAACGGAGACCGGGTGGCTATCTACAATGGCCTGAACCAGAGCACCCGCCAATCCCTGGACGCCCTGCGCCGCACCAAGGCCATCACCAACGCCGAAAACGCCACGGCCAACCTGGCCTACAACGCTCTCGATGCCATTACCCGGGCCAGCGACTTCAAAGGCGTAGCCACCACCTACACCCGCGACGCTTTAGGCAACGCCACCACAGAAACCAGCGCAGACACCGGCGCGCAGACCGCCCAGTACGACGCACTGGGCCTGCCCAGCACCATCACCGACGCCCTGGGCCAGGCCACCACCATCGAACGCGACCTGCTGGGCCGCCCCACGCTCATCACCTATGCCGACGGGCGCACCACCACCCTGCGCTACGACCTCACCACCGCCAGCCGGGGATACCTTGGCGAGATCGTGGACGCCAGCGGCACCACCACCTACCAGCGCGACCTGCTGGGCCGCATCACCACCAAGACCCAGACCCTGATCAACGGCGACACCCGCAGCGTGAGCTACGGCTACAACCCCCAGGGCCTGCTGGCCAGCACCACCTACCCCGGCGGGCAAGTGCTGCAAAACGTCTACGACACCACCGGCCAGCTCACGGGCCTGACCTGGGCGGGCCAGCCCCTGGTCAGCGGCATCACCTGGAACCCCCTGGGCCAGCCCACCGGCTGGAGCTGGAACCTGCCCGGCGGTGCGGCCGCCATCCCCGCCACCCGCAGCTACAACACGGCGGGCCAACTGGCCACCACCGAATTCAGCAGCTACCAGTACGACGCAGCGGGCCGCATCACGGCCATCAGCCAAGACCTGTGGCAGCCCGCCAGCACCAACCCCCAAGACAGCACCCTCAGCCAGGCCACCAAGCTCTGGACCGTCAAGTACGACCTGGCGGGCCGCATCATCGAGCTTGGAGACACAGGGCGCACCACCACCTACACCTACGACGCCAACGGCAACCGCAAAACCAGCGTGCAGACCACCACCGTGGGCACCCCTGGCACCCTCAGCCGCACCTACGGCAGTGCCAGCACCCACAACCGCCTGCTGGGCTTTACGCAAACCGCCACCGCGGGCGGCAGCGCGGCCAACACCAGCGTCACCTACCAATACAACAGCGCAGGCGACCTGCTGGGCGACGGCCTGACCAGCTATCGCTACGACAGCGAAGGCCGCATGGAAAGCGCCAGCACCGGCCAGGGCGAAGACGCCCCCACCACCAAATACGCCCACAACGGCCTGGGCCAGCGCGTGTTCAAGACCGAGCCTTTGTACAGCGGCACACAAAGCAGTGGCAGCACCGGCAACAAAACCGGCAAGAACCTGAACAACCTGCTGGCCGACGACGACGAGGCAGAACCCGCCAAGGCCGAACAACCCGGCCTGGTCCAATGGCTCCTGGGCTTCTGGAGCAAACTCTGGAGCCCCAGCACCAGCGACGCAGAAAAGCTGGGCTACAGCTACGTCTACGCAGAAGACGGCAGCCTGCTGGGCGAATACGGCTCGGGCGGCAGCAACAGCACAGGCACCGCCCAATACATCTACCTGCCCACCGCCAGCGGCCCCATGCCGATAGCGGCAGTGATCAAAGGCCAAACCTACGCCGTCCACAGCGACCACCTGAACACGCCCCGCAAACTCACCCAGCCCGACGGCCAGGTGGCCTGGCAATGGGCGTACAGTGCGTTTGGAGACGAACAGCCCACTATCGGGGCCAAGCGATTCACCAGCGAGACCACCACCCCCACCACGGGCGCCACCAGCATCCCGGAAGTCACGTTCAACCTGCGGTATCCGGGGCAGTACTTTGACGCTGAGACCAAGCTGCACTACAACTACTTCCGCACGTACGCGCCGGGCACGGGGCGGTATACGCAGGGCGATCCGATTGGGTTGGATGGGGGGTGGAATCGGTTTGGGTATGTTGATGCTGATCCATTGAGATATTTTGATTCCCTCGGTCTTTGCCGGTGTGAAAACATTCTCGAGCAAGCTGAGTTACTCAATAATGACTCTCGTTATTCATTGCGTGCCCCGTATCGCCCTGGCCCAAATACCAATAAATGCAATACCTTCGTTGATGATGTTCTCGAATCAACTGGTGTTGCACCTCGGCGCAATTGGTTGAGTATGCCGATTAGTGCAGGAAAATGGGCAGACCCTACTGCAACCATACCGAATTTTCCGGTGGTGACTGATCCTCGACCGGGCGATATCGTCGCTATAGCTCGTTGGACACCTGACTCCTCGGGGCATGTAGCAATCGTGAAAGTTCCGGGGGTGTCGACAATTGGAGCGGGTACTGAAGCGGGCTCTCACACGACCAGCTGGCCTTGGGATTTAAACAAATTTCCCCAAGGAATCCCCGTATATAGGAGGTGCATGTGCCAGTGATTTCAATAAATCGAAGGGTTCAAAAACATCTGTTTGTCAGATTGCTTTTTTTGGTAGGGGCTGTTTTTTTGTCAGGTTGCGAGTTCAAAGATAATGAATTTCCTGAGAGGTGGAAAATCAATTACTCGGGAAAGAGAATTTATGAATTGAAATTGCTATTTGGAAAGCCTGATGAGGATGTTTCTGAAAAGCAATTTTTAAACTGGATTGATCGAGATGAGGAGGGTATGAAAATTCTGAAGGTTGTTTGTTCCGATAAGTGTAGTGATGATGAATATCCAACTAGAATATTGTTTTATAAATACTTTAATAATGGAGATAGATCAAAATACACTGTGATTTTTGATGGAGGCAGAGGAATTCGCTAGTTGAGGCACTTCAAGCATAAGCGGGGCGGAAAAATGACGGATTCAAAAATGAAGCGCAACACGCCCCACACATGCCAGCTTGTGATTATTGAGAACTCCTAAATTCATAGCTGTCAGCGCTTTCCTATCAAGCGCTAGCGGCCAATTTGGCCCAAAAACCGGCAAAGCCAGCAGGCTCCACCCCCTGCTGGCCTTGACCCTCGTCTTTGCCGGAGAGTTATTAGGGTCAGGTCTTGCCTTTTGCCTAAATCACGCAAAACCTGAAGCCCTTCGACGGTGGATTTAAAAGTGAAGTCCAACGCGCCCTTCGCATGCCGTTTCGCAGCCATTGAAAACTCCTAAATTCATAGCTTCCAGCGTTTGCCAATCAAGCGCCAGCGGCCAGTTTGACTTCAAACCCGGCAAAGCAAGCAGGCTTCGCGCCCTGTTGGGCCTGGCCCTTGTCTTTGCCGGGGCCACGTCACACGCCATCAGCATCCCCAGCATTCCCCCAGTCAGCCACAGCCACCCGCACCTGCTGGGCGATGGCCTGACCACCTACCGCTACAACAGCGAAGGCCGCATGGAAAGCGCCAGCACCGGCCAGGGCGAAGACGCCCCTACCACCAAATACGCCCACAACGGCCTGGGCCAGCGCGTGTTCAAGACCGAGCCGCTGTACAGCAGTACCACACAAAGCAGCGGCACCAGCAATAGCAAAACCGGCAAGAACCTGAACAACCTGCTGGCCGACGACGAAGGCGACGACAACAAGGAAACCCAGGCAGAACCACCCGGCCTCATCCAGCAAATCCTCAGCTTCTTCAGCAAACTCTGGAGCCCCGGCACCAGCGACGCCGAGAAGCTGGGCTACAGCTACGTGTATGCAGAAGACGGCAGCCTGCTGGGCGAATACGGCTCGGGCGGCAGCAACAGCACAGGCACCGCGCAATACCTGTACCTGCCCACCGCCAGCGGCCCCCTGCCGATCGCGGCAGTGATCAAGGGAACGGCCTACGCCGTGCACAGCGACCACCTGAACACCCCCAGAAAGCTCACCCAAGCTGATGGGCAAACCGCGTGGCAGTGGGCATACAGTGCGTTCGGCGACGAACAGCCCACCATTGGGGCCAAGCGATTCACCAGCGAGAGCACCACCCCCACCACGGGCGCCACCAGCATCCCGGAAGTCACGTTCAACCTGCGGTATCCGGGGCAGTACTTTGACCCAGAGACCAAGCTGCACTACAACTACTTCCGCACGTATGCGCCGAGCACGGGGCGGTATACGCAGGGGGATCCGATTGGGCTAAACGGCGGTTGGAGCCGGTTTGGATATGCCGAACAAAATCCGTTGTTCTTCACCGATCCGAACGGACTTTGCCCCATTTGCGTCGGTGTTTTTGCGATGGCAGAAGTCACCATGCTGCTCCACTCTGCAGCGATGGACCCGGTGCCGCTGCCGGGCTCCAGCATTGCAGCACGATCCTCTGTTGGCGCTGCGATGGTGGGGCAGGCGATTCCTGCAGCGGTTTCTAAAATGACGCCTGTCTCCCAGGCCATCATTCATGGAGTTGATACTGGCGCGTACTGTGCAGCTAAAAGCATTGACGAATTAGCAATACAGTTCGGTAAGGTAGAAAATCAAATATCTCACACTTTCAGGCATGTAGAAAAAGCAGGATTTGATCGGAAGGCGGTGCAAGAGACTATTAGGCAAGACCTTTTGAGATCTGCTGAATCCTTGGTAGGCGGGCAGTACAGTGGTAGTGTTGTGTTAAATGGCACAAAACTTGAATATAGTGCGTTTAAATTATCGGATGGGACTATAAATGTCGGACGAATTACTCCGCCAAGAAAATAAAAAAACGCGTTTTTTGCGCGAAGATGAAAAAATGCTTTTGACTGCATTGCTATCTAAGCATGCAGACTTTCTTCGCTTTAAAGAAGAGATCGCGCGGGGGAAGGTGTGTGATATGTCGGATGGGGGTATGGGGAGCGTAAAATTCGTTATGACTGAAGAGCGGTCACTAGGTGGAATTCTGGTTGAGGCGGATTATTTTGATGACGATGGCGTCCCTGTGGTTATTTCGATTAATGTGGATGAAAAGGGAAATCTTTATGAGATGGATTTTTGGAAAACTGATTTCTCACCCTTGATTAAATATCCGCAGCCGGAGTCGGTGCTAATAAAAATTTGATTGATCTGCGGATGATTTTTACAGATACATGGGTCAGGTTGCCTTCTACTAAAATCGTGCAAACCTATTTCCTTTGACCAATAGAGGGTGAGGGTGAACTCAAAAACGAAGTGCAATACTCCCTACCGGGGTTTAGTTAGCAGCTATTGAAAAATCCTGAATTGATAGCTGCTAGCGCTTACCCATCAAGGGCTAGCAGCCAATTTGGTTCCAAACCCGGCAAGGCAAGCAGGCTTCGCGCCCTGCTTGCCTTGGCCCTCGTCTTTGCAGGGGCCACATCCCACGCTATCAGTCTCCCCAGCATTCCCCCGGCCAGCCACAACCATACGCACCTGCTGGGCGACGGCCTGACCACCTACCGCTACGACGGCGAAGGCCGCCTGGAGAGCGCCACCACCGGCTCGGGCGCAGACGCCCCCACCACCAAATACGCCCACAACGCCCTGGGCCAGCGCGTATTCAAGACCGAGCCGCTGTACAGCAGCGCCACCCAAAGCACCAGCAAGAACTAGGACAACCTGCTGGCCGACGACCAGGAGCCTCAAGAGCAACCCAGCTTCATCCAGCAACTCCTCACCTTCTGGAGCAAGCTGTGGAGCCCGGGCACCAGCGATGCCGAGAAACTCGGCTGGAGCTACGTCTATGCAGAGGACGGCAGCCTGCTGGGCGAATATGGATCGGGCGGCAGCCACAGCAGCGGCACCAACCAATACCTCTACCTGCCCACGGCAGCAGGGCCGATGCCGATAGCGGCCATCATCAAAGGCCAACCCTACGCCATCCACAGCGACCACCTGAACACCCCGAGGAAGCTCACCCAGGCCGATGGGCAAGCCGCGTGGCAGTGGGCGTACAGCGCGTTCGGGGACGAGCAGCCGACGACGGGGGCAAAGCGGTTCACGAACGAGACGACCAACCCCACGACGGGGGCCACCAGCATTGCGTAGGTCACGTTCAACCTTCGGTATCCGGGGCAATACTTTGACCCAGAGACAAAGCTGCACTACAACTACTTTCGCACGTATGCGCCGAGCACAGGGCGGTATACGCAGGGCGATCCGATTGGGTTGGATGGGGGATTCAACAGATTTGGGTACGTAAATCAAAACGCATTGTCATTTATTGATCCTGCGGGATTGAGTGCGACTGATATTGAGATTATGCTTAGGGAACTAGCATATGAATTTGGCGAATTTCGGCCAAGAGGAACTTGGATGTTTGGTGTTCCTAGTAACCCTGATGACATTGCTGCGACAGAATTAATATCTGGAAATATGATTTTTCGTCCTGAATGGTCCACCCCTGGGTGCTTGTCACCTGAAGAGTTTAATACTCGAATTAGCAAGGTTTTTCATGAGAGTATGCACAGTACGGATAGTGCATTTCGGAGAATTTTTGGAGGCGAGGCAAATCACGAATTAATATGGAATCGTGAGAGATGGGAATTTGGGGTTATGCATCCAAGTAAGAGAAAAAAGCAGGGAACGATGTGGGGAAATCCGAGATCAACCCCCGTGGATGAGGATGCCATCTACAGCAGGTATTTAAAGAGCAATCCAGACTGCACTTGTAGGCGATAGGAAAAAGCATGAACCGTCCAAAAGTTGTTGTTTTGCTTTTATTTCTATCGATTGGTTTTATATTATTTGGATTTTTGTTCTTTGGGAAGGTGCATGAAAATCAGCGCGTGAAGACCACAAATATGAATATTTCTGATGTGGGTGCCGCTATTGGTTTGTTTGAAAAAGAATTCCATCATTATCCTAAAGTATTGGAGGATTTGGCTCCGCCGCAAGGGAATTTTATATATCCAACCGCGCGTGTTCTTGATGGATGGGAACAACCGATCAGGTATTATTTGACGGAGGGGGCTATAAAGCCTTTCAATCTGTACTCGATTGGTAAAAATGGCAGGGACGAGCATGGTTCTGGGGATGATTTGAGTTTTTGGTCTTTAGAAAATGCAGGCCTGGAAGGGCGGATTCAAAAGTGAAGTGCAACACGCTCCACTCATGCTGGCTCTCAGCTATTGAAAACTCCTAATTTCATAGCTGCCAGCGCTTACTCATCAAGCGCCAGAGGCCAATTCGGCCTCAAACCCGCCAAGGCCAGCAGGCTCCACACCCTGTTGGCCTTGGCCTTCGTCTTTGCCGGGGCCGCATCACACGCCAGCATTCCCAGCGCTCCCCCTGCCAGCATCGGTTGTTTCTCTGAAATCCTGGACGCCAGCGGCACCACCACCTACCAGCGCGACCTGCAGGGCCGCATCACCACCAAGACCCAGACCCTGATCAACGGCGACACCCGCAGCGTGAGCTACGGCTACAACCCCCAGGGCCTGCTGGCCAGCACCACCTACCCCGGCGGGCAAGTGCTGCAAAACGTCTACGACACCACCGGCCAGCTCACGGGCCTGACCTGGGCGGGCCAGCCCCTGGTCAGCGGCATCACCTGGAACCCCCTGGGCCAGCCCACCGGCTGGAGCTGGAACCTGCCCGGCGGTGCGGCCGCCATCCCCGCCACCCGCAGCTACAACACGGCGGGCCAACTGGCCACCACCGAATTCAGCAGCTACCAGTACGACGCAGCGGGCCGCATCACGACCATCAGCCAAGACCTGTGGCAGCCCGCCAGCACCAACCCCCAGGACAGCACCCTCAGCCAGGCCACCAAGCTCTGGACGGTCAAGTACGACCTGGCGGGCCGCATCATCCAGCTTGGAGACACCGGGCGCACCACCACCTACACCTACGACGCCAACGGCAACCGCACAACCAGCGTGCAGACCACCACCGTGGGCACCCCTGGCACCCTCAGCCGCACCTACGGCAGTGCCAGCACCCACAACCGCCTGCTGGGCTTTACGCAAACCGCCACCGCGGGCGGCAGCGCGGCCAACACCAGCGTCACCTACCAATACAACAGCGCAGGCGACCTGCTGGGCGACGGCCTGACCAGCTATCGCTACGACAGCGAAGGCCGCATGGAAAGCGCCAGCACCGGCCAGGGCGAAGACGCCCCCACCACCAAATACGCCCACAACGGCCTGGGCCAGCGCGTGTTCAAGACCGAGCCTTTGTACAGCGGCACACAAAGCAGTGGCAGCACCGGCAACAAAACCGGCAAGAACCTGAACAACCTGCTGGCCGACGACGACGAGGCAGAACCCGCCAAGGCCGAACAACCCGGCCTGGTCCAATGGCTCCTGGGCTTCTGGAGCAAACTCTGGAGCCCCGGCACCAGCGACGCCGAGAAACTGGGCTTTAGCTACGTGTACGCAGAAGGCCGCAGCCTGCAGGGCGCGTACGAAGAATGCAGCACCGACACCTCAGGTAGCGCGCAATACGCAATACCTCTGGCTGCCCATGGACTCAGTAGCAGCCAGCCCGCAGCGCCGCCAGGTCCAAGATCTCCACCTCGCCACGCTGCACGCGCACCAGGTGGCGCGACTCCAGGTCCTTGAGGATCTGGTTGGTGGTCTGGCGCGAGATGGCCAGCATCAGCGACAGCTGCTCCTGCGAGATGCCGATCACGCGGCGCGACTGGCCCTCGGCCGTCCACTGGCCGTAGCCCTCGGCCATCATCACCAGGCGGCGTGCCAGGCGCTGCGGGGCGGGCAGCAGCGCCAGTTCCTCCATGGCCACGAAGGCGGTGCGCAGCTTGTCGGTGAGCAGCAGGGCCAGCGCATGCCAGTGTTGCGGGTGGGCCTGCAGCCAAGCCTGCAGCCGTTCGTGCGGCACCTGCAGCAGCGTGCTGGCCTCGGCGGCATGGGCGTCGTGGGTGCGCGCCGAGCCGTCGAACACCGAGATCTCGCCAAACCAGTGCGGCGGCTCCAGCCGCGTGAGCAGCGCAGCGCGCGCCTCGTGCGCCCGCCCGCCCGTGCCCGAGATGCTGATGGCCCCGCGCACCACCGCGTACAGCCCGCAGGGGGCGTCGCCGCGCAGGAACAGCACCTCGCCCGGCTGCAACTGGCGCAGGTGGGCCATGGCGATCAGCGGCTGGGCAAAGTCCGGCGGCAGGTGGGCAAACCAGCGGCCGGACTGGAGAACGGGCAGGTAGGCGGCGGGGTGGGTCATGCGGGGAGGGCGGGGCGCGCGCGGGGCGGAAGGAAGGGGCTGAAGGGGAAGTGCTGAAGGGAAGGGGGCTTTTTGTCGTGTGTACGACAGACGTTGCGGCCCCTGCGGGGCGACCATTGATCCTGCTCAAAACAATACCAGGAGACACCCATGAAAACCCTGATCGACCACCTGGCCCAGTACGCCGACTACCACCGCGACCCGCGCAACATCCACACCCACTTCGTGGGCGTGCCGATGATCATGTTCGCGGTGGTGGTGCTGCTCTCGCGCCCCGCGTGGGCGGTGGGCGGCCTGCCCCTGACCCCGGCGCTGTTCTGCGCGCTGGCCAGCAGCGTCTTCTACCTGCGGCTCGACCTGCGTTTTGGCCTGGCCATGGCGGCGCTGCTGGCCGCGATGCTGGTGGTGGCGCAGTGGGTGGCGCTGCAGTCCATGGCCGTGTGGCTGGCCACGGGCATCGGCCTGTTCGCCGTGGGCTGGGTGATCCAGTTCGTGGGCCACCATTACGAAGGCCGCAAGCCCGCGTTCGTGGACGACCTCGTGGGCCTGATCGTGGGCCCGCTGTTCGTGGTGGCCGAGTGGGCCTTCGCGCTGGGCCTGCGCAAGGAAGTGCAGGCCGCCATCGAACTGCGCAGCGGACCGGTGCGCCTGCGCACGGGCCAGGCGGCGGCCTAGGGGCACGCCGCTTTTTCCGCCCGCCTCGCTGTCCCTTTTTCCTTTTCTTTCTCTCTCTCCTTGTCGTCCGGTCGCGGCACTCCGCCCACGGCGCCCTTGTGGCGCCGTGGGCATCGCCGTTTCCACCCGCTTTGAACGGAGCACGGCCCTCTGCGGGCCGTGTGTGCACATGAGCTTTGTTTCCATCCTTCCCACCCTGCTGTTCATTGCGCTCGGGCTGGTCATGTTCGGCCTGGGCCTGTCGCTCACGGTGGGCGACTTCAGGCGCCTGCTGCAGCATCCGCGCGCGGTGCTGCTGGCCCTGGTGCTGCAGGTGCTGGTGCTGCCGGCGGCGTGCTACGCCCTCATCGTGCTGCTGGGCGTGGCCCCCGTCTACGCGGTGGGGCTGATGCTGCTGGCGGCATCGCCCGGCGGCGTGTCGGCCAACCTGTTCAGCCATCTGTTCGGCGGCAACGTGGCGATGAACATCTCGCTCACCGCCATCAACACCGTGCTGTCCATCGCGAGCCTGCCGCTCATCACCAACTGGGCCATCGACACCTTTGCCCGCAAGGGCCAGGTGGTGCCGCTGCAGTTCGGCAAGGTGGTGGAGGTGATCGTCATCGTGCTGGTGCCCGTGGTGCTGGGCATGGCGGTGCACCGGCGCGCGCCGGCGTTCAGCGCACGCATGGAAAAGCCCATGAAGATCTTCAGCGCCGTGGTGCTGGCGGCGTTCGCGCTCATCGCCATCGCCAAGGAGTGGACGGCGCTCGTGGAGTCCTTCGCGGGCATCGGCCCGGCCGTGCTGCTGTTCAACGCCATCAGCCTCGCATCGGGCTACTACCTCGCACGCGCGGCGGGGCTGGACAAGTCCATGGCCACGGCGATCAGCTTCGAGATCGGCATCCATAATTCCACGCTCGCGATCTTCATCGCGCTGTCGGTGCTCGGCAACTTCCAGCTCGCGCTGCCCGCCGCCATCTACTCGGTCAGCATGTACCTCCTGGCCACGCTGTTCGGCATGCTGGTGCTGCGCCGCCCTGGCACGGCGGCCGCGGCCAAGGTGGCGTGAGCGCGATGCGGCCGCTGATGAAGAAGGCGCTGCTGGCCCTGGGGCTGCTGGCGGTGTTCGCGCTGGGCGCGCTGGCCTGGGCGCTGCAGCAGCACCCCTCGCTGCAGCCGTACGCGGATCTGCGCTGGAAGGTGCCCGCCGGCGGCGAGGCGCCGCCACCCGTCAAGGTGACCTTCCTGGGCGTTTCCACCGTGCTGCTGGACGACGGCGAGACGGCGCTGATGACGGACGGATTTTTCTCTCGCCCCGGCAAGCTGCAGACCTTCCTGGGCAAGGTGGAGCCCGACATGCAGGCCATCACGCAGGGCCTGCGGCGTGCCGGCCTGCCGGGCGAAACGGGCAGGCTGGCGGCGGTGATCCCCGTGCATTCGCACTACGACCACGCCATGGATGCGCCCGAGGTCGCGCGGCGCATGGGTGCGCTGCTGCTGGGCTCCGAGTCCACGGCCAACGTGGGGCGCGGCTGGGGCCTGGCCGAGGCGCAGATCCGCGTGGCGAAGCTGGGCGAGCCGCAGCGCTTTGGCCGCTTCACGGCGACGCTGTTCGCCAGCCGCCATGCGCCCACCGGCTTCACGGGGGGCGAGGTCACCGCCCCGCTGCACCCGCCGGTGCGTGCCAGCGACTACAAGGAGGGGCAAAGTTATGCCCTGCATGTGGAGCATGGTGGCAGGACGCTGCTCATCGTGGGCAGCGCGGGCTTCGAGCCTGGTGCGCTGCGCGGCGTGCAGGCCGACGTGGTGCTGCAGGGCATCGGCGCGCTGGGGCCCCGGCCCGAGAGCTACCGCGACGCGCTGTGGACCGAGGTGATCGCCGCCGTGGGCGCCCGGCGCGTCATTCCCATCCACTGGGACGACTTCTGGCAGCCTCCGGGCCGGCCCATGCAGCCCATGCCCCCGCCGCTCGATGCCTTCGATGTGTCCATGGCCTACCTGCGCGAGCGGGGCGCGCGCGACGGCGTGGATGTCCGCCTGCCGCTGGAGTGGCAGGCGATGGACGTGTGGGCCGGGCTGCCCGCCCGCCGGTGAGCGGTGAGGGAGCAGGGCGGCGGGCCCGGCGCGGCGTGGTGCTCAGACGGCTGGCAGGGGCCGGGGGCGGGTCTTGTTCAGCAGCGCCGCCGTGGCCACCGCGCACAGCGCCACCAGCGCGCTCAGGTGGGGCAGGGCGGCCGACAGCGGCGCGCCCAGCTGGTTGAGCCGCAGCGAGGCCTGCACGCCCGAGGTGCTGGGCAGCAGCCAGCGCAGCCACTGCAGCGGCTCGGGCAGGGCCTCCACGGGCCACGAGAAACCGGCCACGAACGCGATGGGCAGCGTGGTGAACAGCAGTACCTGCAGCGCGCGCTCGCGGTTGCCGAACCACAGCCCCAGCAGCGACCCCAGCGCGGCGATGGCGGGCACGTAGCAGGCCAGGAGCGCCAGCGCGCCCAGCGGGTTGCCGCCGCGCGGGTAGCCGTGCAGCACGAAGATCCAGCCAAAGTAGAACAGCCCGCTGGCCCAGCCCAGCGTGCTCAGCGCCAGCAGGCGGCCCAGCCAGGTGGTGGCGCTGGCGCGGTGCTCGCCGGCCTCCACCCAGGTGCCGGTGAGCAGGGCGGCGCCCATGAGCAGGGTCTGCTGCAGGATCAGCAGCGCCACGGCGGGCACCACGAAGCTGCCATAGCCCTCGATGGGATTGAAGAGCGCCACCATCTGCAGCTGCACCGGCGCGCGGCTGGCCGCGGCCTGCTGCGCGCTCTGGCCGCCGGCCTGCAGCTTGCGGATCTCGACCCCGGCGGACACCGTGCCCACCGCCTCGGCGAAGCCGTACTGCACGGCCTTGTTGAGCAGCGCATAGGCACCGTTGGCCTCGATGCTGACCACCGCGTTCTCGCCGCGCACCACGCTGCGCTTGAGGTTGGCGGGGATCAGCGCATAGCCTTCGATCTCGCCGCGCCACAGGGCCTCCTGCGCCTCGCGCTCGCTGCCCGTGACTAGGCGCACCTCGATGCGCGGGTCGGCGTCGGCAAAGCGCGTGATCTGGCGCGACAGGCTGCTGTGGTCCATGTCCACCACCGCCACGGGCACGCGGGTGAGCACCTCGTCGGCATAGAACCAGGGGTAGAAGAAACCGTAGAGCACGGGCGCGCCGATCAGCAGCAGCAGCACGCCCTTGTCGCGCGCCATGGTGGCCAGCGCCAGCAGCCAGGCGTGCAGCAGGCCCCGGGGGGCGGGGTTCGTGTGGACGTGCATGTCAGCGGCCTCCCCAACTGGCGGGCTGGCCCGCGGCAAGGCTCAGCCCCATGGCGGCCACGAGCCAGAGCACGCCGGTGGCGATGAGCAGCGCCGCCATGGTGGACACGCTGGTGGCCAGCGGCGCGCCCATCTGCAACTGCTCGATCTGCAGCCGGATGTAGTGCGTGAACGGCATGGCCTCGGCCCAGGCGCGCGCGCTGGCGGGCATGCCCGCCAGGGGAAACGCCACGCCGCTGAACGCGAACGCCGGCGCCGCGAAGAACCCCGCGCCCGACAGCGCGGTGCGCAGCGAGCGCGTGAGGGCCGCCAGGGCCGCGCCCGCCGCCACCGACACGGCCATCAGCAGCGCCAGCGCGGCGGCCACCCAGGGCAGGCTGCCCGGCGGGTGCCAGCCCCGGCCCCAGGTGATGCCCGCCAGCGCCAGCAGGCCCACCAGCGTGAGCGTGGCCCAGGGCAGCACGAGCTTGCCCAGCAAGGCGCCTGCGACAGGGACGAAACGGCCCGTGCCCAGCCACTCGCCCAGGCTGCGGTCGCGCAGCTCGCGGCCCACCGTCCAGGCTCCGGCCGTCATGGCCAGGATGTGCAGCAGCGCGGGGATCAGCGCCGCGCCCAGGAACTGCTCGTAGTTGCTCGACACGTTGAACAGCGCCACCAGCTGCGTGTGGATGGGCTCCATGCTCACGCGCATGGCCTGCGCGCTTTCGCCGCGCTTGTTGCGCGCGGCCATCTCGATGCCCGCCGACAGCGTGCCCACGGCGGCGCGCACGTCGCGCTGCAGCAGGCCCGAATGCGTGCCCATCTGCGCGTTGTGCAGCAGCGTGACCTGGGCGGCGCGGCCTTCCTTCACGGTGCGCGCGAAGTCGCGCGGGATGGTGACGACGGCATAGACCTCGAGGGCGCGCAGCGCGCGCTCCGCCTCGGCCGCGTTGGCGTGGTTCTGCGCGATGCGCACGCCCGGCGTGGCGTCGAGCATGCGCACCAGCTGGCGCGACAGGCTGGAGTGGTCCTCATCGACCACCCCCACGGGCAGGTGGCGCGGCAGGCCGGCCGAGAAAATCCACCACAGCAGCGCCACGGCCAGCAGCGGCACCCAGGTGACCATGGCCAGGTCCCAGGGGTCGGCCGCCAGGCGGCGGGCCTCGCGGCGAAAGCTGTTTACTATTGAATTCATAGCTGCTAGCGCTTATCTATCAAGCGCTGAAGGCAATTTTTACATCGATGATCCATTGCGCTTCACGGCCATCGCAGGGCATGGAAGACGCGCGGCCCAGCCAGGGCAGCCGGACAAGGGCCGCCCCGCGGCGAGGGCTGCGTTCCCCTGCCCGCAACGCACAGCGTTGCGAGAGCCGGGGGGAAGCGCCGCAGGCGCTCAGGGGGTGTCGGTACATTTCACTGCACCAGCACCGTCATGCCGGGGCGCGCGCCCTCGATGGGCGCGGCGGGGCGGGCGCGCACCTCGAAGGTGCGGGCGTCGAAGCCCTGGCCCGCGCGCGTGGCGCGCCAGGTGGCGAAGTCGGGCAGGGCGCCGGTGTGGTAGACCTTGAACTTCACCGCCTTGTTGCCCAGGGCCGGCAGCGTGGCGTCGAACTCGCTGCCGATGGCAAAGCGCTGCAGGCGGTCCTCGCGCACGTTCAGCACCACCCACTGGTCCTTGAGGTCCACCACGGTGACCACGGCCACGCCCTGGGGAGAGAGTTCGCCGGTGCGGGCCAGCACCTTGGCCACTTCGCCCGCCACGGGGCTCTTGAGCTCGGTCTCGGCCTGGGCGGCCTCGACCTCGGCCACCACGCCCGCGACCTGGCGCGCCTGGGCGCTGGCGGCCGAGCGGTCTTCGGGGCGGGCGCCGGCGCGGGCCAGGTCGTACTGGGCCCTGGCGGCCAGCGCCTGGTCGCGCGATGCCTTGAAGTTGGCCTCGGCCTCGTCACGCTTTTGCGCGGCCACCAGGCCCTCGCGGGCCAGGCCGTCCACGCGCTTGAAGGAGGACTCGGCCAGGTCGGCGGCGGCCACGGCGCGCTGCCAGTTCAGCCGGGCCATTTCGATTTCCTGCGGGCGGGCGCCGTGCTGGGCCTTGTCGGCCACGGCCTGGGCGGCCTCCTGCGCGGCGGTGGCCTGGGCCAGCTTGGCCTTGACCTCGGGGCTGTCCATGCGGATCAGCGGCGCGCCCACGGCGATCTGGTCGCCTTCCTTCACCAGGATCTGCGCGATGCGCGCGGTCACCTTGGGAGCGATGTCGGCCTCCTGGGCCTCCATCTGGCCCTGGAAAAGCTCGGGTGCGGGCTGCGAGGCCTTCCACAGGCCAAAGCCCACGAAACCGGCCACGGCCACGACGGCCACGGTGCCGATCACGGCGGCCTTCTTGCTGTTGTTCTTGCTGTTGCTCATGTCATTCGCCTTCGTTCGTTTCGCCTTCGTTCATTCCAGCCGCACTGCATCGGCGCGCGCCATGTAGTTGCCAAAGTCTTCCGACAGGCCGCAGCTCTCCAGCAGGTCGGCCAGGGCCTTCACGTAGTCGTGCGCCGCCTGGGCGCGTTCAGTCTGGGCCTTGGCCTGGTTCACCTGCGCGTCGATCAGGTCCAGCGTGGTGCTGGTGCCGGCCTTCAGGCCCGCGGCGCGCAGGCGCAGCACCTCGTCGGCCAGTTCCAGGCTGGGGGCCATGGCCAGGAACTGGCGGCGGGCCTGCTCCACGCCCAGCCAGCGCTTTTCCACCAGCAGGGCGATGTCGTTCTGCGCCTGCGCGCCGGTGCGCTCGGCCTGCTCGATCTGGCGGTTGGACGACTCGGCCAGCGCATTGCGGTCGATCGAATCCCACAGCGTCCAGCGCACGCCCACGCCCGCCACCCAGTCGGCCTCCTTGCCGGTCTTGAGCTGGCGCTGGCCGAAGGCGAACACCTGGGGCTTGCGCAGTGCCTCCTGCGCGGCGTGCAGCTGCGTGGCCTGCTCCTTCTTGGCGGCCACCTTGGACAGGCCCGGGTGGCGCGCGAGCGCGGTGTCGATGAACTGCGGCAGGGGCTCGAGCGGCCCGTTCAGCACGAACAGCGGGCTGGTGGGCGTCACGCGTTCGCTGGCCTTGAGCGTGCGGGTGAGGGCGGTGGCGGCCAGCTCGGCGTCGTCGCGCGCCTTGCGGGCGTTGCGGCGGGCCTCTTCCAGGGCGGAGCGGGCCTGCAGGCGCTCCACGCGGGCGATCACGCCGGCGTCCAGCATCTTCTGCGCGGCCGCGTCGTGCTGCTCGATGGTGGCCAGGGCCGCCTCGCGCAGCGCGGCCGCCCGCTCGGCCAGCTGGGTGCCGAAGTAGCGCTGCACCAGCAGCGTGGTCGCTTCATGGCCCGTCCTGGCGGCGTCGGCCTCGGCCTCGTGGGTCTGCGCATCGAGCAGGCCGCGCGCCGCCTGGCTGGCGCCCCCCATGTAGATCGGCCAGACGGCCGAGACGGAGCTGGTGGTGTCGCTCTTGTGGCGGTTGAGCGTGTAGCTCGACGGCAGGTGTGGCAGCTGCGCCAGTGGGGCCGCCAGCTGTGGCGGCAGCTGCGACAGCACGCCGGGCAGCACGCGGTTGAGCGGGTTCAGGTCCACATCCAGGTTGGCGTTGTAGGCATAGGCCGCTCCGGTCAGGTTGACCACCGGGCCGCCCAGGCGCTGCATCGCATCGCGGCGCAGCCGTGCGCTCTCGATGGCGCTTTTCGAGGCGGCAAGCTGGTCGGAACGCTGGCCGAGCTGCTGCAGCGCGGCGTCGAACGCCATGGGTTGCGCATGTGCGGCCCCGGCGGCAAGCGCGAGGGGGACGGTGGCGATCAGGCACAGCAAAGCTTCGCCTGCCCGGCTCTTGCGCCGGTGCGTTCTGTTGGATGTCATGTTTCAGCTCGTCGTGGTCAGCGCCTGCCCCGGTGGCCGGGGGCAGGCCGCGCGGTGCAGGGCAGGTGGTTGGTTTGTAGCAGCACGGGGCTTGCGGGTCAAAGGGGCGGTGCGCGGTGGTCCGTTGCCGGCATCAGCGCGCGCCCACGGGGGTGAAGGCGTCGCTGTGTTCGGCCAGCCAGCGCGCGGACAGGTCGCTGCCGTGCTGGCCGGGGTGGAAGTCGCGCCGCAGGTATTCGCGCCAGGGCCGCCACGTCTCGCGCACGAGGCCGCCCTTGCCAAGCAGCGTGCGGGCGGCACTGGCCCAGGTGCTCCACTTCCACAGCGTGCCGTCGCGGCGCAGGTTGCCCAGGGTCTGGCGCAGCACATCGCCCAGGAACACCAGGGTGATGCGGCGAAACCAGGTGATGCGCCATTCGTGGTTGCCGCCCAGGGCCTGGTACAGGTCGAAGGCCGTGTTCCGGTGCTCCGATTCTTCGGCGCAGTGCCATTGCCACATCGTGGCCAGGCGCGGCTCGGCGCCGGCGAGCGTTTCGGGGTGCGCCAGCAGCCATTCGGCCAGCAGGGCGGTGAAGTGCTCGTTGGCGGCGGTCACGGCCAGCGGGTGGCGCGGATCGGCATGGGCGAAAAGCTTCATGCGCTCCTGCGCGCGGGGAGCCCATTCGTTGACCAGGCCCTGCTTTTCCAGGTGGCCGTTGAACAGCGCGTGGATGCGGCGGTGCGTGGCCTCCTGGCCGATGAAGCCGCGCACTTCGTCCGCGAACCGCGCATGCTGTTCGGGCGGCAGGGCCTTGTGGCCGTCCTTCACGGCGTCGATGAAGAACTGCTCACCCACCGGAAAGCTCATCGACAGCGCATTGAAGAACGCCGAGCGAAACGCATCCCCCCCGCACCAGTGGCGCTCGAACGGGGTTTCAAGGTCGATCAGCAGGCGGCGGACAACAAGTTCGGTCATGGAAAACACTCCTTGGGAAGGCCGGGGAACAGGGCTGGTACTGGTAAGTACCAATGATCTGGATCATGCCTGCCAGGTGTGGTACTGTCAAGTACCCGCTGTGATTCCTGCCCCCATCCGCATGCCGACCCCTGACGCCGCCCCCTCCGCCCCGGCCCCCGAGCCCCGCGCCCGTCTGCTCGAGGGCATGGCCCGTGCGGTGGCCTCCAAAGGCTATGCCGACACCACCATCGCCGACATCGTGCGCGAGGCCAGCGTGTCGCGCCGCACGTTCTACGAGAACTTCGCCGACAAGGCCGAGTGCCTGATCGCTCTGTACGAGGTGGCCAGCGGCAATGCGATCGCGGTGCTGCGCGCGGCGATCGACCCGCACAGCGACTGGCAGGCGCAGGTGGAGCAGGCGATGGGTGCGTACTTCGGCGTGCTCACGCGCAACCCGGTGCTGCTGCGCACGCTGTTCATCGAGATCCTGGGCCTGGGCGCTCCGGGCCTGGGAGCGCGGCGGCGCGCCAACCAGCAACTGGCCGACCTGATGCTGGACGTGGTGAACAACCGCCCGGGCGAGCGCCTGCGCAAGACGCCGCTGCAGCCCACCATGGCCATGGCGGTCGTGGGCGGCATCAACGAGATGGTCCTGCAGGCGATCGAGCAGGAGCGGGCGGGCCAGTTGCAGGAGCTGGTGGAGCCCGCCGCAGCGTTGCTGCGGGCCGCGATTTCGGCGGAGTTCTGAGCGTGTTGTCGGCACGGGTGCCGCAGCCCGCGCCGCGAGCCGGTCACACCTCGTTGGCAATCTCGATCAGGTTTTCGTCCGGGTCGTAGATATAGACCGAGCGCAGCCTGTGGCGTGCGCCCGTTGCACCCACCGGGCCTTGCACGATGGCGACGCCTTCGGCCTGCAGGTGCGCGATGACATCGTCAAGCGGCATCCTGGTGAGAAAACACAGGTCGCCCGAGCCCGCAGTGGCATGGCGCACATTGGGGTCCACCACCGTGCCTACTTCGTGCAGGTTGATCTTTTGCGCGCCGAAGTGCAGCGCGTACCGCCGGGGCTTGAACTCCCGCGCGATCATGCCCAGCACGCGCTCATAAAACGCAATGGTCTTGTCGATGCTGGCAACGGTGAGGACGACGTGGTCGATTGATTCCAGAGCGATGGGCATGGCGTGCGGCGGTGTGGTCAAGCAGGCGGGTGATTGTGCTCCAGTGTCGCGGGCTGCAGCCACCGCTTGTTGGCCGCAAACACTGCCGTCAGCGCCAGCCCGGCCAGCAGCGCCATGAACCAGTGCGGGGGCGATAGCGGCGCAAACTTGAAAGCGCTGGCCAGCCCCGGCACGGTGGTGATCGCGGTCAGCGCCGCCAGCGTGCCCCCTGACACCCACAGGCTGACGGGGGTGAGGCCCGCCCACAGGCTGCGCCAGCTCAAGATGCCGGGGGTGTCGCTGCTGCGGCTGGGCAGGATGAGCGCTGCGTTCGCAGCCACCAGCACCACGAATGCGGCCGTGCTGGCAGTGGCGGCATGTGCCGGCTGGCCCAGGAGCCAGGCATACAGGCCCACCACGGCGGCGGTCACCACGCTGCCTTGCAACATGCTCAGCAGGAAGTGGCGTGCCGAGAGCAGGGGCTCGCCAGCCCCGCGCGGCGGCTGCTGCATGAGATCGGCAGCGCCTTCCTCGGCCTCGAACACGATCGAGCAGGCCGGGTCGATGACCAGTTCCAGAAACGCGATGTGCAGCGGCGCCAGCACCAGCGGCAGCCCGAGCAGCACCGGCAGCAGCGCCAGGCCAATGATGGGCACATGCACCGCCAGCGTGTAGACCATGGCCTGGCGCAGGTTGGCAAAGGTCTGCCGCCCCCGATGAATCGCCAACACGATGGCTGCGAAATCGTCGTGCAGCAGCACCAGGGCTGCGGCCTCGCGCGCCACGTCGGTGCCGCGCTGTCCCATGGCGATGCCGATGTGGGCGGCCTTGAGGGCCGGGGCGTCGTTCACACCGTCGCCCGTCATGGCCACCACCTCGCCCTGGGCCTTGAGGGCTTCGACCAGCGCCAGTTTCTGGTGCGGCTTGATGCGGGCAAACACACTGACCTGCCGTACCTTGTCGGCCAGTACCTGTGGCGGCATCTGGGCCAGCTCATCGCCGGTGACCACGCTCTCATGGGCGATGCCCGCCTGGGCCGCAATGGCGCGGGCGGTGCGGGGGTGGTCGCCGGTGATCATCACCACGCGGATACCCGCCTGGCGGCATTGCGCGACGGCCTGGGGCACCTCGGGGCGCAGCGGGTCGGCCAGGGCCACCAGGCCCAGCCACTCAAAGTCAAAGTCGTGCTGAATGTCAGGCCAGGTGTCCTGTGCGCGGTGCCGGGCCTTGGCCACGCCCAGTACCCGCAGGCCCCGGTCGGCCAGGCGGGCGGCCTGGGCGCTGACGGCGGCGCGTTCGGCGTCGGGCAGGTGGCAGAGGTCCGCCACGGCTTCGGGCGCGCCCTTGGTGGCCACGGTGTCGTGCGCCGAGGTGCCGTCGCGCCACAGGTGGCTCATGGCCAGCAGCCGGGGCGACAGCTCGTATTCGCGCGCCAGCGACCATGTGGGGTGCAAATGATCAGTGCCCAGCAGATGGTCGCCCGCCATGCGGTGAAAGGCCTGCTCCATCGGGTCGTGCGGTTCGATCTCGCTGGCCAGCACGGCGTATTCCAGCAGTTCGTGGAAAGCCTCCGGCAGCGCCGTGCCGCCTGCTGCTGCGCGCAGGTTCTGTACATCCAGCTCTTGGCCGGCGATGCACAGCGCCGCCACGGCCATGCGGTTTTGCGTGAGGGTGCCGGTCTTGTCCACGCACAGCACGGTGGTCTGCCCCAGCGTCTCGATAGCGTTGAGCCGCCGCGTCAGCACCTGCTGTGCCGCCAGCCGCCGCGCGGCCAGGGCGAGGAAGACGATCATGATCACGGGCAGCTCTTGCGGCAGGATGCCCATGGCCAGCGTGATACCCGCCAGCACGGCCTGCAGCGCGTCGCCGCGCAGCGCCCAGAACAGGGCCACCAGCAGCGCGCACAGCGACAGCCCGATGAGCACCAGCTTGTGCGTGAGTCGCGCCATTTCCTCGCGCAGCGGCGAGGCCTGCAGCGCAATGGTGTCGAGCGACTGGCCAATGCGCCCCAGCTCGGTGTGGCGCCCCACGGCCGTGACCCGAACCAGGCCCTGGCCGCCGACCACCAGCGTGCCCGCAAACACCTTGTCGGCAGTTTGCTTGGCCACGGGCTCGGATTCACCGGTCAGCATCGACTCGTTGGCGGCCAGCTCGTGGGCCTGCAGCAGCGTGCCGTCGGCCGGTATGCGGTCGCCCTCGGCAACCATCAGCAGGTCTTCGCGCACCACGTCGCGGCCCGCAATGCGCACCAGGGTGCCGCCGCGCAACGCCAGCGCGCGGGGGCTGGAGAGGTCGCGCAAGGCATTCAGCGCGTTGTCGGTGCGGCGCTCCTGCAGCACCGTGATCGCCATGATGATGACCACAAAGCCCAGCAGGATCAGCGCCTCGTGCGCATCGCCCATCGCGAGGTAGATGGCGCCTGCGCCCAGCAACAGCAGGAACATGGGCTCCGTGACCACGTCCCAGGCCATGTCGCGCAGCGTGCGGCGCTGGCTGATGCCCAGTTCGTTGGGGCCTTCCTCGCGCAGGCGCCGGGCGGCAACGGCTGGGTCGAGGCCGGTAGTGGAGTCGGTAGTGGGCATGTGGACCGTGAAGCTGCGTTGCAAGGAGGGTCGCAACGGTGCAACCGTTATACCGCGCGCTGGTGTCTGCAGCCCTGATGCAGCGCAGTGCGCTGCGCCCGGTGTTCCTTCCTCACACCTCGCACATCACAAAGTCTGCCTTGCCGACATTGCACTCCGGGCAGCGCCAGTCGGCGGGCACGTTCGCCCAGAGGGTGCCGGGCGGCGCGATCCCGTGGTCGGGCAGGCCCGCAGCCTCGTCGTAGATCCAGCCGCAAACGGCACACATATAGATTTTCATGGGGTGTTTCCTTCGTGGTCGGTGGCTATGACTCAGTCGTCATCGTGGTGCCGTTGGCGTTCGGCTGATATGCCGCTGGCAACCCAGCCGCTGGGCGATTGCTGCCACTGCCAGGCACCGAAGGCCAGTGTCGCGATCAGCAGCAGGGCTGCGAGCCAGGTGCGGTTCTTCGGGACCAGATCCGGCCCCTTGCCCTCCACCCGGCCGGTGAGCATGGGCAGCGCCTGGTTCTTGCGGCACAGCACGCTCAAGCCTGCAATCAGCGCGATGTGGGCCAGCACCACAAACAGCAGGGCGTTGCCGAAGAACTCATGCACCTCTTCCATCACTTCTCCCATCCAGTGGCCACCCAGCGCAGTGCCCCAGTCGTTGTACGTGGCGTAGCCACTGAGCGTGAGGGGCACCACCAGCGCCAGCAGCAACACGATGGCCAGCGCCATCAGCAGGTTCTGACCCTGGCGCCAGTTGATCTGCGTGACCGATGGAGCCTGGGGCAGGGCGCGCAGCCATGCGGGCGCCCCCGCCAGCTTGCGCCACAGCAGGCCCAGGCCCGAGGTGCGCGGCCCGAAGATGCCGTACAGCAAGCGAAAGCCCAGCAGCCCCGCCATGGTGTAGCCCAGTGTCACGTGCAGCAGCCGCCAGTGCTCGCCGTCGGCCGTGGCGTAGGCCCCCGCAAAGCACAGTGCAAACAGCCAGTGGAACATGCGCGTGGGCGCATCTGTCACCCTGCGGCTGGGGGCCTTGGAGGGGGGGGATTGCGCCGTGGCATCGGCGGGATGAAGGGTGGGAGTGTTGTTCATCGTGTTCTCCTTGTGGGGCTCCAGAGGTGGGCTGTGCGTGGCGGTCAGTCGTTCCAGGCGCGACGCGAACGGGCATCCAGCCCTGCGGGCATGCGCAGGTCGTGGTCGTCAAACTGCCCCTGGTCCGCGCCCGTGTGGCAGGCCGCGCAGTTGGCGGCGCTTTTCACGCTAGCGAGCTTCCAGGTGGCGGGTTCTATCTTTCGGTGCTTGCGTTCAAACCAGGCCGAGCGGGTGATGCGATCTGCGGGCAGCTCCTCGTTCACGCGCTTGTAGGTGCCTGCGTGGGCCTGCAGCCACTGGTTGAGCTGGCGCACGGTGGCTGCGTCGAGCGATGCGTCGGTGCCGTAGTGCTTGTGCAGGCCCGTCATCACGCGGTTCCACGACGCAGCGGGCAGCAGGCCGGGCGGGTAGGCGGTGTGGCAGGCGGCGCATTCCTGCGTGTAGGCACTGGGCACGTTGCGGGGCACTGCGCGCCCTCTGTCTGCATGGGCGTCGGACAGCGTCATCGTGGTGAGCACGCAGAGGACGGCGGCCATGGCAGCGGGGCCGAGGTGGGAAAGTTTTTTCATGGTGCTGCAGTTCAAGGCTTGAGGGCGCTGAGGTAGGCCAGCACATCGGCTTTTTCGACGGCTGTGCATTCGCGGCTCAGCACGTCGTTGCAATTGCGGCGAAACCATTTTTCGACCTTGGCGGTGTCGGTGAAGGCCTTGGGGTTGAACGCCGGGGCCAAGGGCGCAATCGATTTGCCAGTGCTGGCGTGTTTGCCTTGCGCGGTGGGCGGCGTGCCGTGGCACGAGGCGCAGGACCACTCGCCGCCGTGGCGGGTGGTGAAGAGCACTTGGCCCTTGTCGGCGTTGCCCGGACTGCCGGCCTGTGCGCTCCAGTGGGCGAGCTGCTGGGCGGCGGTGGTGTCTGCGGCGTGGCTCGGGCTGGCTACTGTCCAAGCAAACAGTGCTGCAAGTGCCAGGTGGCGAACGGTTGTCATCGTGGGGTCCTTTTGAGTGTCTTCGTGTGTTGCCATTGTTGAAACGGCGGCCTGAACGGCGCGTGAAAGAGCCGTTCATCGGCCGTTCAGAAACTGCGCAGGACAATGGCCCATGTTTTCGACGAGCTGCCGCACACCCACTCGCCGCCACGCCGCACGCCTGGCGGTGGCTGCGTGGGCGCTGTGGGGCACGGCGTTGGTCGCGCCGTCCGCTGCGGCCAGCGGCCATGACGACCATGACCGCGCCCGGCAGGCCGTGCAGGCAGGCCAGGTGCTGCCCTTGCCCGCAGTGCTGGAGCGCCTGCAGCGCGAAGTGCCCGGTCAGGTGCTGGAAGTGGAGCTGGAGCAGGAGCGGGATCGCTGGATTTACGAGATCAAGCTGCTCACACCTGCGGGGCAGTTGACCAAGGTCAAGCTGGATGCGCGCACGGCCGAGGTATTGCGCATCAAATCGCGCGACGATCAACGCACCGGCCGAGAGCATCGGCAAGAGCGGCCTCGCAATTAGCCATCCATGCGCATCCTCCTGGTAGAAGACGACACGCTGCTGCGCGCCCAGCTGCGCACGGCGCTGCACGGCGCTGGCTACACCGTGGACGAAGCCGACAACGGGCGCGACGCGCAGTTTCTGGGCGACACCGAGGCGGTGGATGCCGTGGTGCTGGACCTGGGCCTGCCGGTGGTGGACGGGCTCACGGTGCTCAAGCGCTGGCGGGCCGAGGGGCGCAACATGCCGGTGCTGATCCTCACCGCGCGGGACAACTGGCACGAAAAGGTGGCGGGTATCGACGCCGGTGCCGATGACTACCTGACCAAACCATTTCACCAGGAAGAACTGCTGGCGCGCCTGCGCGCACTCATCCGCCGCGCCAGCGGGCTGGCGTCGGCGGTGCTGCAGTGTGGCGACTGGTCGCTGGACACCCGCAGTGGCCGTGTGACCTGCGCGGGCCAGCCCGTGGCGCTGACGGCGCATGAGTACAAGGTGCTCGCCTACCTCATGCACCGGCCCGGCGTGCTGGTATCGCGCGCCGAGCTGACCGAACACATCTACGCACAGGACTTTGACCGGGACTCCAACACCATCGAAGTCTTTGTCGGGCGCTTGCGAAAAAAGCTGCATTCGCTGTCGGTCCACGCTGCGCGTATCGAGACGGTGCGTGGCATGGGCTACCGCCTGGTGCCGCCATGAGCTGGAGCGGTCTGCACTGGTCGCGCTCCCTGCGGTTTCGGCTGCTGGCCGTGACGGTCGCGGGGGTGGCGGTGGCCGTGGTGCTGGCTGGCGTGGTGCTCAGCGGGCTGTTCCGCGAGCATGTGCAGCGCCAGTTCGAGGCGGCCCTCCTGCAGCAGCTGGACCAGGTCACGGCGCGCCTGGAGTTTGATGCCCAGGGCCGGCCGGCGATCGCTGCGCAGGCGCTGTCGGACCCGCGCTGGCTCAAACCCTATTCCGGCCTGTACTGGCAGGTGGACGCCATGGCCCCCGATGGACACGGCCGTGCCGGGGTGCTGCGTTCGCGCTCGTTGTGGGACACCAGCCTGGCCTTGCAGGTGGATGCGCTGACCGATGGCGCCGTGCATGTGCATGAAGTGGCTGGCCCGCAGGGCGCGCCGTTGCTGGTGCTGGAGCGCTCGGTGCGTGCCGAGGGCGCGGAAACGGCGCGCTGGCGCCTGATCGTGGCGGCCGATCTGCAGGCCACGCAGGCGGCCACCGCGCGCTTCACGCGCGTGCTGGCGCTGTCGCTGGCGGCGCTGCTGGTGCTGCTGGCAGCGGCCGCCTGGGCCCAGGTGGCGGTGGGGCTCAAGCCCTTGCGGGCGCTGCAGCGGGGTTTGCTGGATGTGCAGCAGGCGCGGGCCACCCAGCTGCAGGGCGCATTCCCTGTCGAGGTGCAGCCGCTGGTGGATGACTTCAACGCCGTTCTGGGCCGCAACGCCGAGGTGGTGGAACGCGCGCGCACCCAGGCGGGCAATCTGGCGCACGCCTTGAAAACACCGCTGACCGTGCTGGAGAACGCGGCGCGCGCTCCACCATCCGATGATGGGGGCGCGCTGGCGGCGCTGGTGCACGACCAGGTGCGGGTCGCGCGGCGCCACATCGACTGGCACCTGGCACGGTCACGCTTGGCCGCATCGGCGCGCCTGCCCGGCCAGCGCACGGCGCTGGAGCCGGTGGTGGGCGGACTGGTGCGTGTCATGAACAAGGTGCATGCCGGGAGGGGCCTGGACATCAGGGTAGCGTTGCCCGATGCTCCGCTGTTCTTTGCAGGCGAGGCGCAGGATCTGCAGGAAATGCTGGGCAACCTGTTGGACAACGCCTGCAAATGGGCGCAGTCCACCGTGCGGCTGCGGGCGCAGGCCCTCGGCGGGCGGCAGCCACAGGTTGTGGTCAGTGTCGAGGATGACGGCCCCGGCATCGGTGCCGCGCAGCGTGCACAGGCTGTGGAACGTGGTGTGCGGCTGGACGAGACGGTGCCAGGCACGGGGCTGGGCCTTGCCATCGTGCAGGACCTGGCGGCCATCTACGGCGGGCGGCTGGACCTGGAGCCGGCCGACCTGGGTGGCCTGCGGGTGGTGCTTGCGTTGCCCGCCGCGCGGGAGGCTGTGTAAAAAGGCCTGCTGGAGCGGCACCGGCGTAAAAAAGCCCGCCGAAGCGGGCTAAGGCCCTGACAAATCCCCTCGATCTCTCGAATGTCGCAAAGCCTTGGACTGGACGTGGAGAGCCTATCACCCGCCGTGGCGTTTGACCATCAGGGGAACGATAGGCCGTGCCACGATATTTGGGACCTTGGGCGGCCGGACGGCGCGGCTCGCCGCGCGGTGGCAGGCAAGAAAGCCCTCAGCGCTTGTGAAATATGCGTTGGCTGCTCTTGATTCAGGAGCGGATCAGAGCCTGCTCTCCACGCTGTTGCGCATGGCGATCTGTGCCACGGCATCCAGCGCGCCGTCCACCACGGTCTGCTGGGAGAGCACGTGCAGGGCGCCTTGCTGGATGAGCCGGTCCACCAGCCGCAGGGTCATCGACTGGGTGTGGCCGGAGGCGCTGGTGAAAAGGAAGAAGGTTCCGTTCGAGCCGATCCACGACAGCTGGGTCCGCTCCCACTTGCCTGCGACCAGCAGGTTCACCCAGCTGCCGATGGCCAGCGGGGGGATGCCCGGCGCCTCGCCCGCCTCGGGCGCCGGCACGGGCTCCGGCCTCTCGGACTCGGGAGACTGCGAGGATTCCATGAAGCCCGACTCCCTGGCTTCGGAGGGCGCGACCCAGGGCTCTTCGTCCTCGAGGGGGGCGGGCTGCGCTGGCGCCGCCGCCTTCGCCTCGGTGGGCGGTGCGCAGGGCGCGGGCGGCGCAGCGGCCGGCCTCGGCGTGGGCTTGAAGGCCTGCTGGTGCAGCTGCATCAGCAGCGCGAAGACGGCCTCGGTCCGGTCCGGGGGGTAGTCGATGGACGCCAGCCCCTCGCGCAGCTTGGCCAGCAGCTTGGGAAGCAGGCGCGCGAGCTGGCCCGTGTTCATGCGCGTCAGTTCGGGCTGCGCGCTCCAGATGAGCGCCTCCACCACTTCCTGGTAGCGGCCCGGGTCGGTGCTGCCGGTCTTGTCGGCCAGGCGCGCCTCGGCCATGACCTTGGCCCAGGGGCCGAGCAGGAAGCGGGAGATGGCGTCGGGAACCTTGCCGATGTCGGGCAGCAGCCAGATGTCGCGCGATATCTTGGCCGCCAGGAGGTGGCGCTGCTCCGCGTGCTGCAGCGCCTCGATGGCGCGCAAGCGCTCCTGCTTGCCCGCCTGCTCTTTCTGCTCCCATTTGGCGTGCAGCTGCTGCAGCACCTGCTCGAAATCGTGGGGGCCCTCGATGGTGGCCGTGGCCAGCGGGCCCGCAATGTTCATGAGCGACCGCATGAAGCTCTGGAAACCGGGCGCCTCGGTGCTGTTGAAGGCGAGGCTGCGGTCGGTGATGTCCTGCAGCAGGCGGCGCGCGGAATGCTCCTTGTGGCTGAAGAAACGGGGGTCGGCCAGCGCCAGCTGCATCAGCGCGGGCTCCAGCGCCCGCACGAACTGCTGCACGGGCCACAGCAGCCGGCTGTCGCGCGCGATGTTGTCCACCATCAGCGCGACCACCTCCATGCTCAGGGCCTGACCGAGCCCGCTGGCGTGCCGGCGCGGCGTGGCCGCGGAGCTCGCTCCCTCGCCGCCGCCCGCCGGAGGGCGCTGGTTTCCCAGGCGCTCCATCATGTGGCCGACCTGGTTCATCTCCTGCAGTGCCTCGAAGGCGGCGGGCACGGTGATGGCGAAATCTGTGGGGGGTGGATCGAGCGCCGGAAGCTGGTCGGGGTTCTCGAACTCGCGCGCGAACCGCTCGGCGAAGTTCTCCTGGGGCGCAGGCCCGTGCTCCGGTACCGGGGCGGGCTTGTCGCTGAGTTCGCCCAGCAGGAGCCGGCGCAGGCGGTCGAGCGTGAGCAGCGGGTCGGCGGCCCCCCCCGAGGCGGACAGGTCGGTGTCGGCGGCGAAGCCGGGGGACGCGCCGCCCTCGGCCGGCGCGACATAGACGACCTGGCCGTCGGCCTGCCGCATGGCGTAGCCCACGGGCTGCACGCCGCTTTGCCGCAGCTGCGCGGCCTGGGCGAGGTACAGCCCGCGCAGCTCTGTACCCAGCGCCTGCGCCAGGTGCCCCATCCAGTCGTGCCGCACCTGGTCCGTGACCTGCATCTGCGACACCACGGCCTGCAGCGCCTGCAGGAAGACCTCGGGGCGCAGGGGGTTCTGGTCGGGCAGCACTTTCGGCAGCCCCTGCGCCGCGCACACCAGGGCGTCCAGGTCGGCCAGCGGCCCCTCGACGGCGGAGATCAGGATCTGGCGGGCACGGGCACGCTCGACGCTTTCGCTGATCTGCGACTCGTCCATCAGTTCGAGTTCATCGAAATGGACGGTGAACAGGGAGCGCGAGGATTTTTCATCCTTGCGCGTGGTTTCCTGGTCGAGCGCCTTGCGCAGCGCGTCGGGATAGCGCTCGCTCATCACGAAGGCCAGCCGCGAGAGCTGCTGCCGTGCTTCCAGCATGGCATGGTGCTCGCCCGGGGTGCGGGCGGTGTCCAGGCGCGCCTGCAGGGACATGCGCGCGGCCTCGGCGACGCGCTCCATCAGGTGCCTGGACTCCGCCACCACGCCGTGCACGATGCGCTGGTACGGCGAGGCGTGGCTGTCGGAGGGGGCAGGGGCGGACGATGCGGTGTGTTTCAAGGCCATCTTCTCTGAAGAGATACCGGTAGCCATCATGGTACGCGGCAAAAAGGGGCCGAAGCCCCTGGTTGCCCTCTATTCCAGGCGGGTCAGGCCTGGTGACTGCCTGGCGCGGGCGACCTACCCGCCGTGGAACTTGACCACCAGCGGTACGATCAGCAGCGCCACGATGTTGATGATCTTGATCAGCGGGTTGATGGCCGGGCCGGCGGTGTCCTTGTAGGGGTCGCCCACGGTATCACCGGTCACGGCGGCCTTGTGGGCCTCGCTGCCCTTGCCGCCGTGGTGGCCGTCCTCGATGTATTTCTTGGCATTGTCCCAGGCGCCACCGCCGGTGCACATGCTGATGGCCACGAACAGGCCGGTGACGATGGTGCCCATGAGCAAGCCGCCCAGCGCCTTGGGCCCCAGCAGCAGGCCCACCACGATGGGCACGACCACGGGCAGCAGGCTGGGGATCACCATCTCCTTGATGGCGGCGGTGGTCAGCATGTCCACGGCCTTGCCGTACTCGGGCTTGCCTGTGCCGTCCATGATGCCGGGGATGGTGTTGAACTGGCGGCGCACCTCCACCACCACGGCGCCGGCCGCGCGGCCCACGGCCTCCATGGCCATGGCGCCGAACAGGTAGGGGATCAGGCCGCCGATGAACAGGCCCACGATGACCAGCGGGTCCGACAGGTCGAACGTGATGGCGCGGCCGTAGCTCTCCAGCTTGTGCGTGTAGTCGGCGAACAGCACCAGCGCGGCCAGGCCGGCCGAGCCGATCGCATAGCCCTTGGTCACGGCCTTGGTGGTGTTGCCCACGGCGTCCAGCGGGTCGGTGATGTCGCGCACGCTGCTGGGCAGCTCTGCCATCTCGGCGATGCCGCCGGCGTTGTCGGTGATGGGGCCGTAGGCGTCCAGCGCCACCACGATGCCCGCCATGGACAGCATGGACATGGCCGCCACCGCAATGCCGTACAGGCCCGCGAGCTGGTAGGCCGAGAGGATGGCCAGGCACACGAAGATCACCGGCCAGGCGGTGGATCGCATCGATACGCCCAGGCCCGCGATGATGTTGGTGCCGTGCCCGGTGGTCGAGGCCTGCGCGATGTGCTGCACGGGCGAATACTGCGTGCCGGTGTAGAACTCGGTGATCCACACCAGCGCGGCCGTGAGCACCAGCCCCGTGGCGCAGGCGCCAAACAGGCGCATCTGGCTGCCGCTGGCCATGATGGCGTTGTCCGGCATGATCCACATCGTGACGAAGTAGAAGGCGATCAGCGACAGCACGCCCGCGATCGCCAGGCCCTTGTACAGCGCGGGCATCACGTTCTTCATGCCGGGCGAGGCCTTGACGAAGAAGCAGCCGATGATGGACGCCACGATGGACACGGCGCCCAGCGCCAGCGGGTACACCACGGCATTGACCGGAGCCGCCGCCACCAGCAGCGCGCCCAGCACCATGGTGGCGATCAGCGTCACCGCATAGGTCTCGAACAGGTCGGCCGCCATGCCGGCGCAGTCGCCCACGTTGTCGCCCACGTTGTCGGCGATCACGGCGGGGTTGCGCGGGTCGTCTTCAGGGATGCCGGCCTCCACCTTGCCCACCAGATCAGCGCCCACGTCGGCGCCCTTGGTGAAGATGCCGCCACCGAGCCGCGCGAAGATCGAGATCAGCGACGAGCCGAACGCAAAGCCGATCAGCGGGTTGAGCAGATTGGCCAGGTTGGCCGTGGGCGTGAGGTTGCCGTTGCCCGCCAGGAACCAGTAAAAGCCCGTGACGCCCAGCAGCCCCAGCCCCACCACCAGCATGCCGGTGATGGCGCCGCCACGGAACGCCACGTCCAGCGCCGGGCCGATGCCGTGTGTGGCGGCCTGCGCCGTGCGCACATTGGCGCGCACCGACACGTTCATGCCGATGAAGCCGCAGGCGCCCGAGAGCACCGCGCCCACCACGAAGCCCACGGCCGTGGTGCCGTCCAGAAAGATGCCGATGAGAACCGCCAGCACCACGCCGACGATGGCGATGGTCTTGTACTGGCGGGCGAGGTAGGCGGCGGCGCCGGCCTGGATGGCGGCGGCGATCTCCTGCATGCGGGCGTTGCCGGGGTCCTTGGCCAGGATCCATCCCCGGGCCCAGATGCCATAGGCCACCGCAATCAATCCGCAAACCAGAGCCAGTATCAGAGGGGCAGTCAGCGCTGTATTTCCAGCCATTCGTCACTCCTTGAAATATTCAGTTGCACGGAAGGAAACATCACAACGCGGGACGGTGGTGCTTCCGTTGCGTTGCTTCCTCGTGCTCCCTGGGCATTTCGCGGCAGGAGTCGATTGGCCAACGGGCCCAATTTACAGGCAAACGCCGGTTTGCAAGCGGGCAGAAAGGGGCGTGCGCCTAAAATCAGGGTTAATCCCGACGCTTCATTGCGCTGCGTCAGCGCCGGATGCCTCGCGGGTTATCGTTTTCAAACCACTATCCAAAGACATGTCCCTCAACAACGTCCCCCCAGGCAAGAACGTCCCCGACGCCTTCAATGTCGTCATCGAAATCCCGATGAACGCCGACCCGATCAAGTACGAAGTGGACAAGGAATCGGGCGCCATTTTCGTGGACCGTTTCATGACCACGGCCATGCACTACCCCACGAACTACGGCTACGTGCCGCAGACGCTGTCGGGCGACGGCGACCCGGTGGATGTGCTGGTGATCACGCCTTACCCCCTGTTCCCCGGTGTTGTCGTGCCCTGCCGCCCGCTGGGCATCCTGATGATGGAAGACGAGGCCGGCGTGGACGGCAAGGTCATCGCCGTGCCCACCTCCAAGGTGCTGCCCATGTATGACCACTGGAAGACCATCGACGACGTGAACGCCATGCGCCGCAACGCCATCGCCCATTTCTTCGAGCACTACAAGGACCTGGAAAAGGGCAAGTGGGTCAAGGTGCTGGGCTGGGAAGGCCTGGACGCCGCCAAGAAGGAAATCACGGACGGCATCGAGGCCTACAAGAAGTCCGGCAACGCCTGATTCCCGCACCCGGCCTCCGCACCGGCCGTTCGTGCCGGATTGGAGGCCGTGGAGGCCGCCAGCGATTGATGGTAAATCGCTGGCAGCTATCAAAATAGAAGCAATTGGTGAAAGCGCACAGGTTCCTGGCCTGTGCGCTTTTTTCATGGCCGGGGGGCGGCACGCCCGCGCGGTGCCGGTCTGCCGCGCCCGGTCCCGTCTGTCATGGTCCCGCAACACGGCCGTCCTAGGCTCTGGCGCTTTCCTGGTTCATTCATTCATTCATTCCATTCAATCAACGGCCCGGCAGGGCGGGAGCGGCGGCGATGGCACTGGTGCATTCATGGCGGCGCATGGCCGTGGGCGTGGCAACCGCCGTGGCGATGGCGGCTGCATTGGCGGGCTGCGGCGGCAATGGTGACGATGGCCGCGCACAGCCCATTGCCTCGCTGCGGCTGCTGGGCAGTGCGTCACTGCCCACGGGCACGGTGTTCGAAGGGGTCGAGTTCGGCGGCATCTCGGGTCTGGACCGGGCGGCGGACGGCAGCTACTGGGCGATCTCGGACGACCGGGGCGGTGAGCGGGGCACGCCGCGCTTTTACAACCTGGGCATCGACTACGGTGCCAGCGGCAACGTCACGGTCAAGATCAACCGCCAGGCGAACATGCTGCGCGAGGACGGCACGCCGTTCCCCGCCACGGCCCGCACGGTGGACCCCGAAGCCATCCGCACCGCACCGGACGGCAGCCTGTACTGGGCCTCGGAAGGCAACTGGAGCCCCACGGCCGCCAGCCGCTTCCAGCCGTTCGTGCGGCAGATGACGGCCCAGGGAGCCTTCGTGCGCGAACTGGCGATGCCCGCCATGTACCGCTACGTGGACAACGCCACGGAAGGCGCGCGCAGCAACAAGGTCTTCGAGGCGCTGGCGGTGGCGCCCGACGGCACGGTGTACGCGGCCAACGAGGACGCGCTGGTCCAGGACGGGCCCCTCACCACGCTGCAGGCCGGCAGCGTGGTGCGCGTGACGGCCTTCGACCCAGGCACCGGCCGGCCCCGGGGCCAGTACGCGTACGCCTTGCCCCCGATTCCGGTGGACGCGGCGCCGGGCGCGCCGTTCGGGCCCGACAACGGCCTGTCGGACCTGCTGGCCGTGGGCAACGGCCAGTTCATCGCGGTGGAGCGTGCCTTTGCCTCGGGCGTGGGCAACACCATCCGCCTGGTGTGGACCGAGATCACCGGCGCCACCACCGATGTGATCGGCACCCCGCGCCTGGCGGGCGCCACCTATGCGCCCATGACGCGGCGGGTGCTGCTGGAGATGCCGCTGGCCTACCAGGGCGTGAAGCTGGACAACATCGAGGCCATCACCTGGGGCCACACGCTGCCCAACGGCCACCGCACGCTCGTGCTGGCGGCCGACAACAACTTCACGGCCGACACCCAGGCCAGCCAGTTCATCGTGTTCGAGGTGCTGCCGCAGTAGCGCCTGGGAGCGGCGCGCGGCGCCCGGTTGAGGCGCCCGGCGGCCGCCCGGTGCCCGCCGGCACGGCGCGGGCAGCTATCGAATCGGAAGCGTCTGGAGGCCGCTGCGGCCGCAGGCCGCGCCTGGCGTGGACGCCGAAACCGTGAAACACCTGAGAGAAGATGCCGCGCCGGACTGATAGACTGGCTCAGCATTTTGTTACAAATGGGGGCGGCCGTGGCGGCGCCCTCCGGAAGGGTGATTCATGAAAATTTCCGATCTGCGCATCGGCGTCAAACTGGGCGTGGGATTCCTGTCGCTGGTGCTGTTCACGGCCTTGCTGGGCGCCATCGCGCTGGTGCAGATGTCGCGCATCCATGCCAATGCCGACGAGATCGCCACCAACCTGCTGCCCAGCGTGTCCCAGACCGGCGAACTGCGGGTGCTGCTCAACCGCATGCGCCGCTCGGAGGCGGGGGTGGTCACCGCGCGCAACGCGGCCGAGGTCAAGGCGTTCTCCGAACAGGTGGCCGCGCGCCACAAGGACCTGGACCGCGTCGAAACCACGTACGAAGCCCTGGTCGACATCCCCAGGGAGCGCGAGGTCTACGGCGCCTACAAGAAGCGCAAGGCCGCCTATGTGGAGCTGCAGGCCAAGCTGATGGACATCGCACGGAACGTGGACTTCAGCACCACCGAAACCCTGGAGCTCACGAGCGACGCGCTGGGCATGCTCTATGCGGGCGAGTCCGAGGCCGCGTTCGTGGCCACCGCCGAGACACTGGGCGAGCTGCAGAAGATCAACACCGAGGCCGCGCAGCAGGCCAAGGAGGATGCCTACCAGGTCTTCTCGCTGGCGCGTATCTGGGTGCTGGGCACGCTGGCGGTGTGCGTGGCGCTGGCGGCGGTGCTGGGCATCGGCATCACCCGCGCCGTGACGGGCCCTGCGCGCCATGCCGTGCAGGCCGCCCGCGCGATCGCCGGGGGCGACCTCACCTCCGAGGTGCCGCCCGGCGGCAAGGATGAAATGGGCCAGCTGCTCACCGCCCTGGGCGAGATGCGCCACAGCCTGGCGCGCGTGGTCTCGGGCGTGCGCGGCAACGCCGAAGGCGTGGCCTCGGCCAGCTCGCAGATCGCCTCGGGCAACAACGACCTGTCGGCCCGCACCGAGCAGCAGGCCTCGGCGCTGCAGCAGACGGCCGCCTCGAT
>NZ_JBWKMU010000007.1:0-352486 GCF_059415205.1 Acidovorax sp. GW821-FHT10E03 | reverse complement strand
CTTTGCTTACTCATGGCACCTCCTATTGGGCCTCAGGTTTGAGGCTCAGAGGTGTCTAGAAAACCCGGGGCGATTCAGGTCTTGAAGGGGCGCCAAGCGCAGCGCGGCGGGGATGGGACCGCATGGCCGATTCCCTGGAGGCAAGCGCAGCGCATAGGCCCGCAGGGCCGAAGTCCCCGGCATCGGATGTAGCAAAGAAAAGCGCCGCGCCCGCAGCGAGCGGAGCTTGGACAAGGGCGAGCCTTGTAGTTTGGACATGCTCTTAATCGACCCCAGGTGGACGATACCTTGCATGCCTACTTCGCGCAGGTCGGTGACTCTATACCCGGCTTATCACAGGAACTCCGAAGAAATTCACGTGGATACCGATCATATGGGTGGTGGACAGCCGGCGTGGCGGGCTATCGCCTTCGCCCGGGGCTGCTGCATCTTGCGTTCAGCGGACCGGTAATGGGAGGCCTGACCACAGCTCGTTCAGGTCTGAAAACTTCCATTGGTCCGGGTCCTCCCGGGCCGCAATCTTCTCCGTGCAATTGGGGTCGGCCAGATCGATGACGGTGGGCGGAATGCGCATGTCCGACTTGGTAGAGAAAAAGACCTTCACCTTGGGCGAGGTCAGTGATTTCTGCCCCTGCTCGACCACCACGCCAAGGCGACCGGAGCTCAGCCGCACGAGCGAGCCCACCGGGTAGATACCGATGCTCTTCACAAACGCCTGGAACAGGCGGGGATCGAAATGGCCTTTGGTCCACTCGGCCATGCGGCGCAGCGACTCCGCGGGGTCCCATCCGCGTTTGTAGGGGCGGTCGGAGGTGATGGCGTCGTAGACGTCGCAGATAGCTGTCATGCGCGCGATCAAGCTAATCTCTTCTCCCTTGAGTTTGTCAGGGTAGCCCGATCCATCCATCTTCTCGTGGTGGTGACGGCATGCGTCCAGAACGGCGTCTTCCACGCTGCCTCCCTCCTTGAGCAGGAGGTAACCCTGCTCGGGATGGCTCTGGATCACGGTGAACTCTTCATTGGTGAGCTTGCCTGGCTTGTTGAGCACGGCCAGAGGAATAACCGCCTTGCCCAGGTCATGCAGAAGCCCCGCCATCCCGGCCACGCGCGTGTGCTCCTCGTTCAGCTTAATCTGCTTGGCCAGTGCCACCATCAGCGCGCACACCGCTACCGAATGCATGTAGGTGTAGTCGTCGGCCGTCTTCAGGCGAGCCAGGCTGATCAGGGCGCTTGGGTTGCGGGTGACCGAGTCCGAAATTTCTTCGACCAAGCTGCGGGCGTTCTCCGCGTTGACCGCCTTGCCCATGCGCGCCTCGCTGAACATCGAGACCATGGCCTGCCTGGCCTCGCCGCAGATCGAGGCCGCCGCTTGCAACTCGCTGTGCATGCTGGCGGCGGCCCGGCCACGCGCGCGCCGGGGTGCAGGGGGAGGCGAGGGCGGGGAAGGTGGGTCCACCTGCAGAGGCGGCAGCTTGTCGAGCATGCCGAAATCGGTCTCCACCTGGAAGTCGGCCTCCTCGCGCGAGACAGATCGCACACCGGCGGCCACTTCAAACCCTTTGGATGTGTCGATCCAGACCTCCTCGATCGAGGCTGCCTTGATGCGCGCCAGATCCTTGGAATCCTTAAGGAGGAACTTGGCCCGCCAGAAGGGGTGGTCCATCCAGGAGCCGCAGAAATCGTGCACGTACATGCCCAGGTCGAGGTGTCCAATGTGGATTCTTTTTAGCATGATGAGTTTCGGAACATGGGCTCGGCACTGCGTGCACCTTGCCCACGGTTGGTGGTGGCACCGGTTGGACCGCTCTCTGGCTACACTGAGTGCGCATTGAAGCGACGTTTTGTATCGCCCGTTCAGGTACGTCTGGCTGCTGCGACCACATCAGACATGCCCGGTGAAAACACGATGCTGCGCCCGCGGCCCTGTGCTTTTGCGTGGTACATGGCGAGGTCAGCGCAGCGCAGTAGCTCTTCAGGCCCTTGTGCGTCTACGGGGTACATCGCTATGCCCATGCTGCAGCCGGTCTTGACCGGGAACCCATCGACTGTGCGAGGACGCGACAGCGCCGCTACGAGTTTGTCTGCAACTAGGACTGCATCGGAAAGTTTCTCGATGTCCCGCAGCAGAACGACAAACTCATCTCCGCCAATGCGTGCAACGACGTCGCTGGCCCGGACTTGCGCCTTAAGAACTGCGGCTATTTCCGCCAGCAAATGATCCCCGATGGCATGCCCGAACGAGTCGTTGACCGACTTGAAGCCATCAAGATCCAGAAGCAGCAGTCCCACCTGTCGGCCAGAGAGCCTAGCGGCTGAAAGAGACTGATGGAGACATTCAGTGAGCAGCCAGCGATTGGCCAGTCCAGTCAGAGCGTCGTGCGTTGCTTGGTGCTGCATCTGCCGCTGGGACTGTTTGGTCTCGCTGGTGTCACGAACAAAAGCGATCGTACCGGTCTGACCTTGGTCATCAACGCGACTCAGCGCAACGTCTACGGGTACGTTGCGACCGTCTTTTCGCAGCAGGGTCAGATCGCCTGCGGCTCCCATGGCCCGCCGCTTGGGATCCTGGAGGTAGACCACTCTGCTTTCCACATGCAGTCTGCGAAGGTCGGCTGGCAAGAATAGCTCGATGGGCTGTCCAATCAGTTCGTAGGCCTGGTAGCCAGACAGGTGGCACAGGGCTTCATTCACGAGTGCGATTGCACCGCTGTCCGATACAAAAAGGATGCCATCAGGCGCTTGAGAAACAATAAGGTCGGAAAGGTTCATACGGAGGCCAATGGATTCTTCGCGGTGTCTCGACCGCCTCGTTGCTTGCCTGTCAGGGAGCAAGGAGCTCGGCCGCGTTTACCGCGCCGTTCCATGTTCCAGGAGAGGCGCGACCCGCAGTCTGGCTTGCCGCACGCCGCCCGCTGACAGTGCTCATCGCTGGTGGGACAAGGATCGTCAGCTAGGCCCGTGGTGGCATTGATGTCCCGGCGGATTCAACGCGGCAACTGCTGCGGATCAGAAGTTTGCCCATTCTCCAGTGCCTTCGCTTGCACCGGAGGTGGCGGCTGCAGCCTTCACTGGGCGTGTACCCGAGATGCGTGCCACGCCGAGATTGCTGCTGCGGTCGGCTTTGCGGCGCTCAGCGGGGATGAGGCGTGGCGCCGCTGCGTGCGTCCCATCGAGCTCTGGTAGCTGGAATACGGCAACGGCTTGCACGAGTTGCTCGGCCTGCAGCTGCAGGCTCTGCGCGGCGGCGGCGCTTTCCTCGACGAGGGCTGCGTTCTGCTGCGTGACCTGATCCATCTGTGCCACCGATTGGCCCAGCGAGCTCACGCCGGTGCTTTGCTCACGGCTCGCGGCACTGATCTCGCCCATGATGTCGGTTACGCGACGGATGGAGTCCACGATTTCCTGCATGGTGTGGCCTGCCTGGTCCACCAGCGCTGAGCCTTGCTCCACCTGTGAGACGCTGTCGGTGATCAGGGTCTTGATCTCCTTGGCGGCTTGCGCGCTGCGCTGGGCGAGACTGCGCACTTCGCTCGCTACCACAGCAAATCCTCGCCCCTGTTCACCGGCGCGGGCCGCCTCCACTGCGGCATTGAGCGCCAGGATGTTGGTTTGGAAGGCGATGGAGTCGATCACACTGATGATGTCGACAATCTTTCTGCTGCTGTCGTTGATGCCCTTCATGGTATCCACGACCTGGTTAACAACTTGGCCGCCTTTCACTGCCACCTGGCTTGCACCCACGGCCAACTGGTTGGCCTGGTTGGCGTTGTCGGCGTTGTGCCGCACAGTGGTGCCAAGCTCTTCCATGGTGGATGCCGTCTGCTGTAGTGCGCTGGCCTGTTCTTCGATGCGTTGGCTCAGGTCGATGTTGCCGGTGGCAATCTGTGTAGAACCGGTGGCAATCGAGTCCGACGCACCGCGAACCTGGCCCACGATTTCTGCGAGCTTGGCCTGCATCGACCCCAATGAAGCCAGCACGCTGCCGCCGTGGGCATTGCTGACACCGTGCACAGGACTCAAATCGCCATTGGCCACGCGCTGTGCCGCCTCCCCGAGTTTGGCCGGTTCGGCTCCCAGTGCGCGGGTCAGGCTGCGGGTGATGAGTGCGCCAGCAAGGGCGGCGGCCAAGAACGCTATCACACATGCTGCCAGCAGCAAATTGCGCTGCACCGCAAAGCGTGCGGCTGACTCCTCCGTCATTTCGTCTGCACGCTTGTTCGTCACGCTTGCATATTCGCTCGTCTTGTTGATGAGTGCGGCAAGCAAAGGTCGACATTCGTCATTCATCTTGGCGATGGCCTCGTCACGCTTGTTGTTCAGCGCCAGATCCACGATGGCGAGGGCAACGGGGCCATAGCGTGCCTCAATGGCGTCCATTTCGGCCACCAAGCCACGCGCTTTCTCGCTGGCGTCGTCCGCCGTGGCGATCATCCTCTTGAGCTTGCCCAGCCGCTCCTTCACGTCCTCCTGGGCTTTGAGCACTTCAGCCTTTTCTTCGGCCAGCTGGTCAGGCTTGGTTACCAGGACCAGGTTTCGCGCAGCCAGGGCGCGCCGGTCAACCGCAGTGCGAACGCTCTGGGCCATGTCGCCGCGGGCATTGATGCCCGTGACATAGTGCTCGAAGGCACCATTGGCATCTGACAGGGCCTTCCAGGACAGGCCCGAGATCAGCAGCACCAGGATGGCAAGCCCCCCGAAGGCCAGGGTCAGCTTCGCGCGCACTGTCATGTTGTGAAAGTTGTTCATGGAAAATTCTCTTAAATGGTTTCGGTAACACCGCTTTGGACGTGGTTCATCAATTGGGGAATGTCCAGAAGCAGCAGGGTGCGCTCCAGGCCCTCTTGCGTGATGCAAGCCAGCCCCTGGATGTAGTGGGCTTCTTCGTGCTCGCTCAGCGCGGGCATGGCGCGCAGTTGGTCTTCCTGCAAGGCAACTACGTCCGAGACTGAGTCGACAACCATTCCCACGGTTTGCTGTCCGTCCGGGGTGATCACCACGGTGACGGTGGCGGCATCAAAGTGGGCCTCTACTCCAAGGCACACGCGCAAGTCGAGTACCGGTACGCTCACCCCGCGCAGGTCGAGAATGCCTCGCACGTAGGGTGGCGATCCAGCAATGCGTGTCGGTTGCTCATAGAAGCGGATTTCCTGGATCCCCAGAATGCTGACACCGTAGGTTTCTTGGCCTAGGCGAAATGCGAGGTACTCCCCGGCCGTCAGCACGGTGCTCGAACGCATGTGAGGGGCAAAATGAGTGCTATCTGAATTCATACCTGTCATCTCCATCGGGTGAAAGTAATTTTCAGTGATTGTAATGATGAAAATGATAAATACAAGTGTTTGTATCACTTTTTTTGTGGCGAGAGATCTTTATTCATCGTTTTTGCCGAATTAAAGAGTGAATTCCGATGCTCTGGATTGCTGGAGTTGAGGCGGCCATGGCTTCGGGATGCGGGCGGCGAGGCGCTTCTTTCATGTCCCGGAAAGTGGGCGCTCGTGAGGCAGGTGCCAGCGCCGATGCGGCGGTGATATGCGGGTGGACAGGTGGTCTTCGAAATCCTGCAGGCGCAGGTTTCCTGTCGAAGCTGTTCGCTGCAACTCAGGAGCGAGCGTGGCTTGCTGTTAAAGCTCGGCCGGCATGGTTACGCTGGCGCCGCGTGCGGGCAGGATGATGTGGAACACCGCGCCGCCTTGCCGCACGTTCTCTGCGTAGATCTGCCCGCCCAAGGCCTCTACGATCTTCTTGCAAATGGCCAGGCCCAGGCCCGTACCACCCGAGCCGTCCTTGGTCTTGCTTGACTGCTTGAAGGCCTCGAAGATGGCGCTGAGCTCTTCGTGCGGGATGCCCGGGCCGTGGTCGCGCACGGCCAGCCGGATCTGGCCCCTGCGGTCGATCCTGCCCAACAGGGTGATGGACGATGCCTCGGGAGAGAATTTGATAGCATTGGCAATTACATTGCGGATCACCTGCTGGAAACGCACCGGATCGACCTTGGCCGTGAGCGGCAGGTCGCCAAGCGCTACTTCCAGGTGCTGCTTGCGCTGGGCCAGCAGTGGCTCCAGCTCGCGCAGCACGGGGAGGATGACGCCACGCAGATCCACCCGCTCCAGGTGGAAAGTGCCCACGGTACTCTCCAACTTGGCTACGTCCAATAGGTCGTTGACCAGCGAAAGCATGCGTTCGCCGGAGCGGTGTATGTCTTCGAACATGCCGGCTGTACGGGCATCCGCCTTGCCACGCAGCATGCCCAGTTCCGAAAACCCCATGATGGATTGCAGCGGTGTGCGTAGCTCATGACTCATGTTGGCCACGAACTCGGATTTGGAACGAGACGCCTCCTCTGCGGCCTCGTGCGCCTCGCGGGTCAGCCGCTCGGCTTCGCGGAAGTCGCTGATATCCATCAGCGTGCAGAGAATACCGGTGGCCCGTCCGCGGGGATCTATCACCACCGCTTTCGTCACGCGCGTATCGCGCCAGGATTTCCCACCGTAGAGCACGCGGGTCTCGAACATCACCTGGCCGCCCTGGTGCTGCAACTGCCTATCTGCAGCCTGATGAACGGCGGCCTCTTCTGAGGGCAGGAAGTCCGCTAGGCGTAGCCCTATCACGTCTGCGCGCTGGCGCCCCTTGTATTCCTCCCAGGCGCGGTTCACCAGTACCAGGTGGCTCTGCATGTCGGTCATCGAGATCGGCAGGGGGTTCATCTCCAGCATCAGGCCGCGAAATTCCAGCTCGGCCTGGAGGCTCTGCTGTGCGACCCAGCGCTCTGTCACGTCCACCGCACTGCCCGCGAAGCCTATGACTGCGCCCTCGTCGAGCAGCGGCACCAGTGCCACGTCGAACAATAGTTGGCGTCCATTTTCGATATGCATCATGGCCTGGCAGTTGCGCACACCGCCCGCTTCGCCGTTGGCAAACAGACCTTCCACCGCAGGCCTGCTGCCGGGCTCCACCAGTTCCTGCAGCGGACGGCCTATGGCGGCAGATTCGCTGCCACCAATCAGCGATGCCAGGCGTGCGTTGACGAAGGTGATTCGTCCCGCGGTGTCGGTGCGAAAGATGACCTCCTGCACGCTGCGCATTAGCACCGCGAGCTCGCGTTCACTGTGTTCAATGCGGATCTGGGCCTGTCGGGAGGCGTGGCTGGCGGCCTCCCGTGAGCGAAGGCTGCGCCATGCCACGAGGGTAAGCAGCAGCACCACCATGGTCGCTGCGCAACTGAGCCAGATGTAGTCCTGTGATTCGGTCCACCATCGGGTGATCGCGGCATCCAGTGGTTCCTCAACGAGAACAACAAACGGCTGGGTCCTGGACAGGCGGAATGCGACGATCTGGTTGCCACCACCCAGTCCCTGGCCCACGTAGCTGCCATGCTCGCGCGAGGGGAGATCCCCGCGAAGTACGGGGATGTCGCTGGCCTGTCCGCTGCGGAGTGAAGTCTCTTGAGAGGTCGCGAGAATCTTTCCGTCATACGATGCGATCGCAGAGTTGAAGCCGACCTGGCCTACGGCCAACTGCTGCTGATTGGCCAGCGAGTCGGGGTTGATCAACCCGATCAGCAACAGGTCCTGGCCATCGGGCGTGACGAATTTGCGCATGAGCGGAATGAAGCCCAGGCCCGTCGGGGTGGCGCCTCGCGGTGCGTCGGCGCGCAGGCTACCCACCCCCCGGCCCGCGATCCAGGGACCAAAGGTGGTCTTGCCCTTCTGCGGGCTCGGCCCCAGTTTGCGAAGATCAATGGTCACCCCCGACTCCTGCGGCGAACTGCTGGCGATGACCAGCCCTGTGGCATCGGAAACCAGAACCGTGCGCAAGAAGGGGACTCCTGCCAGCGCCTCTCGCAGGAATGCCTCGGTGCGCGGCAGGTCGGCCCCGGGGGCGTGCAATGCATTGGCATCGCTCATTGTGGCGAGGATGAAGAGGCCGCTTTCCACCGTGCGGGTCGTCTGGTCTTCGAGCACGCGCGCCAGGAGCTCGGCCTTCTCAGTGTCCGAGGCGATGGCCTTGGTGCGGTCGTTCAGGGTTATCCAGGCCGTGGCCGCCAGGATGCCTGCCACGAGCAGCAGGCCGCAGAGGAGCGCGGTGTTGCTCCCTTTGCGGCTGAGCTTCACTAGGCCCTGAGCATGGCGCCACGGTGCACTGCGAGTGAAGGACTGTGTCATGTCAATGCACAACGATCTCGGTCAGCCCGTGCCTGGCTGCCGCAGCATCGAGCCGGCCGTCACGCTTGATGCGTGCCACGAAGTCATCCATGGTCTTGAGCCAGGCATCGCCGCCAGGTTTCACGGCATAGGCATAGGGCAGCACGAACACCGGCTTGGGCGGTGACACCAAGCGTGCCCAATCGGCATTGTCGAGCAAGCGCCGGCTGTAGGGGAAGTCGGTCATGAACACGTCCACCCGGCCACCTTCGAGCTCCCGTTCGCGCGTGGTGGGGGGAGATATCCTCACCAGCTTGGCATGCGTGAGGCGCTCGCTCATCACAGGTTCCATGAAGGTGCCTGCCTGGACTGCTACCAGCACGCCGGGCTGGTCGATGTCGGACCATTGCTTGATGACGGCATTGCTCTTGGTTGTGATGCCGTAGATGTCACTGCTCAGGTAGGGCTGGGTGAACCTGAGGTGGGCCATCCGCTGGGGCAGCATGCCGATGGCGAACATGCCCACATCACAACGGTCCGCCAGCAGGTCTTCGACCAGGGTGGCAAAGGACGACTCGACGTACTCTATTTTCGCTTTGAGGTCCTTGCCCAGCTCGGCCGACAGATCGATGTCGATCCCTGACAGTTGCTGGGTGCGCGGGTTTCGAAAGGTGATGCCGTAGTAATCTGGCCAGATGCAGACGCGCACGGCCTGCCGGGCCGATACCTTTTCCTGCGCCGGGCCGGCCAGAGCGGGTCCGCAGAACATCAGGCTGGCAAGTGCGCTTGTGAAGGCGATTCGAAGGATGAAAGGCATGGCGCTATCCTGGTGGTAGGACGATTCAGGGGGCGTCGATCAGATCGGCGAAGGTGGGGCGTTGCTCCGTGACCTTGCTCCGCAGAGTATCCAGATGATCGAAGTGCTGGACGAAAGTGTCCACGATCACGGGGTCGAACGCCGTGCCGCGCTGTTCGATGAGCATGGACAAGGCCTTTTGCGGGCTGAATGCGGGTCGATAGACGCGGTCCATCGTCAATGCGTCGTAGAAATCCACGACTGCCGTGATGCGGCCTGACAGCGGAATATCCAGGCCTGTCAGCCCGCGGGGATAACCCGTGCCGTCGTAGCGCTCGTGGTGGGTGAGGGCTGCCTCTGCTGCTAGGCGCAAGACAGGCACGCGGGAACTACCCAGAATCTGGGCCCCCGTGGCTGCATGGCGTTTCATGACTTCGCGTTCGTCGTCGGTGAGCGGTCCGGCTTTCTTGAGCACATGGTCCGGCGTGCCGATCTTGCCGATGTCGTGCATGGGCGCAGCACGCCGCAGCATGCTGGCAAAGCTCGGCGCCGATCCCAGCAGCAGCGCCAGCGCTTCGGCCAGGAAACCAATCCGGATGATGTGCACCGAGGTGTCGTCGTCGCGAAACTCGGCGGCTGTGCACAGGTGCAGCAAGGCCTCATGGTGAGCTCGGGTGACTTCGCGCAGTGCCTCGTTGCGCTCGCGGTACATGTGCCCGAAGTCTTCGATGAAGCGCTCCATCTGCGCGGCTGCAGCTTCATCAAAACACCTCATCGCGCCTGCTGGCAGTACTTGCGCGCGCTCCAGGGCGTGCGTCATACAGTTGCCTCCAGTCGGTAAACCATCTCCAGCACCTGCAAGGTGCTGAAAGGCTTGACGAGGTAGGCGTCTGCACCCGCTTTCATCCCGTCGCGCCGGTCTTCAGCCTGGCCGCGTGCCGTGAGCATGATGACTTTGGTGTGCTTGAGCGCGGGATTGCCTTTGATGCAGCGGCAGACTTCCAGACCCGACAGGGTGCCGGGCATCATGACGTCCAGCAGTACCACGTTGGGCGAGTGGGTGCGGGCCATTTCCAGCCCCATATCGCCGTTGGCAGCTTCATAGATTTCAAAATTCTCAAATTCCATGGTCATGCGCAGCAGCTTGCGGATGTCGGCGTGGTCTTCGACGATAAGTACTTTTTTCATGAGGTGCCCGTTGAAGTTGTTGGTCTATTGATGAAATATGCCAGAATTGCCCTGTTGTTGAATCATATAGATCATTTAAATCATTTACAATGCCGTTTAATAAAAATTATTTGCAAGTAAAATGGTGTAGCGATGAAAAATGAAAAATCTCTAGACGTTTCTCCCGCCGCTGACCAGCTCACCACCTTCGAGGCTGCGCGGATGCTCGGAATGGCCGTGCGTTCCGTGCAACTGATGGTGGATCGCAACGAACTCCAGGCATGGAAGACGCCGGGAGGGCACCGGCGTATTTCGCGCCGCTCTGTGGAGCAGTGGTTGCGCTCGCGCTCTGGCGGATCTGTGCCTGCGGCTGATGCGCAGTTTTCAGCTGCCGCAGCACATGAACCTTTGAGGCACCCAGTCATACCGATCCCGGAGCTTGCAGATGGGCGAGTGCAGGCGCCTGGCGATATGAAGGTGCTGCTGATCGAGGACTCCATCCACTTCCAGAACCTGGTGTCTTTGTTGGTGGAGCGGCACTTTCCAGCATGGCAGCTGCACATTGCCAATGACGGCATTACGGGGCTGGCGATGTATGGGCAGATTCAGCCCGATATCCTGATCGTGGACATTCTGCTGCCCGGAATCGATGGAGCGACCCTCATCACCACGCTGCGTTCGCACCCCCAGTTCGCCAGGAGCCGCCTCATCGTCGTGACCTCGCTGGATGAATCCCAGCGTGCCCCCTATGCGTTTGCACTGCAGGGGGTGAACCTCATCCACAAGCCACGGCTAGTGGCCGAGCTGCCCCTGCTTCTTGCCCAGAGTGCGGAAGTCAGGGCAGCTTCCTGAGCACAGCGAGGGTTCTATGACCAACGCGTCTGTTGTGTCGGTTCGGCGCGTGTTGCTGGTGGAAGACGATGCCTCGATTGCACGCTTCATCGACATGGCGTTGGAAGACCAAGGGGTGGATTTGACCGTGTGCGGCGACGTGAAAACTGCCTTGGCCCAGCTGCAAAAGGGGCCGGTGGGGCTGGTCATCACGGATCTGATGCTGCCCGGTTTGTCTGGCTTCGATCTGGTGGACCGGCTGCATCACGAGCCTGCGCTTCGCGGGGGCGCCAAAGTGGTCATCTTCAGCGCTGGCATGAGCGTGGACAACCAGCATCGGCTTGAAGGCCGCAGCATATGGCGCATCTTGCGCAAGCCGGCATCGGTTGCCCAATTGCAGGCGTGCGTTCTGGATGCTTTTGTGGGACATGACAGTGCCCCGCCACCCCTTTCAGGCGTATCGCCGGAGCATGCCGCCTCCAGCAGCGTGGAAAGCGACGCCATACATGCTTATTTTGGTGGCGACGCCGCGCTGTTTCGCACATATCGCGCCAAGTGCCTTGTGCAGTTTGCAGATGACCTGGTTGCGGGTGATTCCGCCTTGCAGTCGAGCGACTTCGTGGCGCTGCAGCGCCTGTCTCACAGTCTGGCCACCGTGTTCCGCACCTTGGGCTGGGCAGAGGACGGCCGGGTGGCAAAGCGACTGGAAGCGCTTGCGGCTGCCGGTGACGGACAAGCCTCAGCCACCACCTGGGCCCAACTGCGCCCACGGCTGCTTGGCTGACGCGCCGACGCGGTGCACGGTCCTGGGTGTTCGACCATGCTCCCAGCTTTGAGCAAGCAGTGATCGGGAGGACGGGAAAGATGACTTCCTTCTTCAGCCCGCACAAGACGTCCACCGTCTGGGGTGGCCGAGATCGCAGCGCTCAAGCGCGAGGTCAAAGCGCTGGTGTCTCAGCACAAGGCTACCCGGCGGCAGATCCCCAAAGCGGCCGAGCCGGAGGCTGCGTCTGCAGAGCGTGCATCCGCGAAGCCGCACGGCGAATTCCAGCCCGATGTGCTCCGCCAGATGCGCACGGCGCTGGGCATCACGCAGGCGCGGCTGGCCATCTTGCTGGGCGTCTCTTCGCTGTCGGTCTACAAATGGGAGACGCGCGGCGTCACCCCGCGTGCGGCGCAACTGGCCCGGATTGACGAAGTGCGCAAGATGGGCCCGCGCAAGGCGCTGGCTGCGCTCGCACTGGATTGAAGGCGCTCTGCGCCGTCTGGATGCGAACGGTCAAAGCCCATCATCCGCAGGCGCCCGGGCAGAGGTTGAAAGCCTGGGCTTGCGTCGCTCTCTCTGGCTGCCGATCGGGAGGTTTTTCGCGCGGTGCCGCCGGGGAATGCCCAATGACCCTCCCGCCAACTGCCTGCGCGGCGCACCGGCCGGGCCGTCCGCATCTATCATCGGCACACTGCATGCCCCCTTTTTTTCGCAGAAGCTGTACCGGCACCCGGCCAACGGGCTGGCCGATGCGTCCCTGAAGTCGATGTACAAATTCCTCTCCATGCAGCCCCAAAAGCAAACCTCCACCAACCGCTGCAGCTTTTGCGGCGCAACCAGCTACCGGCGCGTCGTCGCGCGGGATGCTGCCGGAGCAATGCGCTACGCGGAGAGGTTGGTGTGCACTGGCTGCACCCGCGAGTTCCCCAGCGTGAAGGTCTGGCGCGAAGGCCTTCCCGAAGGCTCCACGGCCCCTGCGCCTGCCCCGTGAGGGGGGCGCTTCCGTCTCCCAGCTCTTTGACGAGCGGCAGCAGTGCCGAACCCCTTGGCGCGTGATGAGACCTGCGGCGTCCCTCGGCATCCCACCCAAACGTTGTGCAACCAGAGCGGACCCTCGACGACGATCTGTTGAACTTGTGGAAGGTGCCCCCTGTCGCCCACGTTGACGTGGCGAAGAAGGCGTTGAAGGCAACCCTGCGGGAGCACACACGGCAAAAAAATCCCGAGGGCGGTGCCGCAACTGCGTGAGAAGAGCCGCCAGCCAAGCCAGCGCAAGGAGATCCCGTTTCGACCCGACATCCTCGGCGCGGTGCCGCTAGACTTTCTGCATGGCGCGCTTGCCCGCCAGTCTTCCCGAAATTGAATGGACACCAAGAATGAACGCTGAAAAAGTTGCCGTGGTCACGGGCGCCGGTTCCGGTATTGGCAAGGCTGTTGCACTCGCCCTGGCGGGCAACGGCTATTGCGTCGTGCTGGCAGGGCGCCGCGCCGCACTCCTGGAAGAAGTGGCTGCGCAGGCCCAGGCAAGCTTTGGCGCGGGAGCCCGCATGCTGTGTGTGCCCACCGATGTGTGCGACCCCGCCGCTGTGGAAAGCCTCTTTGCACAGGCCGTCGCCCGCTTCGGGCGCGTGGACTTGCTGTTCAACAATGCGGGACGAGGCAATCCACCCGGCTCCTTCTTGGACTGGACACCGCAGCAGTGGCGCGACGTGGTGGATGTGAACCTGAACGGCATGTTTTATTGCCTGCAACAGGCCTTTCGGACCATGCGCGATCAGACCCCGCAGGGCGGGCGCATCATCAACAATGGCTCGATTTCTGCACACGCGCCCCGGCCCAACTCGGCCGCCTACACCGCGACAAAACATGCCGTGATGGGTTTGACGAAAACTGCGGCACTTGACGGGCGCGCATACAACGTCGCGGTAGGCCAGATCGACATTGGCAATGCCATGACGGACTTGGCGTCGCGCATGGCCAAGGGGGTGCCGCAGGCCAATGGGGAAATCGCCATCGAACCCTTGATGGATGCCGACATCGTGGCGCAGTCGGTGCTGTACATGGCCAGCCTGCCTCTGGAGGCGAACGTGCTGTTTCACACGGTCATGGCCACCAGGATGCCGTTTGTCGGGCGAGGGTGAGATCCATTCAGGGCGATGCCTGCGGACGTGCAATGCACGGCTCTGGCGGGGGCAACCGTTGCTACACCTGCTGCTGAAGTGGAGCGCTCACCCCCACGGCGTGTTCCGCCCCTGATTCAGGAACGCTGCGAATCCAGTGGCTCGTGGCTCTTTGCCACTTCCTGCGCCATGGCATGGCTTTCAATTAGCAGCTGGTAGGGCGGGAACACGGCGCTGTAGGCCTCGGCCCATTGCAGCGCATCCTCGCGGTTCCAGGTCTTTTGCACCTCAGAACACACGGCGGCCGTGTCCATCGGCACCACCCCGGCCTGCACGATGCGCGCCAGCGTGATCTCCTGGGCCATCTTCGAGTAGGTGCCCGAGGCATCGATGACGGCGAACACCTGGTAGCCCTCATGCACCGCCGCGATGCTCGGAAAGGCCATGCACACGCTGGTGATGGTGCCGGCGATGATGAGCTGCCTGCGCCCCGTGGCCTTCACGGCGGCGACGAACTCGGGGTTGTCCCAGGCGTTGATCTCGCCCTTGCGCGCCACATACTGCGCGTGCGGTGCGTATTTGTGGATCTCGGGGATCAGCGGGCCGTTCGGACCCTGTGGCACCGAGGCTGTGGTGATGACCGGCATCTTGGCCAGCGTTGCCACCTTGGCCAGCGTCGTCGCGTTGCTGCGTACCTCGGTGAAGGGCATGTCCTTGATGGTCTGGAACAGGCCGCTCTGGTGGTCGATCAGGAGCATCGTCGCGTTGTCAGGGTCGATGATCGGTCGTGCGCCGCTGAAGTTGGCGATGGTGTTGGGGGTGTTCATGGTCATCTCCTGGAGTTTGCAAATTGCCCGGGACGGGCGGATGGGACGCAGCCGTGCCCCTCCGGCCAGCAAGTCCGGAAAGCCAACACTGCGCCGAAGGGAAGGAGGGGAGGCCTTCCTTCTGGAAAGCCTCGTGTGCTCAGGCCGTCATCAGGCCGAAGCGGCCGCTGCTGAAGTCGGCCATGGCCTGGCGGATCTCGGCCTCGCTGTTCATCACGAAGGGGCCATAGCCCACCACAGGCTCGTCGATCGGTTCGCCCGACAGCCACAGCACGGTCGCATCGCTGTGGGCCTCGATCTCCACGCCGCTGCCGGCGCGCTCGAGGTGCACCAACTGGCCTTCGCGTGCGACCGCACTGCCGTTGACCAGCACCGTGCCGTGCAGCACGACCAGCGCCAGCGTATGGCCGTCCTTCGCGTCGAAGCGGCCCACGCTGCCCTGGCCGATGCGGATGTCCCACACGTCCATCGCCGTGAAGGTGCGCGCCGGGCCGCGATGCCCGTCGAACTCGCCGGCAATCACCCGCACCCGGCCCGCGCCCTCGGGCAGGTCCACGGTTGGAATCTGCGCATCCACCAGGGTCTGGTAGCCCGGCGCGGCCATCTTGTCCTTCGCGGGCAGGTTGACCCAGAGCTGCACCATCTCGATGGTGCCCCCGCGTTCGGTGAAGGCGCGCGAGTGGAATTCCTCGTGCAGGATGCCGCCGCCGGCGGTCATCCACTGCACGTCACCAGGGCCGATCAGGCCGCCCGCACCGGTGGAGTCCTTGTGCTCCAGTTCACCCTGGTAGACGATGGTCACGGTCTCGAAGCCTCGGTGCGGATGCTGGCCGACGCCGCGAGGGCGCACGGCCGGCCCGAAGGGCGTCGGCGCCGCGTGATCGAGCAGCAGGAACGGGCTCAGGTGCTGGCCCAGGCCGTCATAGCCAAACAGCGAGCGGACAGGGAAACCATCGCCCACCCAGTGTGGACGGGGAGCGCTGTAGACACCGAGAACTTTCTTCATTTGCATCTCCTTGCGTCGCCAGACAAAGGTCTTGGCCGATGGATAGAGAATATGGTTTGAACGATGATCCTGGTAGTTGGCAATATTTGCCATCAGAGTTCTATTTAAGGAACGATAAGGCCTGTCCCTGATGAAAGACCTGAACGATCTTTACTACTACGTGCAGGTGGTGGACCACGGCGGCTTCGCGCCGGCCGGTCGCGCGCTGGGCATGCCCAAGTCCAAGCTGAGCCGGCGCATCGCGCTGCTGGAGGAGCGCCTGGGGACGCGCCTGATCCAGCGGTCCACCCGGCGTTTTGCCGTCACCGAGACCGGCCAGACCTACTATGGCCATTGCAAGGCGATGCTGGTGGAGGCCGAGGCCGCCGACGAAGCCATTGCGCTGGCGCATGCCGAACCACGGGGCATCGTGCGCATGACCTGCCCGGTGGCGCTGCTCGATGCGCGCATCGCCGACATGGTGGCGGCTTTCATGGTGGCGCATCCGCGCGTGGAGATCCATCTGGAGGAAACCAATCGGCGCGTGGACGTGGTGGGCGAGGGAATCGACGTGGCCATCCGCGTGCGTCCGCCGCCGATCGAGGACAGCGACCTGGTGATGCGCGTGCTTGCGGAGCGCGGGCAATGCCTGGTGGCATGTCCGCGCCTGCTGTCCAATGGCATACCAAAAACACCCGCCGACCTGGCGGGCCTGCCGAGCATGGACCTGGGCCTGCCGCAGCATGAGCATGTGTGGAACCTTGTCGGCCCCGAGGATGCCCGGGCGGCCATTCGCCACCGGCCGCGCCTGATCACACGCGGGATGCTGGCGCTGCGGGCCGCCGCCATCGCAGGCGTGGGCGTGGTGCAGCTGCCCTCCATGATGGTGCGCGAGCAGATCGAGCACGGCCAGCTGGTCCACGTGATCCCCGGCTGGGCGCCGCGCCGCGAGATCATCCACGCGGTGTTCGCCTCGCGGCGCGGGCTGCTGCCGGCGGTGCGGGCGCTGGTGGATTTCCTGGCGGACCGGTTTCAGGCGCTGGACGAGGACTGAGCTGCCAGGGGCAGTGCTGGAAGGGCAAGCTGCTGCATTGCCGCGCAGCCGGTCACCGTTAACGGGAAGAAGAACTCATGCACCGCGCGTTAGCGGTACGCCCATGGGCAACGCCGGAACAGACGGAGTCTGGTGCGCGCCCCGAGGCCGCGGGGTGGGCTGCCAATCCGTCGGTCACCGCGTCCCCGCCAGACCGGAAGCCAGCGCCTTGGCGTTGTGCGCGAAGAGCTTGAGGTAGGTGTCGGCCTCGGTGCCGGGCACCGAGAGCGCGTCCGAGTACAGCCTGCCGCCCAGCACCGCGCCGCCTTCCTTGGCGATGCGCTCCACCAGGCGCGGATCGGTGATGTTCTCGACAAACACCGCGCGCACGTCCTGCCGGCGGATCTGGTCGATCAGCTTCGCCACATCGGCGGCCGAAGCCTCGCCGTCGGTGCTCACGCCTTGCGGCGACAGGAAGTCGACGCCATAGGCCGCACCGAAGTAGCCGAAGGCATCGTGCGAGGTGATCACCCGGCGCTTGGGGCGCGGCACGGCCGCGAGCTGCGCACGCACCTCGCGGTCGAGCGCCCGGATCTGCTCGGTGTAGCGCGCCGCGCGCTGGATGAAGACGCCTGCTTGCGCAGGCCGCGCGCTGCTGAGCGCGTCGCGCACGTTCGCGGCGTAGCGCTCAGCATTCGCGAGGTCCTGCCAGGCGTGCGGGTCGCTGCCGTGGCCCGGCTGGCCCCCATGGCCGTGCCCGTCCTTGCGCAGCTTCACGCCCTGGCTCGCTATCACCACTTTGCCGCGATAGCCCGAGGCCCGCACCAGGCGGTCGATCCAGCCTTCGAACCCCAGGCCGTTGACCACGACCAGGTCGGCGCGGGCCAGGTGGCGGGCGTCCGCCGGGCTGGGCTGGAACACGTGCGCATCGGCATCGGGGCCGACCAGGGCGACGACGTCGACGGCATCGCCGCCCACCTCGCGAACGATGTCCGCCAGGATGGAAAAGCTGGCCACGACCCGCAGCGGCCGTTCGGACTGAGCCAACGCGGGAGAGGCAGCCAGTGCCAGCAGCAGCGCCGCGACGGAAGATCGACGGGAGAGGGTCATGTCAGGCCTTGCGGTGTGGACGGCGCCGGTGGCGCCAGAGAAGGCCGTCGCGGGGGCCCGCGGCGACGGAGAGCAGATAGGCGATGCCCGCGACCAGCACGATGGCCGGGCCCGACGGCCACTGTGCGTGGTACGACAGCAGCAGGCCGATGAAGCCCGAGAGCGCCGCGATGACGGCAGCCACCAGCGCCAGGCTCCAGACTTCCGCCGCCCAGAAGCGCGCCGCCGTGGCGGGCAGCATCATCAGGCCGACGGCCATCAGGGTGCCCAGGGCCTGGAAGCCCGCCACGAGGTTCGCCACGGTCAGCACCAGGAAGACGGCGTGCACCAGCGTGCCGCGGCCGCCGACATTGCGAAGAAATCCGGGGTCCAGGCACTCCACCACCAGCGGCCGATAGATCACGGCCAGGACGGCCAGCGTCACGCTGGCGACGCTGGCGATGAGCAGCAGCGCCGCATCGTCCACGGCCAGGATGGTGCCGAACAGCAGGTGCATCAGGTCAACGCTGCTGCCGTGCGTCGAGACCATCAGCACGCCCAGCGCGAGCGCGATGAGGTAGAAGGCCGCGAAACTCGCGTCCTCGCGCTGCGACGTGGTCCGCGTCACGAAGCCGGCTGCGAGCGCGACCGCGAGCGCCGCGAAGAAACCGCCCAGGCTCATGGCCGGCAGCGAGAAGCCGGCGATCAGAAACCCCAGCGCGGCCCCCGGCAGCAGCGCGTGGCCCATGGCATCGCCCACCAGGCTCATGCGTCGCAGCACCAGCAGCGTGCCCATCGGCGCGCTGCCGAGGCTCAGGGCCAGCGTCGCGACCAGCGCGCGGCGCATGAAGCCGTACTCGGAGAACGGCTGGAGGAGCAGCGATGCCAGCGTCATGCGGCTTCCTCGCACAGTGCGGCACCGTCGTCCCAGGCCTCGGCCATCTGCCGGGCGCGGAACAGGTGCTCGGCGTGCAGCACCTGCGCGGTCGGTCCCCAGGCCACGCAGCGCCGCGCCATCAACAGCGTGCGGTCGAAATGCCGGCGCACCTGTTCCAGATCGTGCAGCACCGCGATGACGGTGCGCGACTCGGCGTGCCAGCGGGCCACCACGGCGAGCAGGTCGGCGGTGGTGCGCGCATCGATGGCGTTGAAGGGCTCATCGAGCAGGATCACTGGCGCATCCTGCAGCAGCACGCGCGCGAACAGCACGCGCTGGAATTGGCCCGCGGACAGCTCGGCGATCCCGCGGCGTTCGAAGCCGGCCAAGCCAACCGCATCGAGCGCGTGGTGCACGGCCTCGCGCTGCGGCGCGTCGAGTCCGCGCAGGCTTCCGACGCGCGACCAGTGGCCCAGCGCCACCAGATCGAACACGCGGATCGGAAAGCTGCGGTCGATCTCGGCCTGCTGCGGCAGCCAGGCGATGCGGCCGGCGGCGCCCGCACCGAACTGCACTTCGCCGCCGACCGGCCGCACACGCCCCATGATGGCCGCCAGCAAGGTGGTCTTGCCCGCGCCGTTCGGCCCGACGATGGCGGTGAGCGAACCCGGTGCGAAGTCACCCGACACGTGGTGCACGGCCGGGTGGCCGCGGTAAGCCACGGTCAGGTTGCGCAGGCGGATCGCCGCGTGTTGGGGGAGGGCTGTCATCAGGAGATCGCCCAGGCCACGGCGAGCCACAGCAGCGCGATCAGCGCCAGCGCACCCACGACCCGTTTCCAGGCGCCGGCCATCAGCAGGCTTGCGACACCCCTCATGCGCCCGCCGCTTCGGCCGCGCAGTCGGCGCAGCGCCCCTGCAAAACCATACCGTGGCGCTGCGCCGCCAGGCCTTGCGTCACCATGCCGCCCATGGAGATCCGGCAGGCGCGAATCGGGTGCGTGCGCTCCCAGGCCTTGCGATGAAAGTAGGGATGGTGGCGGTGTTCCATGGGTTCATATTATTGCAAATGAATTATCAATTGCAATAAGAGGGTCTGGAACGCTGGATACGGGGTGCTCGCCTTGGCGGGCGGGGCGTACTGGAATCACGGGCCGATCCAGGCCACGCAGGCGTTGTGTTGCGTGCTGCCGATGGAGGCGCCCGCGCGGGCGTCCAGCCCGCGCTACTCCCCGGGAATGTCCGGCTCGGGATACGCGGGTTTCACCTCGCCGGGCTTCTCCGGCACCGAGGCGGGGACGGGGCGGCTTTCCGGCTCGGACTCGCTCGGCACAGGATTCGGCCTCTCCGGAGTTTCGGGCTCGTGCGTCTGGGGTTTTGCGGGGATGGGATTGATCATGGCAGCCCCTTGGGTACGTTGAAAAATCATCCAGTGGGTCGCTTGGGCTGGCGCGCGGCAGTGCGGCAAAGCGGCTGCACACCGGGTGGCCAGGGCAGAAGCTTCCTCGCAGCGGGATTTCACTGCCCGCCGGTCTTGCCTCCAGGATTTTGGGGGCCCGCGCCACGGTGGGACTTCGTCCAATCGTAGGGCGAGCCATCTGGCAGCCGCCGATCTGCCACCGTATTCACACCGGCATGCCCCACGCTCTCCGCCAGCTCGCTCGAGATGCACACATGGCGCTTTCCTTCCTTGCGTTTGATCTCGCACAGAGCCAGCGCGGCCTGGAGTTTTCCGGAGTCAAAAATCTCCATCCCAGGCACCCCGGGCTGTTCTTGCCAGTAGACGACGATACTCATGGCGACTCGGTTTCCTATTTCTGTCCGGTGGTGCTCAGGCTATCTTCCCATGCGGGCCCGGGTGTTGCCATGGGTTCCCGGTGCGATGTAGGAGAAAGGCGTAGCGAAGGCGCCAAGCCGCGGGTCAGAACCGCATGCGGACCGCGCCTGCGTCACGCTCCTTCACCCACCCCGCCAGAGAAACTGAACGCGTGTTGCGGCCATCAGGGCAGGCCCGCGACGAGGCCTGCGGTTTTCGCGGGGCCGCCGCTCAAGGGCATTGCGGGCTGTAGCCCGATCGCAAGGACGCTGCCCAACACGCCGAAGAATCTCGCCCGATGGCGCATGCCCACGCAGAAGATCAGGCCCGCCAGCGCCTTGCCGGAATTGGGCGTCGCCCTGCAGGATGCGCGGGACATCGAGGCATGCTGTCAATGCAGCGCTGAAAGAAGCGTCCGTGGTGCCCGCATGCGGGAAATGTCGCCGCGTGGCTCAATGTTGGTGGAAGGTGTCCGTGGGTTTCTATGCCTGGACTTCACCGGTGAGCGGATCGTAGGCCCGCCCGTCGGTATCGATAATGTTCCCCGTCACCGTATCGTACTTGCCCAGACGATAGGTGCCGGCGCCCTTGCCATCCAGGCCGATGTAGTCGGATCGGGCAAGAACCACGCGATTGTTCTGGGAAACAACCCCGTCCTTGGTCCATTTGTTGTCCATGAGCCATTCGGATACTTGGACGCCCTCTGGAGCGTCAATCTTTCCGTCCATGCGCATCTTGACGAGCGTTGGATCCATATTGAAGCCCTCTGCCGCAAGCAGTTGGGCGGGGTTCTTCTTGTAGAAAGTGGCCGTCTCCTTGGTCATCGTCGACAGGTCGCTTTTCACCAGTGTGAAACCGTCCGTGGGGAACTTGGACAACTTGCCGCTGCGGATGGCTTCGTAGTCAGCGGCAAACTCGGGATGGTTCTTGAAGAACATGTAGCGGCTGACGGTGCGCTCATCTCCCGCAGAAAGTGATAGAGAAAGAACCTTGACATAGTCTGGTGGCTCATAGTCTGCTGCGAAGGTGTCGCCCAGGCCGTCTTCCCACTCGCGGAATTCCTCCAGGTTGCTGAAGGGGGCCTTGGCCGAGGCCTGTGTGGTGGCCCCGGAGTCCTTGTTGTACAGGGCGGCGGTTGATTGATAGGCCTGGGTCTCCGACACGGTGGTGGGTGTCGCCGCCGTACCCGCCGTCTTGCCCTGGGAGCCTTCCGCGGACAGTTCTTCCAGCGTGGTCTTCAACTCTTTCAGGAAGGTGAGGGGATCGGCGTCCGCATGCTTTTGGGCTGTGCGTTCGGCCGCCTTGGCCGCCAGGGTGCTGGAGACGCCCAGGGACGTCAGCATGTTGGTGGCTTGTGAAATATCGAACATCTTGCGACTCCTTCGGTGGGGCGGGCGATCCATGGCGTGGCACGGGGCCGGCGAGGGTTCTTTGGGCCTTGCTCCGATGGTCTCCCAGTTCGTCCTTGGCAATCCTCCGGTAAGAGGCGTAAAAACTGTACTTTTTGGCCAGTGGGCTGCGGTGGGCGAGTCCGTACCGGTGCCACCCTTGTCCGCAAGGATCGGCGTGCCGTGGGGACGCCACCTTTTTTCAGGAGCCAACGGGATGTCTGACGGCCTGCGGTGGCTGCCGGGGATGGAGAACCTGCCCTTGTCTCCAGCCGCGCGGCGCCATGACCACCACCTCTTTTTCGCCGTGCTGGCGGATGGCGCCGTGGCCGCCCGCGCTGTCCGGCTGTGCGACCAGGAGACGGCCGCCCGCCAGGTGGGGGAGGGCCACAGGGTGCGCACCGAGCGGTTGCATGTGACGCTGGCCTCGTTCGGGTGGGATGCCGAGTTCAGCCCGCGCAAGGTCTGGTGGGCGTGTGCGGCCGCCGCGCAAGTTCGCGCACCGGCGTTTTCGCTGCGGCTGGACCGCTGCCTGAGCTTTCAGGGGCGCCAGTCCAGGCGGCCCCTGGTCCTGTGCGGCAGCGAAACCGGCGTGGCGGGCATGGTGGCGATGCACCAAGCCCTGCGGGCGTGCGTGCCAGGCCCTGCGCCAGCGCGTGCCGAGCCATCGTTCACGCCGCACATGACGCTGCTCTACGGCCCTTCTGCCGTGGAGGAACACGGCGTGGAGCCTCTTGAATGGAGGGTGGATGCCTTCCAGCTGCTCTACAACCGCCGCGGCTCGCCCGGGCCCTACCAGGTGCTGGGTCGATGGGGCCTGGGCCAGCCGGCCTTTTTTCAGGCGGAGCAGGGCCGGCAACCCGCGCCGGCCGGCGAAGATCCGCCGCCGCGGGGTGGTTCAGATCAAATGCTATAAAAAAAGTAGCTGACAGCGCTTGAAGGATAAGCCGTGGAGGCAGTTTTTATTCAGATCCTGCGGGCACGGCCACCTCAGCCAATCGTCATCAGGCTCGCGTTGCCGCCCGCGGCGGCGGTGTTCACGCTCAGTGCGCGCTCGATCAGCAGGCGCTCCAGCGGCACGTCGGTGGCGCCCGGGGGCAATGCGGTCACGCCCACGATGGGGCCGGGACGGCGGGCCAGCGCCTCGCACACCGCGTGCAGCGAAGCCGCATCGCCATGGTGCAGCACGGCGGACAGTTCGATGCGGCCGTCGTCCAGCACCCGATCCGCCACCGCGATGCTGGCCTGGACGGCCGGGGCAAGCTGTGCAAGCAAGCCCGCCTGGGTGGAAGGCCACAGGGCCTTGCCGCCCGAGGCCAGCACGGCCGCGGTCTGCGTGAGCAGGTCGCCTTCGGCCTGGGCCAGGCACAGCACGCGGGGCCGGGGGGCCAGGGTGTAGACGTTGCGCTCACCCGTGGGGCCGGGCAGGGTGCGCGCCGTGCCGCTCTGGGTGGCGGAGGCGAACGCACGGCAGGTGTCCGCCAGCGCGGGGCGGCCCTGCGTGTGTGCCCACTGCTCCAGTGCGTGCAGGGGCGCCAGCCAGGGTTCGCACGCTGCCACGTCGGGTGGCGCCGTGCGGTCCGCCGCGGCGAAGGTGCGTGCCAGCGCATCGGCCGGGCGCCGCGACAGCAGGCGCAGCAGGTACAGCGGCCCGCCCGCCTTCGGGCCCGTGCCCGACAGGCCCTCGCCACCAAACGGCTGCACGCCCACCACGGCGCCCACCATGTTGCGGTTCACGTAGACGTTGCCCGCATGGGCGCGGTTCACCACGCGGGCGATGGTTTCGTCGATGCGGGTGTGCACGCCCTGCGTGAGGCCGTAGCCGGTGGCGTTGATCTGGTCGAGCAGCTGGTCCAGGTCGTTGCGGGCATAGCGCACCAGGTGCAGCACGGGCCCAAAGACCTCGCGCTGCAGTTCCTGGATGCCGTGGAGTTCAATCAGCGTGGGCGGCACGAAGGTGCCCTGGGTCGTTTCATCGGCGCTGCAGCGGCACTGCTGGAACACGCGATGGCCCCTGGCCTTGAGCGCATCGATGTGCGCGGTGATGCCTGCCTGGGCCTCGGCGTCGATGACCGGGCCCACGTCGACCTGCAGCGCGCCCGGGTTGCCCATGCGCAGTTCACCCATGGCGCCCTTGAGCATTTCCACCACGCGGTCGGCGGCGTCCTCCTGCACGCACAGCACGCGCAGGGCCGAGCAGCGCTGGCCGGCGCTGTCGAACGCGGAGGAGACCGCGTCGGCCACCACCTGCTCCACCAGCGCCGACGAGTCCACGATCATCGCGTTCTGCCCGCCCGTCTCTGCGATCAGGGGGATGGGGCGGCCGGCGGCATCCAGGCGGCCTGCGATGGCGCGTTGCAGGATGCGCGCCACGTCGGTCGAACCGGTGAACATGACGCCCATCACACGCGGGTCGCCGATCAGCCGGGCGCCCACGGTCTCGCCCTGGCCGGGCAGCAGCTGCACCACGCCGCGCGGCACACCCGCCTGCCACAGGATGCGCACGGCCTCGGCGGCGATCAGCGGGGTCTGTTCGGCCGGCTTGGCCAGCACGGGGTTGCCGGCGGCCAGGGCTGCGGCCACCTGGCCCATGAAGATGGCGAGCGGGAAGTTCCAGGGGCTGATGCAGGCCACGGGGCCCAGCGGAAGGTGGGTGGTGTTGTCGAAGGTGGATTCGACCTGCGCGGCGTAGTAGCGCAGGAAGTCCACCGCCTCGCGCACCTCGGCGACCGCGTTGCTGCAGCTCTTGCCTGCTTCGCGCATCAGCAGACCCAGCAGGGGCTGCATGCGGTCCTCCAGCAGGCCCGCGGCACGGTCGAGCGTGGCGGCGCGCTCGGCCGGGGGCGTCGCGGCCCACAAGGGGGCCGCCCGCAGGGCGTGTTGCAGGGCCGCATCCACGTCGGCGGCCGTGGCCTCCTGCACCTGGCCCACCACGTCGCGGTGGTCCGCGGGGTTGCGCACGGGCATCGGCGCGCCCGGCGCGGCGTCGGCGCCGAGCAAGGGGCCGGCGGTCCAGCCCTGGCTGGCGGTGGCCTGCAGGATCGCGTCCAGTTGCGCGAGGGTGTTCTCGTTCGACAGGTCGAGCCCGCGCGAGTTGGCGCGGTGCGGGCCGTACAGGCCCCGTGGCGTGGCGATGCGCGGATGGGGCAGGCCTGCGCCGCCTTCTGCGGCGGCCTGCTGGTCCACCACCTCGACGGGGCTCTTCACCAGGTCCTCCAGCGCGATGGTCTCGTCGGCGATGCGGTTCACGAACGAGGTGTTGGCGCCGTTTTCCAGCAGGCGGCGCACCAGGTACGCCAGCAGGGTCTCGTGCGTGCCGACGGGGGCGTAGATGCGGCAGGGCCGACCCAGCTTGCCGGCGGTGACGGCGCCCACCACCTGCTCGTACAGGGGCTCGCCCATGCCGTGCAGGCACTGGAATTCGTACTGGCCGGCATAGTAGTTGTGGCCCGCCAGGTGGTAGATGGTGGCGAGTGTTTCCGCGTTGTGCGTGGCGAACTGCGGGTAGATGGCCTCGGGCGCGGCCAGCAATTTCCTTGCGCAGGCGATGTACGAGATGTCGGTGTGCACCTTGCGGGTGTACACGGGGTAGTCGTCCAGCCCATCGACCTGGGCGCGCTTGATCTCGCTGTCCCAGTAGGCACCCTTGACCAGGCGCACCATCAGTCGGCGCTGCGTGCGGCGCGCCAGGTCCACCACGTAGTCGATGACGAAGGGGCAGCGCTTCTGGTAGGCCTGGATCACGAAGCCGATGCCGTTCCAGCCAGCCAGCGAAGGCTCGTGGCACAGGCGTTCGAGCAGGTCCAGCGACAGCTCCAGCCGGTCGGCCTCCTCGGCATCGATGTTGATGCCGATGTCATAGCTGCGCGCGAGCTCGGTCAGGCGCAGCACCAGCGGGTACAGCTCGTCCATCACACGGGCGAACTGCGCGCGGCTGTAGCGCGGGTGCAGGGCCGACAGCTTGATCGAGATGCCGGGGCCTTCATAGATGCCGCGCCCGGCGGATGCCTTGCCGATGGCGTGGATGGCCTGCTCGTACGACGCGTAGTAGCGCTGGGCGTCCTCGCTGGTCAGCGCGGCCTCGCCCAGCATGTCGTAGGAATAGCGGAAGCCCTCGCCTTCCATCTGGCGGGCGTTGGCCAGGGCTTCGCCAATGGTCTCGCCGGTCACGAACTGCTCGCCCATCATGCGCATGGCCATGTCCACGCCCTTGCGGATGAGCGGCTCCCCGCCCTTGCCGATCAGGCGGCCGAGCGATGCGCCCAGGCTGCCTTCGCTGTGCGTGGCCACCAGCTTGCCCGTGATGAGCAGGCCCCAGGTGGCCGCATTCACAAACAGCGAAGGGCTCTTGCCCAGGTGGGGTTCCCACTGGCCGTTGCTGATCTTGTCGCGGATCAATGCATCGCGCGTGGCCTTGTCGGGGATGCGCAGGAGCGCCTCGGCCAGGCACATCAGCGCCACGCCTTCTTGCGACGACAGCGCGAACTCCTGCAGCAATCCCTGCACGATGCCCGCGCGGCCCCCGGCGCTCTTGCGGCTGCGCAGGGCGCCCGCAATGCGCAGCGCCAGCTGCCCGGCCGCTTGCGCCATCGCCTGCGGCAAACGGGCCTGCGCCAGCAGCGGGGCCAGGGCCTCGGGCTCGGGGCGCCGGTAGGCCGCGGTGATGGCGGCGCGCAACGGGCTGACCAGGGGCGAGCGCGGGGCAAAGCCGGCGGGGCTGGTGGAAGAGGGCAGGGCGCCGATGGGCTGCGTCATGGCGTGTCTTTCGGTGGGTATCAAGGGTATTGGTGGTTGGGCCCCCAGGGCCTGCCGGGGGCGGCTGGATGCGATGATCCTTGGTCTGTGGATGAATAAATGGTCGAAAATAGGCGGTCTGTCAGAATAAATCACTATCCAAAATGACGATAGAAACCGATCTGGACCGTATTGACCGCAAGATTTTGTCAATCCTGCAGGAAGATGGGCGCATTGCCAATCTCAAGCTGGCGGACGCCGTCGCGCTGTCGCCCACCGCGGTGCTGGCGCGCGTACAGCGCCTCACGCGCGACGGCTTCATCCTGGGCTACGAGGCGCGGCTCAACCCGCTGAAGCTGGGGGCGGGCATGCTGGTGTTCGTGGAGGTGCTGCTCGACCGCACCACGCCGAATGTGTTCGACCAGTTCAAGGCGGCGGTGCAGGTGCATCCCGAGATCATGGAATGCCACATGGTGGCAGGGGGGTTCGACTACCTGCTCAAGACGCGCTCGGCCGACATGAACGCCTACCGCGTGTTCGCGGGCGCGGTGCTGTGGCAACTGCCCGGCGTGCGCGAGACACGCACCTATGCGGTGATGGAAGAGGTCAAGCACACTAACCACCTGCACCTGCGTTGAAGGGGCGCGCGGGGCCCGGCGGTGCGCGCCGCTGCCATGGAGCCACGGCTGCATTGGCTCGGCAGGCCAAAGCCTCCATAATCCCAGGCAGACATGCCAGATCGAGGAGAAGAACCATGACCCGCTTCCCATACGCCACTGCCGCCGCCGCCGCGCTGCTGGGCGCCCTTTTCAGCCAGTCGGCCGCGGCTTCGTGCTACGTGGTCTACGGCCCCGACAAGGACATCGTGTACCGTGCGCCCGAACCGCCGGTGGACATGTCCTACCAGATCCACCAGACCCTGCCGCTGGTGGCGCCGGGCGCCACGCTGGTGTTCACGCCGGACAATTACAACTGCGACCTCACCGTCAACAAGCTGCCCCTGGCGTCCGCGCAGGGCGCCACGGGATCCATGGGATCCGTCGGCGGCCGCCCCGCGCGCGCGGACCGCGGCTGACCTGACCGAGCCGGCAGGCTGCGGCGATCCCCGGGCAGGCACCGGCCCGGGCCTGAGACAATCGGGGGATGAGCGAACCGAAAGAACTATCCCCCTCGTTTGAACCCACCGCGCAGGATTTCCACGGCGATCTGCCCGAGGGCTGGCTGCAGGTCCAGTCCATGGACCTGGATGCCCAGGGCGTCGCCCGCAAGCCCGACGGCAAGGTCATCTTCATCGACGGTGCCCTGCCGTTCGAGCTGGTCACCGCCAACACCCACCGCAAGAAGAACAACTGGGAGCAGGCCAGCCTGACGGCGATCCACCGCGAATCGTCGCAGCGCGTGCGCCCCGGCTGCCCGCACTTTGGCCTGCATGCCGGAGCCTGCGGCGGCTGCAAGATGCAGCACCTGCACGTGGGCGCCCAGGTGGCCGTCAAGCAGCGGGTGCTTGAAGACAACCTGTGGCACCTGGGCAAGGTCAAGGCCGGCACCGTGCTGCGCCCCATCGAAGGCCCCGCCTGGGGTTACCGCTACCGTGCGCGGCTGTCGGTGCGCCATGTGATCAAGAAGGGCCAGGTGCTGATCGGCTTTCATGAACGCAAGAGCCGCTACGTGGCGGACATGCAGCAGTGCCCCGTGTTGCCGCCCCATGTAGACGCCATGCTGATGCCCCTGCGGGCCCTGATCGCCGACATGGATGCGCGCGACACCTGCCCGCAGATCGAGCTGGCCTGCGGCGACAGCGTGACGGCCCTGGTGCTGCGCCACCTGGAGCCGCTGAGCGCCGGCGACATCGCCCGGCTGCGCGCCTTCGCCGCCGATCACGGCGTGCAATGGTGGCTGCAGCCCAAGGGCCCGGACACGGTGAAGCTGCTCGAGGAGGGCGGCGAGCAGCTTTCCTATGCGCTGCCGGATTTCGGCATCACCATGCCGTTCAAGCCGACCGACTTCACGCAGGTGAACCCGCACATCAACCGCGTACTCGTCTCCCGCGCGCTGCGCCTGCTGGACGTGCAGCCCCACGAGCGTGTGATCGACTGGTTCTGCGGCCTGGGCAACTTCACGCTGCCGCTGGCCACGCAGGCGCGCGAGGTGCTGGGCATCGAGGGCAGCGAGGCCCTGGTGGCCCGCTCGCGCGAGAACTATGCATTGAATCAGGCTGCAGCGCAGGACCATAAAGCGCTGGCAGCTACTGATTTTGTAGCGCGCAACCTGTTCGAGATGACCCCGGAGATGCTGGTGGCCGACGGCGCGGCCGACAAGTGGCTGGTCGATCCGCCCCGCGAAGGCGCGTTCGCGCTGGCCAAGGCGCTCGCCGACATCGAGCAGGCGCGCATCGGCGCCGAGGGTGCGGGCCCGCTGCCCGCCGGGGCCGAAGGCTGGACCCCGCCCAAACGCATCGTCTACGTCAGCTGCAATCCCGCCACGCTCGCCCGCGATGCCGGGTTGCTGGTGCATCTGGCGGGCTACCGTTGCACGGCGGCCGGCATGGTGAACATGTTCCCGCACACGGCGCACGTGGAAAGCATGGCGGTGTTCGACCGCGCCTGAGGGGAGAAAGGGCCGCCGCAGCCGGTGTGCGCCGGCCTGGCCGCGCACGGGGGGAGAGCGGCCCGCTAGCCCTAGCTGCGGTTGCGGTTCGAAGCCGCGTCGCGGGGCTCGGTCTCGATATCGCCGGACCGTTCGGCGCGCTCGGGTTTCTCGACCACCTTGCCGAGCACCGAAGGCGTGCCTTCCAGCTTGTTTTCACGCATGTAGGCGTCCATGTCCTTCCACCCGGCGAACACCGAGGCCTTGGCGGCCTTGGGGTTCAGGGTGTAGCAGTCTTCCAGCCCGCGCAGCGCGTGGCGGCAGGCGCCGCCGATGGCCTTGGCTTCTTCCTCGCGCTGGACGATCCTGGGATCCGGGCCCAGGCCAGGGATCTTGTTGCAGGCGGCCAGCAGCAGGATGCTGCACAGGGCCAGCATGCGCAGTGCGGTGGAGCGGGTTTTGCGATACATGTGCTTGCATTATCGGCACGCCGGCCGCGCTATTGAGGGCTTGGCGGTGCGAAGCGCAAGAAAAAGGCTCCCGAAGGAGCCTTTTTGCCTTGAGGTGGCGCCCGGGAGCGCGCCACGGGGTCAGTCGCGCTCGCCGCCCATGATGCCCAGCAGCGCGAGCAGGCTCTGGAACACGTTGAAGATGTCCAGGTACAGGGCCAGCGTGGCGCTGATGTAGTTGGTTTCGCCGCCGTCCAGGATCTGCTTCAAGTCATACAGCATGTAGGCGCTGAAGATGCCGATGGCAGCGACCGAGATCGCCATCATGCCGACCGAGGAGCCGACAAACACGTTGATGACGGCGCCCACCATGAGCACCAGCGCGCCCACCATCAGCCACTTGCCCATGCCCGAGAGGTCGCGCTTGATCACGCTGGCCAGGCTGGCCATCACGAAGAACACTCCCGCGGTGCCGGCGAAGGCCGTCATGATGAGGTCGGTGCCGTTCTTGAAGCCCAGCACCATGCCGATGAGGCGCGAGAGCATGAGGCCCATGAAGAACGTGAAGGCCAGCAGCACGGGCACGCCGGCTGCCGAACGCTTGGTCTTTTCGATCGCGAACATGAAGGCGAACGCGCCGCCCAGGAACACGATCAGGCCCACGCCGCCGCGCAGCGACTGGGTGATGCCGGTGGCGACGCCGACCCATGCGCCCAGCACCGTGGGGATCATGCTCAGCGCGAGCAGCCAGTAGGTATTGCGAAGCACCTTGTGGCGCTCCTCCTGCGAGATGCCATAGCCCGCAGAGTGCCCCAGGGTGGTGACTTGGTCATTCATCTTGTGTCTCTCCTTGTTGGCCTGCACGACGCAGACAGTGCAAATTCTAGGTGGTGGCGGCTGGAGGCCTTCCAATATCCGCGTCCGGTCACCTACTTTTGGTAAGGGTTCTTTCACCCTGCATGGGGGTGAGGGGGTGGGCGTATGCCGCTATGCTTGCCGTCTTTCCCCCGCCGGCGCGGACTCTCGCGGCCCGGCATTCTTCTCCTTTGCGGGTATACCAATGAAAACCAAGCATGAACTCGAACTGGCCGACGTGAAGGCCATTGCCGCTGCCGCCGAAGCCGAGGCGCTCAAGAACCAGTGGGCCGTGACCATCGCCATCGTGGACGATGGCGGCCACCTGCTGTGGCTGCAGCGCCTGGATGGCGCCGCCGCGGTGTCGTCCCACATCGCCCCGTCCAAGGCCCGCACGGCCGCCCTGGGGCGCCGCGAGAGCAAGGTGTACGAGGACATCGTCAACGGCGGCCGCACGGCCTTCCTGAGCGCGCCCGCCATCGACGGCCTGCTGGAAGGCGGCGTGCCGATCCTCAAGGACGGCCAGTGCCTTGGCGCCGTGGGGGTGAGCGGTGTGAAGTCCACCGAGGACGCGCAGGTGGCGCGCGCCGGCATCGCCGCTCTGGGGCTTTGAAGGGATTCCAGGGCGTGGGCCCGCAGGGGGCAGGGGACTGAAGAGCTTTCAGGTCCTGTGCCCCCCAATGAAAAAACCGGCCCGCGAGGCCGGTTTTTTCATGGCGTGATGGAGAAATCTGGGGCGGGGATGGGACCGTAAAAAAAGCCTGGCTACGCGGGCGAACCCGTTGGCTGGCAAAAACGACCCTTTCGAGCTTGTAGCAAGCCCGGGAGTCGCCCCACGATGAAACTTGGAGCCGCTGCCAGGGACTACTTGGTCAGGATCAGCTTGCCCAGCTTGGTTGCCTGCAGGCGGTACACCGATCCGTTGTGGCTGATGGCCACGGCCTTCTGGCCTTGCAGCAGGGAGCTGCTGTCCACGGCGGCGGTAGGGGTGTTGGGCTCGGTGCGTTGGCTGGCCAGTCCGTCGGCGTGCGAAACCCCCTTGCTGGCGGAGGCGGGGCGCAGGATCGAAGCGGCGGTCAATGTGGCTTGCATGAGGTTGTTCCTGGTGCGTTGCAGTGCGTTTTGCTAATGATAACGATTCGCAATTACAAGTCAAGCAACAGGAGTGTTTCTTTTTGTTCTTCTGGGTGAGACATTTGATTTCGAATGGTGCGCCGCTGGTTTTGGCGCCGATTTACGCAGCCTCAAGCGGGAAAGTAGGTCAAGCAGCCGGGGGGAAACGGAAACGGTCACGTCTCGGGCGGCGGGTGTCACCCCGCTCCGACGGGAACCGCCCAGGTGTGAACTGACCCCGGATGCGGCGCCGCTGTGGGTCAGTCTTGGCAGAGACCACTGTGGGGTCTCTGCAGGGACCCGCCTCTCCACCGCCGGGTGAGCCGCTTCAGAGGATGAAGGAAGCCAGGGCGTTCTCGGCGCCCGAGCGGGTTCACATCCCCCCGCCGACATCGGGCTGGGCAGGAAAAACGACCCAAAGACGAACAAACCCGGCGCGTCCTCTGCAGCCAATGGTGCAGCGGCCGGGCCGGGCGGGTTTTTGGCGCGCAGGACGCTGGCGGATTGTCTGACTGATTGACTGTCTTCAGGGCGCGGGGTCGGTCACGAAACCGATCTTGCGCACGCCAGCGCGTTGCGCGGCGGCCATGGCCTGGGCCACGCGCTCGTAGCGCACTTCCTTGTCGCCGCGGATGTGCAGATCGGGCTGCGGCTCCTTGGCCGCCTCGACCTGCAGGCGCGGGAAGAGTTCTTCCTCCGTGACCTGCGACTCGTTCCAGTAGTACTTGCCGTCGGCCGATACCGACAGGCGCACCGTCTCGGGCTTGATGTTCTCGGGCTGGTTCGTGGCGCGTGGCAGGTCCACGTTCACCGAGTGCTTCATGACGGGCACGGTGATGATGAAGATGATGAGCAGCACCAGCATGACGTCCACCAGCGGCGTCATGTTGATCTCGTTCATCACGTCATCGGCATCGTCTTGCGTTCCGAAAGCCATGGCTCAGCCGCCTTTCTTCATGGGCAGCACCTTGCCCTGTTCGCCCGCCGCGCTCACGCGGGCGCCGGTGACGAAGTAGGCGTGCAGGTCGTGGGCGAAGCTGTTGAGGCCGCCCAGGATGGACTTGTTGCCGCGCACGAGGGCGTTGTAGCCCAGCACGGCGGGGATGGCCACGGCCAGGCCCAGGGCGGTCATGATCAGCGCTTCGCCGATGGGGCCGGCCACCTTGTCGATGGTGGACTGGCCCGAGGTGCCGATGGCCAGCAGCGCGTGGTAGATGCCCCAGACGGTGCCGAACAGGCCGATGAAGGGGGCGGTGGAGCCGACCGAGGCCAGGATGGCCAGGCCCGACTGCAGGCGCGAGGTGAACTCGTCGATGCAATTGCGCAGGCAGCGGGTGACCCAGTCGCTCACGTCCAGCGTGTCGTGCAGGTGGGCCTTGGTGTTGCGGTGGTGGGCGGTGGCTTCACGGCCTTCCAGCGCCAGGTGGCGGAAGGGGTTGGTCGGGTCCGTGCCCAGCTTGGTCAGGCCGGCGGCGAAGTCCTCGCTGTGCCAGAAGTCCTGCGCGGTGCGGGCGTGCTTCTTGAACTTGATGATGTCCAGCGCCTTGATGAGGATGACGATCCACGAGGCCAGCGACATGGCCAGCAGCAGGATGGCGACGGCGCGGGTGACGAAGTCACCCTGGATCCAGACGTTGGCGATGCCGAATTGCGATTCCATGAGAAAAACTCCCTAAAGCGGTGATTTGGTTATTCGAGAACGAAGTTGACAGGGACCAGGTTCCACATGGTCTCGGGCACGCCGTTGCGTTTGCCGGGCACGAAGCGCCAGCGCATGACGGCTTCCTGGGCCTGTCGGTCCAGCCGGTCGAAGCCGCTGGACTTGTTGATTTCGACCTTCTGGGGCAGGCCGTCGGTGCCGATCAGCACCCGCAGCACCACCTTTCCCTGCTCGCCCATGCGCTTGCTGATGGCCGGATAGCTGGGTTTGGGGTTGTTCAGGTAGGCGGCGTCGCTGGACGGCAGTTCGATCTTGGGCGGCGCGGGGGGCGCTGGAGGGGCTGGCGCCGGTGCGGGCGGGGCCATGGGCGCCTCGATGGGCGGTGCCGGCGGCTGCGGGGTGGTGATGCCCGTGGGGGCATTGGGGGCGGGCGTGGGGTCCGCGATGGCCACCGGCATGGGTGCGGGGCGCGGGGCGGCCTTCGGGGCCGGCTTGGGAGGGGGTGGCGGCGCGGGAGGCGGTGGCGTGACCTTGGGGGGCGCGGGTGGTGCGATGAATTCCGTCAGCAATTCCGCCGGCACGATGACTTCGGCCGCGCGGCGCAGCAGGCCCGACTGCAGGGCCCAGAGGCCCGCAACATGCAGTGCGACGACGGAGCCCACGATCACGGTGTTGCGGCTGAACCCCCCGGGGGTGGCAAAACGATCTGGGTGAGACATAAAAATGATAGCAGCTAGCGCTTGTGGATCAAGCGCTAGCGCCCTAAAAGACCTTGATTATTTGCGAAAGATCCACCAGGCCGAGCCTGCGACGAGGATCAGGCTGCCAGCGAGCGTTGAGAGGAGTTCCATGACTTGCTTTCCAGGATGGAGCTGGCAAGCTGGATCGTTTGCGGCGCTGCCTCATTGTGCAGGGCCGCCACCGGATTCGATGCGCTGCACTGTGCCACCACGTCGCGGGCACAGCTTTCGCAGCATCCGCATTGGGTGGCCACGCCCAGCTCGAACTGGATTTCGTCAAAGCTCATGCCCGCACGTGCGTGGCGGGCAATCTCACGGTCGGAAATCCGGCGGCAAACACAGACGATCATGGCGGCAGGCAGTGTGGCTGGCTGTTGAAGGTGTCGCCATTATAAATAAGAATCTATCGCATTTGCAATAAGCCATTTCTGCCATGAGGGAGAAACCGGCGCAAAGGCGCCGCCTCAGCCGGGGCTGTCTGCGGTGAGCAAGGCTGGCGTGGCGTCTGCCAGCGTGGCGCAGCCGGTGAGCGCCATGGCGATCTCGAGCTCGTCGCGCAGCAGGCGCAGCACGTGGGCGACGCCGGTGGCCCCCGCATTGGCCAGCCCCCAGACGGCCGGGCGCCCCACCAGCACGGCGGATGCCCCCAGCGCCATCGCTTTGAGCACGTCGGTGCCGCGCCGGATGCCGCCATCCACCAGCACCGGCAGTGCGCCGCCCACGGCCTGCACCACGCGCGGCAGGGCGGTGGCCGTGGCCGGGGCGGTGTCCAGCGTGCGCCCGCCGTGGTTGGACACGATGACGCCCGCAACGCCGGCCGCCACGGCCTGGCGCGCATCCGCCGGGTGCAGCACGCCTTTGAGCAGCACGGGCAGCCGGGTCACGGACTGCAGCCACGCCACGTCGTCCCACGTGGGGGCGTGGTGCAGCAGCCCGTCGAACAGCGCGCTCTGGTCCGCGCCGAGGGGTGGGGTGGGCGGCGCCTGCATGCCGGCCAGATTGACGGGGCCGATGCCGGGCGGCAGGCGAAAGCCTGTGCGGCGCTCGCGGTCGCGTGCGCCGCTGGCGGGCGCGTCCACGGTCAGCACCAGGGCTTCGAACCCTGCGGCCTCGGCGCGCTGTGCCAGTGCGCGGGTCAAGCCACGGTCTGGCTGCAGGTACAGCTGAAACCACAGCGGACCGCGGCCGGGGTCGGGCAGTACGGCCTGGGCAATGCTCTCCAGCGACACGCTCGCCTGGGTGCTCAGCACCACCCCCGCGCCCAGGGCCGCAGCCGCGTAGGCCATCGCCAACTCGCCGTCGGCGTGGGCCAGGCGCTGAAAGGCGACGGGTGCCAGCAGGATGGGGTGTGCCAGCGTGCGGCCCAGCAGCTGGACGCGGGTGTGCCCGCCCGTCAGCGGACGCAGCACGCGGGGCCACAGGGGCAGGGCGTCCCATGCGCTGCGGTTGCTGCGCAGGCTGATCTCATCGGCCGCGCCGCCACTGAAGTAGGCCCAGGCGTTGTCGTCCAGGTGCCGCCGGGCCTGCTGCTCGTGGTCGGCCAGGCTGACGATGCCCGGAGGAAGCGGTTGGCGTGCGGGGACGTGGGTCATGGCAATGAAAAAAGCACCTGGCGTTTGTTCAGAGCGCGCAAGGTGCTATCAATAAAGGAGCGAAAGGGGTGGCGCTCACACGTCGGCCCACATGCGCAGCAGGTTGTGGTACGTGCCCGACAGGGCGATGACCGAAGGATCCGTTTCACCCACGCTCTGGCGCAGCCGCAGCAGGGCCATGTCCATGTCGAACAAGAGCTGGCGCTGCTCCAGCCCGCGCACCATGCTTTCCACCCAGAAGAAGCTGCTGATGCGGTGGCCGCGGGTGACGGGCGACACCTGGTGCACGGTGCTGCTGGGGTACAGGATCATGTCGCCGGCCGGCAGCTTGATGCGTTTTTCGCCCCAGGCTTCGGTGGCGACCAGTTCGCCGCCGTCGTATTCGTCCGGCGGGGTCAGGAACAGCGTGCACGACAGGTCGCTGCGCACCCAGCAGCTGTCTGCCTTGGAGTGCATGACGGCGCTGTCCACATGGCGGCCATAGAAGTTGGCGCCGTCGCCGTAGTTGTTGAACAGCGGGTTGTAGATGCGCCGGGGCAGGGCGGCCGAGAAGAACAGCGCATTGCGGGCCAGCGCGGCCTTGACGATGCCTTGCAGCTGGGCCGACAGCTCGCTGCCCTGCGCGAGTTGCAGGTTGTTCTTCTGGTGCACGGCCTGGCTGCCCGCGCTGCGGGCGCCATCCACCCAGGGGGTGTCGGCCGCCCAGAGCTTTTGCCGGAACAGGGCGGCCTCTTCGGCCGTCAGTACGTCTTTGATGTGCAGGAACATGGGGTCCGATTGTGACTCCGCCCCAGTGAAGGGGCGGAGTCGTTTCGTCAGAACATCGGCACTTTCAGTGCATCAGAAGCGCGTCTTGAGCGACAGCTGCACGGAACGCGCCGTGCCCGGCGTGTAGAAGCCGCGGTACAGGCCGTCCGCATAGGTGCGGTCGAACAGGTTGTTGACGTTGAGCTTCAGCGTGGTCTTGTCGTCGAACGCGTATTCGACCATGGCGTCCATCACCGCGAAGCCGCTGGCGTACACGGCACGCGAGCCTTCGGGGTTTTGCTTGCCGCGGTAGGTCACGCCAGCGCCCACGCGCACCTTGGAGGTGACGGCGTAGGTCGTCCACACGCTGCCGCTGTGCTTGGGCGTGAGGCCTGGGCGGTCGCCCTGCGCCTGGGCACCACCGCCATTGGCGGGCACCACCACATTGCTGTGGTCGATCTTGGCCGAGGGGATCCAGGTGTGGTTGGCGAACAGTTCCCACTGGGGCGTCAGGCGGCCGGCGAGGTTGAATTCCATGCCGGTGGCGTGGCGCTTGCCGGACAGCAGCTCTTGCTGGGCTGCGGTGTCGGGGTCGGTGTTGCGCTCGTTGTACTTCTGGCTGTAGAACGCGGCCACACCCAGCAGGGCACGGCGCTCGAACAGCTCGAACTTGCTGCCGATCTCGAAGTTGCGGCTCTTTTCGGGGTCGGTGTTGGCCGTGCGCGCCGTGCCGGCGCCGGGGTTGCCGAACTGGTACGTGTCGCCCGAGGTGTTGTACGAGGTGCCGTACGACACGTAGTACGAGGTCAGCTCGGTAGGCTGGAACAGCAGGCCCACGCGGGGGCTGACCAGGCTGTCGGAGCGGGAGTTGCTCAGCGCGCCGGTGGCGTTCTTGTAGGAAGCCCTGAAGTTGTCGTAGCGCAGGCCGCCCACCAGCTTCAGGGTGTCGTTGATCGCGACCGTGTCCTGGAAGTACAGGCCCAGGTTGCGCGAGGTGAAGGTGTTCCACTGCACCGGTGCGCGGCCGTCGGCCACCCAGGCGCCATCGTTGGGCGAGCCCACGGTGGTGTTGGGGCGCGGCGTGGTGTTGGCGTAGTTCTGGTTGCGCTTGGCATCGTCGTCGTAGTAGTCGACGCCGGCCAGCACCGCGTGCTTGCGGCCGCCCCAGTTGAAGGTGTTGTTGTAGTCGCTTTGCACCTGCAGCACTTCGCTCTCGCCCAGGCGGCCCTTGGAGCCACGGGTCAGCACGGTGCTGCCATTGATCTGGCCCAGCGTGATGTTGCCGTTCTGAAAGCCGATGGTGCTGGCCAGCAGGTCGCGCTCGTATTTGCCGTAGCGCAGGCGCGTGGTCAGCTCGCCGTTGTCGTCGAAGCGGTGGATGTGGCCCAGCGTGACGTACTGCGACGAGGTGTCGTTGTGGTCGCTGGCCAGGCCGTAGTAGTTGCGGGCATCCAGCGGCGTGTTGATCTTGCCGTCGACCACGCGCCAGGGGTGGTTGTACAGCGGACGGCCCTTGGATTCGAGGTAGTACAGGCCGATGGAGAATTCATCGCGCGTGCCGATGCCCCAGGCGAAGGTGGGCGCAATGCCGCGCTTGTCCTGCTTGGCGCCGTAGTTGTCGTACTCCTGCACCATGGCGTTCAGACGGAAGGCCGCGTTTTCGCCGGTCTTCCAGTTGAAGTCGCCCGTGGCGCGGTGGAACTGGCCGGTGCCGAAGGTGTAGCTGGCTTCGTGCTGGTCGATCAGCAGCGGGTACTTGTTGACCTGGTTGACGATGCCGCCGGTCGAGCCCTTGCCGAACAGCATGGAGGCCGAGCCCTTGAGGACTTCGATGCGGTCGTTGTTAAACGTGTCGCGCTCGATCAGTGGAGCGTCCTTCATGCCGTCCACATAGATGTCACCGGCCAGGCCCAGCGAGAAGCCGCGCATGCGCACGTCTTCTTCACCCGTTTCGCCCGACTGGAAGGTCACGCCCGCCGTGGTGCGTAGCACCTCGCGGAAGTCGTCCTGATTGCGGTCGTTCATGAGCTTTTCGGTGAACACCGTCACGGACTGGGGGATGTCCTTGATGCCCTGGTTGCCCTTGCCGACGGTGGTCTTCTTGAGCAGCAGGGTGTCCTTGCCTTGCACTTCGGCCGCTTCCTGCACCGTCACGGTGGACATGGTGGCTTCCGGTGTGCCGGACTGGGCCATGGCGCCCATGGAGGCGGCCAGCATCAGGGCGCCCAGGGGCAGCAGGGCCATGTCGGACGATGCGCCGGTGGCGGTGGAAACAGGGGATGCGGTTTGACGCAGCGCGGTGCTGCGGCGCTGAGCGCGTGATTTTGCCAAGATGGACTCCGTCGATGGGGGATGTGCAGGTCGGCGCCCGATGTGCGCCGCAAACGAGCCGGATGCAATGACGCTTGTGAGAAATACGTCACAAAGTCATGCTTCTTCGTGCATCTTTATGTTACATCGAATGAGGGTCATTCTCATTTGCATTGATGTTTACACGCCACACTTTGCCTGGGTACGGACGAAAAAAAGCCGGCAGAGCCGGCTTTTTCGGGGGGGCGCGAAGCGCTTACTTGACGTGCTTGCCAATGAGGCCGGCGAGTTCAAACATCGACACCTGGGGCTTGCCGAACAATTCCTTGAGCTTGGCGTCGGCATTGATGTTGCGCTTGTTGGTGGCGTCCTGCAGGTTGTTGGCCTTGATGTAGACCCACAGCTTGCTGATGATCTCCGTGCGCGGCAGCGGTGCCGAGCCCACCACGGCGGCCAGCGCGGGGCTGGGCGTGAGCGCCTTCATGAAGGCAGCGTTGGGGGTGCGCTTCTTGGCGGGGGCAGCAGCCGTCTTGGCTGCGGGGGCTGTTTTTGCCGGAGCTTTTTTTGCAGTTGCCATGTTGGGTTTTCCTTGTTGGAAGTAAATTTTCACCAGCGAAAACTAGGCTGTCCCACTGGCAGGCTGATGCTACTGGGAAAAAAACGCGTTTCCAAGGGAGAAACGGCTTTTTTTGCCTCGATTTGTAGCCGTGGCGCCGCGTGCGGGCCAATAAGTCGCGTGCGCGGCGCTCCTTCCTTGACAAAGCGGTGCGTGTGCACGCGTTTTCCCTATGGCAGCGCATGCCTGGATGGCGTCCGGGAGGTCTGTATGACAATGCCGGACGCACCACGGCGCCGGTGGCCCGCCCGAAGCTGGAAACGGACCGCTGGCGGCAGGTCCCGTCCCGTCTCTTTCCTTCTTTTCCTGTTTGAAAGGCCTTTGAAAATGACCGCTGCACTTCCTGTCAACGCATTCAGCACCTGCGATTTCTGCGATGTGCACAAGGGGGACATGGGCGGGGCCTTTCGTGTGCTGCCCCCGGTCTTCCAGAGCTTTGGCGGTGTGGCTGCGTTCGCGGGCGCGGTCAGCACCGTCAAGTGCCACGAGGACAACACCCACGTGAAGGCCGCGGTGGAGTCGCCTGGAGTGGGCCGCGTGCTGGTGGTGGACGGCGGGGCGTCGCTGCGCCGGGCGCTGGTGGGCGGCAACCTGGCCGCCGCCGCGGCACGCAATGGCTGGGCGGGCCTGGTGGTCGATGGCTGCGTGCGCGATCTGGCCGAGCTCAATGCGGCCGCCGTGGGCATCCGCGCATTGGCGCTGATGCCGCTGCCCACCGAGCGGCGGGGCGAAGGGCAGCGCGATGTCGCGGTGCAGATCCAGGGCGTCTGGGTGCGGCCGGGCGACTGGCTGTATGCCGACGCAGACGGCATCGTGGTCAGCGCGGGGCCCCTGGCTGCATGAACGGGGGGAGGCCGCAGGCCGTGGGCCGCGCCTCAGCTGGCACGCCGGCCCACGCGCAAGGCAGCGCGTGAGGGCAGGGTGGCCATCAGCACGCTGGCCAGGGCAATGGCAAATGCCGCCCATTGCAGGCCTGTGAGCGATTCGCCGAGCACCAGCACGCCCACGAGGGCCGCGCTGACAGGCAGCATCACCGAAAAAACGCCCCCCTGCGCCGCCGGGACGGCCTTGAGGCCGGTCATCCACAGCCAGACCGTCCACACGCAGGCGGCCAGCGCGTAGAACACCAGCAGCGTCCACGTGCCCCAGCCCACGGCGGCAAAGTCGAATTGCCAGGCCGCATACAGGCCGAAGGGGGTGGACAGCACGAAGCCCCACAGGTTGATGAGCGAGGTGATGCGTTTGGGCCCGAGGCTGCCCGTGAGCTTCTTTCCGATCACCGTATAGGCGGCCTCGCACACCACGGCACCCACCAGAAGCAAGGGGCCCAGCCATGCCAGATCTTGCATGTTTTGGGCATCTGGCGCTTGTGCAATGTGCGCTGAATGCTCTTGTGTTGATAGCGAAAACAAGACAATGCCGGCCACTGCGCAGGCCACGGCCGCCCAGGTGCGCGGCGCGACCTTCTCGCGCAGGAAGACCCAGCCCATCACGGCTACCGCAGCGGGTATCGCGGCCAGGGTGACGCCGGCCGAGACGGCGTTGGTCAGGCTCACGCCGTACAGCATGCAGACGGTGAACAGGAAGTTGCCCAGAAACGATTGCAGAAACAGCAGCCGCCGGGTTTGCCGTGTGAGCGGGGGTTCCTCCACAGGCTTTCTGAGCCAGTGCAGCATCGCCAAGCCGCCAATGCCAAAGCGCAGCCATGCGAGCAGGAACACGGGCAGTGCCGTCGCCAGGGGCTTGGACAGTGCCACATAGCTGCCGACCAGCGCCATGCTGAGGGCCAGGCACACGTAGGCGAAGGGGCGGCTGGGCGTGGTGTTCACTAGACTGGTGATCGTTCAACGAAAAAGAGTGCGCATCATGCCCGACGAATCCGTGCCCGCCCCCCCCGCACGCCATGTCTTTGTCTATGGAACGCTGCGGCGCGGCGGCACCAACGACATCAACCGCCTGCGGCCGGCGCCAAGGTTCATCGGGATGGCCCGGGTGGCGGGCAGCCTCTATCACCTCGGGGGGTATCCCGGCATGACGCTGGGTGGAGGGCGGTCGGTGACCGGGGAGGTCTATGCCATCGCGCCGGCGCTGGAATCCGTTCTGGACGAGATCGAGGACCTGGGCGCCAATCCGAGCGACGAATATGCCAAGCGCGACATCGTGGTCGAGGTCGAGGGACGCAGCGTTCCCTGCCTGGTCTATGAGGTCAACCCGAGGTACGTGGAGTCCGCCCAGCGCATCGCCGGGGGGGATTGGCTGCAGGCTCTGCAGCCGCCAGCCGATTCCTGATCAATCTTTTGCAATGCGGAAATTGGATTTCATGATTTGGAATACGATAGATGTTGCATTGCCGCAATTTTTCTCGATATGAGAAATCAATTTCTGTATTGAGAAATGTTGTGTGTAAGCTGTTGTTTTGAAAGAAGAAAATTTATCTCTTCTATAAGACATAAGAGCTTGCGCAAGTCTTATAGAAGACTTAAAGTTGTTCCCAAGGGCAGCACGCAGCAGCCCGGCGTTTTCAACCAACCCCTGGAGTGATCTCATGCCCCAATCCCTCAACGAACAACTGAGCCGCGAACAGCAAATTGCCGCCCTGGAAAAAGACTGGGCGACCAACCCCCGCTGGAAGGGTGTGAAGCGCGGCTACTCCGCCGCTGACGTGGTGCGCCTGCGCGGCTCGCTGCCCATCGAGCACACGCTGGCCAAGCGCGGTGCCGAAAAGCTGTGGGACAAGATCAACGGCGGGGCCAAGAAGGGCTACGTGAACGCGTTTGGCGCCATCTCCGCCGGCCAGGCCATGCAGCAGGCCAAGGCAGGCCTCGAAGCCGTGTACCTGTCGGGCTGGCAAGTGGCCGCCGACGGCAACACCAGCGAAACCATGTACCCCGACCAGTCGCTGTACGCGTATGACTCGGTGCCGACCATGGTCCGCCGCATCAACAACACCTTCAAGCGTGCCGACGAAATCCAGTGGGGCCGTGGCATCAACCCCGGCGACAAGGAGTTCATCGACTACTTCCTGCCCATCGTGGCCGATGCGGAAGCCGGTTTCGGCGGCGTGCTGAATGCCTTCGAACTCATGAAGAACATGATCCAGTCGGGCGCCGCAGGCGTTCACTTCGAAGACCAGCTGGCGGCCGTGAAGAAGTGCGGCCACATGGGTGGCAAGGTGCTGGTGCCCACGCAGGAAGCCTGCGAGAAGCTGATTTCCGCACGTTTCGCGGCCGACGTGATGGGCGTGTCCACCATCGTGCTGGCCCGCACCGACGCAGAAGCCGCCAACCTGATCACGTCCGACCACGACGCCAACGACAAGCCTTTCCTGACTGGTGAGCGCACGCAAGAAGGCTTCTACCGCGTCAAGAACGGCCTGGAGCAAGCCATCAGCCGTGGCGTGGCCTACGCCCCCTACGCCGACCTGGTGTGGTGCGAAACCGGCGTGCCGGACATCGGCTTCGCCCGTGAATTCGCCCAGGCCGTGCACGCCGCCTGCCCCGGCAAGCTGCTGTCGTACAACTGCTCGCCATCGTTCAACTGGAAGAAGAACCTCAACGACAAGCAGATCGCTTCGTTCCAGGAAGACCTGTCGGCACTGGGCTACAAGTACCAGTTCATCACGCTGGCCGGCATCCATATCAACTGGTTCAACACCTTCCAGTTCGCCCATGCATACGCCCAGGGCGAAGGCATGAAGCACTACACCGAAATGGTGCAAGAGCCAGAATTCGCAGCACGCGAAAAGGGCTACACCTTCGTGTCGCACCAGCAGGAAGTGGGCGCAGGCTACTTCGACGACGTGACCACGGTGATCCAGGGTGGCTCGTCCTCCGTGAAGGCCCTGACGGGTTCGACCGAAGAAGAGCAGTTCCACTGATCCGGCGTCCCCCGCACAGGGGGATGGGGAGACAGCAAGACAAGAAAGCCACCCTGCGGGGTGGCTTTTTTCATGGGGTTTCGCCGCAGCTTCCACCGCTCCTCGAATGGCAAGCTGGCGGGCCCCGCAGCGAGGTGCCCGCTCTGCGGGGTGAAGGTGGGCACTACCGCTGTCACGGCGCAGCTACAGCGATGAACAGACCGGGAATGCCAGCACGGCGTAGGCAAGCGCACACCGCGGGCCGAAACAGGCGCTGATGTTCCTCCACAGGTACCACACCGACAACGCGAAGAGGATGCCGAAGGCGATGAATACGGAAACTTCGCTGTCCCGGATCAGCAGGGGGGCCGCGAGCAGATAGTAAAACCCGGGGGGGGCAGGCTCAGGCGTTCTCCAAAACGTGGAGGGCCGCGCAAGGGCCATTCGCCGTTGTGGATCAGCTTCCGTGCAATTTCCATGTCCCTGATCTGATCCGGGCTGTGGAACGTGATGTCGTAAAAATAGATCTGGATCGCGCCCAGCAGCGCAATGAAGAGCAATGCAATCCAATGACTCGGCGATCTGTCGGCAGATGGAGGGGGTGCTGTCGGCATGTCTTCTGTTTCCATGTGGATGTTCTTGGCAGACAGCTATCTGCCGTGTGGCATCAACGGGACGGGGCTTTCTGGGTGAAGGTCCAGGCGTTGTTCAGAACAAAATTGTTGAGTGCGACGGCGCCCACGGCGAAGAAGGCTCCCCATCCGTACCACAGGCCCAGATAGTCCGTGAACAGCTTGATGATGAGGATGTTCAGGCCCAGTCCGATCACCGAGACGATGCAGTACTTGACGAGCGATGCCCAATAGCTTCCGGTGAAGCCGAACGTCCATATCCTGTTCATTGCGTAGGAGATCAGCAGCGCCACCAGAAACCCGGCGGTGGTGGCGACGACAGGGCCCGCGAAATCGAATTCCACCAGGAGGAAGAGCGTGGACATGTGCGACACCGCCCCGATAACGCCCACGACGCCGTAGCGAAGGAGCTTTGATAGCTTTGGCATGGCAGTGGCGGGTATCCGTAATTGTGAGTGTGGGCTTGCGGCAGGCGGTGGCGGAAGGGCTGTTGCCACAAAGGTTTGCTTTCACCGGCCGTCTGCTGGCATGCCATGGATGGTGTTCCCGTGCCAGGCACAGTGGCGCTGCCCTGGCGGCACCGGTGCGTATCGGGTCAAGGCCCGTCCTTGGGCAGTTCCGTGGAAACGATGTATCGCGGGCGGTACTTCACTTCGTCATAGATGCGTGCCAGGTATTCGCCAATGATTCCCAGGCCCATCATCAGAAAACTGCCGATGATCAGCAGCAGCAGTATGACCGTGGTGAATCCGTCAACCGCCATTCCACTCAGTTTCATGTAAATGGTGTGCATGCCCAGGAGCACAGAGAAACACAGAAATACCGCGCCGAAAATCGTGATCAGGTGCAGGGGGAAGGAGCTGAAACTGGTGACTGCCACGGCCGCAAGGCGGATCAATCCGAAGACGGACCAGCCGGAGTCTCCAGCGACCCGCGGTTCCACTTCGAAAGGAATCTGGATCGAGCGGAAACCCATCCAGCTCACCATGCCCCTGAAGAAAACGTTGCGCTCCTTCATGGTGAGATAGGCGTCGACAACCCGCCGGTCCAGCAGTTTGTAGTCTGAGGCACCCTTGAGGTCGTGGCCGGAGAACACCCTCAATATGAAGTAGAAGAGCTTGGCGCGTGCCGCAGACAGGCGGGTTTCGTCGCCCCTGTTCGACTTGACGGCCTCCACGATGTCGACCGTGCCGCTGCGCCATGTTTCGATCATCTGGGGCAGCAGGGAAGGGGGGTGCTGCATGTCTCCATCCATGATGACAACCGCCTTGCCCCTGGCGGCTTCCATTCCCGCGGAGACCGCGGCCTCCTTTCCAAAGTTGCGGCTCAGCTTCAGGGCCCTCAACTGCGGAATTTTCTGGGAGATGGCGCTGAGCTGGCCCCAGGTGTCATCGCGAGACCCGTCATCCACCACCACGATTTCCCAGGAAGATGCTGTCGCGCTGAGGAATCTATCCACTTCGTGCAGCGTGACGTGGATTCCCTTTTCTTCGCAGTAGACCGGGATGACGACGGAAATCTCTGGGTGCATAAACGTTCTCATAAGCCAATGGGCCCGTGGCGGCTGGTCTGCAGGGCGGACGTGCGTTGCACGGGCTTGAGCGCGCGGTCGTGTCCTGGCAAGAGCACTGGCGGCCCTTGCAGGCAAGTCAAGTCACGCGCCAATACGCACAGGGGCATCTTCGCCAGGCATCTGGGCGTGGTATCGCTGTCGTTTCGAGTGCTGCCTGCGCTCGCGCGCATTACTGCATTACTGTCTCACATTTTGGCGAGCCGCCAGGCATCACGCGGTGTTCGCGAGGGCGGTGGCGTGTATTTGCAACGCAACTGTGTGGCGCAAAAACCATTGAACCCCGGGTAAACGCCGGCACAAATGGAGGATCCCGGGCGGCAGGGGTAAAATGAAGGCAAATTCACTGCACAAGAGCGAGAAAGGCAATCTGGTTATGACACCGCGAACTACATCGGAGATGTTGACCGGCCGTTGAGGCTGGCTGTTCGCGCCTGCACGAGATTGCACACCTCCTCCAGAAAGCGCGGACCCGTTCCGCGCTTTTTTGTTTTTGGGCCTGGCGCGTGCCCGCACCCATTGCACTGATCGAAAAGAAAGAGTTATCCCATGATTCACATCACGCTTCCCGACGGCTCGCAGCGCGAATTCCCGGGTCCGGTCACGGTGGCCGAAGTGGCCGCATCCATTGGTTCGGGCCTGGCCAAAGCCGCCCTGGCCGGCAAGATTGGCGACAAGGTGGTGGACACCAGCTACCAGATCACGGCCGACAGCCCGCTGGCGATCGTGACGGCCAAGGATGCCGATGGGCTGGAAGTCATCCGCCACTCCACGGCCCACTTGCTGGCCTATGCCGTCAAGGAATTGTTCCCCGAGGCGCAGGTGACCATCGGCCCGGTGATCGAAAACGGCTTCTTCTACGACTTCGCGCACAAGCGTCCTTTCACGCCTGAAGACTTGGTGGCCATCGAAAAGCGCATGGCCGAGTTGGCCGCCAAGGACGAGCCCGTGGTGCGGCGCGTGCTGCCGCGCGACGAAGCCGTGGCCTATTTCAAGGGCCTGGGGGAGCACTACAAGGCCGAGATTATTGCCAGCATCCCCAGCAATGAAGATGTGAGCCTGTACCGCGAAGGCAATTTCGAAGACCTGTGCCGTGGCCCCCACGTGCCCAGCACGGGCAAGCTCAAGTTCTTCAAGCTCATGAAGGTGGCGGGCGCCTACTGGCGCGGCGACCACCGCAACGAGATGCTGCAGCGCATCTATGGCACGGCCTGGACCTCCAAGGAGGAGTTGCAGCAATACCTCACGATGCTGGAAGAGGCCGAGAAGCGCGACCACCGCAAGCTTGGCCGCGAACTGGACCTGTTCCACATGGACGAGCATTCGCCGGGCACGGTGTTCTGGCACCCCAAGGGCTGGGCGCTGTGGCAGGAGGTGGAGCAGTACATGCGCCGCGTGTACCGCAACAACGGCTACCAGGAGGTCAAGGGGCCGCAGATCCTGGACAAGAGCTTGTGGGAGAAAACGGGCCACTGGGACAAGTACCGCGACAACATGTTCACCACCGAATCGGAAAAGCGCGAGTACGCGCTCAAGCCGATGAACTGCCCCGGCCACATCCTGATCTACAAGCAGGGCATCAAGAGCTACCGCGACCTGCCGCTGCGCTACGGTGAGTTCGGTGCCTGCCACCGCAACGAGCCCACGGGCGGCCTGCACGGCATCATGCGCGTGCGCGGCTTCACGCAGGACGACGGCCACATCTTCTGCACCGAAGAACAGGTGCTGGAAGAGTGCGCCAACTACACGGCGCTGGTGCAGAAGGTCTACAAGGACTTCGGCTTCACCGACATCATCTACAAGGTGGCCACACGGCCCGAGGCGCGCATCGGTACCGATGAATCGTGGGACCGCGCCGAGAAGGCACTGATGGATGGCCTGCGCCATTCGGGCTGCGAGTTCGAGATCGCCGAAGGCGAGGGCGCGTTCTATGGGCCCAAGATCGAGTACACGCTCAAGGACGCGCTGGGCCGGCAATGGCAGTGCGGCACGATGCAGATCGACCCCAACCTGCCCGAGCGCCTGGATGCGGAATACGTGGCCGAAGACGGCAGCCGCAAGCGCCCGTTGATGCTGCACCGCGCCACGGTGGGCAGCATGGAGCGCTTCATCGGAATGCTGATCGAGCACTATGCGGGCGCATTCCCGGTGTGGCTTGCGCCCGTGCAGGTTTCGGTGCTCAACATCACCGATGCGCAGGCCGATTACTGTCGCGAAATTGCTGCAAAGCTGCAAAAAGCGCTGCCGAATCAAGACCTTAGGGTGGCGGTCGATCTGCGCAATGAGAAGATTACGTATAAAATACGTGAGCATTCGTTGCAAAAGCTGCCATACATCCTCGTCGCGGGCGACAAGGAAAAGGCCGCAGGCGCCGTTGCAGTACGCGGCCGGGGCAATCGTGACCTCGGAGTGATGTCCATCGAAGCGTTCGCTGAGCTGATCGCCCAGGACATCGCCACCAAAGCCTGAGTTTGATTCAAAACGTGCTTTGTCGCATGCCAGCTGTGCGGTTGTAGCTACATTTTTTGTAGTATTTTGATTGAAGGAAGATAGCCATCGCTACTGAATTTCGTGATCGTCGCCACCGTGAAGAGCGCAAGCACCGCCTGAACCGTGAAATCATGGCCCCGGAAGTCCGTCTGTCCGGGCCAGAGAATGAGCCTTTGGGCGTGGTCAGCCTCATGGAAGCCCTGCGCATGGCAGGCGAGCTGGATGTGGATCTGGTGGAAATCGCTGCCACAGCGAACCCACCGGTGTGCCGCCTGATGGACTACGGCAAGTTCAAGTACCAGGAGCAAAAGCGCGCTGCGGAGGCGAAAGCCAAGCAGACGGTGATCGAGATCAAGGAAGTCAAATTCCGTCCGGGCACGGACGATGGCGACTACAACATCAAGATGCGCAACATCCGCCGCTTCCTGGCCGATGGTGACAAGTGCAAGATCACGCTGCGTTTCCGCGGCCGTGAAATCACCCACCAGGAACTGGGTCTGGCGCTGCTCAACCGCATTCGCGATGAGCTGGCCGATTCCATCATCATCGAGCAGTTTCCCAAACTGGAAGGCCGCCAGATGATCATGATGATCGCGCCGGGCAAGAAGAAGCCTGCTGCAGCCAAGCCGGCAGCCGCTGAAAGCACGCCTTCGGGCAGTGCGGCCTGAGCGGCCCGCGCAGAAGAGACAGAGATTTGCCAGAGGTGGCCCGCAAGGGACACTTCCGGCGATAGGCAGTGCGAAGGCACTGCCGCACAGCCGGTGAATACCGGCTGAAAAAGTGGCTCGGGGCCAACAAGTTTGCAGATCGGTTTGCAAACGCCTCACGAGCACAACGAAAAGGAGCATTCACATGCCCAAAATGAAGACCAAGAGCAGCGCGAAAAAACGTTTCCGCGTTCGTCCCGGTGGCACCGTCAAGCGCGGTCAAGCCTTCAAGCGTCACATCTTGACCAAGAAGACCACCAAGAACAAGCGCCACCTGCGTGGTGCAGTTGCTGTGCATGAGACCAACATGGGCTCTATCGCACAAATGCTGCCCGGTGCTGGCCTTTAATAACGACGAACAAGGAGTACTCACATGCCTCGCGTCAAACGTGGTGTAACGGCCCGTGCCCGTCACAAGAAAGTTCTCGCCCTCGCCAAGGGCTTCCGTGGTCGCCGCGGTAACGTCTTCCGCATCGCCAAACAGGCGGTAATGAAGGCTGGGCAATATGCCTACCGTGACCGCCGCACCAAGAAGCGCGTGTTCCGCCAGCTGTGGATCGCCCGTATCAACGCCGCTGCCCGTGAACTGGGCCTGACCTACAGCCAGTTCGCCAACGGCCTGAAGAAGGCATCCATCGAGATCGACCGCAAGATGCTGGCCGACCTCGCAGTGCACGACAAGGCTGCCTTTGGCAGCATCGTGGAGCAAGTCAAGGCCAAGCTGGCTGCTTGAGTTCACGATGAGCTGCTATCTTTTTGATAGCTGCTTGCGCAATAACAGCAAGGGCTAGGGCTTGAAAAGGCGCTAGCCCTTGTTCATTTTCAAGAGTCGATATGAACGAGTTGGATTCCCTGGTCGAGAGCGCGACGCAACTGTTTGCCCAAAGCGCCACCCCTGCTGATCTGGAAAATGCCAAGGCGCAGTTCCTGGGCAAGTCGGGTCGCGTGACCGAGCTCATGAAGGGCATGGCGCAGCTGTCGGTGGATGAGAAGAAGTCCCGCGGCGGCGCCATCAACGTCGCCAAGCAGGCCATCGAGGCCGCGCTCACCGCGCGCCGCCAGGCATTGGCCGATGCGGAACTGCAGGTCCAGCTCAAGGCAGAGGCCCTGGACGTAAGCCTGCCAGGGCGCCAGCGCGGGCAGGGCGGCCTGCACCCCGTGTCGCTCACGCTCGAGCGCATCGAGGGCATCTTCGGCTCCATGGGTTTCGACGTGGCCCAGGGCCCCGAGATCGAGACCGACTGGTTCAACTTCACCGCACTGAACACGCCGGAAGACCACCCCGCGCGTTCCATGCACGACACCTTCTACGTGGAAGGCGGCACCCCCGAGGCGCCCAACCTGCTGCGCACCCACACCAGCCCCATGCAGATCCGCCACGCGGTGCAGCATGTGAAGAAGCACCGCGCGCTGCTCGACGCCGGCCAGCCCATGCCCGAGATCCGCGTCATCGCGCCGGGCCGCACTTACCGTGTGGACAGCGACGCCACGCACTCGCCCATGTTCCACCAGTGCGAAGGCCTGTGGATTGGTGAGAACGTGAGCTTCAAGGACTTGAAGGTCATCTTCACCGCGTTCTGCCGCACCTTCTTTGAAAGCGACGACCTGGTGCTGCGCTTTCGCCCGAGCTTCTTCCCCTTCACCGAGCCCAGCGCCGAGATCGACATCCAGTTCCAGACCGGCCCGCTCGCCGGCCGCTGGCTCGAAGTGGCCGGCTCCGGCCAGGTGCACCCGAACGTGGTGCGCAACATGGGTCTGGACCCCGAAAAATACATCGGCTTTGCCTTCGGCATGGGCCCCGACCGCCTGACCATGCTGCGCTATGGCGTGAACGACCTGCGCCTGTTTTTTGACGGCGACATCCGTTTTCTGTCGCAGTTCCAGTAACCAGCAGGGCCGGACGGCTGCCATTCGGGCAGCCCGGCGGTCCGCCCAGCCGTTTTCACCCTGGCGCATGTGTCCCGAGAGACCGCGCAGGGTAATTTCCGTATACGACCCCGTACAAGAGTTCGACTATGCAATTCCCTGAATCCTGGTTGCGTGAGTTCTGCAACCCACCCCTTTCGACCGCCGAGCTGGCCGAGACGCTGACCATGGCCGGCCTGGAGGTGGAGGAGCTGCGCCCCGTGGCGCCGCCGTTCGCGAAGATCGTCGTGGGCGAGATCAAGGAAGCCGTGCAGCATCCCGATGCCGACCGCCTGCGCGTGTGCCAGGTGGACGTGGGGCAGGGCGCCCTGCTCAACATCGTGTGCGGCGCACCCAATGCGCGCGTGGGCATCAAGGTGCCCTGCGCCCTGGTGGGCGCCGAGCTGCCGCCGGGCGACGACGGCAAGCCCTTCCTGATCAAGGTCGGCAAGCTGCGCGGTGTGGAAAGCCAGGGCATGCTGTGCTCGGCGCGCGAGCTCAAGCTGTCGGAAGACCACGGCGGCCTGCTCGAACTTGATGCCTCCGCGCCCGTGGGCCAGGACATCCGCGAGCACCTGAACCTGGACGACACGCTGTTCACGCTCAAGCTCACGCCCAACCTGGCGCACTGCCTGAGCGTGTACGGCATCGCCCGCGAAGTCTCCGCGCTGACCGGCGTGCCCCTCTCGCAGCCGGCCTTCCCGGCAGTGGCCTCCAAAGTCCCGGACACCCTGGCCGTGAAGATCAGTGCCCCTGACCTGTGCGGCCGTTTCAGCGGCCGCGTGGTGCGCAACGTGAACACGCGCGCCACCACGCCGCAGTGGATGCTGGACCGCCTGGCGCGCTGCGGCCAGCGTGGAGTGTCGCCGCTGGTGGACATCTCCAACTACGTGATGTTCGAGCTGGGCCGTCCCTCGCACATCTTCGACCTGGACAAGATCCATGGCGGGCTGGATGTGCGCTGGGGCAAGGCGGGCGAGTCGCTCAAGCTGCTCAACGGCAACACCATCACCGTCGACGAAAAGGTCGGCGTGATCGCCGACAGCCAGCAGGTCGAGTCGCTCGCCGGCATCATGGGCGGCGACGCCACCGCCGTCTCGGACGACACCAAGCACATCTACATCGAGGCTGCCTTCTGGTGGCCCAAGGCAGTGGCCGGGCGTTCGCGCCGCTACAACTTCTCGACCGATGCGGGCCACCGCTTCGAGCGCGGCGTGGACCCTGCGCTGACGGTGGAGCACATCGAGCGCATCACCCAGCTGGTGATCGACATCTGCGGCACGCCCGAGACGGCCTGCGGCCCGATGGACGACCAGCGCGTGAACCTGCCTGTGCCCCAGCCCGTCACGCTGCGCGTGGCGCGCGCGGCCAAGGTCATCGGCATGCCGCTCACGCAGGTGCAGTGCGCGGACGTGTTCAGGCGCCTGGGCCTGCCGTTCACGGAAGGCGATGGCACCCTCACCGTGGCGCCACCGGCCTACCGCTTCGACATCACCATCGAAGAAGACTTGATCGAAGAGGTTGCGCGCATGGTGGGTTACAACAACCTGCCCACGACGCCGCCGCTGGCCCCCATCACCCCCAAGCTGCCGGCCGAGGCCACGCGCAGCCCGTTTGCCGTGCGCCGTACGCTGGCGGGCCTGGGTTACCAGGAAACCATCAATTTCAGCTTCGTGGAAGAGCGCTGGGAGCGGGAGCTGGCGGCCAACGCGCAGCCCATCAAGCTGCTCAACCCCATCGCCAGCCAGATGAGCGTGATGCGCTCGAGCCTGCTGGGCTCTCTGCTGCAGGTGCTCAAGTTCAACCTGGATCGCCGCGCCGAGCGCGTGCGCGTGTTCGAGCTGGGCCGTGTGTTCCTGCGGGATGCCAGCGTGGCCAACACCGACACCACGGTGGAAGGCTTTCACCAGCCCATGCGCGTGGCCGGTCTGGCTTATGGACCCAACGATGCGCTCCAGTGGGGCCGCAAGGAGCAGTCGATCGACTTCTTCGATGTGAAGGGCGATCTCGAGGCCTTGCTGGCGCCGCTGCAAGCCACGTTCGAGCCGGCCGTCCATCCTGCGATGCACCCCGGCCGTTGCGCGCGGGTGCTCCTCAATGGGCAGGCCGTGGGTTTCGTGGGCGAGCTGCACCCGCAGTGGCGCCAATCGTGGGAGCTCCCGCAAGCGCCGGTGATGTTTGAACTCGAACTGGATGCCGTATTGCAGCGTGCAGTGCCCCAATTCAAGTCCGTGGCCAAGCACCAGTCCGTCGAACGTGATCTGGCGGTGGTGGTCGCTGAGCGGGTCACCCATGCCGAGGTCATGGCGGCGGTCCAGCAAGCGGTGCCTGGCGCAATGCTGCGTTCGGCTGTGCTGTTCGATGTGTACCGGCCCAAGGCGCTGCGTGCGGGCGAAGAGGCACCCGCCGGTGGCCTGGCTCCCGGGGAGAAGAGCCTGGCGGTGCGCCTGACTCTGGGCAGCGACGAGGCGACGCTCACCGAGGCCGAGATCGATGCCGCTGTTCAAGCGGTGGTGGGGCAATTGGCCCAGCGCATGGGCGCACGGCTGCGTGTCTGATGATGTTCAAGGGAGCTGACGCCATGATCGAATTCGCCGTCGAAAGCCTGGAAACGCCAGCGCTGACCAAGGCACAACTGGCCGATCTGCTGTTTGACCAGATTGGCTTGAACAAGCGCGAGTCCAAGGACATGATCGACGCATTCTTCGACCTGATCTCGCAGAGCCTGGTGGAGGGCAAGGATGTGAAGTTGTCGGGTTTCGGCAACTTCCAGATTCGCACCAAGGCACCGCGGCCCGGGCGCAACCCGCGCACGGGCGAGGCCATTCCGATCAAGGCACGCCGCGTGGTGACGTTTCACGCCAGCAGCAAACTCAAGGAACAGATCCAGACGGCTGCCGGATCGTGAATTTGTGCCGTTTTTGTGACCAGAATGTTGCCGATGACTGGCGGTCTGTGCGCGTCTGCAGTACGCTAGCTGGCTGACCGGTTTGAATCCACCACCCATGGGCACCCCCCTTCCTTCGATCCCCGCCAAGCGCTACTTCACGATTGGTGAGGTCGCGGAGCTTTGTGGCGTCAAGCCCCATGTATTGCGTTACTGGGAGCAGGAGTTCACTCAACTGCGCCCCATGAAGCGGCGTGGCAACCGGCGCTACTACCAGCATCATGAAGTGCTCATGATCCGCCGCATCCGGGACCTGCTGTATGACCAGGGGTTCACCATCAGTGGCGCGCGCAATCGCCTGCAGGAGCTTGCGCATCCCGCCCGTGATGAGGCAGGGGCCGACGGCGCGATGAACGGGTTTGATTCCGAGATGCCCAGCATGCTGGTGGACAGTGCACGCGATCTTTCCATCGATGCGATGGGCATCACGCTGGACTCCAATGCGGTGCGCAAAGAATTATTTGAAATTCGGGCGCTACTTTCTCTGGGTTGACCTTTTTTCTGCATATAATCTAAGTCTTGTCGGCGTGTAGCGCAGCCTGGTAGCGCACTTGCATGGGGTGCAAGGGGTCGCGAGTTCGAATCCCGCCACGCCGACCATTGTTAGCAAAAGCCCAGAACCGAAAGGTTCTGGGCTTTTTTGCTTGGTCGCGGAAAAACATGCAACACGGCCTGGGGTGAAATGAAAGGCGGCTTGCTGCTGCGTGCTGTGCAGGCATGGTGGCGATACCGAGCCCCCGCTGATCAGCAGGCTCCCTGTCGAGGTAGTGCTGACATGTGGTCAGCCCGTGTTGCGGTTGCCCCCGCCAAAACCAAAGTAGCGGCTCGCCCCGCAAAGGACTCTCATGATCGATGGACTGGTGGCCGGCAGGCTGTATGGCGAGGCCGAGCGGCGTACTGACAAGGCCGGGAAGCCTTTTACCGTCTCCAAGGTGCGAGCAAGCACGGCGGATGGCGAGACGCTGTTCGTCAACGTGATTGCATTTGAGGCAGGGGTCTGCGCCTCCATGCACGCCCTGCGCGATGGAGACTCTGTGGCGCTGGCGGGAAGCATCACGCCAAGAGTCTGGACGGACAAGCAGGGAAACACGCGGCCCGCGCTGGACATGGTCGCGCACCGCCTGCTCACGCTGCACGGCGAATAAAAAACAAGGCGATGCAAAACTGATTCTGCGGCTCGCGCTCGCCACGGCGTGACGTGCCAACGCGCGGTGCAAGAAGAGAGGGCGGGCGAGTCCGGCCGCCTGCCTGGGCGGTGCTTGCGACGGATACCCTGCCGCGCACGAAACAGCATTGAAAACGTGGCTGCTGCCAGGTCGCAGCGATCAGGTTGGTTTTTGGAGTGCTGGCTGGTCCTGCGCGAATCCCAGTGCCTTGAGTTCTTCTTCGCTCAGGTGCAGTTCCGTCAGCTCGGGTTGCCGCGCTTCGACCGTGCGCCTGCGTTCATAGTTGGTGGGCGGCCCTTTTTCCACTTGCCGGCGGTCCTTTCCGCTGCGCCTGTCCGCGCTGCCTCTGCGTTCCACGCTCATGTTGGTAGTCCTCATATAGGAAAAAAGCTCTGGGATTCCTGCCCTGGCTGGCCATCCTTTCAGGAGCACTGAACAGGTGTCCTGACCGGCCGGACTGCATCGTCTCAGTCTGCATGAGGCGGGCACGTTTGAAAAAGAAAGAATGGCAACAAACCAGCACACGGCACGCGTTCCAGGTACCAGAACTCCTGGCTGTCCCTGGGGCATTCCGACGAGGTCTGCCTGCGGCAATTTGTCCCAACCTGAGGCGATGCCCTGATTTGGTGATGGTTTGCACCGCATTGATGCGACTCCGTGCCGGCCGGGTCGCTGATGCCAACCCGCTTGCCCGCTCCTGGCGAGCGCTATGTGGCCGCAGGGGCTGAAAGGGCGGCATGGATATTGCGATCTACCGTTGCATGTCTGCCGGTGAAGCTGCCGTCGGACCGACCAACACCCTCCGCTAATGATGGCGGAACCCCCGGACGAGCGAGGCTATGAGCCTCTCGTGGGGTCGTTCCAATCCACACCCGTGCCGTTGCGGAGGGTGAGGTGCACTGGTTGCCTCCCTCGGGGCTGCCGATGCACAGCATCCCTGCACTTGCCCTCCGGGCGGCCCGGTCCATTGCAGGATCACTAGCATGAAAATCGTTCTCATTGGCCACGGCATGGTCGGCCACAAGTTCCTCGAAAGCCTGGCCGAGACCGGCATGACCGGCGTCGAGGTCACCGTGCTGTGCGAGGAGCCACGCCCCGCCTACGACCGGGTGCACCTCTCCGCCTTCTTCAGCGGCACCACGGCCGAGCAACTCTCCCTGGTCGAGCCCGGCTTCTTCGAGCGCACCGGCTTCACCCTGCGCCTGGCGGCGCGGGCCGCTTCGGTGGACCGCCGCATTCGCACCGTGACCACGGTCGACGGCGAGGTGCTGCACTATGACAAGCTGGTGCTGGCCACTGGCTCCAACCCCTTCGTGCCCCAGGTGCCGGGGCGCGACCGCGACCACTGCTTCGTCTACCGCACCATCGAAGACCTGGAGGCCATGCAGGCCTCGGGCGCCAAATCCAAGACCGGCGTGGTCGTGGGCGGCGGCCTGCTGGGTCTGGAATGCGCCAAGGCGCTGCGCGACATGGGCCTCGAAACCCATGTGGTCGAGTTCGCCCCGCGCCTCATGGCCGTGCAGGTGGACGAGGGCGGCGGCCGCGTGCTGCGCGCCAAGATCGAGGAGCTGGGCGTGCAGGTGCACACCGGCCGCAACACCCAGGAGATCACCGATGGTGCCCGTGCGCGCCACCGCATGGTGTTTGCCGACGGCACCTGGCTGGAGACCGACATGATCGTCTTCTCCGCCGGCATCCGCCCGCGCGACGAACTGGCGCGCCGGAGCCTGCTGGCCATCGGCCCGCGCGGTGGCGTGGCCATCGACAGCGCCTGCCGTACCAGCGACCACGACGTCTACGCCATCGGCGAATGCGCGTCGTGGAACGAGCAGACCTTCGGCCTGGTAGCCCCCGGCTACGACATGGCCCGTGTGGCCGCCCGCCACATCGCAGGCGAGACCGACGCCGCCTTCGTCGGCGCCGACATGAGCACCAAGCTCAAGCTCATGGGCGTGGACGTGGCCAGCATCGGCGACGCCCATGCGAAAACGCCCCACAGCCGCACCTGCCAGTATGTGGACGAGCGCCGCCAGGTCTACAAGAAGATCGTCATCAGCGAAGACGGCAAGCAACTGCTGGGCGCCGTGCTGATTGGCGACGCCACCGAATACGGCACGCTGCTGCAGATGGCCCTGAACGGCATCACGCTGCCCGAGGACCCCGAGTTCCTGATCTTCCCGTCCAGCGATGGCAAGGCCAAACCCGGCCTGGGCGTGGATGCCCTGCCCGACACGGCGCAGATCTGCTCGTGCAACAACGTCACCAAGGCCGGCATCTGCGAAGCCGTGGGCAATGGCGCCTGCACCATCGCAGAGATGAAGGCCTGCACCAAGGCCGGTGCCACCTGCGGCGGCTGCGTGCCCCTGGTCACCCAGGTCATGAAAGCCGAGATGGCGCGCCGCGGCATGGCCGTGAACAACCACATCTGCGAGCACTTCGCGTACTCGCGCCAGGAGATCTACCACCTGGTGCGCGTGGGCAACATCAGGAGCTTCGGCGAACTGCTGGCCCAGCACGGCAAGGGCATGGGCTGCGACATCTGCAAGCCCGTGGCGGCCAGCGTATTCGCCTCGTGCTGGAACGAGTTCGTGCTCAAGAAGGAGCTGGCCGGCCTGCAGGACAGCAATGACTACTACCTGGGCAACATCCAGAAGGACGGCACCTACTCGGTGGTGCCGCGCATGCCCGGTGGCGAGGTCACGCCCGACGGCCTGATCGCCGTGGGCCAGGTGGCCAAGAAGTACGGCCTGTACACCAAGGTCACCGGCGGTGCGCGGGTGGATATGTTCGGTGCGCGCCTGGAACAGCTGCCCCTGATCTGGGAGGAGCTGATCACCGCCGGGTTCGAGTCCGGCCATGCCTACGGCAAGTCCCTGCGCACGGTCAAAAGCTGCGTGGGCTCGACCTGGTGCCGCTATGGCGTGGGCGACAGCGTGGGCCTGGCCGTGGAGCTGGAGAACCGCTACAAGGGCCTGCGTGCTCCGCACAAGATCAAGTTCGGCGTCTCGGGCTGCACGCGCGAATGCGCCGAGGCGCAGGGCAAGGACATCGGCATCATCGCCACCGAAAAGGGCTGGAACCTCTACATCTGCGGCAACGGCGGCATGAAACCGCGCCATGCCGAGCTGTTCGCGTCCGACCTGTCCAAGGAAGACCTGGTGCGCATGATCGACCGGGTGCTGATGTTCTACGTGCGCACGGCCGACCGGCTGCAGCGCACCAGCACCTGGCGCGAGAACCTCGAAGGTGGCCTCGACTACCTCAAGGATGTCTTGCAAAAGGACAGCCTGGGCCTGTGCGCCGAGCTCGAATCGCAGATGCAGAACGTGGTCGATACCTACCAGTGCGAATGGAAGACCGCCGTGACCGACCCCGAGACGCGCAAGCGCTTCCGCTCGTTCGTGAACAGCGACAAGGCCGACGAGAACGTGCTCTTCGTCGAGGAGCGCGGCCAGATCCGCCCGGCCCGCGCGGAGGAGCGCGGCGCCAAGGTCATCCCCATCCGCCAGGCCGCCTGACATGAAGCACCCCCTGAGTCGCTTCGCGCCTTCACCCTTCTCTCGATGCGCTGTGCGAGTCCGGGAGGGGGACGCCCCCAGCGCATGCGCTGGATACGCCCCCTTCGCGGCGGGGCGGCCCTTGCGTGGGGCACTGGTGTCGGCTGCGCCAGTTGCGCGCGCTGCGGGCAACCTGTAGCGCAATGAATCAATAACGGAGAACTCCCATGAGCGCACTTCCCATGAACAGTACCGACCCCCTTGCCTGGACCGACATCTGCGCGGTCGACGACATCCTGCCCAGCACCGGCGTCTGCGCCCTGGTGGCCAACCGCCATGTGGCGGTGTTCCGCACCGGCAGCGACCAGTTCTTCGCCATCGACAACGTGGACCCGAAGTCGGGCGCCAGCGTGCTCTCGCGCGGGCTGATCGGCAACCTGGGCGAGCGCGTCGTCGTCGCCTCGCCGCTGTACAAGAACCATTTCGACCTGCGCACGGGCGAATGCCTGGAGGCGCCCGAGCATTCGGTGCGGGCGCACGGCGTGCGCGCCGAGGGTGGGCGCGTCAGCATTGCAATGGCCTGAGGGCCTGCCCTTGAGGTCTCTTGAGGCCGTGTCCCGGCAACTCTTCGGGCCGGGTTGTGCGGAAGTGCATTGCATCGCGTTCCGCGCAGGCCCCTGGAGGCTTGGCGGGCGCGCGGCAGGTTCTGGGGTTAGCATTCCCTCGTATCGATTTTCTGGAGTTCCCGCATGCCCGACCAGGCCGCGTCCCTGACCGTTTCGACCCTTGTGCTGCGCTCGCGCCAGCTGGAGATCGACGCGGTGCGCCACCTCGCCAGCCGGGCCGTTCTGGTGGACACGATCGGCCAGCTGATAGAAGGTCTGCAGCGCGAGCGCGGCGCATCGGGCGCCTACCTGGCGTCCAATGCCCAGCGTTTTGCCGACATGCGCAGCCGGATCATCCAGGAGGTGCTGCCACTGGAGGCGCGACTGCGCCAGGAATTTGCCCAGCATGTGGAACCCGAACAGGGCGCGACGGCCAAGGCCTTGTCGCTCATGGCGTGGGCCCTCCTGGGGCTTGATTCTCTGCCCGCGCTGCGCAGCCAGATTTACAAGCAGGCGATGACCGCACACGACTCGATCGCTGCGTTCAGCCACCTGATCGCGGGTCTGATCGAGCTGGTCTTCCATGTGGCCGATGCCGCGGGGCTGCCCAGCGTATCGCGCCAGCTGGTGGCTTTGCTGCACCTGGTGCAGGCGCAGGAAGAGGCGGGCCAGGAGCGCGCCATGGGCGCGCTGCTCTATGCCTCCGGCCAGGGCAGCGACGCGCACCAGCAGCGGGTGCTGCACCTCATCGACGCGCAGGAGCGCAGCCTGCGCGTGTTTTCCGAGTTTGCCGATCCGGCCCTGCGTGGACGCTGGGAGCAGCAGCAGCTTGCCCCCGGCATGGCCCAGCTGGAGCGGCTGCGGCGCACGCTGTGCGTGGTGCGCCCCGGCGCCGCCCTGGACAGCAACCTGAGCGACGCCTGGTTCGACGTGTGCACGGAGCGCATCAACGCGCTGTGGCAACTGCAGGTCGAACTGGTCCAGCGTCTGCGCGAGGACTGCGAGGCTCGCATCCTCGAAGCGCAGCAGGACCTGCAGGACTCCAGGGGCCTGCTGCGCGGCCTGCGCGACAACCCGCCGCAGCGCACGCACGCGGTGGACCGGTTCTTCGACATCGCGGTTGCACCCACGTCCGTGCCGGAGGCGGCGGCCGGCACACATGGGGCCGAATCGGCTTCGCTGCTGGAACTGCTGCAGGCCCAGTCGGCGCGCATGGCCAGCATGGAGGCCGAGCTGGAGGCGGCGCGCCGCACGCTGAACGAACGCAAGGTGATCGAGCGCGCCAAGGGGGTGCTGATGGCCCGCCTGGGCATGAACGAGGAAGTCGCCTTCCGCGTGTTGCAGAAAACCTCGATGGACCAGAACCGCCGGCTGCTCGAGGTGGCGGAGGCCACGCTGTCCCTGCCCGATCTCGCCTTTGCGCAGTCTGCGCTGTCAGGCGCCAAGTCCTCATAGATAGCGTCGCGGTGCCCCGCAACGGGGCGGGCAGGCACTGGTGACCCACTGTGGTGCCGGTGCCGCACCGAGTGGAGGCTCATTTCTTGCAGTGGTCGCCGCGCATGCGCCAGAGAGGGACGGGCCACGCTCCGATGCACCATTCCATCAGGGGTATGGAACTTGCATGGAGAGAAGTGGTTGTCGGCTAAAGGCGGCTTGCCAACCCACCGTCCGTGGTCTTCCGCGGGCAAAGGAATCGCGCATCCAAGGATAACGGCGTCCCTTGCGTCTCCTCCAGATGACTGGAGGACGGCGCAGCGGACGCCGTTTTCTTTTTTCCTCCTTGCGCGTTCCGCCGGCCCGCCGTCCGGGACGCTGTCAATAGTCTCCCGTCCCAAAGGAAATTCAATGGCCTACCTTGCCCCTGCCGAGTTCGTGACCAAGATGGTCGACTCCGGTGAATCCAAGCTCCTGATGTCCACCCGCGACACGCTGATCCGCTCCTACATGGCCGGCGCCATCCTGGCGCTGGCGGCCGCGTTTGCCGTGACCGTCACGGTCAACACCGGCAACCCGCTGGTCGGCGCCATGCTGTTCCCCGTGGGCTTCATCATGCTGTACCTGATGGGTTTCGACCTGCTGACGGGCGTGTTCACGCTCGCACCGCTGGCGGTGTTCGACAAGCGCCCAGGTGCCACCTGGGCAGGCGTGCTGCGCAACTGGGGCCTGGTGTTCGTGGGCAACTTCGCGGGCGCACTGACGGTGGCGGTGTTCATGGCCATCATCTTCACCTTCGGCTTCAGCGAGGCGCCCAATGCCGTCGGCGAGAAGCTCGGCCACATCGGCGAGGGCCGCACGGTGGGCTATGCCGCCCATGGCGCTGCCGGCATGCTCACGCTGTTCGTGCGTGCCGTGATGTGCAACTGGATGGTCTCCACCGGCGTGGTCGCCGCGATGATGTCCACCACGGTCTCGGGCAAGGCCATCGGCATGTGGATGCCGGTCATGATCTTCTTCTACATGGGTTTCGAGCATTCCATCGTCAACATGTTCCTGTTTCCCACCGGCCTGATGCTGGGCGGCAAGTTCACGCTGATGGACTATCTGATCTGGAACGAGCTTCCCACGGTGCTCGGCAATCTGGTCGGAGGCCTGACCTTCGTCGGTGCCACGCTGTATTCCACGCACTACAAGACCGCGCCCAAGCGCCACCATGTCTGAGCTTCTCCCTGAGCGACCTCGCCGCTGCGCGCTGCGGGCATGGGGACGCCGCCAGCGCGGCGGGGCGACCCCCGCGCGGCGGCTGACGGGTGGGCCGCGCCGGTTGCATGGGCTGGCGGTGGCGTGCAGCGCCATGGACCGCTGATGGGCCACGGCACGGATCCGGGCGGGCTGCGCGTCACGCTGGGCCAGCACTCGCGGGCGGGGCGCAAGGGCGTCAACCAGGACTTCCATGGTGCCATGTTGCCCGGCGAGCCGCTGCGCGGCTCCAAGGGGATCGTCGTCGCCCTGGCCGATGGCATAGGGTCCAGCACGGTCAGTCAGGAGGCCAGCGCGGCCTCGGTGCGCAGTTTCCTGGACGACTACTACGCCACCTCCGACGCCTGGTCGGTGCGCCGCTCGGCCCAGCGCGTTCTGAGTGCCACCAATGCGTGGCTGCATGCGCAGACCATGCGCAGCCACGCGCGTTTCGACAAGGACCGCGGCTATGTGACCACCTTCAGCGCGCTGATCCTGAAAGGCCGCGATGTCCATGTGCTGCATGTGGGGGATGCGCGCATCTATCGCCTTCACGGGCAGTCGCTCGAGCAGCTGACGCAGGACCACCGTGTCCACCTGTCGTCGGCCGAATCGTTCCTGGGCCGCGCGCTTGGCACGAGTGCCCATGTCGAGATCGACTATTGCTGCCTGCCGGCCGATGTGGGGGCCCTCTACGTGCTGGCCACCGACGGTGCGTACACGCATTTCGATGCAGCCGCAGTGCATGCGGCTCTGGCACGGTTTCCCGGGGACTTCGATCAGGCCGCGCAAGATATCGTGGAGGGTGCGCAGGCCCGCGGCGCCGACGACGACATGACCGTGCAGATCCTGCGCATCGATGCGCTGCCCGATCCTGAAGCCCACCGCCTGCATGCGCTGCGCGAAGGCCTCGCGTTCGCGCCGCCGCTGTCGCCCAGGATGCGTTTCGAAGGCTACACCGTGGTGCGCGAACTGCACGCGAGCGCGCGCAGCCACGTGCACCTCGCGGTGGACGACGCGACGGGGCAGCAGGTGGTGCTGAAGACTCCATCGACGGCGTTGCGCGATGACGCCGGCTATCTCAACAGCTTCCTGCTGGAAGAGTGGGTGGCGCGGCGTATTCATAGCCCCCATGTGCTCCGGCCACACACCAGCGACCGGCCGCGCCAGCATGTCTACGTGGCCATGGAATTCGTGGAGGGCCAGACCCTGGCGCAGTGGATGATCGACCATCCCCGCCCGGATCTCGACGCGGTGCGCAGCCTGGTGGCGCAAGTGGCGAAGGGACTGCAGGCCTTCCATGGCAAGGAAATGCTGCACCAGGACCTGCGGCCGGAGAACGTGATGATTGACCGCACGGGAACCGCCCGGATCATCGACTTCGGCTCCACGCTGGTCGCTGGCCTGGCCGAGGAAGCGCACGGCCTGGACATGGGCTCATCCATTGCCGGCACCTTGCAGTACACCGCGCCGGAGTATTTTGCGGGCATGGGGGGCAGCGCGCGTTCCGACCTGTTCTCGCTGGCGGTGCTCACCTACCAGATGCTGTCCGGGCAGCTGCCGTATGGCCTGCAGGTGGTGCGCATCCGCTCGGCGGGTGACGTGAAACGGCTGCGGTACGTGCCGGTCCGCTATTTGCGGGCCGACCTGCCGGATTGGCTGGATGCCGTGCTGCAGAAGGCCTTGCACCCCGATCCGGCCAGGCGCCAGGAGGCGGTGTCGGAGTTCATCCACGACCTGCAGTCCCCAGGGCTGCGGTTCCAGCGCCGCAGGGCGGCACCGCTGGTGGAGCGCAATCCGGTCGTTTTCTGGCAGACCGCCACGCTGGTGCTGGCGCTGGCCGTGATCTTGCTGGCCGGGTTGCGTGTTTTTGCGCGCTGAGCGGCCAGAAAGGGCGATGCTGCCGGGCAGCAGGCCCTTCCGGCATGCGCAAAAAAGAAAGCCCCGCCATTTATCCAATAGCGGGGCTTTCTTTGCTGACTTGGTGCCGGAGAGATGAATCGAACACCCGACCTTCTCATTACGAATGAGCTGCTCTACCGACTGAGCTACACCGGCGTAAGCCTCAGATTATAGCGTGGAATGGTAGGCTGTCACGCGCTCCACCTCATTTTTTGATCCCAGGATCACGCTGACGCGCTCGTGCAGCTGGGTGGGCTGGATGTCCAGGATGCGCTGCTTGCCGTTGGTGGCGGCGCCGCCGGCCTGCTCCACCAGCCAGCCCATGGGGTTGGCCTCGTACATCAGGCGCAGCTTGCCGGGTTTGTTGGGTTCGCGCTTGTCCCAGGGGTACATGAAGACGCCCCCGCGGGTGAGGATGCGGTGCACATCCGCCACCATGCTGGCGATCCAGCGCATGTTGAAGTCCTTGCCGCGCGGGCCGTCCTTGCCCTGCAGGCACTCGTCGATGTAGCGCTTCACGGGCGTGTCCCAGTGCCGCATGTTGCTCATGTTGATGGCGAATTCCTTGGTGTCCTCGGGAATGCGCACGTTCTCCTCGGTGAGCACGAACGAGCCCTGTTCGCGGTCGAGCGTGAACATGGCGACGCCGTCGCCCACGGTGAGCACGAGCGTGGTCTGCGGGCCATAGATGCAATACCCCGCAGCCACTTGCTGGGTGCCGGGCTGCAGGAAGTCGCCTTCCTCCACGCCACGGTCGCCATCGGGCTTTTTCAGCACGCTGAAGATGGTCCCGATGCTCACGTTCACGTCGATGTTGCTGGAGCCGTCCAGGGGGTCGAACAGCAGCAGGTATTCGCCTTGCGGATAGCGGTTGGGCACCAGGTAGATGCCGTCCATTTCCTCCGAGGCCATGGCCGCGAGGTGGCCGCCCCATTCGTTGGCCTCGATCAGCACCTCGTTGGCGATGATGTCGAGCTTCTTCTGGATCTCGCCCTGCACGTTTTCGCTGCTGGCCGTGCCCAGCACGCCGCCCAGCGCGCCCTTGTTCACGGCGTGGCTGATGCTCTTGCAGGCGCGGGCCACCACTTCCAGCAGCAGGCGCAGTTGCGAGGGGATGAGGCCGTCCACACGTTGCTGTTCAACGAGGTAGCGGGTCAGGCTGATGCTTTTTGCCATGTCAGTCCTTTCTTGGTCGTGGTTTATTCGGCGAGTGCACGGGTCACGACCTCGCGCACGTCGTTGGAGAGCGCGGGCCTGGCGGCAACACGGGCGATGGCTTCGCGCGCGGAGGTGCGCCAGGGGTCTGCGAGTTTCTTCCAGCGGTCCAGGGCCCGGGCCAGGCGTGCGGCCACCTGGGGATTGATGGCGTCCAGCTCGATCACGCGGTCGCTCCAGAACACGTAGCCCGCCGCGTCTGCGCGGTGGAAGGCGCCGGGGTTGGCGCTGCAGTAGCTGAAGATCACGCTGCGCGCGCGGTTCGGGTTCTTCAGGCTGAAGTCAGGGTGCTGCATGAGCTGGCGCACGGCGGGCAGCACGTTGCCGCCACGGTCCGGCGCGCCGGCCTGCAGCGCGAACCACTTGTCGATGACCAGGGGTTCGTCCTTGAACAGCGCATGGAAGCGTGCCAGGGCAGGGGCCGCCAGTTCACTGCCGCTGGCCACCAGGGCGGTCAGTGCGTTGAAGCGGTCCGTCATGTTGCTGGCCACCTTGAAGCGCTGGTAGGCCTTGCCGGGCCAGACCACATCGCCCGTCTTCTGGGCGGCGATGCACAGCATGTGCAGCGCCAGCCCGCTGAGCGCGCGGCGGCCCGAAGAGACAGGATCGGGGCTGTAGCCGCCGGTGTCCTGGTTCTGCTCCCAGGCCGACTCCCAGTCCGCCTGCAGCGACAGGGCCAGCTGTTCGCGCATGGCTTCGCGCACGGCGTGGATGCGCTGCGGGTCCACCACATCGAGCTGCTCGGCGATGTAGGTCTCGGACGGCAGGGTGAGCACGAGTTCCTTGAAGGCTGCATCCAGCAGGGGGTTGCGCAGCACCGCGCGCATCGCTTCCACAAACGCGGCCGGCAGGATCTGGTGATCAAAATGGCCCCCAGCGCTTGTCTGTTGTGCGCTGTCAGCTATTGCATTGATAGCAATGCGCAGTGCCAGACGCTGGCCCGCTTCCCAGCGGTTGAAGGCGTCGGCATCGTGCGCCAGCAAGGTGAGCAGCTGGGCATCGGTGTAGTCGATGTCCAGCACCACGGGCGCGCTGAAGTTGCGCAGCAGCGAGGGCACGGGTTCGCTGTCCAGGTCCGTGAAGGTCAGCGTCTGCGAGGCTTCGGTCAGCACCACCACGCGCGAGGCTGCCTGCGCGGCGCCTTCGCCCGCCAGGTGAAGGGGCAGGGGGGCGCCGCTGTCGCTGAGCAGGCCCAGCTCCACGGGGATGACGAAGGGTTCCTTGGCGGGCTGGCCGGGCGTGGGGGCGCAGCTTTGCGACAGCGTGAGCGCATAGCAGCGCGTGGCGGCGTCGTAGCGGCCCGTGGCCCGCACGCGCGGCGTGCCTGCCTGGCTGTACCAGCGCTTGAACTGGGGCAGCAGGCGTGCCAGGTCGCTCGCGGGGTTGGCATCGGCGATGGCCTGGGCGAAGTCGTCGCAGGTCACGGCCTGGCCGTCGTGGCGCTCGAAGTACAGCTTCATGCCCCTGGCGAAGCCGTCGCGGCCCACCAAGGTGTGCATCATGCGCACCACCTCGGCACCCTTTTCGTAGATGGTGACGGTGTAGAAGTTGTTGATCTCGACGTAGCTGTCGGGGCGCACCGGGTGGGCCATGGGGCCCGCGTCCTCGGGGAACTGGGCGGTGCGCAGCACGCGCACGTCCTCGATGCGCTTGACGGCGCGGGCCGAGGGGCTGCCCGCCAGGTCCTGGCTGAATTCCTGGTCGCGAAAGACGGTCAGGCCTTCCTTCAGGCTCAGCTGGAACCAGTCGCGGCAGGTCACGCGGTTGCCGGTCCAGTTGTGGAAGTATTCGTGGCCCACCACGCTTTCGATGTTGGCGAAGTCGGTGTCGGTGGCCGTGGCCTCGCTGGCCAGAACGTACTTCGTGTTGAAGATGTTCAGGCCCTTGTTCTCCATGGCGCCCATGTTGAAGTCGCTGGTGGCGACGATCATGAAGCGCTCCAGGTCCAGCGGCAGGCCGAAGCGGGCTTCGTCCCAGGCCACGCTGTACATCAGCGAATTCATGGCGTGTTCGGTCTTGCCCAGGTCGCCGGGGCGCACGTACACCTGCAGCAGGTGCTCGGTGCCCGAACGGCTCTTGATCTTCTGCTCGCGGGCCACCAGCTTGCCCGCCACCAGGGCGAACAGGTAGCAGGGCTTCTTGTGCGGGTCCACCCACTTGGCGAAGTGGCGGCCGTCCTCCAGGTCGCCGCTGTCCACCAGGTTGCCGTTGGACAGCAGCACCGGGTACTGGGCCTTGTCGGCGCGCAGGGTGACGGTGTAGCTGGCCATCACGTCCGGGCGGTCCAGGAAGTAGGTGATGCGGCGAAAGCCCTCGGCCTCGCACTGCGTGAAGAACGTGCCCTGGCTCACGTACAGGCCCATCAGGTGCGTGTTCTTGGCGGGGCAGCAGGTGGTGAAGATCTCGAGCGCGAAGGCGTCCGTGCCCGTGGGCAGGTTCTCCAGCACCAGGCGCGAGCCCTCCATCTTGAACGAGGTGCCCTGGCCGTTGACCAGCACGCGCGCCAGGTTCAGGTCCTCGCCGTCGAGCTTGAGCGGCTGCTCGGCCACCTCGGGGTTGCGGCGCAGCAGCATGCGGTTGAGCACGCGGGTCTTGGCGGGGTCCAGGTCGAACGTGAGCTCGACGCTGTCGATCCAGTAGGCAGGCGCGGTGTAGTCCTCGCGGCGGATGGCGACGGCCGGGCCGGCGCCTTCTCCGCTTCCGTCGGCTTTATGCAGTTGCAACATGGAGGCTCTCCAGAAAGTCGGTGTTCATGAGTTCGGTGTAGTCGCGCACGGCGGCCAGCACGTGGGGTCCGGCCAGTTCCTGCGCGCTGTGCGTGCTGCAGATCGCCACGGCGCGCATGCCCGCGCGGCGCGCGGCTTCGATGCCGAAAGGCGCATCCTCGAAGACGATGCAGTGTGCGGGGCTGGCGCCGATGCGGCGCGCCGCCTCCAGGAAGATCGCGGGCTGGGGTTTGCCGGGCAGGCCTTCGTCGCCGCGCACGATGGCCAGGGGCGCGGGCTCCAGGCCCAGGCGTGTCATCGCGAACTGCACGTTGTGGATATCGCCGGCGGTGCCCACGGCCACTTTCAGGCCGCGTTCGCCGAGCTGCGCGGCAAAGCGGCGAAAGCCCGCCACTTCGGTGAAGCGGGGCCCGAACAGCTCGCGGTAGATGTCTTCCTTCTCGCGGGTGAGCGCGTCGGCCTCATCCTGCGGCACATCGCGGCCCAGCAACTCGCGGATGCACTCGGTGCCGTTGCGGCCCGTGGTGCGCGCCATGAGATCGGGCACGTCGATGTCCATGCCGCGGCGCCGGGTGAATTCGACCCAGGCCTTGGCGTGCCAGGGCATGGAGTCGATCATGGTGCCGTCCATGTCGAAGATGATGGCCTCGGCGTGCATCACACGCCCTGCTTCAGGCTGGCTTCGATGAACGCGTCCAGATCGCCGTCCAGCACCTTCTGCGTGGCCGAGATCTCGACGTTGGTGCGCAGGTCCTTGATGCGGCTGTTGTCCAGCACGTAGCTGCGGATCTGGTGGCCCCAGCCCACGTCGGTCTTGGTGTCCTCGAGCTTTTGCTGTTCTTCCTGGCGCTTGCGCATCTCGTGGTCGTACAGGCGCGAGCGCAGTCGCTGCCACGCGATGTCGCGGTTGCCGTGCTGGCTGCGGCCGTCCTGGCACTGCACCACGATCCCGGTGGGGATGTGCGTGAGGCGCACGGCCGAGTCGGTCTTGTTGATGTGCTGCCCACCCGCGCCGGAGGCGCGGTAGGTGTCGGTGCGCACGTCGGCCGGATTGATGTCGATCTGGATCGAGTCATCGATCTCGGGGTAGACGAACAGGCTGGCGAAGCTGGTGTGGCGGCCGCCCGACGAGTCGAACGGGCTCTTGCGCACCAGTCGGTGCACGCCGGTTTCGGTGCGCAGCAGGCCGTAGGCGTATTCGCCCTCGACCTTGATCGTGGCGCTCTTGATGCCCGCCACGTCGCCCGGGGTTTCTTCCTCGACGGTGGTCTTGAAGCCCTTGCGCTCGGCGTACTTGAGGTACTGGCGCAGCAGCATGCTGGCCCAGTCGCAGGCCTCGGTGCCGCCGGCGCCGGCCTGGATGTCCACAAAGCAGTTGAGCGGGTCGGCCTCGTTGCTGAACATGCGGCGGAACTCCAGCTCTTCGATGAGCGGGCGCAGCTTGGCCGTCTCGGCCTCGATGGTCAGGAGGCCGGGTTCGTCGCCTTCTTCCTTGCTCATTTCATAGAGCTCGGTGTTGTCTGCCAGCTCGCGCGTGAGCTTGTCGAGCGTGAGCACGACGGAGTTCAGCGACTTCTGTTCCTTGCCCAGCTCCTGGGCCTTTTTGGGATCATTCCAGACCGAAGGGTCTTCCAGCGACGCGTTTACCGTGCGCAGGCGTTCGAATTTGGCATCGAAGTCAAAGATACCTCCGTAACTCTTGCGTGCGCAGGGCCAGGTCGCCGAGGGTGGTGCCGATGAGGTTGATGCGTTCTGCGTCCATGATTCTTGTCCTGTGTGTTCTGTGGAATAACCAGCGATTTTCTCATGGGACGGCACCGCGCCCCGGCAAAGCCCCCAGGCGGGCCGCCCGCCCGGGCCGCCTTGGCCCGTGGTGGCGCCATCGGATGCCGGGTCTTTCAAAAATGATAGCTGCCAGCGCTTGATGGATAAGCGCTGGAGGCCATTTTTGCTTGAAGGCTGCTCAGGAGGGGGCGAGAAACTGCTCGATGAGCTGTGCCACCTGCCCGGGCTGGTCGTGGTGCAGCATGTGCCCGGCGTCCTGCACGACGGCGGTGCGCACGTCGCGCACATGGGTCAGGCGCTGGTGGTATTCCTCCAGGCTGTACTTGCCTTTCCACCACTGGCCCAGGCTGTCGTCGCTGGCCTCCACGGCCAGCACGGGCGCGGAGATGCGGCCGTACAGCGCGAGCGCCTCGTCCAGCCGGTAGAGCTGCGCGCTGGTGATCTTGTGGGCCGGGTCGCCCAGGATTTCCCACTGGCCCTGCGCGTTGGGCCGGGCCCAGTGGCCGGCCAGCCACCGGGCCTTGTCTTCGGACAGGCGCGGGTTGGTCTTCATGAGGCGGCGGGCCACACCGTCCTGGCTGTCGTAGGTCTTGAGGGCCAGCTCGCCGCTGCGCAGCTGCTTGATCTCGTCGATCCACTGCGCATAGCGCCTGGGCGCCTGCTCGGGCCGCGAGGCGGGCATGCCGAAGCCCTCCAGGTTGACGAGGCGGCGGATGCGCTCGGGCCGCACGCCCGCGTACATCATGGCGATGTTGCCGCCCATGCTGTGGCCCACGAGGTCGATGGCTTCGCCGGGTGCACAGTGGTCCAGCAGCAGGTCCAGGTCGGCCAGGTAGTCGGCAAAGAAGTAGTGGTCGGCCTGGGCGGCGGAGGTCAGGCCGAAGCCGCGCCAGTCGGGCGCGATGATGCGGCGCTCCTGCCGCAGCGCGTCCACCGTGAACTGGTAGGACGCGCTCACGTCCATCCAGCCGTGCAGCAGGACGAGGGTGGGCAGCGCGCTGTCCTCGGGGCCCCAGTGGCGGACGTGGTAGTTCAGGTGGCGCAGGGGCAGCGTGCTGCTGCGGGAGGGCTTGAGCGGGGTGTACATGGGCGGCGGCGCGAAGTGGGGCGGCAGGAAAGTCCCGCAAAGCCCAGGGCCTGCGGGTGCCCCCGGATGGTAATGGGACGGCCGGATGCCTGCCGCCCTCGGTGTCGCCTGCGCGGCTGGTGGCTCAGCGGCGATGCGGTGGACTTGCGGGTGGACCCGGACGGTCCTTGCCGATGGACGTGTTGTGGTCGGAGCCCCCGATCGCCCCGCCGGCAAGGGCGGCAGCCAGTTCGCGCGGGATGGCGGGGCAGGGGCCTTCGGGCATGGCGAGGCGGCCTGCAGAGCACGGCGAAATCCATTATTCTGCGCAGTCCTTCGTTTGCCCGTACTCCTTCTTCCCATGCAAAAAATCCAACTCGGCACCAGCGATCTGCAGGTCACTCCCATCTGTCTGGGCACCATGACCTTTGGCGAGCAGGTGGGTGAAGCCGATTCGCACGCCATCCTGGCGCGCTCGCTCGACCGTGGCGTGAACTTCATCGACACGGCCGAGATGTACTCGGTGCCGGCCAGGGCCGAGACCTTTGGCGCCACCGAAACCATCATCGGCAACTGGTTTGCCCGGAACCCCGGCGCGCGCCAGAAGCTGGTGGTTGCAACCAAGGTGGCGGGTCCTTCGCGCGGGATGCCCTGGGTGCGCGAAGGCAAGGGCATGGCCGCCGCCGACATCGTGGCATCGTGCGAGGGCAGCCTGCGCCGCCTGCAGACCGACGTGATCGATCTCTATCAGATCCACTGGCCCGAGCGCCACGTGCCTGCCTTTGGCAACCTGTACTACGACCCGGCCAGGGAAACGTCGCAGAACCCCATCCGCGAGCAGCTCGACGCGCTGGCGGGCCTGGTCAAGGCCGGCAAGGTGCGCCACATCGGCCTGTCGAACGAAACACCCTATGGCGTGCACGAGTTCGTGCGCCTGGCCGAGCAGCACGGCCTGCCGCGCGTGGCCACGGTGCAGAACCCGTATTGCCTGATCAACCGGACCTGGGAAAACGGCCTGGATGAAACCTGCCATCGCTTGAATGTCGGGCTGCTGGCGTATTCGCCCCTGGGCTTTGGCCTGCTGACGGGCAAGTACGACGGCAGCGGCCTCACCGGCCCGGGTGCCCCGCAGGGTGCGCGCATCGCCACGTATGAATCCGTGCGCAAGCAGCGCTGGGGCCGCCCCGAGGCGCTGGCCGCCGCGCGCCGATACAACCAGCTGGCCCGCGACAACGGCCTCACGCCCACCCAGATGGCGCTGGCGTTCTGCTACACCAAGTGGCAGGTGGCCAGCACGATCATCGGCGTCACGTCGGTGGCGCAGCTTGACGAAGACCTGAACGCCTGGGGCACCCAGCTGCCGCCCGAGGTGCTGCAGGCGATCGACGCGATCCGCTGGGAAGTGCGCGACCCGGCACTGTAAGGGCCCCCCCTGAGTCGCCTGCGGCGCCTTCCCCCTTGAAGGGGGACGACACACTCGCTGCGGGGCGGCCCTTGCCTGGTGTCTCTCGCCTGGGGCCGCGCCAGTTTTTCAGGCCACGCGCAATGGGTCGCGGCCAGTAGCTCACGCCGCCGCCGGGGCTTCTGGTGTGCTCAGCGCGCCGGCTTTCCACGGCACGCCTTGCGCCTCGCCCAGGTCCCAGAACAAGCCCGCCATCACCGCCAGCCCTTCGCGCGCCACGGAGGCCAGCAGATGCTCGTTGGGCGCGTGCTGGGCACAGGCCGGGTACGAATGCGGCACCCACAGCGTGGGCAGGCCCAGCTGGTCGGCGAAGATGTCGTTGGGCAGCGAGCCCGCCAGGTTGGGCAGCAGCGTGGCGCGCTGGCCCGCGCTGGCCTGCAGCGATGCCAGCGTCCAGTCCACCCAGGGGTTGTGCAGGTCCAGCCGCGTGGCGCCGCACACCATGCCCATGCCGATGGCCACGTCGGTGAAGCCACGGGCGTCCAGGTGTTCGCGCAGCGTGCGCTCGACGTTGTGCCAGTCGGTGCCCACCACGAAGCGCAGCTGGCAGTGCGCCACCGCACCGGACGGAATGGCATTGACCGGGCGCTGGGGAGAGCCCGCGCCCAGGGCCAGCACTTCGAGCGTGTTCCAGCCCACCAACTGCTCGGCCGGCGTGAGGCCCGGCTCGCCCCAGCCGGGCGTGAGCGCGGGGTCGTCGGCGCCTGCGCCGATCACCACATCCTTGAGGGCGGTGCGCAGCTTGCCGGGAACCGCGGGCGGCAGCAGGCCCTTGACGAGGATGCGGCCTTTGGCATCGACGAGCGTGGCCAGCGCGTGCGTGAGCACGGTGGCCGGATTGGCCAGCACGCCACCCCAGTTGCCCGAGTGATAGGCCTTGTCGCGGCTGCGCACGGTGAGCGAGAAGTTGATCGCGCCGCGCGAGCCCAGGAAGAGGGTGGGGTGGCCCGCGTTCACGCGCGGGCCGTCGCTGGCGACGAACAGGTCGGCCTTCAGCGCGTCGCTGTGCTGCTCGCAGAACGCGCCCAGGCCGGGCGAGCCGGCCTCTTCGCCCATCTCCATGATCAAGGTCACGTTGTAGCCCAGCCGGCCGCCGCGCGCCTCGATGGCGTGGGCCAGGGCCGCCAGGCTCACCGTGTGCTGGCCCTTGTTGTCGGCGGTGCCACGGCCATACCAGCGCTCGCCCTCGATGGTCAGTTCCCAGGGCGAGAGGCCTTCGCGCCAGTTGCTCTCCTGGCCATTGACCACGTCGCCGTGCCCGTAGGTCAGCACGGTCGGCAGGGCCGGGTCTTCCACGCGCCGGGCGATGAGGAAGGGCCCGCCCAGGGGCGAGGGATTGTCCAGCACCTGGCATTCGAAGCCCAGGGGCGCAAGCCACGGCACCATTTCGTCGGTGAGGTAGGTGCGCAGTTCAGGCGGCACCTTGCCGGTGTCGCTCTCGGTGCGCCAGGCCACGCGGCGGCGCAGGTCGCCGGCAAAGCGGCCGTCGTCGAAGTAGCGCTGGACGTTCTGGATCAGTTGCTCTCGGTTCATCGTGTTCTCCTTGTGTCAGCTTCACTCCACCACGATCTGCGCGCGGTGGGCCAGCGCACGGTAGCGGCCGATCTCGTCGTCGATCACGGCGCGCGTGGCCGCGGGCCCCAGGTGCACGGGTTCCATGCCCTGGGCGCGCATCTGCTCCTGCATGCCGCTGTCGCGGGTCACGGCCTCCACGTCAGCCACCAGCTTCCTGATGATGGCCGCCGGTGTCCTGGCGGGTGCGGCAATGGCATACCAGGCGTCGAACACCGCATCGGGCAGCTTCAGTTCTTCCACCGTGGGCACGCCGGGCAGCATGCTCGAGCGCGATTTGCCCGCAATCGCCAGCGCGCGCAGCTTGCCGGCCTTCACCTGCGGCGCGGCGGCGGCCACGGTGTCGATGCCGAGCTGGATTTCCCCGCCGATGAGGGCCATCAGCGACTGGCTGCTGCCCCGGTAGGGCACGTCCTGCAGCTTGATGCCCGCGGCCTGCTCCAGCAGCGCCCCCGCCAGGTGCGGGCCCGAGCCGGAACCGAACGTGGCGTAGTGAATGCCCTTGGGCGCGGCCTTGGCTGCGGCGATCAGCGCGTTCAGGTCCTTGTAGGGCGCGGTGGCGCTGACCACCAGCACCAGGGGCGCGCGGGCCACGGTGGCCACGGGCACTAGGTCCCTGGCGGGGTCGTAGGGCAGCTTGCTGCGCAGGGCCGGGTTCACCGTGTAGCTGGTGGAGCCAGACACCAGCAGCGTGTAGCCGTCGGGGTCTGCCCGCACCACGGCCTCGGTCCCGATGATGGTGGAGGCCCCTGGCTTGTTGTCGATGACCACGGGCTTGCCCAGGCGCACCGACAGCTTCTGGCCCAGTGCGCGGGCCACGGCATCCGTGCCGCCGCCGGGCGGAAAGGGCACGACCATGCGCACCGGGCGCTGGGGCCACGCATCGGCGGGCGCCGCCGCCTGGGCATGGGAGAGGCTGGCGGCGCAGGACAGGGCGGCGGACAGCAAAGAGGCTTGAACAAGGCGTTTCATGCGGACTCCGGAAGGTGGGGCCCGTGGCGCAGGCGGTGCCACCTTGAAGGCGGCACCGCTGTGGCACACGGCCATGGGTGAATTGGAGCCTTAAACCATGCAAGATGGGCGCCGGTTTACCATTGCCATGGATAGAGATTTGGCAATTGACCATTCTCTTTTTGTTCATTTCCCCACCATGCCCGTTTCACTGCTCAGCCTGCCCCTGCGCTACTTTCTGGAAGTGGCGCGCACCGGCTCCGTCAACCAGGCGGCGCAGCGTCTGCATGTGGCCGCGTCCGCCGTGAGCCGCCAGCTCGGCAAGCTGGAGGACAGCCTGGGGGTGGTGCTGTTCGAGCGCCAGGCGCGCGGCATGGCCTTGACCGAGGCGGGCACCCGCCTGCTGGCGCATGCCAACGCCCATGACGTGCAGTCCGTGGAGCTCATGGCGCAGTTGCGGGGGCTGTCGGCCCAAGGCGCGGTGCGCGTGCGCGTGGCCTGCACCGAGGGCTTCGCCGCCACCTTCATGCCCCTGGTGATGTCGGCCTTCCGGCAGGCGCACCCGCAGGTGCAGCTGCAGTTGCAGGTGGCCGTGCCGCACGAGGTGTCGGCCCTGGCGCTGCGCGGCGAGGTCGACCTGGCGCTGAAATACAGCGTCGCTCCCGAGAAGGGGCTGCAGCTGCTGCACTCGGCCATTGCACCGATCTACGCCATCATGCCGGCGCAGCACCCGCTCGCGCGCCAGCGCAGCGTGTCGGTGGCCGATGTGGTGCGCTACCCGCTGCTGCTGGGGGCCAGCAGCATCACCGGGCGGCAGCTGTTTGACCTGAGCTGCGCGGTGCAGGGCCTGCGCTACGTGCCTGCCGTGGAGAGCAATTTTTCCTCGGCGCTGCTGCCGCTGCTCGGCGGCCAGGACGTGGCCCTGGCCAGCTATCTGACGGCCGCGCGCTGGGTGGAGGCCGGGCTGCTGGCGGCCAGGCCGTTCGATGAAACACAGCTGCAGCAGCGGCGCCTGCAGGTGCTGGCGGCCGAGGGGCGGGTCCCGTCGGCCCTGGTGCAGCAGTTCACGCAGGCGCTGGTGGCGGCCATCGAGCAGTACGGCAAGCGCAAGGTGGGGCGGCGCAGGACCGCGGTGGCCATGCGGCCCGCCGCACCCTGACCGCCGAGGGGCGTTCACAACTGGATACCATTCGCTTCCTACGCACACCGCACCATGGCCAAGAAAGAACACGTTTCCGAGACCCAAGCCACCCAGTTGCTCAAGGCCAACAAGGTGGCTTTCACCGAGCACCCCTATGACTATCTGGAGCACGGAGGCGCATTGCACAGCGCCGAGGTGCTGGGGCTCGACCCCTTCACCGTGGTCAAGACGCTGGTCATGCAGGACCAGGATGCCAAGCCGCTGCTGGTGCTGATGCACGGCAACCGCAAGGTCTCCACCAAGAACCTCGCACGCCAGATCGGCGCCAAGTCGGTGGAGCCCTGTGCCCCCGAGGTGGCCAACCGCCACAGTGGCTATCTGGTGGGTGGCACTTCGCCGTTCGGCACACGGCGCGCCATGCCGGTGTACATCGAGGAGACCATCCTCGCCTTGCCCCGCATCGCCATCAACGGCGGGCGCAGGGGCTTTCTGGTGCAGCTGGACCCGCAGGTGTGTGTGCAACTGCTGGGGGCGAAGCCCGTGCATTGCGCGCTGGCAGAATAGGCCGCCGGGAAAAACAGCCCATGAATAGCCATTGAACAGCCTCCAAGGGCTGAACCATCCGATTACCGAGGAGTTGCTTTGACCGCCGTCTATCCCGTTCTCGCCGCCGTGGCCGCCTACCTGCTGGGCTCGCTCTCTTTCGCCGTCATCGTGACGCGCGTGATGGGACTGAGCGACCCGCGCACCTATGGCAGCAAGAATCCGGGGGCGACCAATGTGCTGCGGTCGGGCAGCAAGGCCGCGGCCATCGTGACGCTGCTGCTCGACGCCCTGAAGGGCTGGCTGCCCGTGGCGCTGGTGATGTGGTTCGGCCGCCCCTACGGGCTGGAGGACGGCACCGTGGCCATGGTGGGTCTGGCCGCCTTCCTGGGCCACCTGTGGCCGGTTTTCTTCCGCTTCCAGGGCGGCAAGGGCGTGGCCACGGCGCTGGGCGTGCTGCTGGGCATCAGCGTCTGGCTGGGGCTGGCCACGGCCGTCACCTGGCTCATCATCGCCTTCTTCTTCCGGTATTCGTCGCTTGCCTCGCTGGTGGCCGCGGCATTCGCTCCGGTGTACTACCTGCTGGTGGATGGCGTGGTGTGGTACGCCGAAGGCACGATTGCCGCGTCCATCGTCGTGATGGGCGTGCTGCTGGCATGGCGCCACAAGGAGAACATCCAGCGGCTCATCGAAGGCAAGGAGTCGCGCCTGGGCAGCAAGAAGGCCAAGCCGGGAGCCGAGGCGGCACCCGGCAAGCGCTGAGGCCGGGCGGCGCTGGCCGCTGCCGGGCACCAAGGCGGCCGGGAGCCGCCTTTTTTTTGCATGGCCCCACCCGGTTTTTCATCGGAGTCAGAGGGACCCTGGCCCGGTGATGAGTCCCCGCAGCCCCGCGCTATGCTGTGCCGCATACAGTCCCAGGCGCACCATGGTGCGGTGGTTGAGCTCCAGCCCCACGGCGGAGCGGGCCAGCGCGGACTGGATGCGGGGTTTTCCGCTGGCTGTCTGGTACAGGCTGGGCTGGGCGTGGTGGTGGCCGCTGCGGTCCAGCAGGCTTGCCACCAAAGGGTGGTTGGCCTTTTCGCTGCGGCGCAGCACGATGGCCGTCTCGCCGTTGTCGAGCTTCACGAAGGTGCCTGGCGGGCACAGCCCGATGGAGCGCACCAGGGTGTAGCTCACTTCATCGCGCTGGTCCACTTCCTGGCCCACGAGGGCGCGCACCGAATCGGTCGCGCTGCGGCCTGCGCGCGACTTGCGCGGGCTGATCATGGCCGCGTAGCGGTCAATGGTGCTCAGGACGCGGGTGAGGCGGTCTTCGGGCTCTTGCTGGGCCAGCGGCACACGGTCGGCAATGCTGGCGTGGTGCTGCCCGACCACGTCCAGCCAGAGCGCGTCATTGATGAACAGGCGCTCCAGCAGCGCCTGGCTTTCCAGCGGGTGGCTCTTGATGGCCTCCTGCTGGGCCGTGGTGGGGCGCTCGCGCTGCTCGGCCAGTTCGTCCTGCAGGGCGGTCATGCCGATGTTCATGGTCAAGGCCGCGCGCACCAGGCTGTCGCGCTCGCGCGCGGGCAGCTCCAGTTCATGCGCCATGATGTGGCATAGCGTGCCGCACACCAGGGCGTGGGAGGCGCTGTAGCCCACGGTGGACGTGGAGGCCAGCTGGAACATCAGGTACAGGGCGGCGTCGATATCGTGCGCCACCAGGTCTTGCAGCCAGCCATCGAACTGGCGCACCTTGGCGGCGAAGTCCTGCACCTGCAGCGGGCGGGACAGCAGCACCGACAGCGCGGACTCCAGGTCCGCCCACAGGCTCAGCAGGTCCTCGTATTCGCCTTCGGCGTGGTGGTGGTGGCCGGCGTGATGGTGGACGGACATGGCGGTGCGCGTCGGGGGCTCAGTTGCGCTTTTCCAGCACCATCTGGTCGTTGATGCGGGTCATCTGGAACTCGGTCAGGAAGCTGTTGCCCAGCAGCACGTAGGGCATGGCCTGCGAGGTGATGACGGCTTCGACCCCGAACACCTCGACGTCGCCGATGCGCACCGAGTCGAGCTTCATGCGCCACCCTTGCGCCACTCCGTTCGCGGTGCTCATGCGCACGGGCTGGCCGCTCTGGTAGTTCAAGCCCATCCGTTCCGCGTCGGGCCGCCCGATGGCCACGGTGGAGGCGCCCGTGTCGACCATGTACTGCATCACGCGGCCGTTGATCGTGCCGCTGTTGACGAAATGCCCGCGGCTGTCGGCCATCAGCACAATGCGCTTGCCGCTGCCTCCCCGGCTGCCCACGCTCACGGGGGCCTCGCCCAGCCGCAGGGTGCGGCGCGTGCCATTGACTTCGATGGTGGCTTCTTCTTTGGTGACGGTAATGACCTTGACGCCCTGGTACTCATCCCCAGCACCCACCGCCTTGGGTGGGTTGGCATCCACCACCAGCAAGGCCTTGCTGCCCAGCATGCCCGCCAGCGCCACCGCCTGCGCATGGGCCCAGGACGGGGCCAAGCACAGAGCAACCAGCGCGGCCAGGGCAAAGGAGTGGATCGTCATTCGTCGATGGCGCTGTGCGCCTCCCCCGTACCTCGGAACTGGCGCGGCCCAGGTGAGGGACGCCAAGCCAGGGCCGCCCCGCAGCGAGGGCGTCGTCCCCCTGGAGGGGGAAGGCGCGAAGCGACTCAGGGGGTGCTCCATCTCAGTCGCGGAAGTTGTCGAAGGACAGGGGCACGTCGGTCACGTCCTTGCGGATGAGCGCCATGGCCGCCTGCAGGTCGTCGCGCTTGGCGCCGGTCACGCGCACCTTGTCTTCCTGGATGGCGCCCTGCACCTTGAGCTTGCTCTCCTTGAGCAGCTTCTGGATCTTCTTGGCCAGCTCGCTCTCGATGCCGTTGCGCACCTTGATGACCTGCTTGACCTTGTCGCCACCCATTTTCTGGACATCGCCCAGGTCGAGAAAGCGCACATCGACGTTGCGCTTGGTGAGCTTGTTGCGCAGCACGTCCTCGATCTGGGTGAGCTGGAAGTCGGCGTCGCCGATCAGCGTGATGTCCTTGTCCTTGATCTCGATGCTGGCCGAAGTGCCCTTGAAGTCGAAGCGGGTGGCGATTTCCTTGGCGGTGTTCTCGACCGCGTTTTTCACTTCGACGAGGTTGGCTTCGCAGACGGTGTCAAAAGATGGCATGGTGGCTCTCAATCTCAGGGGAAACGGTGCAATTCGCAGGGGGCCGGAAGGGCCCGGTGCGACAATCGGGCCAATGGTAGTCGAGAAAAACGCCCCTTTGCAGCCCTGGAACACCTTTGGCATCGCTGCGCGCGCCCAAACCCTGGTGCGCGTGCGCTCGGCGGCCGATGTGCTGGCCGTGCTGAACGATTCCGCTTTGGCCGCGGCGCCCAAATTCGTCCTGGGCGGTGGCAGCAACATCATCCTGACGGGCGATGTGAAACCCGTCGTGCTCAAGATGGAGATCAAGGGCCTGCGCCTGGTGGAGGACACGCCCAAGGCCTGGATCGTGGAGGCGGGCGCGGGCGAGGTCTGGCACGACTGCGTGGCCTGGACGCTGGAGCAGGGCTACGCGGGCCTGGAGAATCTGGCGCTGATCCCGGGCACCGTGGGGGCTGCGCCCGTGCAGAACATCGGCGCGTATGGCGTGGAACTGCAGGACCGCTTCGAGTCGCTGGACGCGATGGACCTGGCCACGGGCCGGACGTTCACGCTGGATGCCGCCCAGTGCGGCTTTGGCTACCGGGATTCGGTGTTCAAGCATGCGCCGTCGGAGGCACTGGATGCGGGCGGGTTGCCGCGCGGCATGGGACTGGAAGGCCGGGCGGTGATCACCCATGTGCGCTTTCGCCTGCCCAAGCCCTGGAAACCGGTGCTGGGCTACCTCGACCTGGAGCGCCGCCGCATGGAAGAGGGCGTGGAGCATCCCACGGCGCGGCAGATCTTCGGCTGGGTCTGCGACATCCGCCGCGCCAAGCTGCCCGATCCGGCCGTGGTGGGCAATGCGGGCAGTTTCTTCAAGAACCCCACGGTGTCGCCGGACCAGTGCGCCGACATCATCGCGCGCGAGCCGCGCATCGTGCACTACCCCATGCCCGACGGCAGCATCAAGCTGGCCGCGGGCTGGCTGATCGATGCCTGCGGCTGGAAGGGCAAGTCCATCGGCAAGGCCGGCGTGTATGAAAAGCAGGCCCTCGTGCTGGTCAATCGGGGACGGGGTGCCGACAGCGTGACCGGCGGCGAGGTGATGACCCTGGCCAAGGCCATCCAGACCAGCGTGTACGAGCGCTTCGGCATCCGGCTGGAGCCCGAGCCCGTGGTGGTATAGCCTTCTGCACAGGCACCCGGAGCCCGCCAGAACACCGGCAGCCGGAGCCGCATAAAAAAAGCCACCTGATCGGTGGCTTTGCTATTTATTTTATAGCATCTCGCGCTTTCCTGTCCAGCGGCAGGGCATGTTTTTGTGCCTGTTTGGCAGGGCGCGGAGGCGGGCGTGCTCCCGGCCGCCCGCGCCCTTGCCAGCATCACTTGCGGTCGTTTTCCAGCTGCGCCAGTGCCGCATTGCCACCCAGCGACAGCAGGCCGGCGCGCGAGTACACGCCCAGCTTGTCGCGGGTGTCCGAGATGTCCAGGTTGCGCATGGTCAGCTGGCCGATGCGGTCCAGCGGGCTGAACGGCGCGTCTTCCACCTTTTCCATCGACAGGCGCTCGGGTGCGTAGGTCAGGTTGGGCGATTCGGTGTTGAGCAGCGAGTAGTCGTTGCCACGGCGCAGCTCCAGCGTCACGGTGCCGGTCACGGCGCGCGCCACCCAGCGCTGGGCGGTCTCGCGCAGCATGATGGCCTGCGGGTCGAACCAGCGGCCCTGGTACAGCAGGCGGCCCAGCTTCAGGCCGTTCATGCGGTACTGCTCGATGGTGTCTTCGTTGTGGATGCCGGTCACCAGGCGCTCGTAGGCGATGTGCAGCAGCGCCAGGCCCGGGGCCTCGTAGATGCCGCGGCTCTTGGCTTCGATGATGCGGTTCTCGATCTGGTCGCTCATGCCCAGGCCGTGGCGCCCGCCGATGCGGTTGGCTTCGAGGATCAGTTCCACCGGGTCGTTGAACTCCACGCCGTTGAGGGCCACGGGCTGGCCTTCTTCAAAGCGCACCGAGACTTCCTCGGCTTTGACGGTCACTTCGTCCTTCCAGAACGCCACACCCATGATGGGGTTCACGATGCGGATGCCGCTGGACAGGAACTCCAGGTCCTTGGCCTCGTGCGTGGCGCCCAGCATGTTGCTGTCGGTGCTGTAGGCCTTCTCGGCGCTCATCTTGTAGCCGAATCCGGCCTGGGTCATGAACGCCGACATCTCGGCGCGGCCGCCCAGCTCGTCGATGAACAGCTGGTCCAGCCAGGGCTTGTAGATCTTGAGCGAGGGGTTGGTGAGCAGGCCGTAGCGGTAGAAGCGCTCGATGTCGTTGCCCTTGAAGGTCGAGCCGTCGCCCCAGATGTTGACGTCGTCTTCCTTCATCGCCGCCACGAGCATGGTGCCGGTCACGGCACGGCCCAGCGGCGTGGTGTTGAAGTAGGTCAGGCCACCGGTGGAGATGTGGAAGGCGCCGGCCTGCAGCGCGGCGATGCCTTCGTGGGCCAGCTGCGTGCGGCAGTCGACCAGGCGGGCCTTCTCGGCGCCGTACTCCATCGCCTTGCGGGGGATGGCGTCGTAGTCGGGTTCGTCGGGCTGGCCCAGATTGGCGGTGTAGGCGTAGGGCACGGCGCCCTTGAGCTTCATCCAGTGCAGGGCTGCGCTGGTGTCCAGGCCGCCCGAGAAGGCGATGCCGACTTTTTGCCCCAGGGGCAGGTTTTGGAGAATGGTGGCCATGTGCGGTCGTCCGTTGTTCTTGTCGATGGAAATGCCGGTTCAGCCGAAATGGCAGATGTAGTGGTAGGCCTCGGTCACGCGGATGTCGAACTTGGAGTTGCCTGGCACGCTGAACTTCTCGCCAGCGGAGGACTTCACCCAGTTGTCGGTGCCCGCCAGCTTGTACTCGCACGAGCCCGCCACGCATTCCATGATTTCCGGCGCGCCGGTGTTGAAAGTGAGTGTCGCTGGCAGCACCACGCCCACCGACTTCTTCGTGCCATCGGGGAAGGTGATGCCGTGGCTCACGCACTTGCCGTCAAAGTACACATTGGCCTGGGTGGTGACGGACACGCCGTCGATTTTTTCGGTGGTCATGGGTGCGCTGGATAAGGTTGGAGGAAACCCGCGATTTTAGGGCAGGGGGGCGGCGGCCTGGCCGGCGGGGCCCCACTAAAAACCCCCCGCCCGCAGATCGCCCAAGCAAAAGAGCCCCGAAGGGCTCTTTGCGATGGCTGGCGCCAGGGGCTCAGCGCCAGTAGGGATTGCGGTGGTGCGGGTAGTACGGGCGGCTGTCGTAGCCGTATTCGATCACGGTGACGGGCGGCGTCACATAGGTGGGCTGCTGGTACACCGGTTGCGCGGGATAGGTGGAGGTCACCACGCCAGGCTGGCTGTACACGCCTTGCGAAGCGTACGGGTCGGGCTGCGTGGAGTAGGTCTGGCCCGCGGGCTGCACGCTCAAGGGAATCCAGCGGCCCGGATCCGTCTGGGTGCGGGTGGTGTACTGGCGCCCGGCGTACTCATAGACCACGTCGTAGCCGACCGTGCGATTTTCGTAGTACGTCTCGGTGGTGCAACGCTGCACGTTCTGGTACTGGGGCTGTCCGCCTTCGATCTGGTTGCCCAGCACGGCACCGCCCAGCACGCCGATGGCGGTGGCGGCGGCACGGCCGCTGCCTTTGCCGATGGCATTGCCGGCGGCGCCACCGGCAATGGCGCCCATCACGGCGCCAGCGCCGCTGGTGCGGTTGCCGCTGTACACCGTTTCATTGCCGCACACCTGCTGCGGCGTGGCGACCTGCTGCACGACGGGGGTGGCGGAGAGCACGCGGCCCTGCTCCTGCGCGCTGGCCATGGTGGCGATGGCCGCCATGGCGGAAAAAATGACGATCTTTTTCATGGAGAAACTCCTTTCGGGTCGGTACATAACGCACCAGACTGTGGAAAAGTTTAGGCCGGCAAGGTCAATCCAGGGCCTGGTCGCCGTAAATCTGCGTAAAGATTTGTGCAATTTCCCCGGTCTGTGCGCTTGATTCACGCGGCCGCAGGCCGTTCCATCCAGGTTTGCCACAGATCGGGGGCAAAACCCACCGAGATGTGGGTCTTGCCGCCCTGCTGCCACTCGACCACCGGGCGCTTGATCACGCTGGGCTGGGCCTGCATCAGGGCACTGGCGCTGTCTTCGCCTTGCACGGCTGCCTGGACGTTCGAGTCCAGCTTGCGCCAGGTGGTTCCCTGGCGATTGACCAGCTTCTCCCAGCCGACGGCCAACATCCAGCCGGGGAGGCGGGCGGCGGGAACGCCCTGTTTCTTGAAATCATGGAACGCGTAGTCCAGCCCCTGTTCCGTGAACCAGGCGCGGGATTTCTTGACGGTGTCGCAGTTGGGAATGCCGTAGACGGTGATGTGTGAGGTTGTCATGCCGCGCATCATCCGCCAATTGCGGCCTGGGCGACAATCCCGCCCTGTATGCATACCAAAATCCACACCCTGGAAGGCTGGCTTCGCCACTGCGAACAGCTTCACCCCCGCAATATCGAGATGGGCCTGGACCGCGTCCGTGAAGTGGCGCGCCGGATGGCCTTGCGGTTCGACTGCCCCGTGGTCACCGTGGCGGGCACCAATGGAAAAGGCTCCACCTGCGCCATGCTGGAAGCCGTGGCCCTGCAGGCGGGCTACCGCACGGGGGTGTACACATCGCCCCACCTCGTGCATTTCGAGGAACGGTGCCGTGTGCATGGCGAGATCATTCCTGCTTCGGACCTGATAGCGCATTTCGAAGCTGTGGAAAGCGCCAGGACCCAAAATGGCGATGAAGTCTCCCTTACTTACTTCGAATTCACCACGCTGGCCATCCTGCGCCTGATGAGTCATTCCCGGCTGGATGTGGCCATCCTCGAAGTGGGCCTCGGAGGGCGGCTGGATGCCACCAACATCATTGATGCCGATTGCGCCGTCATCACCAGCATCGACATCGACCACACCGAGTTCCTCGGGCCGGACCGCGAGAGCATCGGCCGGGAAAAGGCCGGCATCATGCGCACGGGGCGCCCGGTGATCGTGAGCGACCCGATGGCGCCGCAGAGCATCGCCGACCACGCCCTCGAAATCGGGGCTGATCTGTGGCGGTTCGGCAAGGATTTCAATTTCTCGGGCGACAAGCTGCAGTGGAGCTGGGCCGGCCGGGGCCGCCGCTACGCGGGGCTGGCCTATCCATCGCTGCGTGGCGCGAACCAGCTGATCAATGCATCGGGCGTGCTGGCCGCGCTGGAAGCCCTGCGCGAACGCCTGCCGGTGACGGCCCAGGCGGTGCGCAATGGCCTGGCCATGGTGGAGTTGCCGGGACGGTTCCAGATCGTGCCTGGCCAGCCCACGCTGGTGCTGGACGTGGCGCACAACCCGCACTCCGCGGCCGCGCTCACGGCCAATCTGGACGCCATGGGCTTCTTTCCCACGACCCACGCGGTCTTCGGGGCCATGGCCGACAAGGACCTGGCCCCCATGCTGGCCAAGGTAGGGCCGCTGATCGACCGCTGGTACTTCACCAATCTGCCCACGCCCCGGGCCGAGACGGCCGCCGTGCTGCAGCAGAAATGGAATGCCGTACAGATGGTGGCGGGCGGGCGCCGCGACGTCACCTCGACCTTGCACCCGGACCCCATGGATGCCCTGCAGGCGGCAGTCGCCGCGGCGGACCCCGCTGATAGAATCGTGGTCTTTGGCTCGTTTTACACGGTGGGCGGTGTGCTGATCAATGGAACACCTCGCCTGCACGCCAAACATCTGGGCGCATAAGGTCCGCACGAGTCGTTACTCCATGGCATTTTTCAAGTTTCGGTGGCCCGGTCACAGTGAGCAACCTCAGGCCGAAAAGCCGTCCAAGCGTCCGCGCACCCCGCAGGCCGAGAGCATCGAAGTGATGCGCCGGCGTGCCCGCCACCGGCTGATCGGCGCGGCCGTCCTGGTGCTGATCGGGGTGATCGGATTTCCGATGCTGTTCGACACGCAGCCCCGCCCGATTCCGGTGGACATTCCCATCGAAATTCCGGACCGCAACAAGGTCGCTCCCCTGGTGGTGCCCGGGCCCGTGGCCGAAGCGCCAGCGCCCAGGCCTGCGACACCCACGGCTGCGGAGGCGCCTGCCCAGCGTCCGGCCCCCCCCGCACGTGGCAACGTGGCCGGCAATGGCCTGACGGAGGGCGAGGAACTGGTGCAGGGGTCGCGCCCGGCGGCATCCAGGCCGGCCGCGGCGGTCACGCCTGCCAAGCCGGAAGCAAAGCCCGAACCCAGGCCTGAGCCCAAACCCGTGCCTGAACACAAGCCCGCAGCACCGCGTCCGGACGACGCTGCGCGCGCCCGTGCCTTGCTGGAAGGCCGCCCGGCGGAATCCGCGGGTGCTGCCGCTAAGGCCGATGAAAACCGGTTCATCGTGCAGGTTGGTGCCTTCGCGGACGCGGACAAGGCCCGCGAAGCGCGCACCAAGGTGGAGCGCGCCGGCATGAAAACCTATACCCAGGTGGTGGATACCAAGGACGGAAAACGCACGCGGGTTCGCGTGGGGCCGTTCGCCGACCGTGCCGAAGCCGACAAGGCGGCAGCCCGGATCAAGGCCTTGGACCTGTCCGCGTCCGTGCTGTCGCTGTAAGGCGCGCGCAGGCTGAGCGTATCCGTGGCTGCCCTGGACTGGATTTTCGTGGCGGTGCTGCTGGCATCGATGCTGATCGGCGCCTGGCGCGGTCTGGTGTTCGAGGTGCTGTCCCTGCTGGGGTGGGTGGTGTCGTTCTTCGTGGCGCAGTGGTTTGCCGAGGACATGGCGGCGGTGCTGCCCGTGGGCGAATCGGCGGGCTCCCTGCGCTATGCGGCGGGTTTCGTGGTGGTGTTTGTCGCGTCGGTATTTGCCTGCGGGTTCGTGACCTGGCTGATCAAGAAGCTGGTGGACTCCATCGGCCTGCGTCCGGCGGACCGCACGCTGGGGGCCGTTTTCGGGGTGCTGCGGGGGGCGATGCTGCTGCTGGCGGTGGCCGTGGTGGCCGGACTCACGCCCCTGCGAGAAGCGCCGTGGTGGCAGGAGTCGCAGGGGGCACCGTTGCTGGCCGAAGTGCTCAAGGGCTTGAAACCGGCGTTGCCGGAAGAATTTGGAAGGCATCTGCCTTCTTGATATCGATGCGGCAGTGGCCAGAAGCTGCTGCTGCGAGGTTGCCGCGGGGCTGTTCCCGCAAACGGATGGAATACAACTATGTGTGGAATCGTCGGCGTCGTCAGTCCAGCGCCCGTCAATCAGCTGATCTATGACGCATTGCTGCTCCTGCAGCACCGCGGCCAGGACGCAGCGGGCATCGTGACCCAGCAGGGCCGCAAATTCTTCATGCACAAGGCCAAGGGCATGGTGCGCGATGTGTTTCGCACCCGCAACATGCGGGCGCTGCCGGGCAATGTGGGCCTGGGCCAGGTGCGCTATCCGACCGCAGGCAACGCCTACAGCGAGGAAGAAGCCCAGCCGTTCTACGTCAACGCCCCCTTTGGCATCGTGCTGGTGCACAACGGCAACCTGACCAATGCCCGCGAGCTGCGCACGGAACTGTTCCTGACCGACCACCGGCACACGAACACCGAAAGCGACTCCGAGGTCCTGCTGAACGTGTTCGCGCATGAGCTGGAGCGGTCGACCCGCGGCGTGCCGCTGCAGCCCGAGGACGTCTTCACGGCGGTGCGAGCCGTGCACAAGCGCATCAAGGGCTCCTACGCCGTGATCGCGCTGATCGCCGGCCATGGCCTGCTGGCCTTTCGTGACCCGCATGGCATCCGCCCGCTGGCCATGGGGCGCAGCCAGGATGGCACCGTGATGGTGGGCAGCGAGTCGGTGGCGCTGGAGGGCACCTCGCATGTGTTCGAGCGCAACATCGATCCTGGCGAGGCGATCTTCATCACGCTCGATGGCAAGGTGCATGCCAGCCAGTGCGCGGAAAACCCGCAGCTCAATCCGTGCATCTTCGAGTTCGTGTACCTCGCGCGTCCCGACTCGGTGCTCGACGGAATTTCGGTCTACCAGGCCCGCCTGAACCTCGGCGAAGCGCTGGCCAAGCGCGTGGTGTCCACCGTGCCGCCCAATGAGATCGACGTGATCATCCCGATCCCCGAGTCGAGCCGTCCGAGCGCCACACAGCTGGCGCACCTTTTGGGTATTCCGTACCGTGAAGGTTTCGTCAAGAACCGCTACGTCGGCCGCACCTTCATCATGCCGGGGCAGGGCGTGCGCAAGAAGTCCGTGCGCCAGAAGCTCAATGTGATCGCCAGCGAGTTCAAGGGCCGCAATGTGCTGCTGGTGGATGATTCCATCGTGCGCGGCACCACCAGCCGCGAAATCGTGCAGATGGCGCGCGACGCTGGCGCCCGCAAGGTGTACCTGGCCAGCGCCGCCCCGCCGGTGCGCTACCCGAACGTGTATGGCATCGACATGCCCACCAGCAGCGAGCTCGTGGCACACGGCCGCACGGTCGAAGAGATCCGCCAGGCCATCGGCTGCGATGCGCTGATCTACCAGGATGTGGATGGCATGAAGAAGGCCGTGGGCTCGCTCAATGCGTCCATCGTGGGGTTTGATGCATCGTGCTTTGACGGCGTGTACGTCACGGGGGATATCACCGCCGCCGACATCGCCCGCCTGAACGAGGGGCGCGTGGGCATGGAAGAGGGCGAGGAGGATACTTCCCGCCTGGCGCTTCCGAACGCGCAGGAGGCGTGACGGGGGGAGGGCGCCTTGTGCCCTACCCTGAATTGCCGGGTACCGGGGCAGGGGCGCGGCCTGGCGCCCCTGCCTTCGGACGGACTGAATCTTGAAACTGGCCCCGAGAGGGGCCAGAACTTATTGACATGACTGAAACATCCACCATTGCTTCCAGCACGGGCCGCGTGCGCACCCGCTTCGCCCCGTCACCGACGGGCTTCATCCACCTGGGCAACATCCGTTCGGCCCTTTATCCCTGGGCCTTCGCGCGGGCGACGGGCGGGGATTTCATCCTGCGCATTGAAGACACCGACCTCGAGCGTTCCAGCCAGGCCGCCGTGGATGTGATCATCGAGGGCATGCGCTGGCTGGGCCTGGACCACGACGAGGGGCCGTTCTATCAGATGCAGCGCATGGACCGCTACAAGGCGGTGCTGGCCGACCTGCAGGCGGCGGGCCATGTGTACTCCTGCTACATGAGCGTGGCCGAGCTGGATGCCTTGCGCGAGAAGCAGATGGCCGCCAAGGAAAAACCCCGGTATGACGGCACCTGGCGCCCCGAGGCCGGCAAGGCCCTGCCGCCCGTGCCGCAAGGCGTCCAGCCCGTGCTGCGCTTCAAGAACCCGCAAGGCGGCGTGGTGGCATGGGACGACAAGGTCAAGGGCCGCATCGAGATCAGCAACGACGAGCTCGACGACCTGGTGATTGCGCGCCCCGACGGCACGCCTACCTATAACTTCTGCGTCGTGGTGGACGATATCGACATGGAGATCACGCACGTGATCCGTGGCGACGACCATGTGAACAACACGCCGCGCCAGATCAACATCTTCCGCGCCCTGGGCAAGGAACCGCCGGTGTATGCCCACCTGCCCACCGTGCTGAACGAGCAGGGCGAGAAGATGAGCAAGCGCAATGGCGCCAAGCCCGTCACGCAGTACCGCGATGAGGGCTACCTGCCCGACGCCATGGTCAACTACCTGGCGCGCCTGGGCTGGAGCCACGGCGACGACGAGATATTCAGCCGCGCGCAGTTCCTGGAATGGTTCAACCTGGACCACCTGGGCCGCAGCGCAGCCCAGTTCGACGAGGCCAAGCTGCGCTGGGTGAACGCCCAGCACCTGAAGGCCATGGCCGACGATGCGCTGGCCGCCCTGGTGGCGCCGCAGTTGCAGCAGCGCGGTATTGCGGCCCAGGCACTGGCCGACGGCCGGCTCGCGCAGATCTGCGCGCTGTTCAAGGACCGGTGCGACACGACGGTGGCGCTCGCCAACTGGGCCCAGGTGTTTTACGGTGACGTGACCCCGGTGGATGCCGAGCGCGCACAGCACGTCACCGAAGCCATTGCCCCGGCGCTCGATGCGCTGGCCGATGCGCTGGCCGCCTGCGAATGGGACAAGGCTTCCATCAGCGCTGCATTCAAGCAGGTGCTTGCCAGCCAGGGGCTGAAAATGCCGCAACTGGCCATGCCTGCGCGGGTTCTGACCGTGGGCACGGCCCACACCCCGTCGGTCGATGCCGTGCTGGAATTGGTCGGACGTGAAAAAGTTGTAGCGCGTTTGCGAAACCGCTAAAAATCTGTCTATAATTCAAGGCTCAGATGATGACAACAAACACAGTGTGTTTCGAGTCATTCAGTGGGGGTATAGCTCAGCTGGGAGAGCGCTTGCATGGCATGCAAGAGGTCATCGGTTCGATCCCGTTTACCTCCACCAAAGTTTGTTGTCGGTTAGTTCCAAGGTTTTGACCCTATCGTCTAGAGGCCTAGGACATCACCCTTTCACGGTGAGTACCGGGGTTCGAATCCCCGTAGGGTCGCCAAGTTGTAGCGCTTGGCTTGTATTGAGAGATGCAAGCGAAAAGCTGCCTGCCAGGAGTGGTAGTTCAGTTGGTTAGAATACCGGCCTGTCACGCCGGGGGTCGCGGGTTCGAGTCCCGTCCACTCCGCCATGTACGAATTTCTAAGTCTTTGATTTAGAAGGAAATGAAAGCCACCTTAGGGTGGCTTTCTGCTTTTTGATCCCCGTCCCGATCCCCAGTTAGAAGTGTGATTCGCTGATACGGGGTGAGACGGTCGCGAGGGGATTAGGCTAAGTTTCTCCGCCCAATTCGAGCTTGCAGTCCGAACCCAACTTCCGGGTAGTTCCGGTGACGGGCTGATTGCGGGTGTCGGTCAAGGATGTCCTGCATCCGTAATGAGGTGGCGGCACTCCGCGCAAGGTTGGAGATGATGGTGAGCGCGCAACTGGAAACGAGTTGTCCTTGCTCGTAGGCCCTACTACTAAGAGGATAGGACAGCCAGGCTCGCCAGGACGCTTTGACAACCTTTGGAACGGGTAACGGCTCGTCGACCTCATGAAGATGCTGGTAGAGGGTGAGTAAGCTCTCAAGGTCGGTTGCGGGAATCTGGCTGACATGTAGCTCTCCAATCTGCGATGCTGGATATGGGCGCTTATGTCCACGTGCCAAGCTCAAGGCGCATGCCCTTGAGGCCAGACGGTCTGTCAGGTATCTGCGCCAGGATTGCATGATCCAACCCACTTTGGCGTTGGCTTAGTCTCTGGGCATTCGAGAGAGGGGCGTGCGGCCGTAGGCCATTGCTGGCGATGCGCGAACGCGAACACACCAAGGACCTTCGTATGGGTGCTTTCGGAATCCAGCTCTCAACGCCATCTGATGGCATGGACGGTTGAAAAGACGGGGCGGGCACCAATTCCACCTACCAGTTCAGGTAGGTACAGTTTCGGAAATGGTTTGCAAAAATTCACACAGAGCAACGTACAGAAAGACCCGATAGGGCGATTCAGGAGATTGGGAATGCTTACCTGGGCTGAGGGGGTGTTGCGCGCTTCTTCAAGTGCAAAATCCGAACAAGAGCTCTTCGATGAGATCTTGCGTGCTGCTCGCGAAATCGGTTTCGACTACTGCGCTTACGGTATGCGGTTGGCTCTCCCGGTTTCCCGGCCAACGTATTTGATGGTGAACAACTATCCGTCCGACTGGCGCGCCCGCTATGCCCTTCGAGGCTATGTAGACCAAGATCCTACGGTCGTCCACGGGACCAAGTCGCACGAGCCGCTGGTGTGGAGCGATGAGGTGTTTGCTTCAGTGCCCGAATTCTGGGAAGAGGCCAAGAGTATGGGGCTGAGGGTAGGATGGGCGCATGCGACCCCAACTCGGAACGGCGTCGCAGGGATGCTAACTTTGGCTCGTTCGGCGGATCCGTTGACTGAGGCGGAGCTTGAGGCTAGTTGTCTGCAAATGCGCTGGTTGTCTAGCATCTCACACATGGGCTTTCAGCGTCTCGTCGATACGCGGGCTATGGCCTGCCCGCAAATTGTCGAGCTCACGAGCCGGGAGAAGGAGGTGCTGAGATGGTCTGCAGTCGGAAAAACGATTTCGGATATTTCTGACATCTTGCTTATTTCTGCCGACACTGTTAGGTTTCATACCCGGAACGTGCTGGAAAAGCTCAATGTCTCGAATCGAACAGCAGCGGTTGCACGGGCTGCCTACCTCAACCTTCTGGATTGAAGCTTAGATGTCCACAATGTTGATCATGGTCTTCACGGTGAATCGGCCTCCATGGCTGATTTCACTACTATGAACCTGAAGCAGTGCTGTGTCCTGGGCCCAGTACAGAGAACGCAATCGATAGTTGGCTCTCAACAGAGAGCATCGTCCGCGTGGCGTGAGCGGACGACAGCATTTCCGATTGGAACTTCGATAGCTGCTTTCAAGCTTTGGGGGCGCGCTTCGGCTGTACTTCTTGTATGCCATTTCGCAGGTGGGTGGGATGTCGTTCGCTCTGGCATGACCTGCCAGAGTGCACACGTTCTTCCACGGGCTTGGCAGATGAGCGCATGGAGGTACAGTTTCTTTTCTTCTCGCTAGGCCCAAGCCCCGTTGGGGTTGGGGGACGGTCGGACTTGTCCGCCAATGGCAGGAGGATAGTCGTGAGGGCGAATGAATGATGTACGACGGCTTTTTGCGGTTAGCTCTAGATTCAGTGCTGGGCTCCAAGTTCGTCCATTTAATGTCCGAGCTAAGCCCATACGCGCAGGGGTGTACAGGCACTCCACGCATTGATTGGGTCTCTGGATTCTCTGAATGGCATAGCCAGGATCTAAGGCCTATATCGATCGGTTGGGATTGGAGTGTTTTCGTTGACGAACGCAATGAGTTGGCTTTGGAGAGGGTTGGGCCTCTAAGGAGCAATGTCATGTTAGTCGATGGGCATGGCCAGGACTATGGATGGCTGGAGAGCCTTGAGGTCTTGGGAACAGTAGTAGACGCGTTACCCTGGCGCGAGCTTGTCTGGCACAGCATTCCACTTCTGTCACCCGCCTAGACGAGTAGTTATGTGACCCGGGCTGATTCGATGAAATGGTGGTGAACAAAACACCATGGGGAATCAGCATGCAGTTCATTACCGGCAACCAAGATGCATTGAGCCAACGCGTTGTCTCGAAAATGGCATCCTATCGGTATCGAGTCTTTGTGGAGAAGCTGGGGTGGCAACTTGACTGCTCCGACGGACAGGAGTTCGATCAGTTTGACCGGCAGGACACGATCTACGTGGTTGGAGAGGATAAGTCGGGAGAGGTGATCGGTACTGCACGCTTGTTACCGACTAACCGCCCCTACCTTCTTGGAGAAGTATTTCCGCAACTCATGGGCGGTGCGCCGATCCCAAGCAGTCCGGATATCTGGGAACTGTCTCGCTTTGCAGCGGTTGATTTCAATGGTGGTTCGCCTGGTCCACTCGGGCAGTTTTCTTCAGACCTGACGCTTGAACTCTTGCGCGCCTCTGCAGCGGTTGCTGTGGCCAACGGCGCGCAGCGTCTCATAACTGTGTCGCCATTGGGCATTGAGCGGTTGTTGAGAAACACAGGCTTCATGGCTCACCGAGCGGGGCCTCCAGTCCTTGTGGCGGGGCGGCCCATTCTTGCGTGTTGGATCGAACTACCAAGTGTGTCAAGCATGTGTTGACCTGTACAGGCTCTGGGGACAGATCAGAGGCCCTTGATGCGCGATGATGGGTTCAGCGTTCACTGAAAGCCCCGTGGCTCCGCTGTGTCTCTACACATGAATGCCAGATCGGTCCCTGCCTTGCGGATTTCGGAAACATACGCCACCACGATGCGGTCGCGCAGGAGCTGCCAGCGCGGGTCATTATGTTCCGGGGTGTGCTACGGTGTCAGATTGAGCATGCGATAAGCCCGAATCCATTGTCGAGACAGGTCCGGGCGCGGACCGACTTGTTGGAAAATCCCTCTCCATGACGAGAACGTTGCGCTTGAGCGAGGCAAGCAAGCAGCCCGTGCCATTGGACGAAGAAATCCGCGTGCTTGCATTGGGAACACGGCAATTTATCCGCCGAGTGGATCCCGGCATGCAGATACTTGGAGTTGTCCAGCGTGGTCTGGAGATCGGGGCACTGGTGTGCTGCGCGGACGGGCGCTACCTGCAGGTCAACGGCGATGTGCAGCAGCGGCTCAATTCCGCTCAGATCGAGTTGGCGTTGCAACAGGCTGGTATTCCGGTACCGGATTTCGCAGCCATCGATATGTCTGTCGCGGGACCGAAGGTGATCGTCAAGCGGCGCAAGGTGCTGGCGCCGCCATAGTTGTCCATATTTCGTCATCTCAATGGAAATCTCGGCTCCCGCCCGCCACGTCTGCCAGTCTTCCCAGTAGCGGCGTCAGATCCTCCAGCCGACTCGCCACCAGATTGCAGACCTCGCCCTCGCGCTGCCAGCGGCCATGCACCGCCAGCAGCTTGGAGTGCAGCAGCTCATTGCGCTGGCGCTCGCTGACCCTGGTCCAGACCACAACCTGCACGGACCCTGTCTCATCTTCGAGTGACACAAAGATCACCCCCTTGGCCGTGCCCGGCCGCTGGCGCACCGTGACGATGCCGCAGCAGCGGGCCCAGCGGCCATCGGGTAGGCTGCGCAGCTCCTGTGCCGTTTGCAACCGGCGCTTTCTCAACAACGGCCGGATCAGCGCCAGCGGATGCCGGCGCAGCGTCAGGCCCGTGCTGGCGTAGTCGAAGACCACTTCCTCGCCTTCGGGTGCCGGCGGCAGCTCCAGGAACGCTTCGCCGACTGGCGCATCGCGCAGCAGCTCGGGCGTGGCCTTCAGTGCGGACGCTTCCCAGACCTGCTGTCTTCGGTGGCCGGCCAGGCTGGCCAGCGCATCCGCGCCCGCCAGCCGGCGCATCTCGGATTCGTCCATCTCCGCGCGGCGGGCCAGATCCTCCGCATCGTCGAAGAGCTCCCGTGCCCGCACCTCCATGAGCCGTTCGACCGAGGTACGCCGCAGGCCCGACACCATGCGCAGGCCCAGCCGCACCGCGGGTAGATCCGAGGAAGAGGGGGATGCTTCGAGCGTGCAATCCCAGTCGCTGGCCAGCACATCGGCGGGCAGGACCTCGACGCCATGGCGCTTCGCATCCTGCACCAACTGGCTGGGCGAATAGAAGCCCAGCGGCTGGCTGTTGAGCATGGCCGCCAGGAACTCAGAGGGGTGGTGGTGCTTGATCCAGCAGCTCGCATAGACCAGCAGTGCAAAGCTGGCCGCATGGCTCTCCGGGAACCCGTATTCACTGAAGCCCTTGATCTGCTCGAAGATGGATTCGGCAAACGACGCCTCGTAGCCCCGCGCCGTCATGCCGTCGACAAGCTTGGCGTAGTACTTCTCCAGCCCGCCCTTGCGCTTCCACGCCGCCATGGAGCGGCGCAGCTGGTCGGCCTCGCCGGGCGTGAAGCCCGCGGCCAGCACCGCCACCTGCATCACCTGTTCCTGAAAGATTGGCACGCCCAGCGTGCGGCCCAGGGCTTCTTCCAGGGCCGCGCTGGGAAAACTCACCGGCTCCTTGCCCTGGCGCCGGTTCAGGTAGGGGTGGATCATGCCGCCCTGGATCGGGCCGGGCCGGATGATCGCCACCTCGATCACCAGGTCATAGAAGCACTGGGGCCGCAGGCGCGGCAGCATGCTCATCTGCGCGCGGCTCTCGATCTGGAATACGCCGATGGTGTCGGCGTGGGAGATCATCTCGTAGGTCGCGGGATCTTCCGGCGGGATGTCCTGCATCTCGAACACCTGGCCCTGGCGGTCGCCAATCAAAACCAGCGCCTTGCGCAGCGCGGTCAGCATCCCCAGGGCCAGCACATCCACCTTGAGCAGGCCCATGGCGTCGAGGTCATCCTTGTCCCATTCGATCACCGTGCGGTCGTCCATCGCGGCGTTCTCGATCGGCACCATGCGCGACAGCGGCCCGCGTGTGAGCACAAAGCCGCCCACATGCTGGCTCAGATGCCGCGGAAACCCGATCAGCTGACCGGTGAGCAGGATCATCTGCTGGGCCTTGAGACAGCCCGGCTGCAGGCCGGCTTCGGCCAGCCGCGCGGGCGCGATGCCCTTTCCATCCCACCACTGGCGGCCCTGGGCCAGGGCGTCGAGGACCTCATCCGTGAGGCCCAGCGCCTTGCCCACGTCGCGGATGGCGCTGCGTGGCCGGTAGCTGATGACGGCGGCCGTCAGCGCGGCCCGCTCGCGCCCGTACTTCTCGTACAGGTACTGGATGACTTCCTCGCGCCGCTCATGCTCGAAGTCGATATCGATGTCCGGCGGCTCGTTGCGCTCCTTGCTGATGAAGCGCTCGAACAGCACCGCCATGCGGGCCGGATCCACCTCGGTCACACCCGTGCAGTAGCACACCACCGAATTGGCGGCGCTGCCGCGCCCCTGGCACAGGATGTTCTTTGAGCGCGCAAAGGCCACGATATCGGCCACCGTCAGGAAGTAGTGCTCGTAGCGCAGCTCGGCGATCAGCGCCAGTTCATGCTCGATCTGGTCCTGTACCTTGGCCGGGATGCCATCCGGCCAGCGCCGACCCGCGCCCTCGTAGGTGATGCGGCGCAGATATCCCGCAGGCGTCTCGCCCGCAGGCACCACCTCATCCGGATACTGATAACTCAGCTCATCCAGGCTGAAATCACACCGCGCCGCCACCCGCAGCGTCTCGGCCAGCAGCTCGGCCGGATAGGTCTGGGACAGCCGCAGGCGCGAGCGCAGATGCCGCTCGGCATTGGGCTGCAGCGCCCGGCCGCACTCGGCCAGGGGCTTGCCGATGCGCGTGGCCGTCAGCACATCCTGCAGCGGCTTGCGCGAGCGCACATGCATGTGGACGTCGCCCGCCGCCACCAGCGGGATGGCCGTGAGCTCGCTGAGCTCGCGCAGCCGGTACAGCCACATCTCGTCGTCGAGCTGGCGCAGCAGCTCCACCGCGATCCAGCACCGTCCCATGAAACTGCTCAGCATCCAGCGCGCGACCGCCAGCAACTGCGCCGAGTTGCCGCGCCGATCCGGCGAGACCAGCACCAGACAGTCGGCCAGGGCCCGAGGGTCGATGTCGCGCAGCCGCAGCCGGTAGGTTCCTTTCTTCTCAGTGGCGCGGCGCAGCCTCGTGATGAACTCGCACAGGTTGCCGTAGCCATTGGCATTGCAGGCCAGCACCACCAGCGTGAAGGGGCACAACTCGCCGTCCTCGGGCGTCTCCACCTGGAACTGGCTGCCGATCAGCAGCTTCAACCCATGTTCCTTCGCAGCCACGTGCGCGCGCACCACGCCGGCCATCGAGCACTCGTCGGTGATCGCCAGGGCGGCATAGTCCTGGTGCCTGGCCCGCTCCACCAGCTCCTCGGGGTGACTGGCGCCCCGCAGGAACGAGAAATTGCTGAGACACCGAAGCTCGGCGTACTCGGGGATGGAAGAGGCGAGGGGCGAAGGTGATGTGGCCATGGCGTGCTCAGGCAAAGCTTCCATGCAGGTACCAGGCGATGTCATCGCCTGCCAACCGCTGCTGGAAGACCCACAGCAAGCCGGCGCATTCGCTCAGCGCCACCCAGTAGTCGCGCACGACATGGTGGGTGTCGAGCGACTGCGCCTCATCGACCGGATGCCACCAGCCGCCCTCGATACGGTGCGGCCCGGTCAGCAGCATCAACGGGCCCTGGTACAGCGGCCGGTGGTCGCGCACCAGCAGGCGCAGCGGCTCGGGCAGGATGAAGGTCGGCTGCGGTACCTCGGGCGGCAGGACCCGCTGACGGGGCAGGGGCTGCGGCGCCGGCTGCCAATGCTGGGCCCATTCGACCCGGTGGTCCTCGTCCATGACGGGGCGCAGCACATGCTCCGGCCCCAGCCGGGCGGCGATGCGTTCCAGCACCAGCGCCAGCGACTCACCGTCGTTCCTGGCATCCGGCAGCAGCGAAGCGCTGACCTCGACCAGCGGAACCACCTCGTCGGCGGCCAGCACCAGGTCGCCGACCGGCGCCTTCAGCTCCACATGGGCCAGGTGCTCGGCCAGCAGGCGGCACAGGTGCTCCAGGTTGCGCATGGGCTGGGCCGTGCGCACCGTCAGCTCGCCGCCGTCACCAGCGTCCCGGGCGCGCATGGCGTCATGGGCCCAGGACAGCGTGAAGGCGGTGATGCCGGCATTGCGCGCCGCCAGCCAGCCGCACAGCTGCATCAACAGCCGGCGTGCGCCGAACAAAAGCGCAGGCGCCATGTCGACCCGGCTCATCAGTTCCAGCCGTGAGCGGAAAGTCTCGGGAATCTCGACCCACTCATGCGCTTCGGGCCGCAGCCCGTAGGCCATATCGAGCGCGCCCAGCAGTTCCTTGCCGAAACGCCGGCTCAGCCCGCCGCGCGGCAGGCGCCGCACATCGCCCAACGTCCGGCAGCCGAGCTGAGCCAGCGTGACGCGGTGGGGCTCGATGGCCGTCAGCGTGTCCAGCGGCAGGGCATCCAGCAGTTGGGTCAGGGGCAGACGCAGGCCGTTGACGATGCCGGTACGCGCGCAGGCCAGCGCGGCCAGGCTGTTCGGCGCCCAGGCGATGGCCGTGCAGCCCAGCTCGGGCGCCTCCTCGCGCAGCCGCTCGTGCAGCGCCCGGCGGCCTCCAAACAGGCGCAAGCTGGCCTCCAGCTCCAGTACGATGGCTTCATCGGCGTATGCGACACGGGGCGTGAATTGCAAGGCCCAGGTGGCAAGACCGGCGAGCACATCACTGGATGGCGGCGTTGGGCTGGAAGGCGTTGATAGCGACAGGGCGACCCACTGCATGAGCAGGTACCTCCTGGCTGAAAAGTTGGCTGGGCATGCGCAGCCGCGGCGTGATGACAGAGCCCAGCGCACCGGGCAGGGAGGGCAGCATGATGGGATCCTCCAGCGTAGGGCCACGGCGCTTGAGGACCTGCACCTGCAGTTCCCAATCCAGGCCGGCGCGGGCCAGCAGCCGCAGCGGCGCGGCCGACGATTCGTGCCGGGCGGACTCGGGGCGGCACAGGAACACCAGCCCGTCGCAGGACTGGGCGCAGACCTGCAGCCGGCGCAACTGCTCGTGGCGGACTTGAGGCAACCAGGCGATGACGGCGCCGCAGGCATTCGACTTGATCAGCTGCTCGGTGACCCAAAGCCGTTCGGCAGGTCTGTCTGCCTGGATCCAGACGAAGCGCCGCTCATCGAGACCTGCCTGCTGCAGGCCGGGCAGGTAGGGATGCCGGGGTGGCGCGACGGCCACGATCTGGCGCTCCTGCGCAGCCATGAGCTTCAGCGCCGGGCCCAGCAAGCGCCATTCCAGGATGGCGGGCTGCGCCACCAGCACCTCGATCAGGGAACGGCTGGGCCAGCCGCCGCCGGGCAGGGCGCCGTCGAGCTGTTCCCACCCGGTCGGCTGGACCACTGTGGCTTGGTTGCCCAACTCGCTGCCCAGCCAGAGGCCGGGTAGGTCTATGCCCCGAGCGGCGGAGGGCCCGGCGCGAGGGCTTGGAACAGGACGAAGTAGGGCTGTCATGATGAGTACTGTAATTTTATACAGCATCAAATGCAAGTCCGACTCCAGAGCGCATTGTTGACTGCCCAAGGAGGGGACGCCTCCTTGGAAAGGCCAAACGAGAATGGCGGCGGTGACCTGATGTATCGTCCCAGCCAGGTGAGCCTAGCTTGGCGCGAGTGTTGCAACGCGCGCCATCCCTGTGCTAGCCGATGCGGTCCAAGGCCGATCTCGAAACCCCTCTCAAAAAGTGCCCATTTCAACTGGAAAAAATTGGCACCACAGCTCTATTGTCAAGTCTCCCTATGGACGTACCGGTGCAAACGGCAGCACTCACACCGACTGTGGCATCCCGCAAGCCGCCACCAGGCATCTTCTTGCCCTCGATGGCCTGGACCACCGACAGGAAGCAGGCTGAGCGCGAGAAAAAGCGTCTGTTGAGTTGGCAGGCCCAACTCGCGGCTCTACTAGAACGTGCCCGCCAGTCGGACGAATGCGCCACTTGGCACCTGATGGCCGACACGGCCCTGAGCCAACTGGATCGGATATCGACGAGTTGTATGAGTGGCTGGAGCAGACCGAGCTCACAAGCGCACAGTCAACCGCCCGATAGGGCGCATGACGGTGGTTGGCCGAAAATCATCCAGCCCGACTCCACACTCCACCGACTCCCATCCTGTGTGGCGGGCCTTCTCGACGCTCGCGGTGCGAGCCGTGAGCGCCGTTTTCTGATGCGACTGCTAGAGCAAGCGCGGCGCGCAGGCCCGGAGTTAACGACTGAGCGACGAGCATCTGTCAAAACGATTGTGAATGGCAGTCTCCTTCACGATATCGGCACGATGGCGCCTGCCATGCTGGGCGTTTTGTCACATCAAGGTTGCGAGGCCGGAGAACCACGAAGCACCCCGTAAGGGAACACCACTGGAGGGGCACTACCGGGAAACTTACCGGAGTACTGACCCACTTCGTAGCGAGTATTTCATGGCGAAGGGCTGCGCGATGCCCAAATCCACCATCTGGCAGACCTGGGACACGCCCGGTTTCGCGCAGTCGGAGCGAAGCCGCACTTCGGATCATTGCGATCAAGCTTGGCACGCAGCCCCTTTTTTCGCGCCAGCCGCTACACGCAATTGTGATTGACCGATTGCGCCGTTAGCGCTGTCGCGATCCTGAGGTGTCCCGTGGCACTCCGCCCCAAATAGACGGCGTGGATCTGGGGCTGTTCATAACCCGAAGCGGCCGTCTTCCAGAAAGATCAACTCTACTTAGTGGCCAAGCTCAAGTGCCGTGGTGCATATCTCTGAAGCTCTTCTGAACTGCAGGGTCGATCCGCCTTGGGATGCGCTTGCGTCGTGGCGCATAACGGCCGAGCAGCCAGACATCGTTGAAGCGGCCACGTTCCGGCCTGTGCGGGCTGCGTGAGCATGCTGGATGTCCTGGACCTTGAGTGTTTCATCGGCCGCGGAGCGTTCGGTGAACGGCGCGAATAGTTCGTGCTCTCGCTCCAGACTTAGGTACTGAATGTGCCTGCCACCACTGCGCATGATCTCGCAGACAGCATGGGATACGGAGCTTCGTAAGTAGTAGATTTGCTCGTCATTCTAATTGAGTAAGCCCAAGAAAAGTGCTTTAACAACTGCTGCAGTCTTGTTGGCTGTATTTAGTTTAACGATTGAATTCTTTAGATGAAATTTAACGGTCGGTAGCGATATCGAAAGAATCTCAGAAATTTCAGATGCGGTCTTCCCATCTGCACTCCATTTGAGTACTTCTATTTCACGAAGGGTTAGCAAATCGACCGCGGAGTGAGAGGTTTGAGATTTCATGCGCAGAGAAAGTGTGACGTGGCTTGCTTGCACTAACCAGTGCATTTTTTCGCCTATGTCCAGCAACTCCTTTACCGTTAGGGGTTCGCTTGAACGAGACAGCGAAAACATACCACGCCCCGCTGCATCGGCTACAGCTTGTGCCCAGCCAACACGGAGGCCGCATTCTCGTGCCTCGAACCATAGTCGCTTCGCGGATGAGAAAACACTATCACTCCAAATAATTGGCGAAGTCGTCCGCAGACAGTGATGAACGGTTGGATCTATCGCCAAATAGCCGGCTTCACGGTAGCGGGCCTGCCAGTTATCTGGATAGTTGCTGCGAATCAGAATCTTGGGGTTTGTCGCGGGTAACTGAAATTTAAAACCATATGCGCAATAGTCAAAGCCGAGTGACTTGGCTGCTGACAAGAGCATATTAAATACTTCATCTTCACTTTGTGTTGACGCGAGTGAGCTCAGCAAATTTTCGCTGAAGGCTTGCATGGTATCTCCTTTTACTGCCCGTAGAACTAGATTTCCTATTGATGCAATAGGCGATTTGCAGGCGAGCTATAGAGTAAATGCAATATAAGTTGCTCAAGAGGAAACAAATACTACTGACACATAAGAGCGGTCGTCAGTGATATCTGCCACATGCCCGTATAGACAAAGAAGATAAGACCGCTTGCACGTATATTTCAGCAGAAATATTCTCGCAGGGGAAAGCCGCCTATACAAAAGGATAGGCCTGTCTTGAAAAAAATGAAAAGTCAGACTGACTTACCGAGGTCCTATCCGAAAGCATAGGTGAGCGAATTTGAATTAGCCATTGGGTCTATATTCAAATGTGACTCACGGTCTCTCGATGAGATTTTTAAGATGAATGCATGTGACAGCAGAAATGCACATTGATTGAATAAGTTGGTCCAATCTGACATCGGTTATGAATCTATAGGGGTAACAATGGAAATCTCGTCCGTTTGGGAGAGGGTTTATAAGCGTGGTTTTTTCGTGCCTCTATGCATAGTTTCCTGGGGGTGCTATTTTTTTGTGCTGCCATATGTGTGGGGCTTGCACCTGGGATTGGGTATTTTATTTCTGATTTTCCCAGGTATATATGTTTCTAATCTATTGATATATTTCCAGCATGAATGCTGGCATAGATATTTCGATACGAAGTATAACAGAGCACTTTTTATAATCCTCTGTACCATATTATTTGTCCAACCACATCTTTACGATATTGGACATCGCTCGCACCACTCCCGCGTGAACACATATGGTGATCTTGAGCTTTATCCCATTGGCGAGATAAAAAATAGATTGCTGCGCAGCTTGTGCAATTGCCTTGCTATTGTCTTTGGATCACTGTTTTTGGTGATGTTGGGTGGCCGGCAAGAGGCCGGTATTTCGAAAGCACAATCAGCAATTAGATTTCTTGCAACCTATACAGGTTCGTTCCTCTTGTGGGGAGCAGTCGCATATGGCTCGATGATATTTTTCTCGGCCCCATTGACGAATGTAGTAATTAGTTATGCATGTTCCATCTGGGCAGTTTCTGTATTCCACCATCATCATGAGCTGATTGAGCACGGAAATCTCATTGTTGAAGGGGATATCAAATATAGAGCAAGTAAGACTAGAAATTTTTCTGCTGAAAATATAGCTCATCGTATGTTCTTGTTTATGGCACATCAGGATAGTCGAGAGCATACCTTGCATCATACAAAACCGAAGTTCTTCAGTCGTCCATTTGTAGGTAAATATGAAATGCCTGAGGACGCAGTTTATATAAATTTCAAGGAGTATGCGGCAATACTTGGGGCTATGGCTATAGGACGGGTGACTGTTATTAGGCAGAATGATGAAGTGAGTTCACATCAAAATAAACAGGGTCGTAATAAATATGCCTAAAAGAACAATGCATGTGAGCGTGAAAAGATTGATTTTATGGCCGCTGTCCGCCATGGCGGCATGTGCTCTATTAGTTATCTCTGTCTGTCATATATACGACCTGCCTAGTCCTGCAGTCATATTGGCACTGGCCACTAATTTGGTGCCTCCATCAAAGAGCTATCAATTATTTGATTTTGAAGAAATTCCGGCTGCAAATGCGACGCGTCCGTATAAAGAGGCCCCAATTCCTTTGGCGGTGTCAACGGAATGGAGAGACGGATTAACGGTGAGCTTGGAGCAATTTCTCGCACTTACGAAAACTAAGGCATTTCTAGTCGTACACGATGATCAGTTGGTCGTGGAAAACTACTACGGTAATGCCAAAAAAAATACGCTTTTCCCATCCTATTCAGTTTCGAAGTCTCTAGTCTCGGCATTGGTTGGAGTTGCTGTCAAACAAAAGAAAATATCAGTACACGATGAACTGGGAATGTACACCTCGAATTTCAGCTTGGATGAACGCTATCGAAATATTCATGTGGACGATTTGCTAAATATGCGTTCCGGCATCGATTTAGTAGATGACTACACGACCTTATGGGCGCCAATTGTCAAGATGTATCTGACAACAGATCTTGATAAATTTATTAGTCAAATTAATGGCCTAAGATTTTCGCCAGGTTCCCAATTTGAGTATCGAAGTGTTGACTCACAGGTGCTTGGAAGGGCCCTGAGTCAAGCCACGGGTATGTCGATATCGTCGTATATGGCGCGCGAGCTTTGGGCGCCACTTGGTGCTGAGTTCTCCGCTAAATGGAACGTCGATAGCTCAGCCCACAACGTGGAGAAAACCTTCTGCTGCTTTAATGCCACCGCAAGGGACTTTGCCAAGATTGGAAGTCTTTATTTGCATCAGGGCGAGTGGGATGGGCAGCAGTTGCTCGATAGATCCTGGGTTGAAAGCCTGTCATCTCCTATTGAGCTGGATGTGAAGCGATCCCTCGGATATAGCAATAATTGGTGGATACCACCCGATAACAGCGATGGTGATTATTCAGCCATTGGGATTCATGGGCAATTCATCTACGTGAACCCCAGGCATAGGACCGTGATTGTGAAGCTAAGTGAGCACGAGGCAGAGCAAGACGTCCTCTTAACATTGGCCACTTTTCAGCGTATCGCACGTCAACTAGACAAGGCGAAGTCACCATAGCTAGAGATCTGAAATATACATTTGAATAAATATTGAGATCGCAAATATCAAATTCCTGGCCGTAATTGCGATATAGAGATTTAAATCGGTGCCGGTGGAGAAATTCATCGGACCATTGGGTGACTAATAAATGAATTTAAAGGAATTGTCTGCCTTCAAGGCCGATCTTTGGACGATATCGAGATCTGAACAATCAAGATTGGTGGTGAGGAGCGTGCATCCCTCTTCAAACGGCATGACGGAAATTCGTCGACTACGCCTCAATGAGTACCAAAATCGTGGTGCGACATATCTGTGTTCCACAGATGATGAAAGTATTGCGAAAAACCATGAGCTAGATCAACGAAGTTTGCATTTGAGCGTGTGGCGCAGTTCGCAATTAATCGGTGCTATTCGATTAACTGAAATGCCATTCGAACTGTTGACGGAAATGGGCGTGCCGCCGATGGCTGATATTTATGCAGGGCACATGGAATTTGGGCGGCTAGTGATGACTGCGGATGCTGGATTTCGCACGGCGGCGGAGAAATTAATGGCATTGGGATGTCTTAGAGCACTGGATCTTGGCAAAGCTGGTGTTATCGCAATGTGTCGACCTGCTCAGACGCGTCTCTTTGAGCGCTATGGCTTGGTGCGTATTATGGATGCCCCCTTGATATTGCCGCACAGGAATAATGGCAAATATTGGCTGCTCGCCAGCTCCTGGCAATCTATGGCAGCGCCGATTGAGCGTATAGCGGCACAAATTCGTCAGCAGAAAATATTTTCTGAAAAGGAATCTTTACTTGCAATATAGGAGTGATATATGAATCAAGAGAAAAATGCCATCAATTTTGATGCTTACTTTGCTAACCTGGATCAACGGCTGGATGTATTGTGGACTAATCTCATAAACACCTCGCCATTGCTGCGTGCTATTGATGAGAACACTATTACAAAAGAGCTGTACTCAATCTACATGATTGAAACATTTCATTATACGCAGCACAACGCACGTAACCAGGCCCTAGTTGGTATGCGCCCTGAGTGTTCTTCTCCGTATATGAAATTCTGCCTCGAACACGCCTCTGAGGAAGTTGGTCATGAAAAAATGGCACTGCATGACGTAATGTCACTCGGCTTGATGACGAGCAATGCTGCCATTCCCGCCCCATTGCTCGAAACAGAAGTACTTATTTCCTATATATATCGCATTTCCCAGACTGGCAATCCGTTGCAGCGATTGGGGTACTCATATTGGGCTGAGAGCTGCTACAAGTATATCAACCCACTGCTGAGAAAGCTGCAGAAGCATCTTGGTCTTGAAACATCACAGATGACATTTTTCATTGCGCACTCGGATATTGATGCAAAGCACTTTGAGGACATCAAAAACATCATTGTGCGCACGTGTAAGTCGCAACAAGATCTCGAGGCCATTGAAGTGGTTATGGAGAACACATTAGTACTGACGGGAGAGGTACTCAATGCTTGCCATAAAGCGTATGCAGATCAGGTGTCGGGCAGATCGAAGCGTTACGATTTCCTCAATGCATTGGTGACTATCTGAAGATGGCGCAATATTTCACAAGTCTCAACTATACGTTGGGGGATGAGGATGCGACTCCTGAGATGTTGCTGTTGCCGGAGCAATGTACCCATGTCATGGCCGTTGCAGACTGCGGGAGTCGGGTCATTCCTTTGTTGGCCCGCTTTCCACAGCGCTTGACGTGCGTCGACATCAGTGCGCCACAGCTCGCTGTTTGTGAACTTCGAATTGCATTGCTTAAGGCATGTGATTTGGCATGCTTTAAAGGCTTTCTGGGGTACGACGACTCAATATCGGCAAGCGATCGCAGAGAAATTTTCCAAGCTTTACCGCTCTCACAGCACGCGAGAACCCAACTGGAGGCAATGTTCAATGGCATCGAGTGGGGCTCTATTCTCTACCTAGGACAATTTGAGCGTATGTTGCAGAAGATTGCCAAGGTGACATGTGTCCTGACGGGTGAGGCCGGCGCAGGCATTTTCAAGGCTAATACGCTCGAGGAACAGCAGTCCTACTACCGCAATAAATTTCCTCATTGGCGCTGGAAATTGGTGCTGCTTTTGCTAGGAAATTCGACGGCGCTTAACTCGCTTCTTTACAAGGGTGATTTTCCAAAAAAGAATCGTGCGCAGAGCCATTTCGCTATCTATCAAGAAATATTTGAGAAATTGCTAACCGAGCAGCCTGCTGTGAATAGCTTTTTTCTGCAGATGGTTTTCTTTGGTCGAATCCTCTACCGCGAAGGTTATCCAATCGAATGTAATGCCGAGGTGTTTTCCAAGGCTAAAGCTGCTGTGCAGGCCTGTGAAATCAACTATGTTGAAGGAGATGTATTTGAGGCGGCTGCCATCGGCAACCGAGGTATCGGCTTCCTATCTTTATCAGATGTTCCCTCCTTTTTGCAGCCAAGTGAAGAGGAGAATTTCCTTCAAAAAATTCGACCCGGATTATTGGAGCAAGCATTAGTTGTTGTGCGTGCGCATCTGAGGCGCCCAGCTCCAATATTGGATGGCTTTATTGATATTACTGAGGCGCATCCGTTAATGGCTTCGAGCGAGCTTACTCGGCTATGGTCGTTTCATCTTTATCGGAAAATATAACTGGAGCTATATTATGGATGATACCGGGTATCACTACATCATCGACTACAAGGTTCGCGGCAATGGCGTCCTGAAAGATCCTCAGGCTTTAAAGGCCATCTTTGGAGAAGCTCTGAGTAACTTCACTGTCATCGGCTATGACCATTATAAATTTGAAGGAGGCGGCGGCGGTGTGACTGGATTTTTTCTTCTGTCTGAGTCGCATTGCTCGTACCATACATATCCTGAGAATAATTACATTGCTGTCGATGTATTCACCTGCGGTCGCGATCCTGGAAATGTGGCAGCGTATATTGCGAAGAAATTAGATGCAGTTTCCTATTCGATGCATTTCATCCGGCGAGGAAGTCACGCCCTCCGTGCCTGCATTGCATCTGCCAACCAGGCTGTTGAGGTAGCCTAATGTATAGGCGATGGCTTGTCTTGGCGGCGTATTTCGGAGTTGTAGCTGCGAGTCATATGCTTTGGCTCAATATTGCACCGCTTACTTCAATAATTCAGGAGAAATATCAGATCGGAGATATGGCGGTCAGTCTTCTTCTGCTTGTTTTCCCGTTGCTGTATCTACTACTCTCTTGGAACGCGGGAGCACTTATTGATCGGAAAGGGTACAGGTACGCAGTACTTTTCGGTAGCGCTATAACGGCTGTATTTTCCCTGCTGCGCATTGTTGATGGCAACTTTGCTTGCCTTTTTTTTGGACAGGTTGGCATTGCTTTTGGTCAGCCATATATCGTCAACAGCATCTCTGTATTGGTCGCCGACCAATTCGATGAGGGCAGTCGAGCCACGGCCACTGGCATTGGTACAGCTGGGATGCTTGTCGGTATGGCCATAGGGCTTGGACTGACGCCTGTCCTGTATGCGCGAGCTGGATTCAGTGCCACCATGCTGATTTTTGCACTGACCACCTTGTTCATCACAGCCATTTTCTATTTTGCCACTATGAGGGTGGTAAACCAGGCTGTGTCGCTTGGGACACAAAAGACTGGAGCGGTGCTGAATGAAATACGCTGGAACCGTGCGTTAGTTAAGCTGTATTTACTTTGGTTTGTCGCATATGGGGCCTTCAACGGGCTAACCACTTGGCTTGAACCGATTTTAAAGCGGCAGGGTATTGATGCAATAGATGCGGGTCTAACGGGTGCTTGCATCATCGCTGGAGGAATTGCTGGCTGCCTTATTATTCCGGTGCTTGCAGATCGATGGCGCCTCCGAAAAACTATTGCTGTTCTTTGTTGCTTATCTGCGCTAATTATTGCTCAGCCTTTTTTTAGGACAGATTGCGCTATTTGGTTGCTTATGCTGGGTTTCCTTTTTGGCTTTCTTTTCCTGCCAGGCTATCCGATAGTTCTTGCAATGTGCCAAGAGGTCGCAAATAAAGCCCAGGCCGGTGCTGCAGTAAGTTTGCTGATGCTGTCAGGTAATGCTGGGGCAGCCATTGTTATCGTTTTGATGCCACTGGTAAATAATGGCGAAAATGAGTGGGGTAATGCTATATATCTCTTGCAGTTAATGTTTGGAATTGCATTGTTGCTGTCTTTGGGTCTTTCTTCCAAATCAACCCTTAGCAGAAGTAAGCAATGTATTTGACATACTGAATTAGGCTGAGTCTGTAGGTTTTTAATAGGGGAAAATATGAAAACGGAATTGTTGAAGCTGAAGAATTATGATGTGGCAATTATGGGTGGCGGGCTGGCTGGACTAAGTCTCTCAATCCAGCTGAAGCTGAAGGAGCCCACACTTAATGTTGTTGTTCTAGAAAAAACTAGCCACCCGGTTCCTTTGGCTGCGCACAAGGTTGGTGAGGCTACAGTGGAGGCTGGAGGGCACTATTTCCATACTGTAATCGGTATGAGAGATCACATGGAGGAGTCACAGATTCTTAAACCAGGCCTGCGCTTCTATTTCACGGCTGGTGATAATAGTGATATTGCACGTCGAGGAGAATTCGGGCATAGCCATTGGCCAACAGTCGCGGCGTATCAGCTGGATCGTGGCGTTTTTGAGAACGCTCTTGCACAAAGGGCGTTAGAAAAGGGTGTTCATTTTCTTGATAACACTGTCGTTACTGATGTTGATCTGCGAACGGATAGTAATCATGTGATCACTTATGAGAGTCAGGGGAAGGAAGATTCGGTAAGTGCAAAATGGGTTGTTGATTCCAGTGGGCAGACGGCAATTCTGAGACGTAAGCTTCGACTAAAGAAGGAGTCTCCTCACCATTGCGGTTCCGTTTGGTTTCGCATTCAGGACGAGATTGACATTGATGAATGGTCAACAGATGAAGGATGGCGTGGGCGGGTGGAGCCCCAGCTACGACGGTACGCTACAAATCATCTGATGGGAGAGGGTTATTGGGTATGGCTCATACCTCTATCATCCGGTGCTACGAGCGTGGGTATCGTGGTGGATCCGGATTATCATCCGATCAGGGATATTCGGACTTTGGATTTGGCGATTGAGTGGCTCAGAAAATATGAGCCGCAATGTGCGAGGGCTGTCGAGCTAAATCTTGATAAGGTGTTGGACTTCAAGATCATGGCTAATTTCTCAAACGACTGTGAACGTGTCTATTCGAGTGATCGCTACCTTATCACCGGTGTGGCTGGTCCTTTTCTTGATCCATTTTATTCTCCTGGATCTGACTTTATTGCGTTGGGAAATACCTTTATTACAGATATTATTCGGCGGGATAGGGATGGTGAGAGCGTAGAAAATGTTATTGAATTTTATAACGCAACCTTACTTGACTTCTTTAGGGGCGCGTTGAATATTTACGATCACCAGTATCGCATTTGGGGTAATCCACAGGTGATGACATGTAAGCTGACTTGGGACTATGCTTACTATTGGGGTGTCTTTGCGCTGTTATATTTCAATGAGAAATTCACGGATATTGATTTTCTGTCAAATTCGTCAACTGCGGTTGGTAAATTGCAGGCACTTGCCGCAAATATGCAAAGATTCTTCCGGGATTGGGATCAGGCCGTCAACACCAAGGATGAGAATTTCTACGTTGATCAGTTTGACATCGATTTTTTGCATGATTTCCATAAGGGAATGGTGGTGCGGCACACTGACCCTGCCCTAGAACACCGGGTTTTGGAGAACATCACCATATGTGAGAGCATAGCTAAATGGATGATTCTGCAGGCCTATAAACAGATTCATGACGGTGGAATGCCTCTGGATCTGGCGGAAATTAACCCTTCTGATCTGACATATGCAGAGTTAATTGCATTGCCTGCTGGATGTGCGGATAAGTCCGCTGATCCCTCAGTGCCTGGACTGGAGAAAATATGGGTGTCGGGTGATCTGCAGCAATTGGAGGAAAATCTGTGACAGCTCATTTGAGCAATCATGGACAGGCCGCTATGGGGCGGCCTGCGTTGAAACAAGTGATCGTGTACCTTGGGTTAACAGTCATTTTTGGCTTGGCTATAGCCTTACTGCTCCGATTTGCTCCGACTTTGCTTGGGGTCACTGATGGTATCGCGCCATCTAAATCTGAGGGGGAGGTGCATCTCCCTTTCCTAGCGAACTTGCGCGGGTCCTTGGGCATCTTCCTGCTTCAAGTGCTATTGGTAGTTGCTGCTGCCAAAATTGCAGGCGTGTTCATGAGCGTACTTGGGCAGCCTCGAGTAGTTGGTGAAATGATTGCGGGCATTCTGCTCGGTCCATCATTTTTTGGATGGATTGCTCCGAATCTCCATCAGTTTGTCTTTTCGCCTGGATCACTTGATGCACTGAAGGCGCTAAGTCAAATTGGGGTGGTGTTCTTTATTTTTTGCGTAGGCTTAGAGCTTGACGGACGTTCGATTAGGCGAAACACCTCTTCTGCACTCGCGATTAGTCACTTCAGCATATTTTTACCGTTTCTACTTGGCGCGGTAATGGCTGTCTGGCTTTACAGGAATTACGCCCCAAGCTCGGTAGATGTCAGAGCCTTTTTGCTATTCATCGGCATTGCTATGAGCATTACGGCGTTTCCAGTGCTGGCGAGCATATGTCGTGAGCGCGGATTGCTTGGTTCACCACTCGGCGGGCTGGCACTAGCATGCGCTGCGATTGATGATGTAACTGCATGGCTCGGATTGGCGGGGATTATTGCCTTTGCTCGAGCGGAGGGCATGCTTAGCACAGCAATGACATTGATCACATCTCTCGTGTACTGCGGGGCTATGTTGTGGTTTATCAAGCCTTATTTTGATAAATTGAAAGTGGATCCTAATATCAATCCAGGGAAGACGATGTTCCAGATTGTCATATTGGTGTTTGGTTCATCCTTGTTGACGGAATTCATCGGTATTCATGCACTTTTTGGTGCATTTATGGCCGGATTTGCGGCCTCAGGTAACTCTGCCATTCGTCACTTTGTAGAGCAACGAATTGAGCCTTTTGCCACGGTGGTCCTGCTGCCTCTATTTTTTTGCTACGCCGGGTTGCGAACAGATCTTGCGCTTATCGATAATATGTATGATTGGTTTGTGTGCGCTGTGGTAATTGGTTTGGCGACACTTGGTAAGCTCGGGGGGGGAGCAATTGCCGCGCGGGCAATGGGTCATACTTGGCGGCAATCACTATCTCTGGGTGCACTAATGAATACGCGTGGACTAATGGAGTTGGTTGTCCTAAATATTGGACTTGACCTGGGAATTATTACGTCACGGTTGTTTTCAATTATGGTAATTATGGCTTTGGTGACTACACTGATGACTGGGCCGCTCTTGTCGATATTTCATTCTAATAGAAGCGGAGCTTTGCTGAGGTAATTCTGAGATAAGGCGCTGTCCGATGTCGTACTGCGAATGGCGCGAGCAATTTATTGCCGTCGATGATGATGCATTTGCTACTCAAGCGTTCGTGGGCTTGGATGCGAGCTTGCAGCTCGATGCATCGCCGGCGGCCAAGACGGGGGCTACGCTTGACTTGCCTTAGCATATAGGGAGCGCTTGGAGGGCGCTACGCAGCTGTTCGTCGATAAAATTCTGTACCGTGCGTGTCGCGTTGGCACCCTGTCCCTGTGAGCATGGTGTCCAACGGTCGATTGCTCATAGTGGCAGACCTTGTATCTGAACGCTCATCGCGATGAAGATTGCCGATAGAGGCCTGCCGTGTAATGCATGGTTTTCCAGGCCGAGCCCTGATAGTGTTGCGCCGTTGATCAACCTATATCATGAGAGTTTTATGTACGTACCAAATTACCATGCAATGCCTGACCTTGAGGGCGCGCGGGCTGTGATCGAGGCCTACCCCTTGGGGGCCTGGGTTACCGTTACCGACGAGGGGCTAGTTGCCAATCATATTCCCTTTGTGCTTGACAGGTCTCGCGGGCCGTTCGGGACGCTACTTGGCCACGTGTCTCGGGCTAATCGAGTGTGGGAACAGCTCTTGGACTCGGTGCAATCCGTTGTCATGTTTCAGGGACCGCAGTCGTACATCACGCCAGGGTGGTATCCCTCCAAGAAAGAGGATGGCAAGGTGGTGCCGACGTGGAACTATACGGTTGCCCACGTACATGGAGTGGCCCGTGCAGTTGACGATCCGGTTTGGTTATATGAGCTGCTAGTCCGGCTAACTACAGTCAACGAAGCCACGCGGGCATCGCCGTGGAAAGTCGCAGATGCACCGGCGGACTACGTCGAGAAGATGATTCGTGCTGTGGTTGGCATTGAAATTCCGATTGAGCGTCTCGTCGGCAAATTGAAGGTTAGCCAGGATGAGCCTATGCAGGATAGGCTAGGTACCGTTGACGGGCTGTTGGCCGAGGGGAGCGATGGTGCAATCAAGATGGCATCGCTGGTGAAGCTTGCTATCGAGCGAGGCGACTAGCTTCGAGCCGGAGGCAAGTCTTTGGCTGCGCCGATGTGGTTTCGCGTCATGCCGGCGACGCCGTGCCATAGTCAGGCTGTTTCGTCGATCTCAGAACCCAAGTGCTTTCCGTCTCCGACGTTCTATCAATGGTTTTCACAATCTTAGCCGTGTTCGCGAATTCGCTTCCCTCGACGGCAGTTCTGCCCTGTACTTCAGAGCCGTTTTTTTCGGATCTCTCCGTGAAGCGGTGAAGAAGGCTCTGTAAGCCGATTCACCAGCAGCAGACTTGAGGCCTATCCAAAACAGGATGTTTTCCCTGGATGGCGGCAACGCGCTCCCTGAACATCTAGGCTGAGCGCCACATTCGTTATATTTCGCGGATGAATATCGAGTACGTCTTCGAACGATGGGGGCAGGCTGCATTTGTCCGGCAGAACTCGGTTGGGCTGCGGCGATTGGCGACTTATGCCCGCACTTCACACCGCACCAGGCCAGTGCACAGGCAGCCTATCACGGAGAGCGCAATGTGACTTTGTCCATGGGAGCAAATGGCGGCTGCAGCCCTGCCGGGAAGTCTGCCGAAATCGCCTGAATTTGGGGTGATTTCGCGCTGGCAATCAATCTCTACGTTCTGCAGCATCAAGAGTCAACGAATGCTTGACGGATGCTCGAAATGGATGCGGAATGGTTGACGCTCTCCACGACCTTGTTGCTGGCGGTCATCAGCGGAATGACCTATGGGGCCGCTGGCCGCGACCATGGCCTCACACGCACTGCCGTAGAGCGTCGTGTGAAGGCTCTCGTGTTGCGATTGATCCATGAGGTAGGTGTCGACGGCCTTAACGAAAGCCGGGCCAAATTCGTGAGGCAGCTTCGCGGGCATCACGAAGCTATTGAGGGGGCGCTGGCGTGCTACAGCCCAGCCGAGAAGTGTATCGAAGTGGCTGCGCAAGTAGTGCTGTCGGACGAGGACATTCGGAAGGCTATATGTCGCGTGCGCTTGCGCACGGTGACACCGGAGCGTGACGTGGCAATGGTGTGGATCCTGCTAGCCACTGGTCTGAGACCGATTGAGGTGGCACGCTTGGAGGTCGCCGACTATCTGAACGAGGATGGCACGATCAGAATCAAGTCGCAGGTACGCGCATGCGTCGCTGAGAACAACGTGCTTCGGCCGCTGTATTTCTCCAGTTCGGCCGCTTGCGACGCAATCGACACCTACCTCGCAACACGTACTGGCCAGGACGAACGGGACAAATCGGCGTCCCGGCTGGCAAAGTTGTCCTATCGTGGGCTTGACCCATGCGCCCCGTTGTTCCTTTCAAAGGAGGAGCGTGCCTTCTTGATCGAGTGCATTCCCTCCGTCTCGGGGATGCGCTCACTGTGCGCGGAAATCCACTATGCGTACCGAAAGATTTTTCACCGGATCGGCATTCCCGGACTTTCGGCGCAGAAGGTGCGCCACACGGTGACGGATCGACTGTTGCGCCGTGGCGCAAGCAAGCGCGAGATAGGAAAGCTACTGGGGCTGCGTGAATTGCGCGTGGCGACACGCCCGCGGCCCAGCTTGGATGAACTCATGGATGAACTTGTCTAGGTGCAGTAGCGCGCCTAGACATCCCCGCATCGCTCCGTGATCGCATCAGGCGAGGGGCGCCTTGTCGTGCATCTGAACTGGTCCGTCAGCGTTACTCATAGAGAGTGTTCTGATAGCGAGTGCACTTATTCAGCGTGGCCTGATAGCAAGCGAGCCGATAGCGTTCTAGCCAAAGGAATGCTATGGAACTTGAATATGATCCCCTCGTCAGCTTCGGTCGCCACCTTGCTGCCACGCGCCGTAGGGCAGGGGTGTCGCAGGAAGCACTGGCTCAAAGCAGTGGGCTGTCAAGAAGCTATCTCTGCGAAGTTGAACGTGGACTTCGCAACATTGCGTTGCGCAATATCTGCTTGTTGGCGCAGGCATTGAGTTTGCCGCCTTCCGCTCTACTTGAGTTCGAACGGTTGGCGCAAGACACATCCTGAGAGGACAAAGGGGGCGCCCTAAATGCTCCTCTGTTGCCTCACCGCTGATTTCCATACCTGCGTCCCAGCCCCAACGGTGAGTTGTTAGTCGATCGCGCTCAGCAGCGAGGGGTTCTGCGTTAAAAGGCCGACAACACGTTCCAAGGCGAGCGACAGTTCGTCGCGCGACGAGACCGCACCGGAGGCAATGCGCACGGCGTTGGGCGCCGTCGCTGGATCCAGAGAAAACACCTTGGCTGGCGCCACGACCACACCCTCGCGGCGCAGCCGCATTGCAAAATCCGACGCATCCCAGGGAACCGGCATCGGTAACCAGAAGAAAAGGGCTTCCTCCGGCATTGCGGCGGCATGATTGCCCAGCAACTGCGTAGCCATGGCGTGGCGGGCCCTGGCTTCTGTGCGGACCTGATCGATCAAGGTGGTGAGTTGGCCGTGTTTGATAAGGTGGGTGACCAATGCTGCTTCGAGGGCTGGAGCTGACTGCATGGTGGCCCGCAGGATGTCCACGAGTCGTTCGGCCTTTGCTGCTTCGGGCGCGACCACGTAGGACACGCGCAGGCTGGGCGAGATCAATTTGGCCAGACCGAAGATCGAATAGGTGATGTCCGGTGCCAGAGCGCCGATCAGTGGCGGCGGAGCACTGTGCAGGCTTCCGTATGCATCGTCCTCAATGATCGTGAGACCACGCCGGCGTGCGACCTCGATGAGCGCACGTCGTCTGCCCAGGCTCATTACCGCGCCACTGGGATTTTGCAGCGTCGGCACGCAGTACAGCACGGTAGCCTGTGAGGCTTGGGCCGCCGCGTCCAGGGCGTCCGGAAGGATGCCCTCGCCATCCAACGCGACCGGTACCAATTGAATGCCCAGCACCGTGGCCAGGGTGCGCACCGTAGGCCAGCACATCGACTCCACCAGCAGCTTCCCGCCGGTTCCGACCAAGCTGGACAGTAGGGCGATCAAGGCATTGCGCGTCCCCGAGGCCATAGCGATGCGCCCATCGAGCGCCGCGTCGAAGCGGGGCTGCAACCAATCGCGTCCGGCCGCGAGGTCCAGCGCCGGCACGGCGCCGGCGCGTCGTGCCAGAAAGTCAAAGCTGCGCTCGCCTGTCAGCTGCTGCACGGCGGCGGCCAGCGTTGAGGCGATCTCCAGGTTCGGCGGCCAAGTGGACGTGAGATCGATGGGCTCACGAACTGCTTCTTCGGATTGCACCTCGACGCCCGAGCGAGTCAGGTCCTTGTCCCCGGACACGAAGGTGCCCTGGCCATGGTGCGACTGCACCAGCCCGATTCGCTTGGCCTCGTCGTAGGCGCGCGTCACGGTCGTGAAGTTCACCCCAAGCTGTCTGCCCAACTCGCGCTGCGACGGCAACGGTGCTCCAGGCATGAGTCGCCCCTCACGAACCTCTTGCGTCAGCAGTTCCACGATGCGCAGATACAGCGGACCTCCCATGGTTTCGATAGCGGCTTTCCAGCGCGCGGATTTTTCTTCATCGCCTGCTTGCGATCTGCGTACAGATAACATACACTTCTTGCACGATATGAGTGAACTGTATGGAGTTTTGTGCATACAGTTCGGTTTGTTGGATGGCAGTGAACCAAGGAGTCGAGTATGAGTGATAAGCAAGCTGTTGTGGTTGGTAGCGGGATCATGGGACGGGATATCGCCGCGATCTTTCTGAAATCTGGGTGGCGGACTCAGGTCGTAGCCCCGGAGACTGGCGAGTGGGAGGCAGTGCGAAGCCATGTGGCCCAGTCCGTGACGCAGATGGGCGGAAAGTTGTGCGCAGATCTGCTGTGCCTGCGGCCGACGCTGGAGGACGTGGACTGGTCGGACGTCGAGATCGTCATCGAGTCGGTGACTGAACGGCTGGAGGTCAAGCGGACGGTTTTTGCGCAACTCGATGCGCTGGTACCAGAGCACGTACCCGTTGGCTCGAACAGCAGCGGCATGCGTATCACGGACATTGCCCGAGACTGCAAGAGCCGCGCCCGGATGGCCAACGCGCACTTCTTCCTGCCCGCCCATCTCGTGCCCTTGGTGGAGATTGCCAAGGGTGAGTTCACGCAGGACGACGCGATGGACCGTCTGATGCGGATCTTCTCTGACGTCGGTCGCATCCCCGTGCGCGTCAACCGCGATGTGCCGGGCTTTTTGGCCAACCGCATTCAGCACGCGTTGATGCGCGAGGCGTTCTCGGTCATCGACGAGGGCCTGGCGACGCCCGAGGACGTGGATGCCGCTGTGCGTTTTGGTTTCGGCTTTCGCTACGTAGCCGCTGGTCCCATCTTGCAGAAGGAGTTCGCTGGGCTCGATACGCAGTTCGCGGCGGCTTCGTCGATCTATCCGACCCTGTGTAATGACAGCGTGCCCAGCCGGACGCTGCGCAATAAGGTGGACCAGGGCCGCTACGGTACCAAGAGCCGGCACGGCTTCTGGCGCTGGACGGATGAGCAGATCGCGTGTGAGCGGGCGCGCTACGAGCAGGTGCTGCAGCAGGCGCAGCGGTTGCTCGCGCCCACCTTGGTGCCGGGCACTGCGGAGGTCGGTCAGGGCGGGGCAGGGACGGATGCCCCCGCGCCGATGGCGTACCGTTCTGTGGAGGCGCCGTGATGACGCCGATCCCCACTGCTACTGCTGCGCTCGCGGCCAACGTGCCGGATGTGGAGCGGGCCGCCGAGCGACTGCACGACTGGGCCATCACTACGCCCTTGCTGCGCTCCGCAGAGTTGGATGAGCTCACAGGCGGGCGTGTCTACCTCAAGGCAGAGAATCTGCAGCGCAGCGGTTCGTTCAAGTTCCGCGGAGCCTGCAACCGCATCCTGGCGCTGTCGAGTGCGGAACGATCACGCGGCGTCGTGGCCTATTCCTCGGGGAACCATGCCCTCGCGGTCGCGCAGGCCGGCCGGATGCTGGGCGTGCCCGCCACAGTCATCATGCCCTCCGATGCGCCGGCTATCAAGATCGATGGGTGCCGAATGCGGGGTGCGACGGTGATCCTGTACGACCGGGACCGTGATGACCGCGAGGCCATCGGCCAGCGGCTCGTCACGCAGCACGGCTTGACATTGGTGCCGCCTTTCGACGACCCACTCATCATGGCCGGAGCGGGCACTGGCGCATTGGAAGCGCTGGCCCAAATGCAGGGCCAGCCCGTGGACACGGCCCTGGTGAATTGCAGCGGTGGTGGATTGGCGGCGGGCTGGACGCTGGCATTGCGCGCGGCCTGTCCGCAAGCCAGCATCGTGGTGGTCGAGCCCGAAGGCTTCGATGACGCGGGAAGATCACTGCAGGCGGGTACTGCACTGACCAATACGCGCAGATCCGGTTCCATCCAGGACGCGCTGCTGGCCCCAACGCCGGGTCAACTGACCCTGCCGGTATTGCAAGCTCATGGGGCGTGCGGCGTCACTGTCTCGGATTCGGAGGTGTTGGACGCGATGTATTTCGCTTTCGCCTCGCTCAAGCTCGTGCTGGAGCCGGGCGGAGCGGCGGCGCTGGCCGCAGTACTGGCGCGCAAGGTGGATCTGCAGGGGCGAAACACGCTGGTGGTCTGCTCCGGCGGCAACGTCGATCCGGCGGTGTTCGCGCGTTGCCTGTCCCGCGACGACGCCGATGGACTGGGAGGACGGCCATGAATGCGACCGCCATATCCCATTCCGCCGAGCGGCGTGCACGCGAGCTCGGCCTGGAGATCCCGGCCAAGGTCTCGCCAGCGGCGCACTACGAACTGCTGACCTCGCACGGTGGCTTGCTGTACCTGAGCGGGCAACTCCCGCGCGTGGGCGACAAGGTCGCCGTGACGGGCTGTGTCGGCACGGAGGTCTCGCTGGAGCAGGCGCGCGAGGGCGCACGCCTGTGCACGCTGCGTGCGCTGGCCGTGCTGCGCCAGGCTCTGGGCACCCTGGATCGCGTCGAGCGAATCCTCAAGCTGCAGGTCTTCGTGCATTGCGATGCGGATTTTGCTCAGCACAGCAATGTGGCCGATGCGGCCTCCGACCTGCTCGTAGAACTGTTCGGCTCCAACGGCCGGGCCGCGCGGACCGCCGTCGGCGTTCGCCAATTGCCTCAACGCGCGAGCGTTGAACTCGATCTGATCGTTGCGGCCCCGGCGGCAGCGATGTCTTCTCTGGAGTTTCCCCATGCCAACCACCACTGAAGCCCTTGCGGCTCCATCCGCTTCCGCGCGCGCACCGGTGCCTACTCCTTGGACTCCCAGCGACCGCCAGCGTTGGCACCGGCATTTCGATGCCTTTAAAGCCAGGGGCTTGCGCATCGACATGACGCGCGGCAAGCCCTCCACCGAGCAGGTCGCGCTGTCGGATGCCATGCTCGAATGGCCTGGCCTTGGCGGCTACCGTACCCAGGAGGGCGGCGATGCCCGCAACTACTACGGCAGCCCCCTGGGGTTGCTGGAGGCGCGGACTCTGTTTGCGCCAATGCTGGGCGCGCCGCCCGAGCAGGTTGCGGTGGCCAACAACTCCAGCCTCGCGCTGATGCATGACGCGATCGTGTACGCGCTGCTGCACGGTGTGCCCGGCGGCGCGGCGCCCTGGCAGACGCAGAGGCCGAAATTCCTGTGTCCTGTGCCGGGCTATGACCGCCACTTCGCCATCTGCGAGGCCTACGGCATCGAGATGGTGCCGGTGCCGATGACGGGCCGCGGACCCGACATGGACGCGGTCGAAGCCCAGGTGCGCGATCCGCTGGTCAAGGGCATGTGGTGCGTGCCTGTTTATAGCAATCCCACGGGCGAGACCTATGCGCCCGAGATCGTTGAGCGCCTGGCGCGCATGGCGACGGGAGCGCCCGATTTCCGGATCTTCTGGGACAATGCATACGCCTTGCACCACCTGACCGATGTGGAAGAGGGTGTTCCCAGCATCCTCGCGCTTGCCGCGCAGGCCGGCCATCCCGATCGGCCGCTGGTCTTCGGCTCGACCTCCAAGATCACCTTCGCGGGTGGAGGCCTGGGCCTGCTGGCGGCCTCCGCAGCCAACATGGCCTGGTACGCCCGCCACGCCGGTATCCGCTCAATCGGGCCGGACAAGCTCAACCAACTGCGCCACGTGCGGCTGCTGCGCGATCCGGCGGGACTGCGCGCGCACATGGCTCGCCATCGGGCCATCCTCGCACCCAAGTTCGCACTCGTCGAGGCGTCTTTGCAGCGCGAACTGTCCGGCCGCAGCCTGGCGAGCTGGACCACGCCGTGCGGCGGCTACTTCGTGAGCCTGCAGGTGCGCGACGGCTGTGCGCGCCGTGTCGTGGATCTGGCAAGCGAGCTGGGCATCGCGCTGGTGCCGGCCGGGAAGGCCTTTCCCCTCGGGCACGACCCGCACGACAGCCACCTGCGCCTGGCACCGAGTTATCCCACGCTGCAGGAGCTCGAGCTGGCGATGGAGGGCATCTGCCTGAGCGTCCTGCTGGCCACCACCGAGGAGGCACAGCCATGAAGGGTCATCTCATTGATTTCGCCCACTACCTGGAGCGAACCGCCCAGCCTGTCGGGCAACCTGCGATCTGGCGCAAGCCCGAGGTGGACGCTGCGCTGGCGGCCCAGCCCACCAGCCAGCAGCGGCTCACGCGGGCCATGGCACTCACGCGTAGCGACGAGCCCAGCGCCTTTGCCTTGAACGGCAGCATCTCGCTGATCGTCCAGGCCCTGGGGCCGGGCGAGCGTGGGCGGATGCACAGCCACTCGTTCTGGCATCTGTACTTTGTGCTCAAAGGGGAGGGGGCTTCGGTGATTGGCGACGAGCGCATTACCTGGTCGGAAGGCGACAGCTTCTACGTGCCGGCCTGGGTGGCGCACGACCTGCAGAACCTCAGCGACCAGGATGACGCCATCGTTTATTCCGCACAGAACCTGCCCGAACAGGCCTTCAGCGGCTCGCTCATGCGCCAGGAGCCCGGTGGCGGATACCTGCACATCGCGTCGGACCTGGCGGCCGACATCGCCGCCGATCCCTCCAAAGGCTGAGCGGACCGCCCCACCTTCCCACATCTTTCAGGAATCCCTATGCAGTTCTCCAGATTGCTGCGCGCAGCCGCAGCCAGCCTTAGCCTGCTCGCATCATTTTCAACGACCGCCCAGGTGGCAAGCGATCGGCCGGTCCGCCTGGTCGTCCCGTTCGCTGCGGGCGGCGCCACCGACATCGTGGCCCGCGCCGTTTCAGACGTGCTCGCCCGGGAACTGGGTCAGCCGGTCATCGTCGAGAACCGGCCCGGTGCGGGTGGTGCGGTCGGCGCGAACTTCGTCTCCAAGGCCTCACCGGACGCCTCCGTGTTGGGCCTGGCTACCGTCTCCACCATGGCGACCAACCCGGCGATCAACCCCAAGAATCCCTATGACCCGGTCACCGGGTTTACGCCGGTCATCACTCTGGCCACGGTGCCAGTGGTGCTGGCGGTCAATGCTGCCCGGCTTCCGGTGAACAGCCTGGACGCGTTGGTGGCACAGCTCAAGCGCTGCTCGGTTCCCTGCACCTTCGCATCGGCGGGTGCAGGGGGCGTGGGCCACCTGGACGGGGAGTTGTTCAAGGCGCTCACGCACACCGATCTGGTCCATGTCCCTTACAAGGGGGCCGGACCCGCGATCTCGGACCTGCTCGCTGGCCAGGTCGACATGATGTTCGACAACCTGCCGTCCATGCTGCCGCACATCCAGTCGGGCGCCTTACGTGCCATCGCCGTCATGAGCCCTCGTCGCAGCCCCAGCCTGCCGCAGGTGCCCACGTTCACCGAGGCCGGCATTCCGGCGATGGACAACACGGCATGGATGGGGCTGGTGGCGCCACCGAAGCTGCCGCGGCCGATCCTCGACAAGCTCCATGCCGCTGCGGCGCGCGCGCTGGAGGACACCGCCGTGCGACAGCGCTTCGAGAAGGCGGGCATACAGCCGGAGGGCGGCACCTCGGCCGCGTTCGCGGAACTTATTCAGCGCGAACTCGCGGTACGTCGAAAGATCGTCAAAGAGCAGCAGCTCAAGCTTGAGCCGTAAGGAGCAATGAGATGCAGGCGTATCACACGCATCCTTACCCGCTGCCGCATGACTTCCGAATCCAGGCGGCAGATCTGCGGCCGGCGTTCGCCGGCCTCAAGAGCCCGGAATGCATTCTGGCGAACCAGGAGGGCATGTTCCTGATGTCGGACCGGCGCGGAGGCTTTACCGCCATCACGCCGGATGGCCAGACCCGGTTGATCCGAGGCGCCACCCTGGAGGGGCGCGCGCTGCATGCCAACGGCATTGCGTTGCGTGGTAATGGCCGGGTGCTGGTCGCGCATCTCGGGGACACGGACGGTGGCGTCTACGAGTTGGGTGCCCATGGGCCTGCCGTGCCCGTCGTCACTGAACTGGAGGGGCGGCCGTTGCCGCCGACCAACTTCGTGCTGGAGGATGCCTCCGGTACCGTGTGGTTCACGGTCAGCACCCGCCGGATACCTCGCATGCAGGGCTGGTACCCGGATGTCGCGGACGGCTACATAGCGGTGCACGATGCCCGGGGTACTCGCATCGTGGCCGACGGGCTGGGTTACACGAACGAGTTGGCGTTCTCGCCAGATGGCCAGTTCGTGTACGTCAACGAGACCCACGCGCGGCGCCTGACGCGGTTTCGGCTGCGGCCCGGGCCGGTGCTCACCGATCGCGAGACGGTGTGCAGCTTTGCACCCGGCGATCAGCCCGATGGCGTGTGCTTCGATGCCTTCGGCGGCGCCTGGGTGACTTGCATCGTCAGCAACAAGGTCTACGTGGTGCGGCCCGATGGCGAATGCCAGCTGGTACTGGCCGACACGGACGAAGCGCATGTGCGGCGGTACGTGGACGACCTGCAGGCGCGGCGCCTGCAGCGCGACAGCATCTGGACCTGTGGCGCAAGCGTGCTCGGGAACGTGTCCAGCCTGTGCTTTGCGGGGCCGGAGCGCAGGACCGTGTACCTCGGATCTCTGCTGGGCGAACGTGTTCTGTGCTTCGACAGCCCCGTGCCGGGAATGGCGCCGCTGCATTGGGGCCGGCGCTTCGCCTCCGCTGCCGAACTCTTGCAAACCCGCTGATCGGTGGGGCCGGGGGGGCTTCGCCTTGGCCCACATCGAGCAGGTCCGTCATTTTCTGATTCTTGGAGACTTCCGATGTCACGTCTTCTGAAATTCCTGTTTCCGTTCCTCACGGCCCTTGGCGCGCTGACGCCTGTGGCTGCCAGCCAGGCCGAACAGGCCTGGCCCCGCGACACCATCCGGGTTGTTGTTCCTTTCGCGCCGGGTGGGCTGACCGACGTGATCGGGCGCACGCTGGCCCAGGAGCTGTCCAAGACGCTGAAAGTGCCGGTTATCGTCGAGAACAAGTCCGGTGCGTTCGGCCTGGTCGGCACGGAGTACGTTGCGCTTGCCAAGCCGGATGGCAACACGCTGTTGGTCGGCGGTGGCATCGTCGCGCTGGCGGACTCCCTGTACCCCAAGCTGCGTTTCGACCCGCGCAAGGACCTGACGCCCGTGTCGATGATCGAGCGCAACGGGCTGCTGCTGATCGCAACGAATGCTCAGGAGCGATTCCGAGAAGCGAAGGTACCGGATGTGTTGGCGTGGTCGCGCGAGCGTCCAGGTTCCATCGCCATTGCATCCTTCGGCTCGGGAAGCATCAGCCACATGGCGCTGGAGGCGCTCAGGTCGAGCCAGAAGGTGGATGTGCTTCACGTTCCTTACCGCGGCACGGCGCCGGCCATGCCCGACGTCATCGGCGGCCAGGTTCCGCTGATGTTTGACAACACCGTCACCGCGCTGCCGCAGGTGCAGGCGGGTAAGGTCCGCGCGATCGCCTACACCGGCAGCAAGCGGCTTGCACAGTTGCCGCAAGTGCCGACTTTTCTGGAACTGGGGATGCCCGGCATGGAGGTCTACAACTTCTTCGGCCTGTATGTGCCGTCCGGCACGTCGCCAGCTATCGTTGAGCGTCTGAACTCCGAGACCAACCGGATCTTTAGCGAACCGCAGGTGATCGCCAAGTTCGCCGAGATGGGGGCTGAACTGCATCCAGGCCCGGCGCGGGACTTCACGCGATTCCTGGAAGGGGAGCGCTCCCGCTGGGGTGGCCTGATCCGCGCGCGCGGCATCCGGCCCGAATGAAGCCCATGGGGCCCCCGATGAATGAAGTCGATTTCCGCGTCGCTTTCGAAGGCGTGGAACTGCATGCCACGGCAACCTGGGATCCGTGCGGATCCTGGCATCCGGCATACGTGCTGTTCCTGCATGGGGGCGGCCTCAGCACCAGTTCCGAGAACACGCGATACCTGCGGGCTGAGCTGGCGAGCGAGGGCGTGGCCAGCGCTGCCTTCGATTTCTCGGGGCATGGGCGTAGCAGTGGGCGCCTGGAGGACGCGACGCTGCGCCAGCGTCAGGAGGAGGTGTGCCGGGTCGTCGATAGCCTGCGGCCGGCGCACCCGCGCTTAATCGTCGCGACCAGCATGGCCGGGCACACGGCCTGCCGCATCCTTGACGCCGTTCGTCCCGATGCGCTCGTGCTGCTGTGTCCTGCAGCCTATGAGATGCGTGCAGAGAGTGCTCGTTTCGGAGAAGCGTTCCGCGCCGTGATCCGCGCAACGCAAACTTTCGGTGATTCACCGGCCTTCGAGGCCCTAAGTCGATACGAGGGGAAGGTGCTGGTCGTCTATGGATCGCAGGACAAGGTTATTCCCGCAGAGGTACAGGATGGCTACACATACGGTGCCACCCACGCCAGGAGTCTGCAGGTCCTGCGCCTGGCGGGCGCTGGACATCGGTTGCACGACTGGTTCGCAGATCGAGAATTTGCATGCCGGGATCTGGTGGCTCGGATCGTCTCTATGATGACTTGATCTGGGGGGCCTCCATACCCTTTCTGTCGCATACTCTGAGAAAAGCCGGGCATCAGCGAGCGCATCCCGTGGGCCAAGCTTTCCGTAGCCAAGCGACACCTTTCCTCATGAGGACCAGTATGCTGCAGGTGCCGGTTTTCCTGGACTTTCAATCCGCTCCGAGTTGACTGCCTTGCTTGATCAGACCCTCGGCGGCAATCGACCCGAAGCTGCCTCTCGCAAGCCTCACTGCACATCCGCGAAGCAGACACCAAACCCCGCCCTCACGGCCGGCGTGTCGGACGCTAGAAGTGGCGTTCACGCTCCTTGCGCCTTCGCCGAACTCGGCCACGTTGCTCCTCTGTCCACAGTGGTGCTTCTGCCGCCGCCCGCGGCCGCACGCATCTGGACGAACTGCCACCGGCTGACCTCATCCGCGTTGAGATCGCTCAGATAGCGCGTCAGGGCCTCACCCTGGCATGTTCGATCTCGACGCGCACCAACCCTTCTGCGGCGTTGATGAGCCACTTAATGAACAACTAGGGATAACTAGGGATGACATTCCCGATTAAGGGGGGTAGCATTTCCAGTTCTCAAAAAGATGGTGGTGGTGTGAGACGACCGCCGCAGGCGGCATTTTGGTGTACTTGGCTGCGCCCCCATCGCGTTGTCGGACCCCACGGGAGGACGCCATGATTCGCGTTTCTGCGCTTTCGGGTGGCTGTGGCCACCTCTGGGTGAATCGAACGCTCAATGCACTGACTCTATTGTTGGTGCTCACGATCGGCCTCGACAGCGGATCGACCCATGCACAAGTCTTCAATGCCGAAGACAGGCTGTTGAACGGCGGCCTGCTCGCGGGCGTTGTGGTTGATGCCAATGGTCGACCCATAGCAAATGCCATCGTCAATCTCGAGCACGTGTCGGCGGACGTCTCCGAATGCGTGCTACGCATCTATGGCCCCAATCGGGGCGTGCCCAAGAGCGTGACGACCACCAGCAATGGCGTGTTCCTGATCGCGTTCGAGTGGGAGCCGGAGCAGCTCGGGTGCGTCCTCGGCGGGGCAGTGCCGAAAGCCAAGCTCCATGTCTTCGTGTATGACGCCAGGAACAACTACGCGAAGACTGTTAAGGAGGTCCCGCTGCTGCTTGCCCCTAATCTTGCAGCCATCCTCAAGGGCATCACCCCTCGCGCCAGCGGGCCTCTTGGAGAGGAATTCAACAAGAAGGTTGATGAGGCCGCAAAGAACAATCCCGCGCTCAAAGCCTATCTCAGATCCCTCTCACAAGCGATGTCCGTCGAGATGTATGGCCTGATGGGTGACGCGGGTGCGATCGTTGCCGCGCGGCCCGCCGCGCGCTAAGCGCTGGCCTCGTCAGCCACTCAAATCACTCGGGGGTGTTGCCATGCGACATCTTGATGGGCACGCCAGAAGCGCCTTCTCGCTCATGGGCATTGCATTGGCGACCTGCCTGTGTGGAGCGCGCGCTGCGCACGCCGATGAAGTCGACACCGCCGTGGACGCATTTGCGATCGCTGGAAGCAGCGTCGGTGTTTCGATCAACGAAACCGAGAAGATCATCGTCAAAGCCATCGTGCGATGCGCGGGCAGAAGCGTGAACGGAAGAAGAGTCGACTTGGGTTCGTGTGCGCGCGCGGAAGTTGTCAAGCGTTTGCCGACCGAGGCTCAGCCGCTGGTGGATTGCATGCTCAGGGGCAGAACGATCGACGCATGCGCCGTGCAGAGCATGCTCGATCGGCTCCCGGTGGAGACGCGCGGGATCACTCAGTGCCTGGCCGAGGGGAAGCGGTTGACCGAATGCGGCACCGAAGACGTCCTGAGGCGACTACCCGAACAGACTCGCTCGATTGAGCAATGCATCGTCGGCGCCCGCCGCCCGTTCCAGGTCTGCGCTGGCGAGGCCGCGCTTCAGGGGCTGCCGTCGGACGCGCAGGCCATTGCGACCTGCCTGGCGCAGCGTCCGGACTTCGGCAAATGTGCCAAGCGTGCGCCCTCGAATGCGCCGTACCGTCGAGCACTCGAGGTGATCGACAGGCTCAAGGCGGACAACCGAACTGACCTCGGCCAGAACCCGACGGTCTCCATTGGCAACATTATTCAAGTGGCGGACGGCATTCGGGAAGACGACTGGATCAAGGTCAGCTATTACGGTGGAGCCGAGGTCTACAAGGTCGCGGCGAAGATCGTTTTGAATGCAATCCTCACGCCGGCCTTCCAGCCGCTGATCGGCCCCATCGCCGACGCCATCATCCAGCATCGCGTCGACCTCTTTGCTCGGGTGGTCAAGGCGGTGAAGCACGCCGACATGGAGGGCGCCACCGAGGTCGTGACCGAGTTCTACCTGGTCATGCACATCGAAGTGGCGTGCGCACTGCCCATGCCCGACGCGATGCGCGAGGCCTTGTGCGGCACCGCCGGAAAGATTATTAAAGGTCTTGCGAGTGCAGGTGGTGACGTTGCCCAACTGGCCGTTCAACTTATCGAGCGGCCGCTCGACATCCCGTCAACTCTATGGGACTCAACTCAGCGCATTCGCGAACGCGCCTCTGGATTGGATGATGACTGCGATTCGCCTGCATTCTTCTACGCGACAACCTACGCGCGGTGCTATCACCCAGCCGCCAAATTCCTGATGACCGATCCTCACCGTTTCGAGGCGGTGACGCAAACCATCAACGATACGTGCCGCCAGCACTACCGCACTTGCTACTTTCAGAATCGCGTTAACGATGCCTGCAACCCACAGCGCGAGATGTTCACGAAACACGTTCACCAAGTTGCAACGGGACTGGACCAAGCCGCTGCTGCGTATGCGCGCACGTTCGCCGGCTCGATCACCTACTCAATCTCCCACGCCGGAAAGGAGGTCTGCCAGGGAACGGCGTCAAAGTTGTTTATCGCCAAGGAGATAGAGCACTTCAAGGTCGAGTGCGCGCAGAACCTTCGACTCCAGGTGCCCGCAAGGGGCAATCCGCTTTCCGATACCTGCGGCGGCAAATTCACGCTACGCGATTCCGCGCACTGGGTGGCGTGCGAGCGCGCCATCGATGCCGCGCATTCGGTCGAAGCCGCAGCGGCAGCGTGCCGCACTACCTGGCCCCGTTACATTCGCCTGGGCAAGATCAAGCCCTCCCTCAAGCGAGTGGACATCGAGCGCGAGACCGTCGAGGAGACTCCCCTCACACTGCCGGTCGGACGCAAACCCAACCGGGCCCTGGGCGTTGCGCGACCGGTCGACCACCAGGGCGTGCCCATTGCGCCGTCCCGGCCGGAGCCGAACAGGCAGCCCAACAGAGCATTGGGCGCCGCGCGTTCCGTAAACCAAGTCATTGCGCCACGCCCATCAAACCCGGGCAGTGCGAATGTCAGCCGGTGATTGGAAGAATGCGATGGATGGGCTACGAGCGCATCCCCGACGATCGCGCAGCAGACGTCACTGTCCGCCTCAATTGCCCCTGCGCGGCGCCTGGTGTGCTCGCCGGCCTGCCGCGGCGCCGAAATCAAAACGCCTGATCGCCCGTGAAGCGGACTTGAGCGAATGTCGGTTCATGGCCAAACGCAGTCGGTCACAACCTGAGAGCTGACCAGCTATAACCAGCACAAACAGTTGGCTCTATCGGATATGTACATCCCGAGGTGAGTGCTCAAAGAGAGTTGAAGCGCCTCTTGCAGTCACGCTTTGAGCGTGCACGCTCTGAACATGAGGAGTGCGATGAACATCTGATCGCGATGGGAGAGGACTGCAGCGCGACTTACATCGCAGGACGTAGCCATGAAGCATGGGCGGTCTCATACATACAGAAAAGGTTGTGCTGTGCGCTTGCAGCACGGTTTTCGTATGGGATGGTGCGGGCCCACGGCACATGAAACGCCGCGCCTCGGGGCGAGAAGCGGGATTTCCACTTCGGCTTTGATCCGAGACAAGCGAACGGCCGCAGGGGCGGGCACCCCTGCAGCCGTTCTGACCACAACGCACATCACGCAATGGAAGGTGCACCATGGCTATTCCAATTATCGCTCCGGAAGGGGCTTGTACGTGCACCCGAGGCGCTTCATCCGCACCATGCCCAGCGCCAAGGCCGCCAAGGCGTTTGATCAGCTCAGCTGAGCATGGGAGGCGCGCTGCGACTGAAGTCTGTGAATCGGCACTCGTATTACCTGAACCCTACGCCTGCTGGCAGCGGCGCATGGCGGATGCCAAGTCAGTCCTTGACGGGCTAACGCAAGTCAATCTTTCGGTGTCGGATGCTGAAATGGCCTATGGTTGTGTCAGCTTCGCGATATGCGCAACCTCTTGCACGCGCTGTGGCTATCAAGCTCTCCACCAAAAGGATGACCTGGATTTGGGGCATGAATTCATGCACATCCACGGTATCGGTGTTCTGTTGCTGCGATTGCTGCATGGAGAAGCCGGAATCGACGCACCAGAGCCGCGCCATTCGCTGGATTCGGCGTTGATCCAAGATTTGTGCAGGGTGTGCAGCGACTCCTGCGGCGAAGTCTTGAAGTGGCTGTCGATGGCAGTTGTGCCTCACGCGGACCCAGCGTGATCCTTCGCCATTCATTGACTGGGAAGGGATGGTTGTCATAGAGGCTGAAGGTAGGCCTGTCAACTCCACAGCTCAGTGGCCAAGCTGGCGTTGTCGATCACGAAGCGGTCTTTCACGTCGCCCTTGAGCACGCGTTCATAGGCTTCCTTGATCTGATCCGAGGGGATCATGTCGATATCCGCGACGATGCCGTGTTGTTCGTCCTTGTTGACTTCATGGAGTAGCTCAAGGGGAGCCGCTCTTCGGTCGGACGGGTGCCGGGAGGTTCCTCTGCAGTGCGTGTGTTGAACCTGTTGGCTTTTAACACCGCCGAAATCACCTCCAGCGCGTGACAGCAAGGGGTGCAATGGATGCGAACAAGGGCTTGAACGGATTCGGGGGCGTGCGGCTGCATGAATGAGTTGTGTGTCTCATGGGCTACAATTTAAATGGATTTTTGGTTTTTTGATGCCTGGGGGCTACTATGACAACCCTTTCTGATGTGGCCGAGATGCTCAAGAGCGCTCGCCGCGAGGCAGGCCTGAGCCAAGAGGAACTGGCGCGGCGAGCCGGAGTGGCGCGTACCACGGTGGCGCGGATGGAAACCCTGGCCAAGGGGGACATGAGCGTGTCGGCTCTGGTGCGCCTGCTCGAGTCGGCCGGCTATGACCTCAAGCCTGTCAAGCACGGCCATGCGCGCACTCTTGAAGACATCCTTGCCGAACAGCGCCGGGGAAATGACGCATGAAGCTCGATGTCCAAGTGCGCGGCAACTCGGTTGCCCAACTCTATCGTGAGCGCGATGAGTATGTTCTCAAATATCTGCCTGGGGTAGCGCCAGGTGATTTTGTCAGCCTGACCATGCCAGTGCGCGAGGAGCCTTGGCGCTGGCCGCGCGACCTGCATCCGTTTTTTCGTCAAAACCTGCCGGAGGGGTACCTGCTTAGCATCATCCGTGAGGAATTCGGCCCGCTGCTGGACGGCACGGATCTGTCCCTGCTCTCGGTAGTGGGCGGCATGGGCATCGGGCGTGTCACCGTCACCCCCGAAGGCGTCAAACCCGGCTGGAATCTGGAACCTTTGCAGGTGGGGGAGTTACTCAAGGCCGACAACACCACCGAGCACTTTGCTGCGCTGGTGCGCCGCTACGCCCGCGCCTCGATCTCCGGCATGGTGCCCAAGTTCCTTGCAACCGAAGAGGTGTCATCAGGCACAGGCGAGCCTGTGGGCAAGCCCACGCTGCGCACCAGCCGCCACATCATCAAGGGTTCGGACGACAGCACGCCATATTTGGGCTTCAATGAGCACTTCAGCATGCGGGTATTGGGACAACTGGACGTGGTGCCAGTGGCCAGGACGCAGATGTCCGACGATGGCCGAGTGCTGGTGGTCGAGCGCTTCGACGTGGACCCCACCGGAGCACCCACGCATGGGCTGGAAGATGCGTGCAGCTTGTTGGGCCTGCCTCCGCATGAGAAATATGCCACCACCACGGAAAAGGTTCTGAACGCCACCCGGGCCTACTTGCCCACAGCGCAGGTGCGGGCGCAACTGGAGCAGTTCGGCTGGCACCTGCTGACCAACTACGTGGTGCGCAATGCCGACTGCCATGCCAAGAACATCGCGCTGTACTACACCTCGCTGGGCGATGTGGGCTACACGCCGGTCTATGACATCGTGACGACGCAGGCCTATCCGCGCTTTGCCAACAATCCACCGGGCTTGCCCGTTGGCGGCCGCCAGACCTGGGCGCCAGGCAAGGCCCTGGAGCAATTCTTCAATGCCCGTCTTGGCATCCCACCTCGCCGGTATGCCGACATGGTTGAGCAACTGTGTGAGTCAGCCGTCGAGGTCGGCGAGGAAATCATCGCAGCGGCCAAGAGTGAACCGCGCTGGCGCCCGATGGCCAAGCAGATGGTGCATGCCTGGAACGACGGCATGGCGTCGCTGCGTGATCCTAAGCGGGCCGTGGCCTTCCGAGGGCTGGATGCGGCGATTGCGGAAGCGGGGTTTTCTGATCCGCAGCCGCCGGAGACGGATCGCGTGGCAATAGGACGCTCCGAACTGCTGGCTCCGCGCCGCAAGCGCTGATAGACCTTTCGGCACGACGGCCTCTCGGATGCCGTGCTGCTTGCTCGTGGTGCAGCTCGTGTCAGTCAGTCATCTGAGGAAACGGTAGTCTCATTCATAGAGGGGGCATCTCTGTCCGTCCATTTGTCGTTGGCGGGATGCTGGCGAAATGGCAATACGGGCAGGCGGATCAGGGCCAACCACGCAAAGCCCAGGATCGTGGCGAATCCTCCCGCCAGCACACTGAATGTCCGCGCTGCCCGTCCGATAACCGCAGGCCCGATCGCCTGGGCTGCCGCGCCGGCCTGCCACCCATTGTCTGGCCCGAGGCTCTGCAACACGAGAGCACTCGCGGCAGCTACGCCGACGGCCGCCCCTACCGCTCGGGCGAACATCTGCAAGGCAGTGGCGATGCCGATCTCGCCCGCGGGAACGGCATTCTGGGAGGCCAGCGTCATGGGTGGCTGGCTCGCCCCAATGCCCAATCCCAGCAGCAGCATCCAGGCAACCGAGGCTGTGACAGGAACCCGCCCGGCACCCCAGGCGAGGGCGCACGCAGACAGAGTTGAGAGCGCGAGTCCTGCGAGAGCCACAGGTTTATAGCGTCCACTGAAGCGCATGTACTGTCCTGAAAGAAGTGCACCGAGGACGATGCCCCCCAGGGGCACGGCAAGCGCGCTTCCGGCGCCAGCGCTGCTCATGCCATGGACGTGCTGCAGATAGAGCGGTCCATGGATGTACAGCGCCCCGTGAACCATGGCTACAAGCAGGCCGACGAACGACGTCACTGCAACCACCTGGTTGCACCGCACGGTTGGGGGCAGCAAGGGGTGGCGCGCCTTTCGCTGCCACACCCCAAAAGCGGTTGCGAATGCCACCGTGGCCCCGAACAGGACCAGGGTGAGCGTCTGAGTCCAGCCCAGACGGGGGCCGGCCCAGGACAGCGCCAGGAGCAGGCAGGCGGTCGCGGCAAACATCAGGGCCACGCCGATCGGATCGAGCCCGTCCTGCCTCGTGCGTGCGGGGCGCTTGCCGAGGGTACGCCAGCAAGCGGCCGCTGCGACCAAGACCAGCGGCATCTGCAACCAGAAGATCCAGCGCCAGTTGGCTTGGTTCGATAGGAAAGAGCCAACCAACGGGCCGCAAAGGCCGGCCATTGCGTTGGTGCCGGAGATGTAGGCTTGGTAGCGCCCGCGTTCGCGCGGCGACAGCATGTCGGCGACGATGGCATTGGGCTGCGCGATGAGCGCTCCCCCGCCCAATCCCTGGACGGCTCGGCCCAGGAGGAGCGATCCCAGTGCCGGCGCCCAGCCGCATAGCAAAGTGCCGGCCAGGAACAGTGCCAGTGCGCCAAGCACAACGCTTCTGCGCCCGTAAATGTCGCTGAGCCGCCCGGCCAGCGGCGCGCTGGCCGTGGCGCTCAGCAGATAGGCGGTCACGACCCAAACGATGTCGCCAGGTGCGTCGAAGGTCGCGGCCATGCTTCCCAGCGCTGGAGCAACGACTGCCTGATCCGCCGCTCCCAGCAGCATGACTGGCACCAGCGCCCAGAAGACCGCATGCACCTGCCGCGCAGAGGGGCCAGTTACTGGCTGAGTTGCGTGCAGCGTCACGCGGGATTCCCTAGTGAGCCAGGATGGCAGCGGGGGCATGAATCATCCTCCCGCTGCGGGCCTGCACGCTCGAACGAATGGGGAGGGGGAAACTCGTGGCGCGGTTCCTTCCGCCACAGGTTGGGCTGGACTATTGCCATGCGTTGACCGCCGTGCGATGGCCGCGAACATTTCCAGGACGCAGCGCTGCGCATCCTCGGTCTGCCGCGATGCTATGAGTGGCCGTGGCAGTGCATGCGTGTAGAAGTGTGCTCCCTCGGCAGGGTAGCCGAGCACCCAGATGTTGTCCTGTGCCGCTCCGTCGATGCCGCACGGGTGCATCGCGGGGGTGAGGTCGATGCCGCAGGGATGGTAGTCGCCATTGCGGAAAGGTCGGATCAGGCCGCGCTTGAGCAACTGGGCGGTCAGCGGTGAGGCATCCGTCAGCGGCGAGTAGGCGTCCAGGCGGGCCACCACGAGGACATCCGCTTCGCTGCATTGCGGGCCTTCGGGGTAGGGGGCCTCGATCCGGAAGCGCGCCAGGCCTTCATCTGCGACGACCTGTGCTCCGGGACCGCCGGTGATATCGATCAGACCGGCCCGCCACAATGCCAGGTATTCGACATTGCGCTGGCGCGGCGGGCCGAAGGCCACGCGGTTCGTGGCCGCGTTGAAGTCCTGCATGAAGAAGCGGTGCGAATCGGGCGTGAGTCCTCCATGTTCCACGGCAGCGCGCAGGGCCTCGCGCGTGTCGCGCAGCACGTCGGTGGCCGCTTTTACCGGACTCGATTGGTTGCCCTTGGCTGCTTCGAGGAGATCCTGTTCGATCAAGGCATGCACGAAGCCGTGGAACTGAGCGAATGAGGCGAAGGAACGCCGCCGCAATGGCCAAAGAATGGATTCCAGGGCCTGCAGTTCCTGTGGTGTCGGCTCGAACCCATCGGCAGGGCATTCAGTGTGACTTTCGCTGCGCTGTACTGCGCAGCGGTACGCATAGGCCATCTCCTTCAGCACGAGCGGCAGGATGTCGGCTCGGAAGTCCAGACGCGGATCTCCCGTGGTGGCGAGTATGGTCTGCCGCAGGCGGTTCACTGCATCTGCAGTGAAGAAGCGGGCCTGGTGGCGGCCTGTCAGACCCTTCTGGTTGATGCCCCGGGAGGCGAAGGGCAGGCTGTTGCGCGAGAACAGCAGCATGCGCGGCTCGAGGCCGGAGGGTTCATAGCGCGTTTGCTCGGGCGTTCGCACATACCGGCCACCGCGCCCCAGCGTCAGCGCAGAGATGACATCGTGCGCGGTCAGGCCCAGGCCCTGGATGGCCACGGTCGCGGCCGGTGGGATCTGGTCCAGCGCCTCGATGGGATACGGGGTGGGGAAGTAGGACAGGCACTCGTTGCGAGATTCACAGCGCGCGACGAACGCGGAGAAGGAGCGGTCCTCAGGGGTAGGCTGTCGGTGTCCGTGCCCTGTCGTGAGGAAGACATAGTCGGTCGCCAGGTCCTGCCCGTTAGCGCAGAGCACCCGATAGGCGTCGGCCCATGGGATTAGGTCCGTCACCCGATGGCGGTGGTGGATCAGCGATATCTGCGCAGGCATCATGCCAGCTATGCGCTGGCATGCCCAATGGAGGTATTCGCCGAGCAGGCTTCGCGGCAGGTGGTCGGCCTGGGTGATCGGCTCGCCCGCATCTGGTGCTTCGCACTGGAAACGGTCACCGTGCCGGCGGTATCCGGCGCTGTGCGCCCACTCGACCAGCGAGATACCGCCAGCGCCGCCGGCTCGGCTGGTGGGAGGGAAGATGGTGACCTGTGAGGCCACGGTGTTGATGAGCAGGTGATCGGGCTGGGTCGAACGGTGGCTGCCTTCCCCGCAGGCACCGTCGTCGTAGATGTCGATCCGCAGGTGCACTGATGCCGGCAAGCTCTGTGCATGCTCCAGAACCCGCTCGAGCACGGTGAGGCCGCGCGGGCCCATGCCGATGATGGCCATACGCATTTGTTGCATGGTCTATATCTCCGCTTGTAGTGCCGCTTGCCACCCGGTGTCAGCTGCACGGGGTGAGTTCAATGCACTTCGGGACGGATTGGGATGTGCGTTACATCCCGCATGGGGGGCGCGCTGTTTCCATCGCCCAGGCTCCCGCCTTCGTCCTCGAAGAAGAACCGAGACTTTCCGAAGGCGGGGCGCAGTTCGTTGAGCCAGCTCGCCTGGCTGTCGTATTGCGCGTAGAACGGCCGCCTGACCCAAAGCGGGTTGCGGGCCTGCAGGAACTGCAGCGCGAACACCTTCTCGCCCGCCAGTTCGACCACGCCGTCGATCAGTACCTTGCCTGGAAAGGCGCTCATCGAGGGCCCACGCACCGTGCGTGCCAGCCCCGAGACCGAGCGATAGGCCTGCTGAAAGATCTCATAGGCCCGAGCGAGGGGGAGCTTGAAGTAGTCGCTGGGGCCCGTGTCCCGTTCGACGAACATGTAGTACGGCGTCGCGCCGAGCCGAACGCCGGTGGTCCAGAGATCGGACCAGCAGGCCGGATCCTCGTTGACATGGCGGATGACCGGCGACTGCATCCTGAGCGTCGCGCCCGTGCCGATGATCCGGCGGGCAGCTTGCTGCGCGATCGGCTGCTGCAGTTCCCGTGGATGGCTGTAGTGCCCCATCACGGCCAAGTTGCGGCCGGAGGCCACGACCTTCTCGAAAAGACGCAGCAGATCATCCGCATCCTTATCGCTGACAAAGCGCTGGGGCCAGTAGGCCACGGACTTGGTGCCGATGCGGATGTTCTGAATGTGCGACAGCTCGGGTGCCAGCAGCGGTTCGAGGTATTCGGCCAGCGAACGCGTATTCATGATGAGCGGATCGCCGCCAGTGATCAAAACATCGGTCACTTCGGGGTGGCGCTTGAGGTAGCTGATCAACTCCTGCGATTCCTTGGCATCAAACTTGAGTTCCTCCATGCCCACGAACTGGGGCCAGCGGAAGCAGAACGTGCAGTACGCATGACACGTCTGCCCCGCGCTCGGAAAGAACAGGACGGTTTCTCGGTATTTGTGCTGCAGGCCGTGCAGCGCGACGCCGTCCATCGTGGGGATGTTGTGCGTCATCTGCCCGGCCGGGTGCGGATTCATCCGCATCCGGATCGATCGGACTATTCGGTCGATCGCGGCCTCGGGCTCACTGTTGGAGACCATGCGATGCAATTCGGAGAACTCGTTCTCGAACAACATATCCCGGTGGGGAAACGTCAGCCGGTACATGGGGTCGTCCGGGACATTGCCCCAATCGATCAACTGATCAAGGACATAGGCATTGACCCGAAACGGAAGTACCCGGGCCACGATGTCGATGGCCAGACGCTGTTCGCCCGACAGGGCTTCCCACTGCGGCGCTTGCCGGATCGTCTGGCGGGTATAGGGCTTGAACTTGGCCGTGGTGCTGGCTTGTTGCATGGAGGCTCCCTGGGTGAGTGCGTACGGATTGACGGCACTGCGTATGGGAATTTGGCGTCACCTATCCATCGCATTGCCATGGGGTCAATCTATCGACGCGCGCCTGCGGGATAAAGCCAGCGGCTGCTATTACAGAGATATGCGTTCGTTGCCTGGCATGCGCCAACACCTCGATCTCGCCGCCGTGGAGGCCTTCGTACTGGTGGCCGAACTGCACAGCTTTACGCTCGCCTCCGATGCGCTGGGCATGACGCAAACTGGAGTGAGCCTGAAAGTTCGCCGGCTGGAGGCCATGATGGGCAAGCGACTGCTTGATCGCACGCCCCGGCACGTTCGCCTGTCCACGGAGGGTGAGGCCTTCCTGCCGCATGCGCAGGAACTGCTGGCGGCGCAGCAGCGTGCGTTGGAGATGGTCAGGATGCCGGGCCGTGAGCTCAACATCGCGATCAGCGATCACGTTGCAGGACCGGAATTGCCCGAGATCATCGCCCGCGTCAACGCGCACGACCCTAGCCTGCTGCTGAAGGTGCGGGTCGACTTCTCGAGCAGGGTGCGCAAGGCCTTTGAGCAGGGTGACCTTGACGTGGTGGTGATCCGCCAGGGTGCCCGGCGCGATGGGGATCTGCTCTTCGAAGACCCCTACGGATGGTTCGCAAGTCCGAAGACCCAGTTCGCTGGGAAACCCCTGCCGCTGATTACCGTGGTGGAAACTTGCGGTGTGCGTGCCCTGGCCATCCAGTTATTGGTGCGCTCGAATGTGAACTGGGTCGATGCGTTCAAGGGGGGCGGAGTGGCGACTGCGATTTCCGCTGCGGCGGCGGGTATTGGTGTGCTGCCGCTTCCGCGGCGCCTCGCCCCCGCAGGACTCGTCGAGGTGGGTGATGTTTTGGGGTTGCCCGCTCTTCCTCCAGCTAAGGTCGCCATGCTGACGCGCCATGTAGACAGTTCCAGAAGGGCAACGGTGCGCACCTTGCGATCGGCGTTCCGTGCCTCGGTGTTGCGGCAGTGAATACAGTCGTCGGGTGGGCGCTCGCCTCCAGAAGCGGACGGTGTGCCGTGCATTACGCCAACGTGATGGCCGAGAGGTTTATCGCTAACTTGGCGACCGGATTCATCAAGTGCCACTGGCTCGGTGCGAGGGCTCAGGCCTGAATAGCTGCTTTCATACGGATTGAGGGTTTTACAACGCCAGGAGGTTCCGCGACACGTTGACCTCCCGCAATTTCTGCAATAGTGGCGTGAGAAGATATCGCATAAGAAAATTATTCTTCATTCGGTCTTGTTCTTCTCAGTTTCTTGATGGTGCAAATCTATGGTTGCGTTGTGTACCAAGTCCGTGGCGGAATCAACGCTTGTGCAGCGGATGCTCAACAGGTTGAAGTTCCGGCATCTGCTGATACTCCTCGCCATCCAGGATCATCGCTCATTGACCCGGGTTGCGCATCATCTTGCGACCAGCCAACCAGCGGTGACACAACTCTTGGCGGAACTGGAAAGTCTTTTCGGCGGCCCGCTATTTCTGCGCTCAACCCGCGGCATGGAGCCCACACCTCTAGGGCAGCTAGTCCTATCGCGTGCGCGCACCATGCTTTCGGATGTCAATCATTGGGCCCAAGATCTCGAGGCGCGCTCGCAAGGGCGCGCAGCCCATCTGCATGTCGGCGTGATCCCTTTTCTACCAGGCCGGCTACTGGCGGAAGCGATTAGCCGAGCGCGCCCAGAGGGGCGGCGCATTACGGTATCCCTCCACGAAGACACCAGCGATCATCTGCTGGAACGTCTTCGTATCCATGAACTCGATTGTGTCGTGGGAAGAACGTCGGCGATCCTCGATATGAGCGGCTTACGTCATGAGGTGCTCTACCAGCAGGAGCCGAGATTGATCGCTCACAAGCGCCTGGCAGTGCGGCTTGGCCGAAGGCCTCTGCAGTGGTCGGAACTTACCGAACTGGATTGGGTGCTCGGCGCTCGTCATACGCCAATGCGAGAGCAGATCACGGATTTCTTCCTTCGGGCAGGAGTTGCGCCACCTCCTCCGTTTGTTGAGAGCCTGTCATCGAAGGTGATAGGAGAACTCGTTGCTGCCAATGAGAGAGCAGTGTCAATCGTCCCTGCCGATGTCGCAGATGAGTTGGTACGCATATCCGGTATCGGCGTGGTGCGGCATCGCTTTGGTTGGACGCTTCCCCCTATTACGCTGTTTCAACGTATCGGGGGGGCACAGTACGAGGAGCAGGAGTTACTTGCACGCTCACTCAAGCAGATTGCCTTTGAAATATCGAGTGCCGACCGATGAGAGTCCCTCCTCGGCGGGCAAGAGGGTGACGGAGCATATCAGTGATCTCAGCCTTGCAGGCTCGTCAGGGTAACCAATCCCTGCAGAGAGGACCATGGGAGTTGATCGCGCATCTGCCCAGAGGATGACGCTGCGCTGTCGGGTTCACCCGAGCAGTTTTGGCAGCGAAGAAGCAAGGAGGGCGATACCGGAAGCGGTCAGCAAGCTCAGCACAACCTGGCGAAAGCGAACGTCGCTGATCCCGATATATACGCGTGTGCCCAGCAGCGTCGGCACCAGCATGGCAGGCCCCACGATCGCGAACATCGGCAGCATGTCGTGGGTGACGATGCCAGACGCGAAGTAGGTGACCATGGTTACCATGAGCATCGAAAGGTTGAAGTTCTGAATAATGGATCGCTGCACGTCGCGTTCGTAGCCGCGCAACGTGCACCACAATGTGGGCAGGGTACCGGTGAAACCCCCGATGCCCCCCATGACACCGCCTGCCATTCCAACCACACCATCCGCAAGCCGTCCTCCAAAGGAGATATGGGGGAGGCGCTTTGACATCAGCATCACGGGGCACCACAGCACGAGCAGGGTACCAAGGAAGGCCTTGAACAAGTTCATGTCCAGCTTGGGCAGCAGCAATACGCCGAGTGGGATTCCAGCAAGTCCGCCAAGCACGAAGGGCAGGAGACGTTTGATATCAAATCCACGGCGCACAGAGAAGACGGCGACCAACTGTCCCGTCAGCGCACCAAAGACCGCCAGCGTCGCTGCAAGCCTGGGATCCAGCACCCATGCCCAGAACGACATGGCCACCATACCGAATGCGAAACCGGAAAGGCCCTGGACAAACCCCGCAACAATGGCGCCCACTGCGACCACAACATACACCGGATCCATGTTCTCCTCCTTCTTCTTCAGTCATGCGTCCACGCGAATACTGCTCGCTCATTGTGCATAAGAGTCATTAGGTGAAAATTCTGAATAAGTATTGTTCGATACTAAAAAACTTATACCTATTGCCCGTCGACGACGATGTTGGTCGTTGGCTCTGAAACAGGCCAATCACCCCCGGCCACTCGGAAACAACACGCCGGATCGAATCGAGGGCGTGGAATGAGCACCAGGCTAGCGCTCGAGGCGAGCGCATTCCGAACGGCTGTTTCGTCACGGCGGATCATGCAACCGGCTGCTCGGTGGAGGTGCTGGGAACCCCCGCTTTTGGAGACAGGACAAGGTGCGATGCGATGGCATTTGCGTGCAGGGCAAGGCGTTCAATAGCGGAGACATAGAACAGTGAGCCTTGCGTGAGAGGACCCATTGCGTAGAGTCCATGTTCACCTTCCACCAGGAGGGTCGCCGGATCGACCGAGATACCGCCATACGGACATTGCTTGATAAGGGCTTGGTCCAGTAGCCGCTCGATGAGTGACGAATCGAGACGTGCCAGGTTTCCCGAAAAACCTGTAGCGTCGATCACATAGTCCAGCGTGAGTGTGCGACCTTTCACATCAACGAGGATGGTGCCGTCTTGGCCAAGACGGGTCGCCTTATAGCCACAATGGATTTCCAGGCGGTCGCTTCGAAGAAGCGCTTCTATCTTGCGCGCGTTTTCAACCGGCATGGGGTGCCGGTAGCTCATCCAGATGCCTTGGTACTTCCGGTAGAAGCGGCGCTTTTGTGTGCTGTCCAGTTCCTGCCAGCACTGATCGATCCGGGTCTTGGTGGCATCAAGCCAGAGTTGCCAGTCGCGAATGCGCCCTGCAGCCTGGATCTCGCGACGAAGGCGAGAGGCCGGGTCGATGCGGCTGAGGAAGCCGTCGTATTCGTTTTCATACGTATGGAGTTTCCTGAACCAGCGCATGAAACCAGCAATACTGCTCGCCTGGGGTTCACCGTGCTCAATGGCGGGTAGATCTTCAGGAATCACTCCTCGCACCAGTGGCAGACGGCCCGAGTTCGAATAGATGTGAATTTCACCGACATTGAGGCCATCGAGCAGAATGGCCATATCAACGGCGGTTAGTTTGGTTCCCATGACACCGACCCTGGAACCCGGTCCGATGCGCGTTCGAATACGGCTGAGGTCATGGTATGGGTTCGCGAAGTAGCGGTCAGACGGCGGGAAGGGAGTGCGCTTGCGCAGATGCCCGATGGCCAGGACCACGTAGTCGAAGAACTCGGAGCCTTCGGACGTCTGCAGCAGATACCCGCCGGGCGCCCGCTCCAGATCGACCACCTCTCGCGCAAGCATGCGCAGGCTCATGCCCTGCGCTTCCATGCTTTGTGCTGCCAGCTTGAGTTGAGCGCTGAGGTACTCGCCCATCTTGCGTCTGGCCACATAGTCATTCGCGTGTGCAAGCGCCGAATCGGATTGTGCTCTGAGCCACTGAAGGAACCCACCGGGGTTGTCAGCACTAATTCCCAGAAGCGACGCCGCCATGTTGAGGATGAACGTATCATCGGTGCTGTCCTCCCCATAAGGGAGGCCCGGCCCGAACTGGCCACTGCCTTCATACAGCACAACCTCGGATATGCCGGCGCCTTTGCCGTGCTTGCTCAGTTCATTGCATACCAGCACACCTGAGCATCCTGCGCCAATCACTGCCACTCTTCTTGTCATGCGTTCTCCCTGCATGTGCGTTGGATTAGGCAGATTGCTGCCGGCCGTGGAATTCACGCATGAGCATGTCAGCACGCAGGCCGGTTGGCGCGTCATGGAACATCGTCAGAAGTTCCCTGAGGGACGAAGATGCACCTTCGAGATAGCGTCGGATGGAATGGCCGTCGTGCACGCGCGCTGGATCCTCCTGCAGCACGACACCCTTCATCCGCAGTAGTCGTCGTGCGTCGCCGCTTTTGCGGAACGCCCAGCAGGCCTTCTCGTAGCTGTGGGACGCGGGAAGCCCCTGCTGCAGCAGCAAGATGGTTGCCTCGAACTCCTGGTCAGTGGAAGGCAGATAGTCCGTCGTTGTCGTACCAGCGAGGCTGCGAATGTCGTTGTAGGCCGTGATGTCGACGATAGGAGTACCCGGCAAGGTCGTGTTCACGTCGCTAGCCGATCCGAACGAAATTGCCACCGCGCGATTGAAGATCTCATCCTGCTCCAGAGCCGAGTATCCCAACACCTCCATATCATGGCGCAGCGCATTGTCCATCTGTTGCAGCGTGGCAGCTCCCGAGCTGTGTGCCAGTAGGTGAAGGCGCGGTATGTCTTCGATGCCCTGGAATGAGAGTCTTGCTGCGGGACGCCCATTGAGGTCCAGCGGTACGCCTGCGCCATCTCGCTCCACCAGCCCGTCTGTACGGCGCTTGAGCTGATCCGGCCAGGCCACCACGCGTGGGAGCATGATCTGTTCATAGAGTAGCCGTGCAGAATGACTAATGACGTGTTGGTGTCGGCTCGTGTTCAGCGAGAAGCGGTTGTTCAACATGTACGGTTCTGTGACCGGCTCCCCATGCTCATCCAAGCCGGAGTGGACGAAACCGACCAACCCTGTGAACTGCGGCGCAATGCCGGAGAGAAAGCGCGCAAAGGTCGAAATAAGGCCAGTTCCCAGCACGACACCTTCCGGGTAGTTGGTGGTCGGCGTACTTGGAATTACGGCCCATGGATATGCTTTCAGGCGGTGAAGCGCGTTCTCGTGGTCGAGTTCTGCACAGGCCTTGCCATCCACGTGGAATGCACGCGTACCCGGCTGCTTGGCTTCGGCGTTGGAACGCTCACGCAGTCTGCTGCTGAGCTCGTAAATTCCCGCGAACAGGATGGCCATCGTATCGCTATAGTGCTTGTCGAATCGAAGGGCAGTGTTGAACGCTAATGTGCGCGAACGATTGAAACGGCAAGGAATCGAAGCTAGGTATTCGAGGAAACGAAGGTCTGGCCCTTTGAACTGAGTTGCAGAGATGACGTAGGTCTCGGCATCCAGGCCATCTGCGGTGGCAAGGGTTCGCAATGCGTTGTCCCAGGTAGTAGGTTCATGTCCTCGTTCGGCGAGGAGCTCCCGTGCGAAATTGAGCGCTTGTAGGGCATAGATACGAGGCCCGAAGTTCTTCAATGGTCTGGAGTAGCGATCTCGCTCCTCGATGAAGTTGCGTACATACAGGCCACATTCCGAGATCGCATGCATGGTGAGGTCGTCGATCTGCTGCGCATCGTGGGTACCGTCAGGCTGAATGGCCCTATTCAGGTCCGACTGCTGTAGGTGCTCGACAAAGCGCGTTTCCTGTCGTGCGTAGGCTGGCTGTAGGTCTCGCAGAGCGGCAAGCATGTCACCGGCGATCCCTCGATGCCCACAAGTCACTCGCTCCGAGAGCAATGGCCGAAGAGCGCTGGCAGCGGCCCTGAACATCAGGCATTCCGGGGTCGGCATCTGTAGTCGATCCCGGGTTTCCTCCGCAGTCAGGACACGAATCCCACGTGCTTGGAGTGCTTGCCGCATATACCGAACCTGGTCTGCCGTGGAGCTCTTTCGAATGCCTCCCGGTACGCGGTTGTCGGGAACGTTCAGCGCATCCTCGAGACCTACGCGTACGCCATCGAGCTCCAATTCCGCTGCCACGTCCGGCAGGATCTGCAGCATTGGCCCTGGCAGGAGGGACGAGATCACCGCATCGGGGGCGTGCTCGCGGATGCGTCTGACGATAGGTCTCAGGCATGCCACCGTGTGCTCTACAGCCTGTTGCAATGAGGTGCCGTTGCCATCTAGCAGAAGGCGAAGGATCTCCTTGCGCTTGTCTGTTGGAATGAGGGAGTCGTCTTCCAAGCCACCATCTGCGGTACGACGATGCTGGTCAACACCCGCCACCAGCATGAAGAGAACTGGCTTACCCGTGTCTTGAAGGGCCTGCCAGTACGGCCCCAGGGCCTGGTCGAGGATGTTGTGATTGAAGACTTCGATCTCTGGCCGAACTCCGTATAGCTTGTAGTGGGTAAACTGATGATCGAGAAAGGCTGGCGGATTCTCATAGCCGCCGCCTGCCTGGAAGATAACGGGACCCGGACTGAAGGATCCAACGTCAGGCGCGCGCGCTTGCAAGCCATATCCGCGAAGATGGGCTCGTCGCAAAGGGCTCTCGAAATTGGCGCCTCCACGCACGCTCGTCGAGAGATTGATGATCGCTGCTGGGATTTGCCGGTGCAATTCGCACACGATGCGGTCAAATTGGTCAACGTCGATGTGATTGCGCTGCGCTGTCAGGGTTACGGTCTCCCCGCTTTCCTGTATCGACAGTTCGATGGTGTCACCTGTATCCCGGGTGTGCAGGTGAATCACTGATGCTCCCTGTACCGCAGCCTGGATGCTTGCCTCTGCTATGGCCTGAGGCGTGATCGGTACTTCGGGAGATGCGGCGCGCATCGGATTCCACAGACCGGGGCCGACAGTTCGCCAGCCATGATGGGACAACCCCTCCAGGACTTGAGGACATGCAAGGCGGATTTTGTTGACGATCCGCGGGTGGAGGAAGGGCCTCTGGCGCGGGTCGGTCTGCACGAGATTCCCGTCCTGGTCCACTTGCCATCCACTTGCTGTTATCGCGAGCACGATCTCCTGTTGATCCGCAGTCGTGGGAATTTCGCGCAGCAAAGACGACGGGACGATGGTTGGATAAACACCCAGTTCCAGGAGGAGACCACCACCTTCTACTGACTCCCAACCAGCACGGCATAAGAGATCTGAGCAAGTCGAATCGTCCGTGCCGGAGCCGCCGGTGCGCGTCAGTGAAAGGCTATTAGGAATGTATTTAGGTTCCAACGCAGAGACGTGCCGGGGAACGGCACCGACCGGTGCCGCAGTGATAAACATTTGCTTTGACATTGATGCCTCCCTTGCGTACCAAGCCCTAAAACGCACACGACGATGTGGTGTGTTCTATTGAACTCTTGGAGTTCTAGGTCGATTACAACGAAAGCTCACTGTTGGAGAAACTATCCTTTGGGCTAGTGTCCTGGACTACAGAGTGTTATGAACTTTCGTTCGGCCGTAGCAGCGGTGGTTGAGTTGCTGCTAATTTGAGCAGTAGCGCTAGAGGATCTGGAGGGCTATGTGTTCAGTGAAGGGGTTTTGAGCGCGTATGTGGGGTACTTCATTCCATGGCCTTGCAAAAAACCTACCATTTCGAGTAGGTAAAAATTCCGAAAATCTCTTGCATAATGTATATACAAAAGAGAGTGATGGCTACATCACCCGCCTATGCAGGCTCGCGCTAAAAAATACATATCACCAAGCGCATGGTGTTAATTTTTAGACTCTCTTTTTCCTGTGAATGATGTGGCACGAGTTTGTGCCATAAATCGATGCATTTTTTAATACGCTGAAATATGCGTGGGGGAGTGCTTTGCCTTAAAGAATATTGCGAATCTATTTATTTTTTTCTGTATTTATATTTTTTAAATTTTTGAAGGAGAGGCGCCATGAGACAGAAGCGCAGATGTCCAGCATTGGGCTTGGTGGCCCTTGCGATGGTTGGGCTGACGGGGACAGCCCATGCATGTTCACTGGCTTTTACATCGCCAGGTCACAAAGCCAAGGTCACAACGGCAAATATCAATGTCTATGGATCGGGCGGCGGAGATGCCACCACGGGTGACTTTGGCACGGTGACCGCAACGCTCAATGGCGCCACCTTTTTTTCGCAATCGGGCTCCTTCACGGCCATGGTCTCGTTTCTTGAGTCGCGCGGGGTCCCGGTCGTGCTACGCCCTGGTGCCAACTATTTCTTCGTCTCTGGCAGCGTAGGTGGGTGCAGCGCCTCGGACGCCATGACTGTGTATTACGACCCGACCGATGTCGATCCGCTGAAAAACGGCGGTGGCGGCAGTGGAGGAGGTGGCGGAGGCGGGGGAGGCGGAGGAGAGGGCTCCGGTGGCGGTGAGGGCAGCGGAGGTCAGGGTGGGGGAGGCGGCGAAGGGCCCGGCGGAAGTCCTCCGGACGGACCGCCCAGTTGCGCAGGCAACCCCATCAACTTCGCAATGGGCAACAAGGTGCAGGAGGAGGAGGATTACCGTAGCGCCACCGAAGGCTATCCGCTGCGTCTGGTGCGCCTCTTCAACAGCGCAGACGGCTATTGGCGTCACAACTATGCGACGCGCCTGAAGATCGAGACCACGCGCGTTACGCTGCTCTTTCCCGATGGACGTGGAATGCCTTTTGCGCGCAGCGGCTCCGCGATCACACCGCCGCCCGATGAACTAGGCAGCTTGACGCAGACCGGCAGCGGCTGGCTTTATGTGGCTGGCGACAACACCCGCTATGAATTCAACGCCACCGGCCGCCTGACGAAGCAATCCGAACCCTATGGGCTGTACCACACTCTGGTCTATGGGAGCGGCGGCCTCATCACGGTCACCGACAGCTTTGGCAACAGTCTGTCGTTCGCCGAAGACGTCCATTTCCAGCCTCGCACGCTCACAGCACCGGGGGTAGGCGTCGCCTATAACTACGATGGCCCGGCACGGCTGTTGACCGTGGTCAAGACGACGGGCTCCGAAGTGGGAACCCGTACCTACCACTACGAGAACACCACCTATCCACGCTTTCTTACCGGCATCACCGATGAGCGAAACGTGCGCTTTGCCACCTTTGCCTACGACAGCCAGGGGCGTGCCATCAGCAGCACCCATGCGGCGGGCGCCGACCTGACCCAGGTGGCCTACAACACGAACGGTACGGTCACGGTGACCAACCCCTTGGGCAAGCAGGCCACCTATCACTTCACGGTCATCAATGGCGTCAAGCGCATCTCCCAGATCGTGGGCTCGCCGTCGCCCAATTGCCCGGCCAGCAATTCAACCTTTGCATATGACACGCGGGGGATGCTCACCAGCCAGACCGACAACAAGGGCAATGTTACCCAGTACGCCTACAACGCCCGGGGATTGCGTACCTCGCGCACGCAGGCTGCTGGCACGGCACAGCAACGGGTGACCACCGCCACCTGGCACCCGACGCTGCCGCTTGCCATGCAGATCACCGAGCCAGACCGCTCGGTGACTTACACCCGCGACACGCAGGGCCGCGTACTCACAAAAACGATTTCGGACTGAGGAGAGGACACAACCATGCACTATCCCAAGCAACGCAGGGGCGTGCTCGCTGCCAGCATTTGCGCATTGCTGGTCGCCAGCGGCATGCAGACCGCCAGCGCGGCAACACGAACCTGGACTTATACCTACGGCTCCAACGGACTGTTGGCCAGCACTGACGGTCCACGCACCGACGTGACCGACGTCGCGAGCTTTTCTTACGATGCCAATGGCCGGCGCACCCAGGTACAAAATGCACTGGGGCAGGTCACCACCCTGTCGAACTTCGACAGCTATGGCCGACCACAAACCGTCAGTGATCCCAATGGCGTAACTACCACGTTGGCCTATACGCCGCAGGGTTGGCTTGAATCCAGCACCACCTCCGGCAGCACTACCAGCTACGAATACGATGCCGTCGGACAACTCGTCGCCGTCACCCTGGGAGATGGCAGTTGGCTTGAGTACACCTGGGACAATGCGCGCCGCCTCATCGCCGTGGAGAACAACCTCGGCGAGCGCACCGAATACACGCTGGATGCCCAGGGCAACCGTACCGCGGAGAAAGTGCGCGACGCATCCAGCACGCTGCGCCGCCAGCAGCAGCGGGTGTTTGACGAGTTGGGGCGCCTGCTGCGCCACATCGGTGCAGGCGGGCAGACCACGCAATACAGCTACGACCTGAATGGCAATCGAACGGGGAAAGTCACCCCCAAGTCACAGAGCTACACCCAAGCATTCGATGCACTCGACCGGCTGGTCAGCGAGGCGGACCCGCTCTCGGGCACGAGCACTCGCACCTACGATGCGCAGAACAATCTCACGAAAGTGGTTGACCCGCGTGGCGTGACGACCAAGTACAGCTACGACGGGCTGGGCAACCTGACTCAGCTCCAAAGCCCTGACACGGGCACCGCCAGCTATACACACGATGCAGCAGGTAACGTCACGCAGGCCACGGATGCGCGCGGCGTTGTGACCCAGACTACCTATGACGCGCTGAATCGGCCACTGACCCGCAGCTATCCTGCCGCGCCGGCGCTCAACGTGCAGTATGGCTACGACGCCACGGCCAGCGGCAACCATGGCATCGGCCGGCTCACGTCGATGCAGGATGCCAGTGGCACCCAGGCCTACACCTACGACGCTCGCGGCAACCTCACGTCGCAGACCCGCACGATCTCCGTACAAGGACTGTCGCGCATCGAAACCGTGGGCTATGCCTATGACGATGCAAACCGTATCGCCCACATCGACTATCCGGCGGACTTCCGCATTCTGTACACCCGCAATGTGGGAGGCCAGGTCACGGGCGTGGACATGCAGAGTGGCGGCGGCACGCCTGTGCCTGTCATCAGCGGGGCCAGCTACCAGCCCTTCGGGCCGCTCAAGGGTCTGACCTGGGGCAACGGCCTCGTGCTCGCCCGCACCCATGACCAGGATTACCGCCTCACAGCCCAGTCTGTGGGAACGGTATGGAGCAGTACCTACACCTTCGATGCCAACGGCAACATCACGCAGATCGGCGGCAGTACCTCGGGCACGCTGGGCTACAGTTACGATGCGCTGGATCGGCTCACCGGCAGCGCGCATGCCAGCCAGAGCCGGGGCTATGCCTACGATGCAGTGGGCAACCGCACGGCGCTGTCGACCATCGACATTGTGGGCGGCACCCCCAGCCCGGCGGTGGATACCCTTTTCAGCTACGGCTCCGCCAGCAATCGCCTGACCGCCATCGGGGCACAGTCCGTCACCAGCGATAGCGCGGGCAACCTTGTGCAGGATCGGGCGGCGCGGGAGTATTTGCATGACGCACAGGGACGGCTGCAAAGCGTAAACATAGGCGGCGTCGAGGTGGCCAACTACACCTACAACGCCCTGGGCCAGCGAACGCATAAGCGCACTCCGTCGGGCACCACCTCCTACCTGTACGCACAGGGCGGCCAATTGCTGGGATTCACCGAGTTCGCTTCCAGTGGCGCACCGGTGCGCGCGCAATACTACGTGTGGCTGGGCAGCGAGCCGGTGGCGGCTGTGCAGGTGAACTATGGCAGCTCGGGCACTATCACCGCAACCAATGTGCTGTACCTGCACGCGGACCACCTCGAAACGCCCAGGCTGGCCACCAATGCAAGCCAGACCGTGGTGTGGAGGTTGCCGCAATCCGAGGCCTTTGGCGCGGTGGAGTCGGAGCAGGATCCGGACCTGGATGGCATAGCTACCGAGATAGCGCTGCGCTTCCCGGGGCAAATTGCAGATGCGGACAGTGGGCTGTACTACAACTACTACCGCGACTACGATCCCTGGACGGGGCGTTATGTACAGAGTGATCCGATTGGATTGAAAGGGGGAGTCAATACTTATGCCTATGTAGGCGGCAAACCGCTCAATTACACTGACCCCGCAGGGTTGCGAGCCTTGAATCCCTATGCGATTCAGCCTCTTGAAGGTGGCGGAGGTGGAGGGGTAGGCCCTGTTGTCTCTGGTGCAGCGGGGGCTGGCGCAGGGCTCTCTTTATGGGAACTCTGCAAGGCGGGATGGAATTGGGTTTTCTCCGACGGAGGCGAAAAGCATCCAAGTACGCCGACGGGACAACGAGGCAGTCCTCTTGAGGTTGAGCCGGGTACCAATGAGCCGACGACAATTGGCGGAAGGGACTATACCGGCCACGCACTTGATCGCATGCAGGGTAGAGGGGTTCCTCCCTCTGCAGTAGAGGAGGCGATTCAGGGCGGGGCCAAGACGCCAGGTAACACTCCTGGAACTACTGTGCATACAGGTGCCAATGGCGTGACTGTCGTGACAGGCGGAAATGGTCAAGTAATTACAGTTATCCCACGATGAGTAGCTTAAATGGATGAATTTTTTGAGCGGCAGCTTTTGATTTTACGGACGGATGTTTCCAACTATCGGGCTGAAAAAATTGGCTTGAATAGATTGGTTCAACGCATCGAGGCAGTAACCAGCGTTTTGCAAAATCAAGAGTGGGAGAGAGCAGTCTTTCCAATTATCATTGATCTTGAGCAGATAAATTCCAACTTAATTGGTTTGAATATGAAGCCAGAGGAGGATGATATGATTTCCATTCGAAATTTGTTGCATCAATTAGATCAGTTGATGGAGCAATTTCAGTATAAGATCGATTGAGAAATGGCTGCTGCATCGCGAAGGATGTGGGGTTAAAAATGGTGGCGGTGCTTGTGATTTTCACACGCCGTCACGTTGTCCATATGGAGCATCATTTAATATTTGTGCGGTAAGTCTATGGAGGCCAGAATATTAGTGATGGCCGAGATGGGGCTTGTGGATACTCAGTGGGAATTCCGGCGTCCACCAGTTACACCTGCGAGGTGCCCGAGTAGTGGTGATGATCTTGCCCCCGTAGTTCCGGACACCATCCAGTCGCTATGGACTGCCCCTGGGCAGGTAGACAACCCCGCTCTATCGACGCGTTCAAGGGGTGCGAGGTGGCGACCACGATTTCTGCTGCGGCAGCTGGCATAGGCGTGCAGCCTCTTCCGCAGCGCCCAGCACCGGCAGGACTCGTCGAGGTGGGCGATGTCCTTGGGTCACCCGCTCTTCCTCCAGCCAAGGCCGCCATGCTGACGTGCCATGTGGATAGCTCCAGAAGGGCAATAGTGCGTGCCCTGCGATCAGCGTTCCGTGCGTCGGTGGTGAACAGACGACGGCAGCGAGGTTGTAGTTGGCAGCCGATGTACCTGCGCGATCAGGGCGTTCTAGTGATTTTAATGTAATTATTTTGGCACTATTTTATTGAAAAGTATAGAATATTAGCGTCCAACTACTCTGGGAGAACAAATTTTCCTCTGTGGCGGTTGGCATGCTGGTGTCATGGGTGCTAATATTTTTGCTGTTCTCAACGAAAAGTGATGAAATATTAGTGTCATGGCCAAGACGACAGCCCCGCTTTTGCCATCTACCAGCAAGCTCCTCGCCGAATTCGGCGAGCGGCTCAAGCTTGCGCGACTGCGCAGAAAGTTGACGGCCAAACAGGTTGCCGAGCGGGCAGGCATGTCCCCCATGACCCTGCGTTCGTTGGAGGCTGGCGGGGCAGGTGTGACGATGGGTGCCTACCTGTCCGTAATGCAGGTCCTTGGGCTTGCCGGCGATCTCGAGATGCTCGCCGCTGATGACGAGCTCGGTCGCAGGCTCCAGGATGCGCGGCTGAGCAGGAACGAGGCCGTGCACTCCGCAGCGGCGCGAGAAGTGGCGCGCTCAGGTGGCTTGGCGGCGCAAGCGCTGCCAGGCAAGGCATTGAAGCCTTTGACGCAAGAAAAGCTGTCTGCAAGCACTCGGTCGGCGATGGCTACCGGAGCGGGGAAGGTCGCTGGTGACATGAAGAGCACAGAGGCCCTAAGTTCCTTACTCAAGCGGCCGCCACGCAAGGGAACTGCTAAGTCATGAGCATGATTGCTGTCTACGGTGACTGGGACGGAATACCCGAGCCCCTGAGACTTGGATTTCTGCATAGCCGCAGAACCCGCGCATCCGAAGTATTTGAATTCGAATACGCTGTGGAGGCGCTCGCCGATCCTCGCCTTAACGGGGTGCATCTGGACCCGAGCATTCAAGCCTTCGGTGGACGGCAGTATCCTGTTCCGCCCCGAACCAAGTTCGGTGTCTTCGATGACTCAAGCCCGGATCGCTGGGGTCGCCTGCTGATGGATCGACGGTTCGAACGCGACAAGCGGGCGGGTCTCTTGCCTGTGGATGCACGTCTGTACGAGTCGGACTACCTATTGGGTGTGCATGACCAGTATCGCGTGGGTGCACTCAGGTATCGGCTGGAGGATGAGGGCGACTTCCTCGATAACCGGATCCACATCGCGGCGCCACCTTTCACGGAAATCCGTGCTCTCGAGCAGGCAAGCCGTGCGCTGGAGCAGGATCCCGACAACCTCGCAGCGCAGGGACAGGATTGGCTGCGCATGCTGATCGCGCCTGGCGGCTCGCTCGGTGGTGCCAGGCCGAAAGCCAGCGTCGTGGACGATGCGGGGCGGCTGTACATTGCCAAGTTTCCCAGCACGCGAGATACCTATGACGTCGGCGGCTGGGAAATGGTGGTCAATGCCCTGGCGGACGCCTGCGGCCTGCAGGTGGCTCCGGCACAGGCTCGGAAGTTTGCCAGCGACTATCACTGCTTCATGGTGAACCGCTTTGACCGTACGGAGGCGGGGCGCCGGCTGCATTTCGCGTCGGCGATGACCTTGACCGGGCACATCGACGGCGATGATGCTTCGACAGGCGTGAGCTATCTTGAACTGGCGGAAGTCATCATGAGTCAGGGCTCGCAGCCCAATGAAGACCTGCGAGAACTCTGGTCGCGGATCGTCTTCAACATCCTGGTCTCCAACACGGATGATCACCTTCGCAATCACGGCTTCATCCTGGTTCCCGGCAAAGGCTGGAAGCTCTCCAAGGCCTATGACATGAACCCCGTTCCTCATGCTGACGGGCTGAAGCTCAACATCACTGATGCGGACAATGCGCTTGACCTTGAATTGGCCCGGGAAGTAGCTGGATATTTCCGAGTAAATCTCGAGACGGCTGATGAGATCATCGCGGACTTCCAAGCCATTGTTGGACAGTGGCGAGTGGTGGCCGAGGGTGTAGGCCTATCCGCGAATGAACAGAATCGAATGGCGAATGCTTTCAGGCTCGCCAGCGGCTAAGCGCAAGCGTCCTTGACACTCATGGGTGCAACTTCGTTGGCAATTCTGACGAAGACCTGCGGTTGATTCAGACAAGAAGGAGATAGCGTGAAGGTCTTTTGGTCGTGGCAGAGCGATACGCCTGGAAACAACAACCACTATTTCGTCCGAGACGCTCTTACCGCAGCGTTAGCGCGTGTGGCTGCAGATCTAGATCTGGCTGAGGCCAATCGACCGGAGATTGACCACGATACCAAGGATGAGCCCGGACTAGTTTCCATTGTCGACACCATTTTCGGGAAAATCGATAAGGCTGCGGTCTTCGTCGCGGACTTGACCTATGTAGGAAACACGGAGCGCGAAAAAAAGATTCCGAATCCGAATGTGATGATTGAGCTAGGGTACGCGCTGAAGGCTGTTGGACCAGAGCACATCATTCTGGTTGCCAACGAGGCCTATGGAGGACGCCCGGAAGATCTGCCCTTTGACCTGCGCCATCGACGCGCACCAATTACTTACAATCTCCCTCCTTCTTCCTCTGGAAAAGAGCGAGAACGTGTTCGAGCAAACTTGGTAGGTAAGCTGGCCGACGCCTTGGCCGGATGCCTGGGGAGTGCGCTTAAAAAGGTGGCCGAAATTGCGCAATACCCGTGCGCCGATGCGCGTGCTGATGATCCTTCGATCTGGCTGGCCAAAGGCGCCCCTATCCAACATCTTGACTACTACCACGGGGCAGGACGAAGGAGTTGGGAGGTCATAGAGACTCCCCGTTTTTACGTCCGCGTCATTCCAGCGAAATATGACGGCAGTAAGCGTCCTCGAGATATTCAGGATCTTTTAGGTGAATTCCACATGTATGCGCCGCGCCCTTGGTCTGGAGGAGATGGCGGTGTCAATTCGGACGGCGTTGTAGCTGTCGGCTTGTACGAAGGTAAGGTACTTGCAGCAAGCCAGTGGTTCAAGAAAACAAGTGAGATTTGGGCGTTCCACGGTGGCGCGACTTTCAACCCTCCTGACGGTCAAAATCGCTTGCTTGCGTGGTCAACCATTGTCAAGGGATGGCGTACTCAACTTAAGGATGTGCTGGGTATTTTGAAGCATATTGGAATCAATGGTCCCTTGCGGGTCGAGGTCGGTGTCGTTGGGCTAGAAGGCGTATATTGGTCCAATAACGTGGGGCAACTGTCTTCGCATGTGGACTCCCTGGTCCGATGTGTTCGGGAAGACGTAAATTGGGACGATGCGGCCCAGCTGTCGTTCGTTGCCCATGCTTTTAACCAATTGGCAGAGGCATTCAATCAGCGTTCATTTACGCTTGAAGAGGTACGCCTCTTGGCGAACGACCGGTAATTGCAGGTAGGCGGTTACGCACACCCCATTGACTCGCACCGATAAATTGGTAGTGTTGTTGATATCTCAAGGAGGTCGCGTGCGAAAAGCCATCTTCCTCTTCTTCCTTCTGCTGGGCATAGGCCTCGGCTACCTGCCTGCGCGCCACGAAGACTGGGGTGTGCGTGTTGTCATGATGGCCGTGGGCGCGCTGTTCGGTGGAGCAATCGGTGGAGGGCTGTCGCAGATCGGGAAGCGGCAGCGTTTGCTTCGTCGGGCTCCGACAGAGGAGGAGCTAAATCCGATTCCAGGGATCGGTACTTCCAGTCGAGACTTGGCGGCGAACTACTGGCGTGACGAGGGCCATCCTCCATTCATGAAGCCGCCACGGCCCGAGCATGGCAATCGGATGCTCGACGCCGACAAGAACATCTAGCTCTTCTATTTCTTCAGAGCATCCTTCACGGCCTGCTTTGCGTCCTCGACGATGGGGGTGGCATCCTCTTTGACCTGTTTGCCAGTTTGTAGCATCAAGGATCGTTCGGAGGCCAGGGTCCCATCCGGCGTCTTGGTGATCTGCGCCTTGCGCTCGAAGGTGGCCTGATCCGCGGAAGAGCTAGCACGGATACGCTGACCTTCTGCCTGGACCTCACTGCGCGTGGACGATGGGGACTCGCCCGGAGACGCGGTTCTGGGTCCGCCGCCGGAGCCGCGCACGCTGCCTTGGTTGGCCCGGTGCTGCCTTCCAAGATCCGGCGCAAGAGCAGGACTGCCGGAATTCTGTACGTGCTGGGCGGACAGGTCGCCAAAGGCAGTCGGCACCGCAGTGCCGTCCGAGAACACGCGGTTGGGCTGCAGCGACTGCCTGGCCAGCTCCGCTTCCAGCAGCACGCGAGCGGACGCGCTGCTGCCGCCATACTGCTCGGCATAGCGGGTGAACATCGCGAGATTGTGCGGATCCTGGGCGATATCGATCGAGATGGTCTCGCCGCGCTCATAGGCCGTCGAGACGCGCTCCGCGAAGGCGCTGCGCTCGTTCAGGCTGGCGTCGGCCCGCTCGGTTCGGGCGGTGGTCGATGCCAGTCGGGCGGAAAGGTCTTGTGCCTCGCGGCTGTCGCTGGCCACCAGACTGACGAAATTTCTGTCCCGAGAGACCCGATCACCGAACTGCTTGAATTCGGCCAGTTGCTCGCTGTTCATGGAGGTCAGCACCTTTTGCTCAGCGGCAGAGAGCCCTGACAAATAGCTCTTGTCGCCAGACGCGTTTGCGCCCAGTCCCGCAAGGGGTGTATTGATTCCCACGTGACCGGAGGCACCCATGGCAATGCGTGCTACCTGAGATTGCGTGAGCCCCGTTGTATCCGCCACGCTCTTGCTGATCTGATCCAGCCGGTTGACCGTCTCGCCGAACTGCTCGAAGCCGCTGGATGTGGTGCCGGTGCTGTTGCGCGAGGAGCGCAGTTTGGCGATGCCCTTGGTGAACGCCTCCGCCAGCACCGCCGAGCGCTCGCTGCTGGCCGCAACGGCTTCCCCGCGCGCCGCATCGACCTGACGACTGGCGTCCTGCACGTCCTGCTCGGACACCCTCATCGACACCACCCGCGACGCAAAGCCCTGGTTGCGCAGCAGGCTCACGGCGGTACGTCCCGTCAACGCATTGCCGGTGAAGGTGTTGCCGCTCAGGTCGTTTTGCCAACTCCCCATAAAGGCCGAGGTCCGGTTCGGCGCGAGCTGCATTTGGTCCATCGAAACATTGCCCAGCGAGGTATTGCCCACGGTGGACGCTGCCGTCGATCCCGAGAGCATGGCCTGCAGCCCAGACAACCCGCCGACCAGGGCCGTGCCGAAGTTCTCCATGCGCTTGAGCGCGGCCCAGGCGATGAACGGGATGCTGATGGCCAGATAGCCCACGATGGCCTCGCCCGACAGCGCGCGGGAGTAGATCACCGACGCGGTCTGCAGGGCCAAGGCCTTGCCGCCGGTGCCGAGATCAGCGGCGGCCGCCAGGTCGTACGCGGCATAGATCGAGGCCATGTAGTTCAGGATCGCGTAGAGCGGTGGCCACAGCTGGATCCAGATCAGGATGGCGGCATAGCCCTTGAAGGCCAGCATGGTCTCGCGGCCGCTGGTCAGCAGCAGCAAGAGCACGAACAGCGGGAAGAGGGCATACGTCACCGCCTCGATCACGTTGCGGAACACCGGCAGCGCCTGCTCGGCCACCTTGCCGTAGTTCAGCCATGAAGCGTTCATCTGGGCCACGGCCTGGGCCCGCCCCACGGCCAGCACCATGGCGGCCGGGTCATTGACCTTCTGGCCCACGATCTTGCCCGTATCCTCCAGCGCATTGAGTATGGCGTTCTGGCGGATGATGTCCGCGGTGGTCGCCGAGGCATTGGCAATACCGTTCTTCAGATAGGCCTGCTGGATCTGGCCCGCGATGGCCGCCGCGGCAGCCGCGCCCGGCAGTGTCGGGTTCAGCTGAAACGCCAACCGCCCCTGGATGCGCTGCAATTGCGCCGGCAGCCGACCGTTCAAGCTTAAGTACACGTTGGGGCAGGTATCCACGCCGACTGTGCCGCCAGCTCCCGTGAGCGTGCTGAACCGGGCCGGATTGGGCGAGCCCATCAGCGGCCAGACATCGTCCGACGCAGAAAACGCCGCCGGATCCAGCGTGCCGTCGACCAGGTCGTAGGTCGTGCAGTTGTGGATGAAGTTGACCAGGTCAGTCCTGAACCCCGGATCCTGGAACACGACATTGCCAGTCTCTCGGATAAGCCGGTTGCCAAACATCAGGCCGTTCTGCTGGTAGGACAGCTCGGCCGGCAGCGCGCCTGCGCCGGGGATCACCTGGAAGGCCGTCTCGAACAGGCCGGTCAGCGTATGGCCGATGGTGCTGGTCAGGCTGCCCAACAGCGCCACGCCGAACGGCACGTTGTCCACCACCTTGACCGCGGAGCCGCCGGTCTTGTCGACCACGCCCACGGTCACCTTGGGCACGATCAGGACGCTGAAGATCAGCACCACCGAGCCCAGCCACTTCCAGCCCTGCAGCTTTTCCGGGGCGAAGGCGTACGCGATCAGGGCGGCGACGAAGCCGCAAAATGCAACTGCGGCCACAGCCGAGGCATAGTCGTTCGATGCATGGATGGCTGCAGCTGCGTTGAATACGCCGAACAGGCTGTCGGCGTTCTGGTATGCGTAGATTTCCCACATGGCTGAGCTGCTCCATCGGTGTTGACGCGCTCAGCGCGACAGGTAGGCCGCCTGCTGGCCCAGCATGTCCATGACGTGCTGGGGCATGCTGGTGCGCAACTGCCGCTCGAGCTCCTCCAGATGGCTGGCCACGGCGCGGAACGAGCCGACCTTCTGGTACAGCAGGTTCTTTTCCTGGGAGATCAGCAGCAGCATGGCCTGGGCGCGCCGGCGGATATCCTGCGCCTGCTCGCGCTGGGTCTGCTGCAGCGTGTAGTCCTTGGTCAGCGCGGCCATGCCCAGCCGCATGTTGCGGGCCAGGAACACATAGGCATAGTCGGCCGCGATCACGTCGCGGTATTGGCTGATCAGGCTGTCGGCCAGGCCCGAGCCCGGGATGCTGGTGCCCACCGACAGCATCTTGTAGACCGGCTCGGCGGTCATGTTCACGAAGCCGACCTCGGCCGAGTTGTTCGGAATCGGCGTGCGCGTGGCGATCTTGTCGGCGATCGAGCGCATCATGGTCTCCACCTTCGCCGTGAACGGGACGTGGCTGTAGTTGGTATTGAGCGACACCACGTCGCAGTTCGTGTAGTCGTTGCAGCGCAGCAGGTGCTGGACGACATTCGTGCCCGAGCCAGCGGCCTGGCCGTAGAGCAACTGGCTGATCGAGGTCAGGGTGGGGGCGATCGGCTCCGGATCGCGCCTGGATTCCTCCGGGTAATAAATGATGGTGCCGACCATGCTCATGATCAGCTCGCGCTCGGCATCGTCCAGGTACGAGCCCGCGAACTGCAGCGCCTTCCAGGTCAGGTTGCCCACGAACGGTGCCTTGTTGCGCACATTGGCGTCGCCCGACGAGCGCGCCGAGGACAGGATGCTGGGCCGGTCGGTGCCGCAGCGCTTGCGCGCCGAATCCCGGTCGCTCTCCATGCCCATCTCCATGGCGAGGTCGGCGCAGGTCTCTTGCGAGCTGTAGCCCACGGCCTCGGCCGCCGTACTGACGATGGCTTTCGCCGTTTCGCAGGAGTTGATGCGGGCGTTGTTGATCCAGGTCTCCAGGCCCTTGGCCCATTTGGTGAGGCCACCCAGCAGCGGCGAGACCGCCTCCAACGCTAACTGGAACGCGATCCCGGGCAGGGCGGCGGTGATGTTCCGCAACATGTTCTTGAACTCTTGCGCCGAGATGTGGCTGAAACTGCCGCCGAACACGTCGATCCCGCCGCAACCGGCCTTGGCGCTCGGAAACTGGATGGCTGCCAACTGGTACACCTTATTGGGTGAGCGCATCATCAAGGAGCCGCCGGTGTAGGTGTTGTAGGTCTGGCCCCGGAACGCTCCCGGCGCCGTGTAGTTGCCGATGGCGCCAAGGTTGTTGAACATGTCATTCACTTCGCTGTTGAGGTCAGCGCGGCCGGGCGCCGGGACGGCCAGTAGCGAGAGGGCCACGGCTGCGGCGACGGCCTGCCGGCCAGGGGCCGCGAACGGTGAGAGGTGTCGAGCAGGCATGGATACCTCCTATGGAAGGGCAAGGCGCCGGGTGGCGCCGGGCAGCATGGCTTCGCCCGCGGGCGAGGCGACCGTGGCGATCCGTTCCAGCAGCTGCGACTCGGACAGCACGCCAAAGCCGACCGGGCTGATCTTTCCGGTGTAGGGCTGGGCCAGGAAGACGGCCGGCACTTGCGTCACCTGCAGCGCGGTGGCGATGCCGTTGTCGGGGCGGGCCCGGGGGAAGCCGGGCATGGGGCCGCCGTCGACGCTCACTGCCACCACCTGGATGCCGTGGCGTGCCTCGAAGGCCTGCAGGGTTGGCGCGAAGGCATGGCAGTAGGGGCAGTCCGAGCGGTAGAAGAAAAACAGCACGTGGTCCCGGCCCAGCGCGGCGACGGACTCGGAGCGGTCGGAGCGCTGGCGCTGGTCGAAGACCTCCAGCGCCTGGGCATTGACCGGCCGGCCCTGCAGCGTCGGATCGAGCTCGGGCGTAGCCCAGGCCACGCGCTGCGCCATGTCCGCGAAGTAGGAGGCGCGGTTCACGACCTGCATCTCCAGCTCCATATAGCGCCGCACATTGGTCTCGCTGGGCCGCATGATGGCGATGTTGCGCAGGTTCTCCAGGGTCTTCTGGAGGCGCTCGAACTCCACCAGCTCGGGTGGGCGAGGTGGAGCTACCGGGCGGGCAAGGGCGGTTGGGGCCTTGGCCGGGGCAGGGGGCGACGCTTCTGGCGGAGGATCCTCATAGAAGTGCCAGCCGCGCCAGCCGTCGGTCCAGTAGGGACGCAGCGAATCGCCCTCGGGCGCCAGCGGAGCAACGTCCTGCGCGGAGGCCACGCCAACCACCATGGCAGCCGCGGAGACCACGGCAGCGGCCAGGATCAAAGGGGGACGCGCGCGCATGGTCATCTCCTCAGAGCAGCGACTTGGGCGGAAGGCCCGTGGCGCAGTAGTTGATGCCAAACTCGATCATCTGCTTGCGTGGCGCCTTGGCCTCGGACAGGCGAACGCCTTCCTGCCAGAAGAGCACCTTCAGCCGGCTGCAGCCCGGCTCCCGGTAGCGCCGCTCGGTGGAGACGTCGATGTAGATCGGAGAAGTGGCCTCGAAACGCTTGGTGATGGCGTCCGCGATTTCTCCGGTCAACACACCATGGGCCGTGCCGTCGGCGGACTGCAAGGCGGCGAGCAGGACCGGGCGAGCGTCAGGAACCGGAGTGCGCATTGGCTCGGCGTGTGCCGCTGCGCAAAGGAGGAGCATGGACGTCGACGCCGCGGCGCAGACGAGGCTTGCGCAGATATTCATTGGCATCTCCCTTCCCCGTAGTAGCAGTTGCTCGCGCGGCGAGCATTGCCGCCCTGGATCGCGCCGACGTTGGGCAGCTTGGGCACGAGGGAGGCGTAGAACTCGGTCAGGTCCATGCGCGAGAAGTCCAGCGCCTGCAACTGAGCGATCGTGAAGCCCGAGCAGTCGGGCCTCTCCGCCGTGCCCCACCACTTCATGACCTGAAGGCGACCTTGCTCGTTGATGATCCGGGCCAGGACCGAGTTGAAGCAACACTTGCCGGTCGTGTGTTCTATGCAGGAGACACACTTGCCCAAGATGCGGATACAGGAAGAGCAGTAAGTGCCGACCGTATGGCACAGATTCGCGCCTTCCTTCATGGCCAGCCTTCCTTCCTCTTCGTTGCAGGACATCATCGACATCACGATGTAGATGACTACCGCAATCGCAAGACTCCACGGATCAAAGGCAATCACCAAGCTGTCGCCCGCATAGAGGACTGCAGATCCTGCGGGTAGAGCCGTTCCGTTGATCGCGACCGTGACACCATAGGTGGTGAAGCTGCCGCTGAAACCGCCACCCAGGAGTAGGGCCTGCATGCCTTGGTATAAGAACTGGCGGTTGCCCTCGTTCATGAGCACGTCGTAGACCAACCGGGTGCCGACGCCGAACACGCTCTGGTTGGTCATGCCGCGGCCTGCGGCATCCGACATGCAGCAGTTCTTCAGCAGCCGGTCGCGGCAGTTGTTGACCTCGCCCTTGAACACCTGCATGTTGTCCGTGTCGAGGTAGACCCCTGCCTCGCGCCCGGCCTCCAGGAACGACATGGAGCGCGCAAAATCCGCATCGTTCGTGTACGCGGTGCTGAAGCAGTTGCCCGCGATGCAGAAGACATTGGCGGGGCAGTTACTCGCGGTGATCGTCATGCCCGGTGTGACTGGGCAGCTGTAGCGGTTCTCGGTGATCTCGCAGGTGCCGGTCGCCGGGTTGGCCTGCCGGCAGCTCGTGCCGGCGGGAGTGCAGTCGGCTGCGGCCAGCGGCGCGCACTCGTCGGTGGGGGCGCCTTGCTGGCAGGACAGGGCTGTTTCGTAGCGCCAGCAGGCACGGGTGACCGGCGCGCCGTCGATCTGCTTGGTCGCCGGCCCGTCGACGCAGCGCGCCGCGCCGGATACGGTGCAGCGGCCCTGGCCCTCGAGGGCCGGGCACTGGTCATCCCATTGGTCGGACTCCGTGACCGTGGTGTGCGGTCGCTCGTAGGACAGGGCCATCTGCGGGATCGGCCCATAGGCGGGATTGAGCGTGAAGCCAATGACCTGGCGGCTGGAATGCACTGTCCAGTAGGTACCAGAGATCCCGCCGGTGTCGTCGACCCCCCCATAGTCGGACGGCCGTTGCGTGGGCGCGTAGCAGGTGCCTTTGTCCAGATAAGTGGTCTGGGTGTCGGTGCTGTCTCCCCCGGTGCCCTTCGTGTAAGCGATGTGGTCGCCGCTTTGCGTGCCCGCCGGGCAAGCCGCATAGACTTCCAGAAACGGCCGCTCGATCGTGCAGCTAGCGTCCCCGGAGTCTCCGCCGCCGCCCGTGCAGATGGATCGGTATTCCTGGGCGATGAAGCCTTGCAGGCGGCAGCTGTCGCCGGTGCATTGGTTGTTGGCCACCCAGACGCCATTGCGGCCGCCGCTCACCCATCCAGTGCTCGGCAGTTGCGCCACCATCTGGGGGAACACCAGGGCTGTGGTCATGTTCACGTCGAAGAACGCCAGCGGCGTGCCGCCATTCGTGACCCTAAAGTGCTGGGCCGATGCGGGCAGGTCGGGCTTGCACTGAACAGCCAGCGCCGTGCTCCCTGACGAGGACTGTGCGAACCAGTCACCAGGCGAGCAACTGCTGCTGCGCGCGACGGATACCGACAGGGTGCGTGCGCAGGACTGCGCCGTAGTGCCGCTGTACTGCCGACAGACCCGGGTCTCCGTGGCCGGAGTGGCCACGGTGTCGACCTGGCAGCCGCTGTAGTAGGTGGCGATGTCCTCCAGCGTGCCCGCGGGATTGCCTGCAATGCGCCGAGCGCCCTGCACAGCGGGGTCATAGGGCGAGACGGGTTCGCGTGGCGTGTTGGCGGAGGCCTGGGCGCCCAGCAGCGCCTGGCAGACGGGATCGGCGGGCGTGAGCGCACAGGCGGCCAGGTGGGCGCTGGTCTGTCCCGAGAGGTTGGGCTGGCCGTAGTAGGCCCGTTCGGGCGGCGCCGAGGTGTAGCCCGGCACGACGGTGGAGGCCTCAGGTGCATTGACCGAGCCCCGGATCGCCGGGTTGGCCGCCTGGCCCGCCGCGAGCCCTTCCTCGTGCGGTCCCGCCAGCGCGGCCGTCTGCGTGGCGAGGAAGCTGGCCAGTGTGAACCAGACCACGGTCCGGCGCAGCAGGAGAAACAGAGATGTAGGCATACAGCTCTCCTAGGGACGCAGACGAGCCAGGAAGGGAGCCGCGTCGGCGCGGAAGGCCGGAGCCGCCCGCTGCATGTTCTCCAGCACATAGTCCAGGCTCACATCGCCGCCGGTGCGGAGGAAGGCCTCCGGTGGCGCGCAACTGCCGGCAGCACAAGAGGCTGGACGGGTACCGTCGCGCACGAGCACAAAGCTGGGCACCCGGGTGATGGCGAAGCGGTCGAAGGCCTGCGGGTCTATCTGCACCGCGACCTGGCGCTGGCCTATCAGCCCCTGGACCTGGGTCACCGTCGCGCGCAGGGAGCCCTCGGTGAGGCCGCGCAGGATGACCGAGGCGCGGGCGCGCTCTGCCTGGGCCATCAGGCGCTGCAGCGTGGGCTTGGGCATCGAGAGGCTGATGAAGATGAACAGGCCGGGGCCGCGAGCCAAGCCTTGGGCAGCCTCTGAGGTATCCATCTGAGCGGCATAGCCGCGCGCCAGCGCCTCCAGGTCGATCGGCATTTGCGTCACCGGCTGCGGCAGTGCGTCGACGGACGGTCCTACAGGTGCAGGCAGGATCTGAGGCGGCGCTGCGGTGACCGGCAGATGCTTGCGCCGCGCCTGTTCGATGTCCTGGTCGGAGATCGTGGGCTGGGCGCGGCGCGCGCGCTCGATGTCAGCATTGGTGATGACCGGGCCGGCAGCCCATGCCATGGGGATGGCTGCCAGCGCGGGCAGCAGGAGTGCCGCGTGCCGCGCCGGAAAGGTGGGGGTAGAGCGGTCAGTAGCCAACACAGCAGTTCCTTTTTCTGAAAAGCAGGAAGGCGAAGTCCTCGCCGCGCACGGGGTACTCCTTGCCCGCGCCCCAGAGCACGGTGGTGCGCCCGAAGGGCTGGCAGCACTTGCCGGCTTCCTTGGCCGTGTTGGGGATGGGGTAGGTGAGCTGGGTCTTGTAGGCCGCCTTGTCCATGACCGGCGCGAAATACGGTCCGCACAGCCCCGCCGAGCCGTGCCAGCCCCAGGCGATCAGCTCGCGGTGCAGTTTGGCCGTCAGCCGCTGGGCCATCAGCGACGCGGTGCGCACGCCGCCCATGTGGTACGGGACATGGCCATTGAGCGGATAGATGCCGCCCTGGCAGCCCGCGCACCAGAACAGCTCGCGGATGCCGAATCCCATCGAGGCGGCCACGCAGTCGGCGGCGCAGGCGGCCACCGCCACCGGGTTGGCGAACAGCGTCGCATCCGGGTTCAGGATGAGGGTGAGCTCGTCGTCGGCCCACAGCGGGTCGACCTCGGTCAGGTAGGCCAGGTCGAACGATCCCTTTTCGAGACAGGGGAAGTCGGTGACCACCTCCAGGTAGTACAGCACGGGGTTCACGTAGTAGTGGGCCTGGTAGAAGCTGCCACCGTCGCCGTCCCCCTCGGGGCGGGTAAAGCGCGCCGCCTCGGGCGCCGGGATGCCGGGGTCGAGGTCGATGCCACCCAATGACGCCAGGCAGAAGGGCTTGCGCACGGCCTCGACATGGCGCGCCGGCTCCCAGAACCCCACCGACAGCCCGATCACCGGGTTGACGCCGCAGGTGCACAGCGGGCTCGAGGGGTTGTCGATATCCTCCTGGTCGCCAAAGTTGCCAATCCGGGCTCCGCCGATGCTCAGTGGCAGGATGCAGCTCCAGCAGATGTCGGTGATGGGGTTCGGAAACTTGCCTGTGCAGGTGGCCGCGTTGGCGGCACCTGCAGGACCTCCCGTAGCCAGGAGCAGCGCGGCGAGCAACGCAGTCGCCAGAGCGCGGAAGATGCTGATCATCGCGGCACCTCCATCTCGTCGATGCGCAGCCGCTTGCCCTCCTGCGAGACCAGGGCTGGTACCTGGGCGATGCCGAGGCGCCGCGTCAGCAGGCCCTGCTGGTCATAGTAGACGGGGATGCGCCAGGACTTCATCAGATCCAGGTAGGAGCCGCCGGTAAGGATGGGCTTGAGCTGGCCCTGGTAGCGCGCCAGCAGATCGCGCGCCTGGCGCACCTGGCGGCTGTCGCGGGCATCGAAGAACAGCAGGCGGCGCGAGAGGCTGACGGCATCCAGCGGATTGGCCTTGGTGCCGGCGGCAAACAGCAGCTCCCCCTTGGCGCCGAGCAGGTTGCGGTCCAGGGTATAGGTCGGGTCGACATAGAAGGTCCGTGGTGCGGCCGTGGTGCGCAGATTCGCCACGGGCACCGGCTGGCGGACGGCCTCGGCGCCGCGGGTGCGGGCGTCCTGCTCAATGCGGGCCAGTTCGCCGCTGCGCTCCATCTCGCGCAGGCGCCGCTCGATCATCTGGAGCAGATGCGGCTCGGTGATCTCGTAGGTGGGGCCCAGCGTGCCAAGGTCGGTGGCCCCTGCGGCGGTGCTGGCGCAGGTCAGGGCGGCAAGGACGAGGAGGGCGGCTTTCATCGCGAGCCTCCCGCGGGGCAGGGAAGCTGGGCCACCAGGCGGGCGCGGGCAGCGGCGTCGTTCTGGTGGGCGGCGCGGATCAGGCCCATCAGGGCCGGGTTGCCTTCGCCGTCGGACACCGCCTGGCGCAATTCGTCCGTGCTCAGTGTGCGGCCGCAGCGCAGGCGCACGGCTGCGAGGTAGGTGCGCGCGCCACTCTCCGCCGAGGGGGCAATCTGCTTGAGCAGACCCAGGTAGTCGGCCATGGGCATATCGCCGGTGGCTTCCGGGCCTGGCGTTGCGGCGGAGCCTGCCACTGGGGGGCCGAAGGCTGGGCTGGTCTGGGCGCAAGCCGTGCCAACCATCAGGGCGCTGCCCAGCATGAGAAGAAGCGCGGTGTGCATGGTTCTTCTTCTCAGAAGATCGGCACTACGACGCCCAGCACCTGCTCGGCACGCACCAGGCCGCTTTCGGCATAGCGAGAGTCGAAGCTGTGGGGGCCGACACCTTGAACGTAAAAATGCCCGAGTGGAATCACCGTCGGTGCGATCGGAGCGAGGGGATGGCCGTCGAAGGCCCGGGGCTTGGCCAGGCCCACGGCTTCGCCGTTGACGAAGACCGTGCGCTCCGAGACGGTGACGACGTCGCCAGGCACTCCCCGCACCTGCTTGAAAAAGGGCTGGCCGCGCAGGCCGGGGTAGTGGGCCTGGGCCTCCCCAGCGAACGCGAAGACGATCAGGTCGCCACGCTGCACCGCCGGGTGTCGGTACTGCATGAGCGCCAGGCGGTAGGGCAGGCTGGGCGTCCAGTTGACCAGCAGGGGCAAGCGCGGGGTCGGGTCGATGAAGAGCCGCACATAGGCAAAGCCCCAGATCGCGAACACCGGCAGGTAGAGATACCAGCGCCGACGTATGTGGCGCAGGAATTCGCGGAAGCCAGCGGCCCAGCTTTGAGGTTGGGTGTCCAGGGCATCGAAGGAGTCCCGGTGTGCGGTCATGGCAGATCCACCTTGCGGCGCAGGGCCGCGGTCAGGTCGAGCCCGTGGGGCGTTCCGGCGATCGCGCTCTTGAGGACGACCAGGCACCCGCATTCCCGGGGCAGTTCGTCCAGCGCCGTGGGCAGGCGCTGCGAGAAGTTGCGCGCCAGCGCGAGCGCACGCTCGCGGTCCGCGTCGCTGCCGGGCTGGGTCAGCAGGCGGGTGAACTCGGCTTCCTTGGTGCGATAGACCTCAGACAGGTCGACCACACCGACCACCAGGGCCGGGCGCAGCACCCAGCGGTCATAGGCCGTGATGCCGAAGGCGACCAGTAGCGCTGAGACGATGGCGTTGAGCAGCAGGGGCTTGTTCATAGCGCGAGCCCCCGCTGCCGCAGCAGCTCGGCGATGGCCTCGTCGATGGACAGGCCCTGGGCGCGCAGCGCGTCGATGGGCGCGTTGTCCTCCAGCTTGTTCGAGAACAGCAGATGCGTGGCCGGGTCGAGAATGTTGCGCGCCACGCCTTCGCCCACGGGCGAGGAGATATACAGCTCCGAAAACGCTCCCGCCTCGGTGCGCAGCGAATTGAGCAGCCGCTTCTTCGGCTCATCCATCGCCAGGCGCCCCTTACGATCCAGCATCTCGATGGATTCGGGTTTCTGGCGCAGCAGGAACACCCAGTCCGAGCAGTTGAAAGCCGCTTCCATTTGGGCGCTGCCGTAGTAGTCGTCCGCGCTCTGGGTCGCGGTGCCCAGGGCGCCGCCGTACTTGCGCGCGCGCCGCGCGGCTTCCTCGACCACGGCAGCCTTGACCGGATCGTCGGCGCCGATGTCACCGAGCTGCTGCTTGAGCTCGTCGATGAACAGCACCTTGCGCCGGTTGCGTGTCAGGTACATCTCGCCGGTGATCTGGTGCAGCAGCAGGATATTGACCACCGCATGCAGGTCGGGCCGGCGCTTGAGTTCCTCGTTCTCAATGACGATGAAGTCGTTCGAGAAATCGACGTTGGCCCTGCCTTCGAAGAAGCGCTCGTACTGCCCACCCCTGGCGTAGGGGTTGAGCATGATGGCCAGATCCTTGATGCGCTGATCGTTGACGGCGCCCAGTTCCTCCAGCGTGCCGGTCTTGAAGGCATCGCGCAGCCCGGTGATCGTGAGGTCCTGGCCGTACTCCCGCCAGCGCTTGAGGATCATGGCCGAGATGGCTTTGTACTGAACCTCGTCCAGCGTGTGCTGCATCGAGCACATCTTGCTGATGCCCGGCACCAGCATGTCGATGTCTTCGTTGATGTCGTGCACGATGGTGAACGGGTTCACGCAGATGTCCACGTCGGGCCGGAATTCGATGTAGGTGCCCCGGGCCTTGCGGCACAGCTTCTCGAAGCTGCGGCCCAGGTCCAGCATCCAGACCTTGGCGCCGATCGCCCGGTACGACCAGGCCAGCTCGTTCATCAGCACGGACTTGCCCGAGCCAGGCGCGCCGATGATCGCGAAGTTGTAGTTTCCGAGGTCGTTGTCGAACAGGTCCAGCGTCATGACCTGGCCGCGTCGCCCGCCGAATACCAGGGCGGGGGTGCGCGTGCCACGCCACTCGGCGATCAGCGGAGCCATGTGGATGGCGTTGGCCATGGTCTTGCGCGTGACGCGGCGCATCTTGGCGAGATCCCTGTGGAACCTCGGGGTCAGCGTCATTGGCAGGCTGGCCAGTAGCGCCTGGCGGTGCATGTAGGCGTCGGCATTGAGCTGGAAGCCCCGAGCCCGCCAGATGGCGTTCGCGGCCTCGTGCGCCGAGGCCGCCTTCTCTGGTGACGTGAAGATCGCCAACTGGTGGTAGAGGCTCACCAGGCTGCCGCCGGTGTCGATCGCATTGGCGGCGGCCGACCAGTCGTCGAGCTTCTTGCGCACATCCGGCATCACGTCGGCCATCTTGGACTTGGCGTTCTGCGTGGCGCGCACATGGTTAGCCGTGATGATGGACTTGGTGGCGTTCGGGTCCAGCACATGCACGCCCAGCGTGATCAGGAAAGGGGCGCTGTACTGCAGTGCCGGCTGCATCAGATCGCCTATCAGCGAGCCCATCTGCCACAGGGCAAAGCGCTCGGGAAAGCTCTTGATCGAATAGAAACGCGCCTCCAGCACCTCGGCGCTGGTTTCCTTCCAGAGCGTGATTCCCGACGGGTGCGGGTCCTGAATGGTGTCGAAGTCCACGATCTGGTCGCGGATCTCGCGGCCGTCGTCGTAGCGCAGCCAGTGGTCATCGTCGTAGTTCAGGTCCTCGGCATCCGAATGCGCGATACGGTCCGGGTTGGTAAACAGGGCGCACCAATTGATCAGGTCCGCCGCATCGCAGACCCGGTTGGGCAGCATGGCCGAGCGCAGCGTGGCGGCCATCGAGTCGCGCAGGGCCAGCAGCGCCTCGCGCCGGTTCAGGTCCTCGGCATTGCCGGGGAAGGTCACGCTCAGCATCAGCCGGAAATCCCGCAGCGTGTAGTGGAAGCCCGCCGTGAGCGAGTCCTGGGTGCCGTGCAGCAGGTGATTGACCCGCTGACGGGCCAGCTTGCGGAACAGGTTCTCATTGGGAACGGGACGGCCCCACTCGCGGGCCTTCTCGGCTTGATCCTCGTCCTCGACGCGGAGGTTGGTGTACTGGCGCAGTTGGTGGCGGATATGGGGCGAGGCGAACAGGTGGAACTGCAGGCCGGTGCCTGGCGGGCAGTTGGCATACAGCGAGACCAGCACCTCGGCCATGCGCTCGTCGGCGCCCGACTGGGGCATGACTTCGAGCATGAAGCCCATGCCGTCGCGGTTGACGAAGATCTTCTCGTCGGCGAGGTAGGCCGAATACGGCAGCCAGTTGGCAAACTGCTCGGCGGGCGTGTCCGGCGCCGTACCAAACGGAAACAAGGGCGCGGCGTGGTGGGAGCCGGTGTGTGCTTCGGTGGATGAAAACTGCATGGCGGCCTCACTGCGGGCGTGTGCCCGAGTCCACGGGCGGACGGGCGAGCGACGGGAAGCTGTCGAAAGGCGAAGGGCGCTGTGCGGTGCCGTCGGGGGACGCCGCAGCCCAGGGCTCGGACGTTGACGGTGGGCCGTTGCCGGCCGGCGCGCTGGGTGCCGCTGTTGGGGTGGGTGGCGGGCGCAGCGGGGCGTACTGGTCGCGGATGCGCTGGCGCACATGGTCGATCTGCCAGCGGCCCGCATCGATCTGCACATAGACGTAGCCCTGGTCCCAGAGATCTCCGTCAGCGTCCTCCCAGGGCTTGGTCCATAGCCGGAGCACCCGCGCCGGCGAGCGCAGGGCTATCGCGGTGTCACCGCCCGAGCTGGCGTTTGCAACGCTGGGCAAGGTGCCGGAGAGCGGCCGACGGAAGTCAGCGGGATGCGTCGAGCTGGAACTAGCGGACTCGGTCGGCGTGCCTGTTGCAACGCCCCGCTGGCTGGGCAGGTTGTTGTGCACGGCGTTGGCGTAAGTGCCGGACATGGAGTCGCAGGCGACCCCTTCCGGTGCCGCGCAGGAATACTTGGAGCTGCCGCCGAGGCCGGACATGTTGACGCAGCCGGTCAGGGGTAACAGCGCCGAAGCGCACAGCAGGGCGGCCCTCATGGCTGCTGCTCCGAAGTGCCGGGCCTGGCGGTCGGCTTGGCGATATCTGCCCTGGCAACCTTGGCAGCCTCGACGAGCCTGGCCTCCAGCACCGAGCGCCCGACATAGCCGCTGGTGCGCGTGCCGTCGGCCCAGACCAGTGTGGGGGTGCCCTGAACACCGAGCCGGCGGGCCAACTCCAGGTTGCGCCCTACGGGATGGTCGCAGCGGGCGCCCGCCTGCAGCAGGCTGGCGTCGCCCTGCAGCATCCACTGATGCCAGGCACGTTCGCGGTCGGCAGCGCACCAGATGGCGATGGGCCGAGCTTCGCCCTGAAATGGCACCAGGAAGGTGTAGACCGTGACGTTGTCGAGGCCCGCGAGTTCCGGCTCCAGTTGCTTGCAGAAGCCGCAGTTCGGGTCGCTGAACACGGCGAACTTGCGCCGACCGTTGCCGCGCACGGTCTTGATGGCGTCGGCCAGGGGCAATTGGTCGAATGCCACGGAGGCTGCCGGTGCGGTCTCCGTCTGGGCCTGGCCATCTTGCCCGCCGCGCTGGGCGATCTTCGGCCCGGTGATGTCGCGCATCGTCTGGGTGTCGAACATGTGGCCGAAGACAAAGTAGCGCGGATTCGCTGCGGAGACATAGGCCACGTTGCCATTCATCCAGACCTCGTACACGCCCGAGATCTCGGTGCGTGCCACTTCGGTGAACTGGGTACCGGGGTGAGCCTTGCGCAGCGCGGTCAGCAGCCGGGTCTCATCGGGCGAGGCCGCGTGGGCGGCGGCCAGCAGTGCGCCAGCGCAGGCCAGGATGGCGGCGGCAGCGCCGCCCCGGGCGCGTTTGCCCACGGATTCAGTAGTTGGCATCATCGGAGGCCTCCAGGTAGCGGGTTTCGGGGGAAGCGGTGCGGCGCTGGCCGCGCTCGGCGACTGCGGTCATCGGTACATCAATGCGCACGCCCTTGGTGATCACGACGTCGATCTGGCGGCCGGCGTCAACCTCAATGACAGGGAAGGTGTTTTCGGCCAACTTGATGTAGTACTGGGCGAGCCGGTCCAGGGCCTTGCCGACGCCGTGCCCCAGGCCCGCGCGGTAGGCATCGGCATTGCTGTCGGTGGAGGCCATGGTCCCGAGCGGCGAGCTGCTGTAGGTGGTGTTGGCGGTGGACAGGCCCTGGCCGATGCCACTGACCACGCCGGCCAGCAGCGCATTGGCCAGCATCTGCCCCTGCTTGGTGACCAGCCGCCCGCGCATGCCGACCTTGCCGTCTTCGCCATAAACACTGCCCTGGATGCGGACCTCCAGCGTGGCGCCATCGGCCCGTACGCAGGACAGGTTCTCGGTGCGCAGGTAGGCGCGCTCGGAGCTGATGTCGCCGTAGCCCGCTGCGATCACGAAACACTCCCGGTATTCGCCGCGGAACTGGTTGGGCAGCACGCTGTTGTCTGAAAGGCGGATCAGCACCGGATGGGGATTGGCCTGGGACTGGCCGCCGGTCGGCGCGTCCAGGCCGCCGAGAAGGATGCCGCGCGTGAAACTCACCGGCAGGAAAGTCGAGACCGTCTTAGGCGTTTGCGCCGCTGCTGCGCCGCCCGTAGCTTCGGGGCGATGGGGTCCGTCGCCAGCAGGTGCTGTGGCCGTGCGAAGCCGGTCCGCCAGCGTCACCCGGGAGATCACGGGCGTGGGCGGCGCCAGGGGCGTCGGCGGCTGGAACGTGGGCGCGCCCATGGGCATGGCGCCGGTGCCCGCCGGCGGCAGGCTGGCCGCCGGGGGCATGGTGGTCGGGCTTGCCGGTGTCGGTGGAGGAGGTGGCGGTGTGGCAGGAGCCGGTGTGGGTGCGGGCGCCGCGGCCTGCTGGCTGCTGGTCAGGCGCTTTTCCAGCTCAGCGAAGCGGGACATGGTCCGGCTCTCGAAGGCCTGCCGGTCCTTGTTGACCCGGCCCTGTTCCTCCCGCTCGGTCTCGTACTGCGCGAGCTTGCGGCCTGCGGTGCCGACCCACTGGTCCACCGGATTGACCTGGCCACCGGGGGGCATGACGCCGATATTGGTGACGTCGCCCGGCTGGGTCTGGGCTGCGCGTCCGCTGAGGGGCTTGGGGCTCCCGCCCGCGAAGCTGAAAACCAGCCACAGCAGGCCCACCCCACCGACGAGGATGGAGGCGAGCAGCGCGTACTGGCGCTGGCGGGGCGACAGGCGCTCAAGCAGACCGCGCACGGCGTAGCCGGGAGGACGGCCGGATCCGGACGCTCCGGAAGGCATGGATGGCGTGCTCATCGTGCATCTCCCCGGCGGATCACGTAGACGCTGGTGGTCTCGCCCGGCCGCAGGTTGTGGTGCTCGATGGCGATACCGGAGATCTCTCCGCCGGCACGGCTGTCCGGACGGTCGAACTCCTGCTCGGCCAGCACCATGGGGGCCTGGCTCATGTTCTGCAGGGCGTACTTCTCGCCAACGAAGCTGCGCCCCTCGTAGCGGCGCAATAGCGTAAAGCGCGCTTCAGCCCAGAGCTGGGTGGGGCGCGAAGTCTCTTCGACCCGGACATCGGCGGGAACGCGGTCTGAGGACATGGCCATCAGCAGCCCCTTCATCGCGCGGACATGGCTGGGTGCAGGACCGGAGGGGGCGGTCTCTGGGCCGCCGGAGCGCAGTGCCATCGGCGTCTTGTCACGGATGACGATGGTGTCGGCCGGCGTGTCCGAGCGGCGCAGCAGCAGCGTGTAGGTGGCAGTGGCCGACGACACGAAGAGATTGATCGGTCGAAGCGTATCGCCGACGGGCCGGATGTAGATCTCCCCTTTGTCGCGGTCGCATTCGATGATGATGTCGCCGGCCGGATTGACCGAGGAGGATGCGATCGCGGCTGGAGTGGCGAGCCCGGGCGTCCCTGGCGGCGTAGCGGGAGCAGCGGAGATGGCCGGCGCGGCGCCGCCGCAGTGGCTGGAGTGGACGTTGCCGAAAACGTCGGTGATCGGAGCACCCTCGATCCGGATGCGGGTGGGCTCCTTGAGGGAAACGATGGCCTCAACCGCCACCCCGTCGCTGGCTTCCACCACCTGCAGCGCATGGGCCTGCAGGCCAAGGGACAGAGCGGTGACCGCGAGCACCTTGCGCGCGGCCGGCGGCAAGCGGCTCCAGCGTTGCAGTGATGTATTGCCGCGGACGGGGGGCGACAATGCCGTGCGACTCCCGGACGGCCGCCGCTGTGCCAAAGTGTGCGAGAGTGTGGCAGGGAAGTACGCGGGCCATGGCCGCGTGAGCGCGCTATTACTTGACCGCATAAGGCACCTCTTTGAATTCGATGACGTGCATGCGAGCGCCGGAATGCCCGAACCCGATGCGATAGGCCTTCAGGTCGTTGGAGGTCTCATAGCCATTGACCAGAGTGCGCAGCCGGCCGCGCACCACGAGGGACTGGGAGTCCTCGCTGGCGACCAGCTGCTGCGGCGCGAAGGCGGTCGTGGCATTGATGCGCTTGAGGCGCTCGGCCTCGACCTCCTGGCGTGTCTTGAGCGGCCCGTACTGGGCCGGATCGACGTAGCCGAGCAGGATGTCCTTCTTCCAGTCGATCGTGGACGGGGTGACGTCCAGGATCAGCCAGGCGACGAAGCTGCCCATCTGCTCCAGGTATTCGCTGGAGGCACGGTCGCTGGAGACCCAGAAGGTCTTGCTGAGAGAGGGCGGCACGACGACGGTGCGCACCGTTCCCAGCAGGTTGAGGATGATGGCGAGCGCTAGGACCAGGCCGGAGGCCAGCGCACCGACGGCGAGGCCCAGGCCCCGGTTGCGCCGGCGCATGTCCTTGAGGTCGCCTCTGAGCCGATCGAAGTCCATGGTGCTTCTCCGGTTCAGCCGACCATGCGGCGGATGTGCGATGGCGGCGTGGCGCGCATGGCGGTGGCGGGGTTGACCGGCAGGTGCCAGTACAGCCAGTGCAGCGCGAAGGCTGGATGCTTGTCCGCCTTCAGCCGCGCGACCCAGCGCGAGACGGCAATGCCGGCGGCCATGCAGACCGTGAATGCGGCCTTGCTGGCTGACAGGTAGCCGATGAAGAAGGCCAGGACGATGGGCGCGGCGACATCGACATCCCAGAAGCCGATCTTCCACTGGTCGTCCAGGCGCCGAGGGATATAGGTGTCCGCTTGCATGAGTGCCTCCGGGATGGCGATGCGCCGGAGCTCAGACGACCGCGCCCATGATCGCGCCGGCGATCACGAGACCCACGGCGGCGAAGATGGCCAGGCCCACATAGAACAGCACGGGCCCGAAATTGCGCAGTGCCGACAGCGAAATCAGGGCGACCACGAAGCCGACAAAGCCCACCAGAGCCTTGATGCCCGGGCCCAGCTCTGCGATCTGGGTCAGCGCCGAGGTCAGCGGCCCGCTGATGCCGGTGAAGGCCACCAGGTCCAGCGCATGGCTCGGGAATGCCAGCGACAGGCCGAATAGCGCGAGGACCACGAGGAACAGGGAACCGGCGATCTTGCGCGCGAGGGGGCGGCGGCGAGAGGTCGGGACGGATACTTGCGAAAGGGCGATGCTCATGGAGTGTCTCCAACAAAAGGGACTGTGGTCCGGTGGGGAGGCTGGTGCTGAGCAGGTGGTGGCAGGTGGTGGCGGATGGAGAAGGGGCTTAGCGGATCAAGGCGAGGCGTTGGCCCCTTCTGTTGCAGGTGGTTCGGTGACGGGTAGCGGGTCTGCTGGTGACGCTTCGACCGCCTGGGCCGCGGAACCCGCCGGAAAGAGGTCCCGCAACTGGGTCGTAGGGAAAGGGCCCACGGATCTGATCGGGAAGACCTCGACAATTGCCCCGATGCGTTCTTCTCCCCCAAGGAACTCCTCGACGGGCGTGGGGCGCGCGAGATTCGTTGCTGGCGATGCCTGCTGGATGGTGGCCTGCGGGGCCGGACCCAGCGTCTTGGGTGAGGGCTGGGGGCAGTCATGGCTGCGGCATCGCTCGAACCTGGCCTGCTCCCGGTAGCCGAGCTGTGCCAATTGCATCAGTGCGCGCGGCTCTGGCGGCCTGGCGGTTCCGACGGATGCGGGGGGCGTTGTCGTGCAGGCAGCAAAGGCGGCACACACAATCCCAATGAAGACGACTTGCTTCATGGCGCGACCTTCACATGCAGGCGGTACAGCTGGGTAGCATTGGCTACGGTGGCCGAGCGGTCTCGTGGAGCGGACTGAGTGCTACCCACCGATGGCAAGTGGCGATACACCTTCCATGCATAGGTGGCCCTGGCTCGGGTGCAGGACTCGCCCTTGAGTTGGGTACACGCCGCGTTGTAGGCGCCCACGCTGTCCCAGCTCAGTCCTCGGCGCGAAAACAGATCGGCCAGCAGCCAGGCTCCCACGTCCAGATTGACGCACGGTTCGTAGAGGCTCTCTTGCGTGATACCGCGCCTGGCAAGCGTCGGCAGATGGCGGCTATTGATCTGCATGAGCCCGATATCGACCGAGCCTGTGCGCTGAAAGTGTGAGCGATTGACCGCCCTGGGGTTGAGATTCGATTCGACTTTGGCGACGGCATAGAGCAGATCGGCCGGTACGCCATGGCGTTGGGCGACTTCATGCCAGCAAGCGCGGGCTCCCAGAGAGGTGCCGCAAAGCAAGAGCAATGCGGCAAGCAAAGTTCGGGACATGGCAAATCACCTCCAAGCGGCCAGATGGCCTTCCGCAGCAGCGGAAGGTTTGGGGTAGGGCCGGTGAGCGCGGCCGGAGTGGCAGCGGGTGAGCCTGCGCGCGGCAGGCGGGGTGATTTGCGGGTCGCCCTTAAGGCGTGCAGGTTGTCAGTTCGGCAGGTAAGTGGCGCGCTGGGCCATATTGAGACGTGCAAACTTCAGCACCAGCGCTCCGGTAGCGTCCGCGTCACGGCACAGTGCCACAGCGGCTGTGGTGAGTTGATCCAACTGGAACTTTGGGTTGGGATGCTGATTGATGGGCGCGCGTTGCAGCGCCTGCAACTGCTCGTACTGAGATCGCCACATCGTTTCACGCCGCCGGGCAGTATTGGGGTCGCGCAGGACGAGTTGGGTGCCGAGATAGACGAACAAGGCACGGTACCCGTCGGGCGGAACGAGCACAGCGGAAACACATGCGCTGATCAAATCTGGCAGGCGAAAGGTTGGCGCTTGGTTCGAAGAGCTCTTGAGAATGCTGTAGAGCCAAGTGTGCTCTTCAATCCACAGGCGTGTCTCGGCAACGTCAGCCGAGTGAGGCGATGCAGTGCTATCTCGAAGTATGCAGGACTGAATGCTCGTGGTGGATTGCATGGCAGTGGCCTTTCGATGCGGTATGGGAGATAGCGTATCGGTCGAACTGCCTGAAGTCGCTGTCGAATTCAGCCGGTTTCTGGGCGAATTCACTGCATGGCCATCATGTAGCGGAATGGACATGGCCATGCCTTCGGCATAAGCTGTTGATTTCCTCGGTACATGACTCAGCCCCGATGAGAGTTGAAGAATACCTACGTACCGATACGCGCTGCCATCGAATGCGAAGGACCAGGAGTGCGGTCCTGCAGCACCTCTGGGAGTGGAAACCCCGTACAGACGCTCTTTAGACAGGTTGTTACACTTGTGGCGGGGGCAGCAGCCGTCCTGCCGTCGTAGCACCAGCAAACGTTGGCGTAGCGTGGTTAACGCGTACGTGTTCATGGTTCCGATCGGAGGTTCTAATGAGTGCCTATTTCGCTTTCGAGCAAATGAGCCCCAAGGGCCAACTCGAGCAGTTCGTGTTCCGCCTTGACGATCCCGCCAGGATCGCGCAGGCGCGGAGCATTCTCGCGACCGGCGAGCAGCTCAAGGTCCATGTGCAAGGTACTGTCGTTGCGCAATCGGTTGACTACAACCCAGGCTGGTCGTTCCACCTTGCTCCGAACACGATCGGTTTCTTCGAGATGCAGATCGAGGTTTGCGATGCAAATGTCACCTATGTGGAGACGCATCTCGACGAAGTGGGTGGATCGTTCCTGCCTAAAAGCTTCTGGTGTCCCTGGAGTTCCCGCTTGTCTAAGGAAGTGGCATGGCCTGCGCCATGACGCTTCCGCGCCGATGGGCAGGGCTCGCGCGCTGGGCTGCTATTTCGGTGCTGGTCGGCCTGTCCTCGCTCGCGCGGGCCGATGGTGTCGTTTGTGATCGCCTGGTGCGTGCGCTGAATGATGATCGTGTGGATGAGGCTGTATCGGCCGTGCGGGCCGGTTGCAATGTGAACGGCGCTTTGGATGGTAGCGGAGCCACTGCACTGATGTGGGCGCGCAGTCGAGCCATGGGCGAAGCCCTGCTTGGCGAGGGTGCTGTACCCGACCAGCGGAATGAGTGGGGCCACAGTGCTGTGGCGGCAGTTGCCGCGCGAGGCGATCTCGACTACCTTCGACTGCTGATTCAGGCAGGTGCTCGCGCAGACAGTCCGGTAGGCCGCACCTGTGGGCCGCTGTGCGAGGCGGTGTATCAACTCGGGCAGCGTCCCCCCAGGGCCCGAGCGGCGCTGATGCGGGAATTGGTGCGCGCTGGAGCGCCGATCGACAACATGGATTGCTGGGGACGGACTGCACTCTATGCCGCCGCCGCCGTGGGCTCTGCCGAGGCGGTTAACGCCGCACTCGCGCTCGGCGCCAACCCGAGCCGCTATGAAACCTTTGCTGGCGACACCCTGCTCATTCAGGCCAGTGCCACTGGCGATGTTGCCACGGTTGATGCGTTGCTCAAGGCTGGAGCTTCCCCGGTTTGGCCCAATGCCCGATCCTGTCAGACACCGCTGCATGCGGCCGCGTCGCGCGGCAATGCGGTGGCAGTCAGGCGGCTCCTCGATGGTGGCGCACGCCTGCCGGATACCGATGCCCAAGGTCGAACCGCGCTTGATGCAGCACGTGCGGCAGGGCATACAGGCGTCGCCGAGTACCTCCTGCAGGTCGGCGCGAAGCCGGGCGGATCACCTCGGACCGATTGCGTCAATGTCGATACTCCGGATGCCTGGGGCGCTTGGCAGCAAGCGCGCAGACATACCCGGACGCCAGCCTGCTCGGCAATCACATCCGCCGCCATAGGTGCACCCACGGGCGGCAGCGGACGATGACGATGGCACCTGAATGCCGATCTTCTGACTGGCGGTATGGCCTCATGGCGGTGCTCGCCATCACTGCTTCGGCTGTTTTCGGGCAACCGCAGGTGCCATTGTCATCAGATGCCTTGCAGCCGATAGTCGGTCGCGCTGCTGACGCATGGTCGGCTCGGCAGCGGGTCTACCTTAGCCCAGGGGTTGTTGAAGATCTCACGGGCGGGCTGTACATCGCTGTCGCCGCCGCTTGCACAGGCAATTCGCAGCAGTGTGAGCACGCCAAGGATCCACGAGAACTCGCTGGTGTCGTGAACGAATACTTGGATGCCATGCTCGCGAACCCGATCGGTGTCCTGTTGCCGAGCGATCGATTGCTGGCCCGCGTCGGCTTCGAGAAATCCCCGTTGGGTTGGCCGACCGGACTGGCTGCGAATCGCTATCTCGCGCTCCCACTGCCAGAAGGGCTGGCTGCCCTGTCGTATACCAGTTGGAGCGGCGCGCGGAGTCTTCCCGCCGGGGTCGCACGCATGCTCGTGGATCAGGGCGTGCACAGCTTCGTGGCAACGGACGTGTCGTCGGGGCGCGCGCAGGTGGCAACCCTACTGGCGCGTCGCGATGCAGCCGGTGCCGTCGTCCAGCGGTGGCGGGTTGAAGCGGCCGCCGGCCGCACCCACGGGGTGCCCTGGCGCGCTGAGCCGGAACTCTCGCGCTTCTGTCTTGACAAGGCGGTCGACCCAACAGAGCCCAAGTACCGACTCGCCACCGGGCGTGGCGCGCCGGGCATCGCTGACGCCTCCGATTTCCACAGCGCCGAGATATTGCGGATCAAGTTTCAGGCGGACGAAGCGCAATGCGGTCCCGAGTGCCAGGGGTGGGTGGCGATGTCTGTGCTGCAAGCGCTGTCGCAGTGGCGTGCAGGCTGCACGCGCTGCACGGATTCCACGTTGTCGGTCGTCGAGATTGGCGCTGCGAGGTATGTGGCGGTACGGTACCTGGAGTCGGCGCTGCAGTTGCCGTACCTCCAGCAGCAAGGAGCCACCTTGGGCGGGCTGATGGCCTCGGATCAGGCCAACATGGCGCTCCCGCAGGGTGCGGGCGTTAGTGCGCGCATGGGGTTTCAGCGCACTGATGGCGTTGAAACGGATCTGGAACTTTGCAGCAATCCTTCGATGTCGGTGGCGACGAAAGGATTTCCCGTACTCTCTACCAGGGCGCGTGGGCGCATCTGCCGTGGCGTACCAAGCGCCAGTTGTACCCCGGCCGATGGCTGCAAGGAAGTCCCGATGCGGCTCTCCGGCGGGCCGGATTGCGCAAACGCACTGGCCTGCGGTTTCCCAGATCAGTCGGTGACTCTGAATACGCCGCGCTTCCGCTTTGCTCTCATGGGCGAAGACCGCAGCCGGCCACCGGCGGTGACACTTGGCCATGTCACGGTCGCTCAACAGCAGGGCGACATTCCGTTGCACCCTGTGATATTGCATGAGGTCGGCCATTGGTTCGGATTGCCACATGTGGAGTCCGATATAGGGCAGGATAAGCGCGACGAAGTCATGGTCGACTCTGGCGGTACCGACAAGGTCTGCATCTCCCGCGCAGCACTGAATATGGTGGATTCTGCGGTAGACCGCTCATGGCCGCTGCGACAAAGTGGAAAAGGAGCCCTGCGCTATGAGCCGCGTTGAGAAACTTGCTTGGGGTCTGCTGACCATTGTCCTGGTATGTGGCCTCGCAGCCCTGGTAATCGTCGCGCGTCAGCAGTTCGAGGCCTGTCCGCCGGTCGAAAAGGTGGAGGAGCACTTCAAGGAGGCGATCGCCATCTACACCGATATCGTGAATTGGGGCATCGGTATTGCGGTGGCCCTGGCAAGTCTGTTCGGCTCACAGTTGCTGGCAATCAAGGCTGGGCCCAATTACAGCCAGAGTGGACGGTTGATGCTGGTTGGTCTCGTAGTCAGCATGTGTCTATCCGTCTACTTTGGACTGCGTTGGCGGGCCCTCGTTGCGCAGAGCTGGTTTCTCGAGTGCCCGAAGCTGATCGCGATGGATTACGTCAAGCTTTCCTTTGACTATCACACCTATTTCCTCGCAGGCGGGCTCGGCGTGCTTGCTGTGATGGCCATCCTGCAGGCATTTCCACCTTCGTCCCGTTGATCCGCCATGATGACATTCCGATCCACTGCACCTCGAACTACCGCTGGCTGCGGCATTGGCATTGTTGCCGTATTGGCATTTGCCGCGCTGCACTTGCCCTGCAGGGCCGACAACGAACTTGCCGGGCGCGTCGCCCGCAGCGTTAAAACATGGTCGGAGGGCAGCGGCGTGGTCGTTACCGACGGCGCCGAGAAGGTATTGGTGCGGCAGGCAGAGGTAGCCATCGCTGACATCTCGCAAAATAACACCCATACATCTAAGGCGCGCCTGGAGGAGGTCGCGCCGCGGGCGGTGGTTTCCCACCTGGAGCGATCCCAGGCCGGCGGGACGGCACCGGCGGTGTCCGACTTGATTGAGCAGTTGGCCACGAACGCCGGGGTGCTGTTGCCTGGACCCACGGATTTTCCGACGCTCAAGCTGGCGGTCGTGCCACCCGAGCCAACGGACTTCGTGGTCGTTATCAATGGCTCTGAATACAGGGGTGGGGTCACCGTGTTCCGCGTGGCGGCCTCCCCGTTGACGGTCGTGATTTCCGTAACCGGCAAAGCCATTTGCCAGTTCAAGATCGCGCTCAAGCCGGGCGACGTTCATACCGAAACCTGCCGACGTAGTGGTTGATCGTGTCAGAGCAACTTGGCGCTAGGCTTCGGCCTTTCCAATCTCGTGGGCGACCCCGTTGTCAGTGATTGATCAAGGCACTCTAGATGATGGGTGGGGGGACGCCATTTCTCAGGCTGTTGAGGGTCATGTGATCCCTCATGCGCATACTGAGCTCGGAGCACATACGTCGCAACTGCAGTGTCACGCGCATAGACGCGACTGCGGCAAGTAGGGCAGGAGTGCTGTACTGCCATCGCATGCTGGCCTGATGATCTGTGATGTACCACCCGTCAGGCGCTTGTTGCCGACGCTGGCATCTTGCACCTTCGCAATTAATGCCCCGAGCTATGTTTCTATAGTGTTTCCGAGTGCTTCAATACGGTATTGAAGTGCATCTGCTAGTGGATAATTTCGTAAACAGCATGGCAACGACTGACGTACCACGGCAGTTCGGTAAGTAGCCATCGCAAACGTCCTCTGCGGTTTCGTGCGCCGTGGATGGCTACCGTCCAGATTGGGAGGAGCGAATTGCTGCAGTGGCTTGGAGATTTGCACGACTCCGTCGGGCGTGCCCGAGGCGCGAACGAGGTCTTCGCCCGGTTGGAGGTGGCTGCCGCGCGACTGGGCTTTGAGTGGTGTGCGTTCGGTATCCGGTTGCCTGTTGTGGTGGCGAAGCCGTACATCGCGATGTTCAACAACTACCCCCTGGCTTGGCAACGGCGGTACGAAGAGGCACGCTACATTGAATCGGATCCGACGATTGAGCGCGCTGTGCGCGATCAGAGTGCCATCATTTGGAGCGACGCAGTGTTTGCGGGCGCCTCTAAGCTCTGGTCGGAAGCCCAAGACCACGGTCTCCGTGTTGGACTGGCGCAGTCATGCTTCGACTCCCATGGATTGGTAAGCTTGTTGACCCTTGCGCGTCATGCTGAGCCCTTGCAACCGGGTGAGCTGGCCGGGCTGCGCGTTGCATTGAGCTGGCTCTCGACCGTCGCGCACCAGGCGTTCATCCGGGAGATGTCTCCGGACCTCATGCCGCGGCTTCGCGCCGGACTAACGGGGCGAGAGCTCGATGTGTTACGGTGGGCTGCGGAAGGCAAGACCGCTGAAGCCACGGCAGCTATCCTGTGTATTAGCGTTGACACTGTGAAGTTCCACACCAAGAACGCGATCAACAAGCTCGGATCCGCCAACAAGGTCGCGGCAGTGGTTCGCGCCTACGCGCTTGGCCTGCTTCGCTGAACTGGCGGGCGAGCTGATCAGGTCGACCGGCACCATGGCCCTATTCAGAACGCAACGCCTCAAGCAGCGACATGGCGGACGCGCGGAGCGCAGGGTAGATCCCAAAGAATACACGCGTGCCAGTTCCTTCACAACCGAACACCTAGCCGCGGCGATGAAAGTTCGCGACTACGCGGCCGGAAAAAAATGCCCCAAGAACTGGCATAGTCGCCAGTACCATTGGGCTGATGGTCAGCGGAACGGTGAACGCCACGATGCTTGCGCAGCCAAGGAATATGAAGGCACTTGCGTGCAGTGCGAACCATTCGGGGTCGTGCGACTTGAATTCCTTGGAGCGAAGGATGCGCACCAAAATTCCATCTGCGAGGATGGCAAGTATCACGAAGAGCTGTATCGGTACCCACTCGACCAGGGCTGCCAGTCGGTAGGTGGCAAGAAGTAGCAAGGCGTCGATGGCTCGGAAATAGCTGTTTCCGAAGAAGCGTTGGTTCACCCGCTCCATCTCTCCGGACACAGCCCGCGCCATGCCGTTTGCTCGTGGTGCTTGCGCAGCAGTCGGAACGGGGCTGGCAGAACTCAAAACGTTGTTCATTGCGAGTGCGTTCTCCATGATGCGTTCAGCTTTGGCATCGCCCCATAGCGCCGCGTGGAGATCATGTTCGATGCGGATTTGCGCCAGAAACCGCTCTGGGGGACGCGCCGCTGGCAAGTACAGTACGAAAACCAGTAGCAAGGTGAGCGAGGTGATAGCGATTACGCGGATCATGCTGCTCTCCGTGGAAGATCATTCGGAAATGGGGTCTCGGTATCCAGGATCGGAAACCGTCCTTTGATGATGCGCCCACCAGATACGGAAGCGAAATATTGCAGATTGGGCAGCTTGCCCAGCACATCGGCTGGGATCATTTCTTCGAAACTCTCGGCCAATTGTGTGGAGTGACTGCTTGAGAAGTCTCCTAGATGGGCATCGGCGCCGTGGCTCAGCGCCACTTGAACTGTGTGGATGGCGGTCTTGCCGAAGGTCTCCACGACAAAGTCCTGGGTGGGACGGTCTTTGGACCGTAGCGCAATGAGGTTGTTGAGGTTGCCGAGTGCCATGCGGGCAGCGTCTTCGCTGCCGAGGCGCTTGGCAAGGTCGGCGAGCGTCTGCATGGCGCACGTCGTGAAGATGCCACCCTCGGCGCCCTTGTTTAGGATCTCGATCAGCGGTTGGTTGATGACGTTGCTCACCTCGTCGACGAATAGGGAGATGCGCCGGTAGCCGCCCAGGTTGTAGCGCATGCCTGCGCGCGCGGCCAGATCGGCCAGGGCCAGGGCACCGATGGCTGACGCGACCGACGGATCGGGAAGGGAGTCCAGGCACATGTACAGCACATGGCCGGCCCGCTCAAGTTTTTCGAAGTTCATGATGGGCCGCTTGTCTGCCGGATCAAACGGGTCGGGACTGAGGCTGCGACCTAAATCTCCCGAAGTCAGCATGGAGAGAATCGGCAGCAAGTTCGCGGTGATCTTTTGATAATGCTCTCGGTTGTGGCGGAACACGCGTATCTGAGAGTCGATGACTTTGTTGCGCTGGTTCTGGGGGATCTGGTGTTCATAGAAGGCGACGAAGGCCATGAGTTCGGCGCTGGCTGCTTCAGAAGGGCGTTTCAGGTTTCCGCGTTGTGCCTCATGAAGCAGCCTCTTCATTTCGGGGTGCTCACGCCAACCTTCCTGGAACTCGGCCTCGTAAAAGCGTCGCAAGGACTGCTCAAGCACCGGCTCGATCCCACCTTCAATGTACCGAGTGAGCTTTGCAAGACTCGGGCGCACCTCGAGATCCACCAATCCCTGCACGACCACATTCACGGCATCCCAGCTGAACGCACCGAAGGCACCGGCCGTGTCCGGCGGCAGGATGGACTGGATCCGCGAAGCCAGCTCGGTCGGCTTTTGCCAATTAAATGCGAAGTCAAGCCTCACGCCAGTCTCGGGGAACGCCGGATGGAACTCCAGGAATGTGTCAGGCTCGCGGTAACGGTCGCAGGCTCGGATCGCGGCACGCTTCAATCGGTGGCTGTTCTTGGGGTCGATGACAATGACGACGTCACCACGCCGGATGGCCTGGGTGACCAGGTTGGATAGAGCAACCCCTTTGCCCGCTTGTGTGGTCCCGACCAGTACTGTCCCGCCCTCGAAGTTCTGCAGGGGGCGGTACAGTGCTCGCTCTCGCGGCTCCACTCCGTGGATGTACGGCAGCCCGATCTCTGAATCCGGCTGCGGGGTAACCTCATGGCCCAACAGTTTGAGCAGGGCTGGCGAAGCGGTGTAACGGCGCCAATCGATCTTGGACAGTTCGTACAGCCGTTGCGAGTGCACCGGCAGCCAGTCGAAGCCGAAACCTAGAAACACCTGATCGGATTGCGTGGTCAGCCGCTCCTGCTCTGCGGAACTGATAACCTGCATGGCGCGGCCAGTCAGCGCAGAGCGCAGTAGCAGGACGTGAGCAGCCTGCGCCGCGCGGCACACCGCCATGAGCAGGCAGATACACGCTAGCGGCATGGCAATTTCCATTGGCACTTGATTGCGGATCGCCATCACGCTCGTTGCACCGACTGCGATCAACCACATGACGCTTGCGTAGGCCTCGTAGGCTCTTCGCCAGGGCATCTCGTAGACGCGAACCAGCATGTCAGTGCCCCGGTGTCTTTGACGGGCACGGGAGAAGTAGATCCGTCACGTACTTGCAGTCGATCAGGATGCCCACAGCGTCCTCGCCCTGGAACTGACGAGTGAGTGCCGATGGCTGAACCAGCATGCCTGCATCGTTGAGGGCACCTATGGCAACTGGTGGGTTCGCCTTGCGTGCCGCCAGTTCAGCCAATGGCACGAACAACCCATCAGCCATTGGGTTGGCCGCCCATTGGTGCGGTTCTTGTGAGAGGGTGGTGATGATCGCCGCTAACGCCTCCTTGACGAGGACGGATAGCCGAAGAGGCGCCTGCAATTGAGGGACAGGCCGAGCTTCTGGAGGAGATGGTTTGGCGGGGGAAACAGGTGGCGCGGAATACCGGGCTTCTGTCGAGTTGATAGCCCCCTCATCCAGCAGCGAAAGCTGTTCTGATTGGTGTGTAGGTTGCGGAGCTGACGGTGTCTCGAAGGATGGGGTTGTTCTTGGCTCCAGGTGTGCTTTGAGACTTGCCTTCGACTGCTCATCCGCGGATGAGTCTGAGGGTGGTGGAGGCTTTTCGGCAGCTGTAGCTTTTCGTCCCTCAGTACCTGTGGCCGAAGCAACGACCGTAGGGGGCGCAACCAAGGGCACTGGCAGTGTGGCTGGCAGTTTGTCCGATTCCGCATACAGAAGGGCGGGGGCGCTGAGCTTGACGGCCTCCTGTGCGGCTTTGCTGCCGGGAGGATTGATGCGCCAACTGGCGCTTCCGTTTTGGTTTGGGGCCAGGACACCGGCGGTGAGCAGCACTTCAAGAATGGTCTCGGGTGCTTTGGGGATGCCCGGAAGCTGATCGGCTTCAAGCAGTTTGCGTATGTCTTCCGCACTGGCAGGCCAGACCAGGAACATGCCATCGGAGCCATGCCAGACGCGGGATTTCTCGGCGTTGGGAACCCAGCTTGGGTTGGTAGCTGCCAGCCGCCGGAGCGCATCGATGAGGTAGCGCTCGAGATGGGATCCCAACTGAGGCTTGCCATAGCGTTCCGCGTTTGCGAGGAGAAAGCGGTCAATGACCACGGCCGAAGAACGCCGGACCAAGGTCTCCAACACGTTGTGGTCGCGATATAGCGGCTGACCTGCTATCGTGGCTAGCAGATGGGGAACGATCTGGGTGTTCCCATTGGCAAGGTCTTGCAGCGTCTCGGCCGAAACCACATGCGGTAGTGTGAATAGGCCTAGCGCTCGGGTTTCCGGCGCATTAGGGCGCCATTTGAAGAAGTAGTGATGAATCTGCTGATTCTGGAGCCATACGGACAAAGGGTGGAGGAATGGCGACCATTCGTTACCTGCCTCGTCGGTCACGATGATCTGGCTTAACGGCCGGTGCAATTCGCAGCACAAGCCCCCAATAAAAGTGGCTTGCCGCCACCGCGGTTCGAGGTGCCGACGTTCTGTGATGGTTGCGCGCCCGGAGAAAATATGAGCATCCGAGCCCTGCAGCGCGAAGAAGGCTGTTTCCAGACCGAGGCGCAGCAGGCCGCCGGGCTCGTTGAAATAGTTGTCTGCTGTGCACGGAAGCAGGTGCACATAGGAGGCATAGCGTTGCAGCAGCGGACGCACGCTGTCATCGAATGTCTGGCGATCCATGCCGAAACACAGCTTGATCCTGTCGATGAGTTGTTGATGCGCGTCCAGCAGTTCGCTAACTTCGAGGGCGGGCAGACCTGGGTCAACCGGCGGGTACCGGAACTCTCCAGGCAAAAGTCGTGCTCCAGCGGGTGATCCGGTGACGATAGCGGACATCGTTCTGCACCTGTTTGAGGTCGATGACGCTTATCGTGGATGGCCTACCTGGATATGACCACCGCGAAATGGGCCTGTTTCAGGCCGATTTCGGCAGGATGGCTGGGATGCACGTTTTTTTCCAGTCCGAAAGGATCCAAAACGCTTGTATATCTACCAGGATCTTTGGGGAGAGAGGGATGCGCGGGATATGGGAATGCTTTTTGTAACGTCTGAGTAATTTGCAAAAAGGGCAGTCATTGTTGCTGAGGGGGGGCGAACTCAAGCAAGTCAAATATTCACTTTTACAGGCGGCGCAAGTGAAAACTGAGAACCCTTTGCCACTTGCAAGCCATTGGCCGGTGGCATTGGCCACTAAGTCAAAGGCTCGATCAAAGCAGACGAGCGGAGATGATTTGCAGGATTGTAGGTAATGCTTATAGGCGCCAACAAGCGCAAGTGGCGGGGCAATGCCGCGCTGGTGCAGTTTGCGATATAGCGAAACGATCGCGGACGCTTCCGCTCTGCTCTGAAGCTTGGCAGTGTGGTACCAATCGAGGGAATAGGGGTGACGGCCACGGCGTTTTCCCTCAGGAGGTTGAAGGAAGAGATGGCCTAGCTGGGTATCTGACAAGCCGGTCAACAGCCTGATGGTTCTTGTCCGAGCGCCGAGCTTTGCGCACTGAGTAGCAAGATCCAGGATACGGATGTGCCGTTGTGCATGGACGAGTGCGTGCTGGGGCTTCATGATGTTGCCCCTTTAGGCTGGCCTGTTGATTCAACGGTAGTGCTCCCGCCGGCTCCAAGGTGGCGATCAGGCTGGTGTGGATGCACGAGCAGCAGCGTATTGGAAATCTGGGACGGCCATGTAAGCACCTGGATCAAGTCCGCGCGGGGGGGAAAGAGGCACTCGTCGCCCAAATGCATTACCAGTGCAACTATGTTGGAGAAAGTCAGAGAGGTGATGAATTCCGCTTGGGCAGGATCGAGCCCGAATCGGCTGCAGGCGATGGTACGGTCCTGCTTGACGTGCTCGGCTACCATGATGAGCATGCTAAGGTTTGCAGTCTGAACCTGCGAGAACTCCAGTTCACTCATGTTTTCCTCCCTATGGGCATTGAAAAGATGCAACATTCAAGGGACTCAAATTCCTCATGAGGTAGGAGCCGCGATCGGGTTGCACTGCTTGATTCAAGGCTATTAGTGCAGTGCTCGCAGCGTCAACAACACGGGGAGAGGAAATGGCGTGCGCCAGACACAAAAGTTGACGTTTCGCGGATATTGGGAGACGAGGTGATTTATTTCAGCCGTTTTCGCGCTCAATTTGGGGTGGCCTGCTACTTGCGGGATCTGACCAGAGTGGGTAGGTATTTGTAAGTCGATAAATACAAATGGATGCAGATAGTGGAAATCTGAAACGGATAGGGTTTCCCTGTGGATCTGAAATGTCGAATAGTTTGGTTGCATGAGGTAGGGGCTGTGCATCGGAAGTTTCCTCCCGATGCACCAATTCTTTGAAGGTTAGGCTGTTTCTGCCAAGCCCTTCCATTCACGGCTGGACAACTCAATCAGCTTGCCACCCAAGGCCTCGAACTCGGTTGCTCTGTCGTAGTCGGCCACTTCCTTGCTGTAATGCGTCACGGCGTTGACCAGGCCGTATCCGGTGAGATCGCCGCCGGTGATCAGATGGCGCAGAACACCATCGCCTTCCGCCTCACTCAAGGTATAGCGTTGGCGCAGCACCTCCACAGTCTTTACCGGGCTGCCCGCGAGCTCGATCCCCATCGTCTTTTGCATCTTCGTCGCGACCTGCATGAACGTCGCTTCGGAGAGCGCTGACTGAACTACATCGCGGACCTTTAGAAAGAAGGCCTGATCATCCGCCCGCAGAGTGTCGTCCTGAAAGACGGTTACCAGCTCATCGCTGCCGATGGCGCGTCCCAGGTGGGTTTTGCGCAGAGATTGATCGGCGGCGATCATGCCATTGCTGCAAACCAGTCGAAATAGCAACGGTTGGACCGACAAGGTACCCTGGCCCACTTCTGAGTTGGAGATGACGATTCCGGCCTGGACCACATCGCCCACCCGCATCTCGTACTGCAAGCGAGGCAAGATGTACTTGATATACATCTTGGTCTCGGTCAGCTCGGCCGACTCGATACGCCCATCCAGCTTGCCGAGGATAGGGAATACCTGCTCAGCTAAGTCATAGTTGTCGAGGCGACGATAGCGGTCGGACAGTACCGCGCGCACCCGCCCATCGAGTGTGCGCAGCATGTGGCGATCGCCTTCGCGTTCCAGCCAAGTGTTGACATTGCGATCGAGCAACTGGGGTTGCTCGGTCCGCATGCGCTCGAAATAAGCCAGCGGAATCTTGAGCTTGTCCGCCAGCTGCTTGCGTGCCAGTGGCGTGACCTCATAGCGGCGGGGCTCCTGTGGCTCCTGTACCAGCAACTCGGTAGCACCGTTGTCATGTGTTGTGTGATGGATGAGGGCAGATGGCAAAACCAGATCCCTCTTGCTTACACGCTGGCGATCCAGCTCCATAGCAAGGGCTTGAAGAGAGCGTCCGTTTTTCATGTGAATCTCCTTGAGGAAACTAAAAAAATGGAGACGCACAACCCCTGGCAGGGATGTGTGTCCCCGCACGGGTTGATGAAGGTTGGCCGAAAGGCCCACCGGATACGGCGCGGCGAATACGCGCATGAGAGTCAAGGCTGCCTTTGCCAAGCACGAACAGTTCCTTGGCTGGTGCGGCAGCTACCAAGGGAGCGAAGCTCCCGGGAGAAAACCTTTTCAGCGGAATCGCATCTGCAATGGCACTGAAAAGGCCGCGCAGCCCACGCTGCGCGCCTTATCGACAGGTCAGATGTCCTATGCGGCGCGGCGCATTTGGGATTGCCAGCGCCGGAACCATATATCCGACCAGTCCACGCCGGGCCACTTGGGCACGAAGACCTGGACCTGACGACGGACTCCTGCCTTTTCCTCGCGCTTTAGGCGGCGTGCCAAAGCGAATGCATAGGCCTGCCCTGCGAAATCGCCGTCTGCGTCGTTGTCGGCATAAATCGAGACCTGGGTCACCGAGTCCGGGATCCAGAGCTTCTCGAGGTTGCCTGCGTTGAGCGCCGCCCATGTGGGCTTGCCCGTGCGCAGATGCACGGCAAAGCTTTTCTCGATACCTTCGGTCAGTGCCAGTTCATCCGTGGCTTCGAAAAGCCGGACGGCTGCCCCTGTGATGCCGGAAGTGAGAACCTTCTTTGCATCATTGGCGGCAAGCTTCCTGCCCTCCGGCAGATATGTCCGGTGCAGGGACACCATGCTGTTGTCGGATCCTTGGATGCTTGCGAGCATGGCGGGGTACTCAGCAACCTTGCGTGACTTGCCTGTGTCGTCCTTTTGGTAGTAGCCAAGGGCGGGATGAGTTCGCAATACTGAAGGGTACTGGCCGAGCTCGATGCCACGAGAGACTAGGTAGCGGTCCACCTCGTCGCCGTGGATCACGGGATGTGCTTCGCTCCAGATGCGCTGGGCAAGCTTTTTCATGCGATCCGGCGAGACATCGCCTCTCCTAGCGTGCGCTGGGAATGGGCATGTGCCGAAATACTTTTCCGCCGCCTCCAGTACCCGATGGAAATCCATACCGGTCAGTTGCTGGGCTAGCTGGAAGCCTCCGCCTGGGCCGCAGCCGCGGCAATGGTAATTTCCTTCTCCGAATTTGTCCGTGAATTGGAATCGATCATCGCCACCGCAGAACGGGCAGGGCATGCATGCCCTCTCTTTGATCATGCGGTGCTCCAGTCCTAGGTGTAGCAAAAAATTTGGCCAACGCCCGTGGGCGCGGGTTTTCAGATCATCAATGCGAGATTGATATTCTTCCTTGGTCATGGTGACCTCCATGGGAGCCCCTGGCGCAAGACCCATCGCTCGAGCGATAGGTTCGACTGCGTGGAGGGGACGTGCTGGCGCCCGCCGGGCGCAAGGGGGGATACGGACGGAGCCGATGTTGATACCGGCTTCCATCCGTTTGCACCCCATCGCTCGGCCGTAGGGCATTGCGATGGAGCAGGACTTCAGCTGATCAGGTTGACGGAATGGCCGCCGTGCTCATCAGCGATTTGCACCTGAAAGCGCAGCCCGCGCAGCAGCGGGTAGCAGTCGGACCTGGCGTCGGTAAGCAGCGAGCGCATGGCCTCCTCGGGATTCGACATGCGCAGGCGCCGGATCAGTTGCTCCAGGGCCGCCATGTCTGCCTTCAGATCGTTGTCGTGAAACCGACCGTGCTCGTCCATGTAGGAATCTACTTGGCGCACGGCACGCCCACTGTGCTCCCCAGCCGGAATATATAGAGTCCCGTCATGGAAGAGCCCTTCGTCGGTGAGCCTGGCTCGTACTTCGCCCATTTGCACGGAGATTTCATCGCAGAGGACGACTTGGGCGGATACCCCATTACCCTGCAGAAATGAGCATTGGCGCACGTTCTCGGCCTCGACAACGGCTTGCACCTGGTCCTCGCTCCAGTCGTGAACATAGGGGAGAACCCAATGCCCAGGATCCAGTCCGTCCGTGTCCAGGACGACATATCCTGCGGCGCGGACCAGCATCCACTTGGCGGCATTGTCCCCGTGGAGCCGCTGAAGCTGAACCACGTGCACACGGCCGCTTTCGATGTTCTGGCGGAGCAGCGGATGCTGCGGCAGCTCTAGGTATTCCGTGTGGGGAAGTTGGGTACATTGGGGGTATCCAGTCACCCGGTCACACAGCTGCCGAGGCAACAGGTCGATGTCATTGAGCAGGGACAGGTGCTGGTGGTGACGCATCACGGCGAAGAACTGCTCCAGAAACTGTGCGGTGGGCAATGCCAACTTGCGGCTCTTCAGTACATCGCTCCAGCAAGCGCGGACCTGGTCTCGGATCTTCTGCTCTTGAACGTCGGCGTCAATCAGCACATCGCGATCGGGCAGGCGTGCGAAGAACATCTTGGAGTCAAGATGAAGCACATTGGGCTCCTCACTCCACGATAGATAGTTCGGCAGGAACATCACGCGAAAGCCTTGCAGATACACCGACACAGAGACGGAAAAACGCCCATTGAGCGTTCCGACCAGATGCATTTCTCCAATCGGAGTTGCAGTGGAGTTCACCCGGTCAAGCGCCGCGCTACGGAGCATTGGCTTTCCGTTGAACTCCACGGCGACGGGAAACCCCCAGCACAATCCTTCGATGTTGGTTTCCAGATCCGAAAGATCGACGCCATCCAACTCGATCAGCGTTCCGGCGGTGGGGCCCAGATCAGTCGGCTTCACCGGAATCTCGTCTCGAGCCAGCGCCCCAGCTGTGTCGAATGCAATCTTCTTGCCTCGCGAGATGACGGTGCAGTGGGTTGCTGCATAGAGGCATCTCGAGAATCCTGCGCCGAAGGGATGTTCCTCGGCTTGCAGTGTTTCTCCCCAGCCAGACTCATTGATGGCCAGCAACTTGCCAAAGTCTTTGATACCGTGTCCGTTGTCGAGTATGCGTAGAGAGCAAGATGCAGGGTCGTGGCTTATTTCGATCAACGTAGCGCCGGCGCGGCGTGCGTTCTGCAGCAACTCGGTCACCAAGGTGAATCGATTGCTGAAGGCAAAGCGCTGATTGCGCAGCGTACCTTCTTCATTTATTCGGACTTGAACGGTGTCCATGACAGGCTCCTTTGCATCAGGCAGGCCCAAACCCTGAGCAGGCGCTGGCCCGCGATAGGGATTGATAGGATGAGAGGGTCAGTGCACGATCTGCACGGGTGGCGTATAGAGCAGCCCCGCCATTAGGGCTTCAACAACGCTATGCGATGCGAAGACATGGGGCGGTTGGTGCTGCGTATCGACTACCTCGCCAGTGGCGCTCAGGCGTTCGATGTCGATGATCACAGGGTGCCAATGCACCCGATAGGTCAGCTTTTCCGCGCCAACGATCACGAAGATTCGCCCGGCCTGGCCGGTAAGCACTTCGCTTTCCTTGACGAGATACTCGATTTCGGCGAGTCCGCTGACGCGAGTCATGTCCGTCAATATGGACTTCGAGACTTGGGATGAATTTGTCATCTGCATGAGTTTCTCCAGGAGGGATGAGGTGATTCCGCCGCACATGGATGCGATGGCGCCAACGGTGTTTCGGTGGCCGCTGGTACAGGGCCCTGGTATTCCGCCGGGGTTGCAGGCGCGAACGCCGGTGTCCCCGTTTGTCCTGTGCGCATGGACTCGTCGAGTCGAACGGCGTCTTCGTAGTCCATGTGGCCGGCGATCCCGTACAGCGCCAGGATGGCGAGCGGTATCAGGATGTTCTTGAGCGTTGTCATGAGGCCTCCATAGATGACAAGCGCGAGGCGCATGACCTCGCTGAAAAATGGATGCATGTGTGGTTGCGTCAAGAGAAGAGATCACCCAGCGTTGCCTGGCGTTTAATCTGCTCGTTGATCCACTGCGGGTTCTTGCTCAGCCGCTCGGACGCCCACTGGGGGTTGCGTACGATTGCCTCTCGCACCCAGGAGGGATAGCGGTCGAGCGTCTCGCGCAACCAGCGCAGGACATAGCCCATGAGAAGCCCACGGACGTCCTGCACATCCAGGCGACCGAAATAGGGGAAGGTCGATAGAGGACTGCATCCGGCGACGCGCACGCAATTAGCGAAGGAGAACGGTTCGCCGTCCTTGTCCGGGTCCGTGAAAACCCAGCGAAGGGTGTCGAACTTTTCTTCGAGCGGCGTTGCCGGGTCAGCGAGAGCCGTCAGTTCGTCCAGCAGCAAGCAATGCAGCCGTACGATGTCTTCTTCAGTCCATTCGACGGGGACAGCTTCATCACACTCCTCAAGCTGCTGCTGCAGCGATTGAGGGTTGGGCGCGATGTCTGCAATCCAGGGAAATTGCCTTGACGGGCGGATCGCGTGGCAAGCCCGAGCCGAAACAGGCTGAAGGTGGGGGTAAAGCATCGTTGCCTCCGAGTGGGACGGTGAGGCGTGACGCGACCGGGCGGGGCGTACGCCCCGCGGGGTGGAAGAAAGCCATGGCTGCGAAGCGTTGGCTGGAGATGAAAGGGCTGGCTTGAGGCGGACGATCCGCCAAACGGCATGCCAGTGGCCGCTGGGAAGAGTGCTTTCGGCACGAGAGCAGCAAGCTCCCGCCTCGAAAGCATGACTCGAAGCGGCACGCAGCTGCCGAGGGGAATGGCAGCGGATGGGGCCGCAGGTGCGGCACAACTCGACTCGAGGGCTTGCCTGTGGATACGCAGGGCCAGCTACTGCATGGTGCAACGATAGTTGCCGCGGCTTGGGTGGTCAATTACGTGGGTCACCGACTTCGCATATGACGGTGAATTCGGGCGGTTTTGGCAGGATATTCGGGTGGAATTGCAGTCTCCAGCCGGTGAACATCGACCTAAGTTCCACTCAGGAGATCTGCAATGGCATCCCACACAGCTGATATGAAGATCGTCAAGCTTGACGAAGGTGCGGTGAATGCGCGTCTTTTGGCCCGCGAGTCCAAGGTGGACTTCAGGCGGGTGGAGGCTGCGAGCATCAAGGTCATCGCGCGTTTGACGAGCGCGGAGGGAAAGCGTCTGTTCGTGCGGTTTTTTAGTACCCTGCAGCTCAATGCGCACTTCATTTCCGTGATCGCACGTACTCGGCTGGAATCATCAGATGTAGCCAAGGTCGAGGAGGCGATCAAGACGCGGATCGATGGCGTAGCTGCGCAGCTGAATCAAGCGATCGATGGGGCCGAAGCTCTTTTCAAAGCGAATGGCATTGCAAGCGCCGCGACTTATGACACGCAGCCACTGGAGATCGAGGTGGGCATCATCTCTTCGAGTGGGCGACGCTACCTTGAACTGATTTCCAAGCTCGACCAGTTGATGCCATTGCTCCAGACACTGGAAATCTATGAGGTCATCGATACACAAGTGTTGGATCAGCAGCGGGCCATGCTCAAGCGCCAGGTTCGAGATGTCGCCAATTCAGCCCGTAGCCTGGCGTCGGGGTTACGCCGGCGGATGAATGCGATGGCTGCGGCATCGGGTTCTGTGGTGTCGGATAGCGACGAAGCTGACATTGGCCTGGGAGGCGAAGGTGGGCTCGCTGCTTCTGATGCTCCGACAACTGTTGAAGTCGTAGTTGATGCTGCGGTAGTCGGGAGTCCAACCGGGGACGAGCAGGTATCTGTTTTTCCTGAACCCGGAGCTGCTGCCGAATCCGGTGTCGAGGAGGCTGCCGCATCTGTTCCGCAAGGCCAATAATCCAGATCGCGTTATGCGAGTTTTGCGGTTGGAGTTCCACTGAGTCGATGGCCATGGTCTTGATACGGTTCACAGCGTGCGATACCGTGAACCACATGCATTGCTCCTCATTCATGCTTCATGCGCGGAGGGGGCAATGCGTCCTAGTGCCTTCACTGGGCGTTGCGGACGTGACCCGCCCATGCCTGTCATAGCAAGCCGCTTGGATTGCGGCTGATGGCTTCACCCTCTATTCGCAGATGGTGGCACCAAAAACTAGCTGAGAGTCTTTGCCTGTTTACCATTGCCTGGGAAGCCGATGGTAGATGCTGTGTGCGCTTCCCTAGCGATCGTTTGAATAGGACCTACGACGATCGTGACCGAGGGGTCATGGAATTCGGCCTGCAAGGGGACCCGAACATGTCCACTGTAACCCACGCTCTTGAATTTGTATCGTCAGTACCTGCTTCGGACGCTCCACCTACCTTACCCGGAACGGGTTTTGTACGTGAGACCCGATTGCTTGCATTTTTGCCATTTTCGCATGCCACGTTGTGGAGACGCGTAGGTGCTGGAACGTTTCCGGCACCCATCAAAATCTCCCAGCGTATTACCGCCTGGAAGGTGGAGGATATACGCGCATGGATCGCGGAACAGGGACGAGCGACATGCCCTAGGGTGAATCGACATTCAAGAGATCAAAGATGAGAGGATACGGGCAGGAGGAATCAAGCCCGTATGACACGCCCGAGCCGCTACGAATTGACCGACGCCCAATGGCAACGCCTGGAGGAACTCCTGCCAGGCAAAGCGGGTGATCCGGGCAGAAGTGGCGTGGATAACCGCAACTTCGTCAACGGCGTGCTGTGGGTGCTGCGTTCGGGAGCCCGCTGGAGCGACCTGCCCGAGCGCTATGGCAAGTACAAGACGGTGCACAAGCGCTTCACCCGTTGGGCCGCAGCCGGAGTCTGGGAGCAAGTGTTTGCCATACTGGTCAAGGACCGGGGCAACGCATACCTGCTGATCGACAGCACCATCATTCGAGCGCATCAACAAGCCGCCACGGGCAAAGGGGGGCCAAGACTGCGGCTCTGGGGCGTTCCCGAGGTGGTTTGAGCACGAAGATCCACTTGGCCAGCGACGGGCAGGGCCGTCCCTTGAAGCTGATCCTCACGCCAGGACAGGTCAACGACATCACCCAGGCCCCCGAGCTGCTGCGAGGCTTTGGACCCACGCATGTCCTCGCAGACAAGGGCTACGACAGCCGTGCCTTGGTGGCTCAGATCGAAGCCTGTGGCGCACAGGCCGTCATTCCGCCGCGCAGTTGCCAACAAGCACGCCCCTTCGATGCCACGCTCTACCGCGCACGCAACGCCATCGAGCGATGCTTTGGACGGCTCAAGCAGTACCGGCGCATCGCCACGCGCTATGACCGCAAGGACGCCAACTTCATGGCCTTTCTCTGCTTGGCGGCTTCTCTGACTTGGGTGACGGAATGAATGCAGAGGCCGAGGTGTCGCGCTACGCCAGCGGCCCGACGGGTACCTTGCGCCTGGGGCTTCCCAACCTGTTCGGGCAGCACCACATCGCCCCATTGATCCCGGAGTTCATGGCGCGACACCCGGAGCTTCGCATCGAACTGTCGTTCAGCGATCGCTTGGTGGATCTGGTGGATTTGCAGATGGATGCAGCCGTCCGCATCGGCACGCTGGATGCGGTCGGGGACATGCGAGTGCGCAAGCTCGCGCCGAATCGCCGGCTGATCTGCGCCTCGCCCGGCTATCTCCAGCGTCACGCCGAACCGCGGGAGCCTGCCGATCTCGCCGATCATCGCATCTTGCATTTTTCGCCCCTTCTTGAAGGCAATACATGGCGCCTTCAGCGAGGCCGTCATGAGATCGAGGTTCCCATCGACCCCGTTCTCGCTGCGGACAACGTGGAGGCGCTTCGGCTGACGGCCTTGGCTGGCCAAGGCGTCGCGATTCTGGCGACGTTCGTCGCGGGGGCCGACCTCGCAGCGGGCCGGCTGATCCCCATCCTTCCCGAATGGCATCCGCCTGAAACCACCATTTCTCTCGTGTATCCCAATGCCCCGTTCACCCCGCAGAAAGTGCGTGCGCTGTCGACGTTCCTGGCGGAAAAGTTTGCTGGCGATCCGCCGTGGGAGCGTGTCGGCAAGACAGCGAGCAACTGAGTCTGAAAGCGACCATCCCCGACCAGCAGGGTGGCTATCTGCTGTTTCATGTACGCGCCTTGTTGTCAGATTCTGGACACAACGGATCCAGTGTCGTCCCCGATGTGGGCCATCAAGCCGGTCAGATTCGGGGCAACGTGCTCAGCCAGCACGTGGCGATCCGGGTAGTCGCCACCGTTCTGCGGGCGGAAGGCAATCGGGTCGTCTTCAAATAGCCGTACCACGCGGTCGCGCCAAGCGGCAGTGATTTGGGCCATGCCGTTGGCGTCGATACGGGCCGTCCCATACGCCGCGAAGGTCGGCAGCACTTGCATGCCCGGAAAGAACAAAGTGCCGTGTGTGATGGGAAAGAGCAATTGCTCCAGCGGCCCGTTGATGCCACGCGGCGAGTAATCTTTTTCCGGGCCGCCGACGGAGACTGCCAGCAATGCGCGCTTGCCCGCAAAGCCACCTTCGCCGTAGCGATAGGTGTTGCCAGCCCCTTGGTAGCCGTAGGCCAGGCCGAAGGCCCACACCCGATCGACCCAACCTTTCATGATCGCGGGCATGCTGAACCACCAGAGCGGGAACACCAGGATCACCGCATCCGCCGCCAGCAGCTTTCTTTGTTCTTCCTCGACGTCGGGCGTCTGGCAGTCGTTGGCGAACGCATGGCCCGACTCCTCGATGAAAGACAGTCGATCCTGATTGGCTCGCACGGGAAAATCCGCGCCGTCGAACACGGCCTTCCAGCCCATGCCATAGAGGTCGGATTCCATGACCTCATGGCCTTGGGCCTTCAGCACCTCGCAAGCGCTCTTGGCGAGATGCCGTGTCACGGATGTGCGCTCCGGGTGAGCGTGGACAAGAAGCACTTTCATGCTGGGGAAACTCCATCAAAAAATCAATGGAGGCACGATATGTTTTTCAGAGGTATATTGGAAATGAATTTCTAGAATTCCTGGTATATGGATGAATAATTCGTTGAGACGTATCGACCTCAATCTACTGGTCACGCTCGATGCCCTGCTGGTCGAGCACAATGTCACTCGCGCGGCAGAGCGTCTGCATTTGTCGCAGCCCACGGTGAGCGTGCAGCTCGCCCGGCTGCGGGAGGTTTTCGGCGATCCGTTGCTGCTGCCTGGCCCACGCGGCATGAGACCCACGACGCGCGCCGACGAGTTGCGCGAGCCACTGCGGCAGGCGCTCGCCTCGCTGGAGCAGGCCGTCGCGCCATCCAGCCCCTTCGATCCCACACAGGCCAGCCAGACTTGGCGCGTTGCAGCTGCGGACTACGCCGAATCAACAATCCTGTTGCCGGCACTGGCCGGGTTGCGATCGGCAGCGCCAGGCACACGACTGGCAATCCTTGGGCTTTCCCCGCCGACGCTGGCGCGCCAAACAGAGCAAGGCGACATTGACCTGGCTTTTCACATCAGCGAGGAAGCGCCTCCGGGTCTGCGCCGCAGGTCGATGTTCACAGAGCGCTATGTGCTGGCGGGCCGTGCTGGGCATCCCCGATTGAAACGCCGTCCGACATTGGCACAGTTCTGCAAGCTCGAACATGCGATGGTGTCGTCGGTCGGCGGCGGCTTTCACGGAGCGACGGACGTGGTATTGGCCGAACTGGGCATGGCGCGCAATGTTGCGTTGTCCGTGCCGCACTTCTTGTTTCTCGGAGCGGTATTGGCCAGTACCGATCTTGTGGCGATGGCGCCGTCGCGGCTGGTGCGCAGCAATCCGACTTTGCAGGTAGTTGATCCACCCATTGAAGTGCCGGGCTTCGAGATGCTCATGCTCTGGCATGAGCGCCTACACCGCGACTCAGCACATCAATGGCTGCGGGAGCACATTGCCAAGTCAGTATGAGCGGTTGCTGGGCGCACATAAAAAAGCCCTCAGTCTTGCGACCGAGGGCTACAACATCAAGAGGTGACCAGCTCTTCAGTGGATTCCGCCTGCTGACTACCTGCCTCGTCCTTCGTGAGGTCGAGGAGCGCCAGCAACTCACTTTGGCGCGCACGCAATGCGTTCAGCCGTAGTTCGTGCTCGAATGGCCTGGCGAGTTCGGCCTGGAGGTCTACTAGGCGTTTACGGTGAGCCTGCAGCCGCGTTTTGCTTTTTGCACACAGCTCTGTCACAGATGCCAAAGTTGCAAGCAGCTCTCCGATCAGCATGGGCGCCATCTGGTAGGGCGAGCACTGGTATAGAGCTTGTCCTTGCAAATAGAGCGTTGGAACCGAGTCCACGGAGGAGCCGAATATGCCAAGGTCGAATCCTCCGAGTTGACCGATCATGCGTCTTATTTGGTGCCCTCGTAGAGCACTCACTTCGGTCCTGGCGGCCAGCACCTCGGCACGCAGGACTTCACCAACTGCTTCGCTACCTGTAATGCGTCGCCCACCTATATGTACGGTAACGGCTCCACGCTCCTGTGGTTGGAGCCGCGCCAGGTCGGCCTCATGAGCCGCAGCGGTCTTCTCGACTGCCTCAATCGTGGCGGGCAGGCTTGCGACCTCCTGTTCGTTGGCGTAGCGCTGGCTGCGCCAGACCCAGTGCAGTGAGGAGAGCTTGACAAGCTCCGCGTCTACGCCAGCCTTCTCGATCACGAGCGGGTTGCCTGAGGCGAGGGCTTTCACCTCGGAGTAGGACAGGGTGGCCAGGGCCACATCCTCGACTGACCGCAGTGCCCGGTCCCCTCGCATGACCTGCGCGATGAAGCGTGCCTTGGTCTCCAGCGTTTGCCATAGGTAGCTGTCGAAGCTTCCTTCTGTGACGTAGCGGAAAATGTCAACCTCGTCGTTCAGATTGCCCTGCCGCAAGATTCGGCCATCGCGTTGCTCCACGTCGCAGGGGCGCCATGGCGCATCCAGGTCATGCTGAGCCACCAGCCTGTCCTGCACGTTGGTTCCAATGCCCATCTTCTGGGTAGAGCCGAGTTGGACTCGGACCTTGCCTTCCCGCACGCTCTTGAACAGCTTCGCTTTTTTGGCGTCGGTGTCGGCATCATGGATGAATGCGATCTCGTGCCCCGGAATGCCGGCGTCGATCAGTCTGGCGCGCAGATCGTCATAGACACTGAAGCTCCTGCCGCCCTTCGGGGATGAGAGGTCGCAGAACACCAGTTGGGTTCCTCGAAACTCCGCCGTCTGCTGCCAGATGGCATAGACCTCCCGTGCACATGCTGCGACCTTTCCATTCGCGTCGAAACGTGACGTGGGCGCGATCAGCCTAAAGTCCAATGCCGCCTTTCGGCCATCGTTGGTCACTGCCAGCATGTTGTCCTCGTCCGGCTTTACACGGCCGCTTCGGATCTGCTTGGCTCGCTCCACCAGGGTCTGTACAAACGCTTTCATCTGCTCGCTTGGTGGACAGGCCACTATGCGGGGTTTTCCGCCGCGCAACTTGGGCACGGGCAACTTCAGCATCTCGGCGGTCTGGATGTCTGCCACTTCGCCGAAGATCGACATCAGCTCAGGCACATTGATGAAGCGTGCAAAGCGCGTGTGCATGCGGTAGCCGCTCCCGTCGGGGGCGATCTCCAGGGCCGTGACGGCCTCTCCGAAGGTGGCTGCCCACGCGTCGAATTGCTGTAGGCCCAGTTCCTCAAGCCGCTTGGGCTGCAGATAGCGTTGCATCGTGTGGATCTCCGCCATCGTGTTGGCGACGGGAGTTGCGGTAGAGAGCACCACGCCGCGTTGGCGATTGCCGTGCAGTTGCATCGTGTATCGCGTCTTGATGTATAGATCGAAGGCGCGCTCCGAACTGGCCATGGGCAGGCCGGCCACTCGCATCTTGGAGAATCTGAACAGATTTTTGTGTAAGTGACTCTCGTCACAGAAGATCCAGTCGACGCCTAACTGTTCCCAGTTCAGCAGATCATCTGCTGTTGCCTTGGTTGACAATTTTTCCAGCCTGGCTGCCCAGTTCTTCTTGATCTTCTCCAACTGCTTGATGATGCGATTGGAGCGGTCTTCCGATTGCGCGGCACGTATGGCCAGTTCTATGTCATCAATGACCTCCTTGACGGACCCCTTGGTGTACTGAGGGGACATCTTGATGCGCTCGAAGCTCGCGTGGGTGATAACCACCGCATCCCAGTCGCCTGTAGCGATCCGCGAAATGAGTTCCCTGCGCCGGTCACCCTCCAAGTCTTCCTTGCTGGCCATCAGCACTGACGCCTGCGGATAGAGCCGGACGAACTCCGCCGTGTATTGTTGGAGAACGTGATTGGGGACCACGTGACAGGGCTTGGACGCGAAGCCCAACCGCCGCAACTCCATACTGGCGATGACGCAGACGGCTGTCTTGCCTGCGCCCACCGTGTGGAACAGTCCCGTGTTTCCGGACTGTACGATGCGCCACACGGCATTTGGCTGGTGGGGGTGCAGCTTGAAGCACTGGGAAAATCCCGGCAGCATCAGATGTGAGCCGTCAAAGGTACGCGGGCGCGTGGCGTTGAACAGTGCGTTGTACAACGTGCACAGGCGCTCACGGCGAGCCATGTCCTCGAAGGCCCACGTAGCAAACCGATCCTTCAGCAGCCCCAACTTTTCCCGGGCTGACAACGTTTCTTCGGGGTTGACCGTGTAGGAGTCTCCCTTCACTGCCTTGTCGCGCACGGTGGGCGTCTGCACATTGAGCGCGCACAACACAAGCTCGAGCGCGTGCATGCGCTTGGTGCCAAACACCTGGGTAGTGGTGACGCTTTGCTTGGCCGACCAGTTATCGTAACGAGCCGACCAAGCTCCAGCTGCGGGTGAGTAGGAGACTTCGCAGTCCTTGATCTCAAGCACCTCGCGCACGAAAGCCTCGACGTCGGCTGCAGGAATCCAGACTGCGCCCAACCGAACTTCGATTGATGCTGGAGGCAGATCCTCTGGCTGTACTTTCTCCAGCGCGTCCACATTGCGCTGATAGTCAGGGCCTGCCAGGCGAGCCTGGCGCAACTTCACCCGCACGTTGCCGGACAGATATTCGTCGGCGGTTTTCCAGCTACCCTCCACTGGGTCGAGGAAGATATGACCAGCGTCTGCGAGCACTGTCGTGGTGGAATCTTCCGGCGCGGACAGCAGTTGCGCAATATAAGGTAGATCCACAACGCCCCGCCATTGCATGGAGGCCGCGAGGGCTGCAGCCGGCTCCTCCGCTGAGGTTGGCGCTGATACCCGCCTGAGCGTGCGCTGGGTAAATAGCGCTGCCTTGCATGCGGAATCCGTTTCTTCGTCGTAGTGCTCCAGCGAAAGTAGCAGCGGGTAGTCCGGGTCACGCCGAAACGCCAGTGCATTCGCGCGTGTGGACAGGTAGCCGTATTTCGCGACATAGCGGTCGTAGGCGACGTTGAGCATGCTGCGCAAAGGCGGCAGCTTGTCGTCGGTTTCCTCTGCCAGTTGCGCGTCGAGCAGTGCGCGCGCATGGTCCCGGATTGCGCACATGCCTATGATCCGTGCTCGTTGGGTGGTGTTGAGCTGGTCATCAATGTCCACCATCGACTTACCTTCGACCCGATGCAGCCGACCTTGGCGCATCCGAAATGCTCCTGGCCGCGCACCTTGCTCGGCAGGGAGCAATGGATGCACCCTGAGAGAGACTCGTTCAGCAGCACGGTAGATGCTTTCCGGTAGCAAAGAGATCTTTTCGCGCAAGGTCTCTTCCAGGTCTCCATCGAAAACCGCGGTGGGAACCTCCTCGTAGCCATTGCTCTCCATGCGCAAGCGGCCGATCATCCACTCGGGGTGTTTGGCGTACCAGGCATTGATCTGCATGTAGGGCCTTCGATTGCTGGCATCGATCAGCTCTTCGGGGGCCTGAAGCCGCTCGGCCCATTCACCGTTGATGCTTTCCGAGCCCTCGCGTTTGCGCAGGATCAGGATGTCGGTCTGGACTCCCGTGTCTGCCATTTCAGCGAAAGCGCCTTGCGGCAGGCGGATGGCGCCGAGCAGGTGAGCCTGCGAAGCGATGTAGCGGCGTGCAGCTGGCTTGGCAGCTTCCAGCGTGTGGCTGCTGGTGATCAGGGCGATGAGGCCGCCGGGACGCAGGAGGTCCAGAGATCGCGCGATGAAGTAGTTGTGAATGCTGAAGGCCGCGTAAGGTCGATTTGTCGTGTCCGGTACCTTGTATGCACCGAACGGAACGTTGCCGATCACGAGGTCGAACCAGTCACTTGGAAACTCGCTCTTTTCAAAAGGAGCGATGTGCACGTTTGCTCCGCCAGGAGCGTACAAAGATTGCAGCATGCGGCCAGACAGTTGATCGATCTCAACTGCCGTAACTTGGCTGTGTGCAGCGAGCTCCTCAGGCATGGCTCCGATGAAGTGGCCAATGCCGGCAGCTGGCTCCAGTACCCGGCCTCCAGTGAAGCCCAGTCGTTGCACTGCGCTCCATAGGGCTTCGATTACATGCAACGGTGTGTAATGGCTGTTGTTCACGGAGGCGCGGGCCGACGTGTAATCGCCTTCCCGCAGCAACCCCTGAAGGTGGCGGGCTCGGTCAACCCAGGCGGGATCAGTGCCATCTAAGTTGAACGCGCCTGGCAAGCTTCCCCAGCCTGTGTATCGAGCCAGCACCAGTCGCTCGGCGGCGGTTGCGTGTCGATGCTCGGTCTCGATGCGGTCGAGGCATTCAATCGCTTTGACATTCGCCTCGAATTTGGTGACCGCTCCGCCAAGGCCTTCGAGGTCTGCGCGGCGAAGCCGTGGAGACCGTAGGCGTGGTGCAGCCGGAATTGCTGCGACTATGGATAAGCGTCGCGTTGGAGTTGGGGCTTCCGTGGCTCGTGTGACTACCTTTGCAGCAATCTGCGCCGAGGCCCACTCTACGGCCTGGAGCTGCCTTGACACAAGGTCTGTGGCGCTCCGCACAGGTGGGGTGTGCCCCGAATCGGGCTCGAAGCCTGGAAGCCATTGGGAGCATTGATCAATGCTGGCTTTTCTGGCCATCTGGAGTACTCCTGTTAAACAAAGGAGTACCCACAACCGTCATGAGGAGTGGAACTCCTCGATGAGGTTGAAAGTGCAGGCCGGCTATGTGCCGGCCCACGAATGGAGATCACGGCCATCCATCGGATGAAAGGACGCGATCTCTGTGACGTTCGTGTAGTGAGCGGTGCTCACTGTGGGGCAGTGCGGGTAACGACCGCTACGCCGATCAAGGTCGGTACGTCCGTCAGGACGAGCGTTAGGTCACGATGACCTGCAAGCCGTTGCAGTGTCCCCGCAGTTGATCGAAATGGGGTGGGCGTATTCGAAGGCGCCACGTTCAAACCTGCAGCATTGCCGAGTCTTTGGAGTGCCAATGCCACCGATGTCCCGGTTGGCTAGGAGTTTCCATGTCGATGCTGTCGTGCTGAGTTGTATGTCGATTTCGGGCTTTTTCAGGCGGTTCTTTTGCTGTCTTGGAGGGCCGAGCAGGGAGAGCATCAGACAACGATTAATTCATCTGCACTACGTTTGACCATGCACAGTGAATCAACCCGTTTGTCCATTGCCATGCTGAGAGAGGTGTTGGCCGGAGGAACCTACGACGCGGTGGCTGCCGCCCATGGCCTAACCCGTACGGCGGTAGAACATCGCGTCAAATCCATGGCCAAGACACTACAGCGCAAAGTCGGTATCGAAGGGCTTAAGCTCGAAGCCACTGGCTATGTGACCAAGCTGCGTGAAGCAGTAGAGGGTGTTGAGGCGGCACTCGCACGGTTTGAAGCCGGGGATGTCAAACCCGATGATCCGCCGAAAATCCTGACGGATAAAGAAGTGAGCGTCATGATTCATCGCGCGGGTTTGCACAGCCCCACGCCGCTGCGCGATAGGGCCTTGATTCACATCGTGCTGGCAACCGCTGCGCGTCCGCTCGAAGTCGCTCGGCTGGAGATTGCCGACTATCTTTACCCTGATGGGATGGTTCGCTCTCAATCGGAGATGCGTGCAGCGGCTTCTGTCAATAGGCGGGAGAGGCCACTTTTCTTTCAGAATTCAGCTGCAGTCAAAGCTATTGATGCGTACTTGGGAACACGGCGGGCATCGAAGGGCCAGGGCGGTGGTGTTGACGCGCCGTATCGAGGCTTCGACCCGAATGATCGCCTGTTTCTCAACGAGGACGGGGAGCCTTATTGGATTGACGCTGATCGACAGATGGGGCGCAGGCGTAATTTGTGCCGTCAGATATTGGATACCTATCGCAAGATTTTCGATCGTGTCGATATTCATGGCTTATCGGCCAGAGTGTTACGTCATAACGTCGCGGTTCGTCTCCATGCGCGTGGCGCGACTGAGGAGCAGATTGGATTAATTCTGGGAATCGCGGAAAGGCATAAGGTGAGGTCTATGCTTCCGAAGCGTCCGGAGATGCTTCAATTGATGACCGATCTATATTCTCACGAGGATCTGGTAGGTACTAATGACGGATTTTTAGGTGGGCTCATAATTCAGGGCCTGGATGGGCGCGAGTTGGCAACTTGAAACGCCTTGGTATCGATTATTTGCATCATGGAGTTTTTAAAAGAGACAGCGAAGGTCTGCAAATTTCTGCTTCGTATGCCATCTGGATACCTGGAGAGTCTGTCATCAGGTTGTTAAGTGCGTGCGATTGGATCCGCCTTGCCTCCAGTCGCTATGTGGCCGTGGCTATTGGCAATGCGGCAGACCGCTCGAGGACGCAGATGCCCACGGCGCAATGATTCGTGCAGAGCATCCCTAAGTAATGGCTACTCCAGATGTCCACATTGGAAGGCGTGGTAGGGTGATCTAAGCTCTCATCTTCTTGTCCTTAAGCACGAAATCCAGAGTTTGCAACCTGTCCAAAAGTCCAGTGTTGCTTTAGCGAAAGCCCTAGTGAAATGTCAATAAATTTCACTAAACACTGAATCCATGCAAATCGGTGCATATAGATGGTTGACTTGGGCGAACGGTGGAATTGCTGGAGGCTGCAGACACCTCCTGCGGCCGCATTATCGAAGTGCTGAACTGGCTTTTTCGCTCCGCGATGGCATGACAGCAGATCAGTTTGCTTATGTGTAGTGCGAACGGCTGAATGAAGGGGCTGTGAATCGATACAGCCTTCGTATTGCCAGCCAGTAGCCATATCTCAACACGGAGGTATCACTGTCGGCTGATGGACAAGGTTGCGATTCTTTATGTCTGGATGATCGGGAGACTATCGAATTTTGCAGCGCTAGATCTTGAGACGGTCTAGGTTGGTGGATTTATGTGACCAATATTTTCTACGTCGAGGTGGACGTGTCGACAGGAAGTGCTCAAGACGGAAGTTCCAGGTGTTGTGCGGGGTTACCGCTATGCATTGCCCTTCATCGAGCAAAAGCAGTAAAAAGCAGGTCTTTAGGACTGTTGCTTGGTATTGCAGTTGGTCACCGCTCGGTTCTATTACTTGGCTTGTAGGTGTGAGATGCCGTTGCAGAACAACGATTGACGACCCGCATCCATATGCCGGTTCGATGGGGAGAACGTTTCGTGGTACCCGCTGATACGCCCAAGCAAGCATTGCTTGAGGTCTTTATGACACGACGCAGTGAGCTTAAGGTCGTGGCTGCCAAGATTGTCGGGCGCTACGGTCTGGTTGACGATGTCGTGCAGGATGCTTATCTGAAGCTGGCTGAAGGGGTGTGGGCCGGGGAGATCAGGGATCCCTTTGCCTACTGCTGTCAGGTTGTGAGGCATCTGGCATTCGACTATTGCAGGCGCAGGGTGGTGGAGTCCACTCACATCGTTAGTAGTCCCAATGGCCAGCTCCCGGAGGTCAGGAGCGATGCTGCGATAGAGTCTAGAATTGATCACCGCAGGCTGATTGCGCAGATTGCGAACGTGCTTGAGAGGTTGCCGCCCCGTACTCGCCGAGCCTTTGAGCTCTATCGCCTGGAAGGGCGAAGCCAGCGGGAGATCGCCAGCCAGCTTGGCGTTTCGGCCACTCTTGTGAACTTCATGCTCAAGGACGCGACTAGGGCATTGTCCGCTTGCAAAGATGCGCTGGACAATTGAGCCCGACGGTGTACGTGCGGTTACGGTGAGCATGTCAGGCTTAGCGATGATCAGAATGAGGCAACGCGGTGGTTCATATCGTAGCGATATGGATATAGTTCAGACCTGCTGCTGTTGATAGATGGCGGTCGGAGGAATAACGTGCCATCGATGACATTCAAACCTTTGCCCAGTTGCGATCCTTGCAGGGATGCTGCTTGGTGCTGGATTCAACGACAACATGAAATCGGCTTTGAGGACGAGGCGTTTAACGCCGAGTTGAACGCGTGGTTGCAGGCGGATCCAGCCAATCGGGCTGCATATGACCAAGCGGCCAGAATCTGGCTGCTGACCGGTTTCATACCAGCTTTGGAACAGACTTCGGAGGAGAGGGCGAGGGCCAACGAATCAGGCAGCACGCCGCGGTAGGTTGTTAGATTCAAATGTTCCCTAGCCATCTGCCAGGATTGCGCGGCTGCCGGTGTGAGCTACCATAGGCGGCGTCGCCGCTGTGTGGAGGCAGGTAGCACGCCCAGCGGGCTCACCGTAGGCAATGTCAAGGATGTGTCGCTCCTGGGGACGCCAAAGCGTCGGCGCGCCTCGCGCTCCAGCTCGTGAGCGTACCCACGTGCGTCAATCTCCCCACGCAGAGCTCGTTGCCTCCACGCCGTAGCCTTGGCAACCAACTCATCGTCAGGCAGTGCTTGAATATCCATGGCAGAGCTATTGTGGGCGGTCAGCGCTCGGTCGTGAGAACCCGAGAGTCCGGTTCTGGACGCAACCGAGCTGGTCACTCCATGTGCTTTGTATCATTCTGATGTGCTGGAGGCATTCAAGCTTCACGCCACGTGCTTTTTCGCGATCCGCTCCAGTAGCAGCGGTATTTCGTCATCGCCAAAGTCCGATCCTTTCGCGATCAACTGGTCTAGTAGCCATGATGACATGTCTAAAGCTTCTATGGAGACCACTCGCGACAGAGCTTCAAGATAGTCCAGTCCTACCAGCAATTCTGCTCGTTGTTGCGAATCAATATCGCCAATTTTGACAATCTGGGTCAAGGTGCCTTCCGCACACGCGAGGGCGCGATTAACTTCCGGATCCTCGATCTCCAATTCATCAAGAGATACGGCCTTGGCTGTTACAAACAACAATCGGCCTACCACTCCAGCTATGTCAGTGACATCGTTGCTGGCCGCGCAAAGCCCGTCGGCAGTGACGAAAAGCCCCTCAAAATGCTTGCGGAAGACAGCGTGTCTTACGGCATTGATGACCGAGGAGCCTTTCCTACGCACCGGCCGCTGTTTCTTCTTCTCCTCTTTCACGAGGGCTCGCCTTTGAGACCGGCTCAATTGCGGTGCTTCCGCTTCCATCCAAGAACCTCCGAACTACCTGTATACCTTTTCGGCAACAAAAATCACACAGCGAGGGGCTGAGTTTTCATTGCCTGTGTAAGAAAGTGGAATGGTCGCCTCTCTGCGAAGGGCTGTCGCCATGGATGAAGTGAGGGCGTCGCAGTGAGGGGGCACCTCAAGCTCCCACGGCTTCTTGTGTCCAAAGAGAGAGCATAGACATTCTCAGGGTCAACGGCGAACCTCCCATGAAGCATAGCGTATCCGGTGTGGATGTGGCCAAGCGTGTTTTTCAATTGTGCACGATAGACCTGGAGATGGGCGGGATTCTCGGCCAGCTGGTCAAGGGCAGCGCATTTCTGGAGCAGTTTGCTAATTGGGCGCACTGCTTGGTTAGGATGGAGGCACGTTTTGGTACGCAACGTTGGGCGCACGAACTGATCCAGCTAGGTCCTATCTGTGCGCAGGTCTGCGAAGCGGGCTTCGGTGCTCTGCCGCACGTCTACCAAAGTTTCGCTCGCTTGCTGTGGTGCTTCGCAGCACAATGCGCGCGCGGCGGCTGTCTGCACTCCGTGGTGTCACCCAGCCCAAACCATCATGGACCATGCTGTCAACCGTTGATGCGCATCGTATGCTCCCTCGCGACGAGGCACGATGGATCATTCTCGTCATCGAATTCAGGGTATTTTTGTGCCATTTTCGAGTGGTGAGCTCAGGGCCGTCTGACCATCATGGGCTTTTGGGAACTCGTCATGGACAGTCAAACTTTCTCCCTGTGCGGTGCGTCGTTCGATGCACTGGATCCCCGGCTGCAGGAGGCGCTCGCGCGCGCACATGGTAGTTCTGAACGTCCACGCTGCCTATGCGTTCCTGATGGTGTCGAGATGTATGTGGCGCGTCACCGCCAATACGTCGTGAAGCGCATGCCTGGCACGGGAGTACAGCATCACCCTCAATGTCCCTCCTATGAACTGGATGCTCAACAGTCAGGGCTGGGTGAGTTGATGGGAGAGGCGGTCATTGAAACAGATCTGGGTAGCATAGAACTCCGCGTTGATTTTCCATGGGAGCGGGTGCTGAGGCGGGCCGGTGTCAGAGGGGAACCGAGGGAACCCCGCGAGGTGTGCGTGCCGCGCCGGCGGATGAGCTTGCATGCGTTGACGCACTACCTTTTTGAGAGAGGCGGATTCAATCGATGGACGCCTGCCATGACAGGCAAGCGTGGCCAAGGCGTTTTATGCAGGTATCTGCTCGAGGCGGCTTCGGAAATGGTAGTCAAGGGCGAGCCCTTGTCCCACCGTATCTATGTCCCAGAACCGTTCAGCGAAGCCGCGAAGGCAGCTAACGCGCAACGCCGCCGGGATAAGCTCGCGATACTGCGTCCGTCGGATGGCAGATCACCCTTGGCAATCGTGCTGGGCGAGTTCAAAACTTGCGAGGCCACTGCCACTGGGCGCCGGGTGTGGATAAAGCATATGCCTGACGCGCCGTTGCTGATTGCAACCAAAACTTGGGAGCGAGTGTGCCGAGTCTATGCGCCGTACTTCGAGTTGCAGGAGGCAGATGCAGCTTATCGGCCCCGATTGGTGATGACGGCTCTGATCCGGGCCAAGCACGAGCATGTATATGAGGTGGATGCACTCAGCATGATGCTGACCACTGAGCACTGGATTCCGGTTGAGGGCACCCACGAGATTGGATTGATCCATGCGTTGGTAGAGCAGGGGCGGCGTTTCATCAAGCCCTTGCGCTATGACGCAAATCGAGCGGCTGTCTTTCCTAATGTGCTGTTGACCGATGCAGGGGCCGATCCGGTGCCATTGCATGTGGTGAGTGCATTTGCGGATGAAAGTGAGAAGGCGGCCAAGCTCAAGGAGATTGAACAGGAATTGCAGCCGGTATGGGCCTGGTGGACGGAGCAGCCCATGCCGAAACTTCCGAGTCTCTTGATGATGGGGGCGGGGGATTCATGCAGGAAGGTTGGGGCACCGCGAGGCCAGTAGTGCTGATCGGCAGCGTATTCTGATTGAACTGCCTCCTTGTGCCGGCCATCACTGACCAGTCCGCTGGTGGTGACTGGCCGTGTTCGGCCACAACCAGTCGCTAGGCGTATTGTCGTAGCAGGCTGCTTCACTCATGATTCACTGGCGTAAGTGGGAGTTGGGAACTGATCTGAAACAGGCCGGAGAATTTTATGCAGCAGGAGTTGAAGTGAGATTATCTAGCCAGTATTCAAATTTAGCTGGACTAAGCACGAGTGCATGGATTTGAAAATCAAATGGGCCGTAGAAGCTGCCATCCGCTTTCTTGCACGAAGGATCGCCAGGGCTGCCTTCGTATAGGACTCCGATTGGAATCAAACCTCCCCCTTTAATAAGGCAATAGACTAAAGAGCCACTGTGGCCGCTTAGAGAAGAACCATCCTCTGCGCTAGGAATGTGGGAAGCGAGCAAGAACTCATCTCGCTCAAATGACATCGATTTGGACTGAAGCTCAAGAATGACCGTCAACAGCTTTGCGCTGACAGTCAATCCGGAAGACGTTTTCTTTCGATTGGGAAATCCGAAATTTGCACATGTTCTAATCAATTCCCAATTTGGCTCTTTCCATTTATCCAAGTCGATAGGTTCCTTTTTTTTCTCATGCATGTGAAGGCGAATGAAGTCTGGATTTAGCGGTGCAATTGCAATATCCAATTCTCGGTCATGATGCAGAGGCCGCTTTACACAGTGAAATTCACCCGCCAAAAAATTTTCAGAACCAGCTCGAAAAGCAAACCCTTTTCCACGAGGACCCCAAACGGTTGGTATCAGCAATGGTCCATTTATAACCCCGCCCTCGCGTGCATTAGCCACATGGGCACAAGTTAGAGCGTAGTATTGCGTTTTGAACTTGACGTAGGTAACTGTAGCACTATCAGTATTTTCGCTGTGTACATCGCCCTTACGATTTCGCATCAAATAAATAGGCTCGCAATGGGTCGCACCGTTTTTCTCATAGGCCTTTAAGTCTCGAGAAATATCGTCGAATCGCTCCTCTTTCGTCATGGATACTTTCGGTGGAAATGTTTTCATTGTACAGCGTGAAAGTGGCGAGCTCGAACGACTGCAACGGGTCGCGGCCTGCCTCCGAGGTTTGCCAGAAGCAGTCGTCGGGATTTGACTTCAAGTACCACCGCTACTCAAATATGGGGAGACGTCGGTTGACTGCTGTCTGTGAATGACGCTTCCAATATGCGAAACATTCTTGGGTGATAGTTTGATGCACCATCTCGCTATGCGCGATAAAATGGGCTAGTCTAAAACCGAGCACCGATAACATTAAGCTCTCTCAAAATAATAGCAAGACGGATTTCTTGCCTCCCTACCGGCTTTGACTTCAGCCACGCGCCGACATTTTGAATTTTATTGGCTTGCCTTTGCAAGCCGGTTGGGTAAAGCGCTTGCGTCAGCATGCTTTCATTCATTGCATCAAAGGACCTCTGGCTGCGGTGAGCAATGTGATTTCTCAACGAAATTAGAAGGTTAATAACGGCCTTTTGTGGACCAAGAAGGTCTTTAAATACTGCGAAGTGAGGAGCTGTAAGCCAAGTTTTTGCCTTGCTCTCAAGCTCACTGTAATTAGGAAAAGTGATGTTGTTGCCGATGCTGTTCGCCAGCCCCATTACCTCTTTTTTCTTGAGATGGCTAGGCATTTCTAATTTGCCAAAATTATTAAAAACTCTTAGAGGTGTCCCACTTCCCTGCAGGTGTTGCCTAAACGACTGCTCCATATGAGTCAAAAACCGCGCTGAGTCTCGGTTTATGTAAGCGATAAACATATCGCTTACAAAGCCTTCCCATGCAACAGCTGTTGCTAGCAGGGAGTGCTCTGTGAGAGTTGACTCATCGGCGTCGCTTGTAAAAGCAATTAGCCCTTTCTGATGAAAAGCATCAATAGCCGCAAGCTGTGCAAGATAGTCGTCTCGTACATCGGTAGGCATAATTTTTCTGACCATCTTCGTCCCTCTCTTTGCTTATCAAATACTCATTGGGTCTCGGGGCATCTTATGCAATAGAAGTCTCAGCCTCCTCCCACGCCTTTGCGTTTTCCCACATGTCTGGCAAAGTTTACAAGCCCAGCTAGCCCGAGGTGACTGTCCGTTCAGGGTCGTTTACTGCCGATGGTCTGATCAAGCAGGCCGGTGATCTCATCGCGGAATGCGGGTCAAGGAAGACCAGCATCTGCAACCAGGGGAGTGTTTCCAGTATTCTGTGATGCATCGCGGATGCAGGCCTGTACTGACACCTGCTGTAGGCGTATCAATTTCTTCAGGCCCCCTCACGAAAAATTCAAAACATGCCCAGCATTTTTCAGGGAGCCGGCGTCCTGTTCGCCATCGTGGCCTTCTTCGGCGTCATCAACCTCAAATACCTCAAGCGGCTTGGCCTGCCTGACACCCTGGGCATCACGCTGACGGGGCTGATGGCCTGCATCATCGTCTCGCTGATGGGTCTGACCCACCCCGAGATGGCCGAGTACGCGAAAACGCTGGTCACACAGATCAATTTCAGCGAGGTGGTCTTCCATGGCTTGCTGAGTTTTCTGCTGTTCGCCAGCGCGTTGCATGTGGATTTCTCGCGCCTGCGCGAGCACAAGGCGGCCATCATCTCGCTGTCCACCTTCGGGGTGCTGATCTCCACGGCCGTGGTCGGCGCAGGTATGTACTACGTCACGGCGGCGCTGGGCCATCCGGTGCCGCTGCTGTGGTGCCTGGTATTTGGCGCGCTGATCTCGCCCACCGACCCCATCGCCGTGCTGGCCGTGCTCAAGAGCGCGGGCGCGCCGCAGTCGCTCGAATCCAAGATCGCCAGCGAGGCGCTGCTCAACGACGGCACGGCCATGGTCACCTTCCTCACCCTGGTGGGCCTGGCAAGCGGTGCATCCGATTTCTCGCTCTCCCACGTCGGCACGCTGCTGCTGCGCGAAGTCGCCGGCGCGCTGGTGTTCGGCCTCACAGCGGGCTATGCGGCCTGCTGGCTGCTCTCCGACATCGACAGCTATCCGGTGGAAATCCTCATCACGCTGGCACTGGCCACCGGCGGCTACAGCCTGGCCGAGGGCCTGCACGTCTCGGCCCCGCTGGCGGTAGTGGTCATGGGCCTGGTGGTCGGCAACCATGGCGCGACCAACCACATGTCGGAAAAGACCCGAGAGCACCTGTTCAGCTTCTGGGGGCTGCTGGACGAGTTGCTCAACCTGGTGCTGTTCGGGCTGATCGGGCTGGAGGTGATCGCGCTGTCGTTCGATCTGTCCATCCTCTGGGTGGGCCTGGCGGCCATCGCGGTGGTGCTGGTTGCGCGGGGCGTGAGCGTGGCCCTGCCCATGGCGGCGCTGCGGCGCTTTCGGCAGGTGAGCCCGCATGCCGTCAAGATCATGACCTGGGGCGGCCTGCGCGGCGGCATCTCCATTGCGCTGGCGCTGTCGCTGCCCGAGTTCGAGGGGCGCGACATGCTCATCGGCGTGACCTACCTCGTCGTGGTCTTCAGCCTGCTGGTGCAGGCCACAACGCTAGGGCAGTTGGTGCGGCGATGTGCGTTGCCGCGCGGCTGAAAAGGAATGAGGGGGAGGGCAGCGAAGCTCAAGACGATCAAGCCGCAATCACCACTTGTATGTTCCTCGTGGGCGCAACAGTCGCTTCGATTTTTCGAGGAGCAGCCGTCTTCCCTTTGCTTTCAGTACCGATTCTGTCGAATTGGGCTTCTTTGTTTTGCAGATGTCAACTAGGCACGGCGCATAGTCGCACTAGATCTAAATAAGGCAATGTAAATAGCCTTTAGGCCGTAGGCGTCCGGGAACCCATCTTGAACGACGTGGCTTGGCTGCCGAGAATGGTGTCCCCCAGCGGCCGCAGGACTTCTTCGGAACGTCGGGATTCTGGAGAGAATCGACCGTCTTCACATTCTGGGGTTTCGGCTCGAGCGCTCCAATTCGCAGTCGCTGTCACTTGGTACCGTGCTCGAGGACGTCCTGCACTCGATTGCCGTTGCGCCAAATGGCAATGAAATCGCGGGTTCTATTGATGGCTCGCGAGAAAAGCCACGGCGGGGTGTATTTTGCATGCGGCAGCGTCCAGATCGGCTTGTGCGCATGAAGGTGCTCGTTGCCCACGAAGATGTACTCCTCGCAGGAGGCAATGATCGATGCTTCGGTCACGCCGCTGGTGCTGCCGCCGGCATGCGGGCGCTGAGGATCGAATCGGTGTGTAACCCAGCACGCGACCACCACCTGCGGTCGATATTTCTTGACAGCTGCCGCGGCGTCCAGCTTCTCGACGTGCTCGCCGTAGGGCACAGTGGACTGGCGCAACGATTGATAGTACGCCTGCATCGCCGGTTCCTCTTGTTGCCGATTGTCCGTGGCGGGGATGTTGAGTGCCTTTGCCAGTACGCCTGGCCCGGCACCGATCTCGATGGCAGTTCTGCCGCCGATGCGCCCGCGAAGGAAGGCACAGAGCTCTTCGGTTGGAAAGCTGTACAGGCCACGCCGTACGCCGAAAGCCAAGCGCTCCTGTGGTGTCGTCTTCTCAAGCGCAGCGGCGGGCACCACGCGCAGCACGCCGTGGGCGTCAAGCAAGATGTCCGAGATGTCCCGCACAGCGGCCGGGTTGAGGATGTACATGTCCATGCGCGTGATTTTGAGGGATGCCCTGGCGAGCGATGAGTTGCTGGTAGACCTCGCGCTCCTCGATCCACGCCGCTTCAATGACACGAGCGATGGCAACCTGACTCGGTTGGGCCTGATTGGCCTAGAGGTGATCGATCTGTTGTCGTGCGACCTGTCCAGCCTTTGTATGGGCCTGGCCGCCAGCGTGGTGGTGCTGGTCGCGCGGGATGTAAGCGTGGCCCTGTGCAGGGTAGCTGCTGCTGGCACGGTGCTCGACAACCGTTGAGCTGCTGGCCCAATCCCGATAGCAGTCGCTGAGTCGCCAACGAAGATTGACCCACTCTTGCGTCAGCATGATCTGAGCCCCAGGGGCGGTAGGCCCTGCTGACGTAGTTGCACGCTGCACACTTCGAATCGTCAGGTATTGGGAGGGAGACCTCACCTTGCGACGGTGATTCGCCCCTTGACACTGCTCGATTCGCTGGGGGGCGCGTTATGACGCAGCACGCAGTTGCGAACGTGAAAGACCGACTGCTCCGCCCTTGAAAGAGACCCGCTCCTTGAGAGCATGAGTTACCGGCTTGGGCCGGCCATCATCAAGGAGCAAAGCGTGTCGAATGCAATCATCACTGTCCAGGGCGGCCCGGTTGCGTTGCCGACCCTGTTGGGTCAGGCACCTGCACGGATTCCCACCGGCGGCAAGATTCGCCCGGGCATCATGGTACTTACCAAGCGTGCCGCCGAGGTGCCGCAAGCCAAGGATATCTACCGGCAGGGCGTGGCCGAAGGACGCTCGTTCGAGCAAATCGAGCGGACCTTGAAGGAAGCGCTGCCGCAATTGAAGTCGCCACTGGTGCCGCGCAATCTGCCCTGGTTTACCGTTCGGGCGCAGGATTTTCCCAATCCCGAGGTAGCGCAGCAGATTCTCGATACCTACGGCGAAGACCGTGGCCAGGGCCATCGCCTGTACCGATTCCCCGTGGTGTTTCCTGCGGACCATTGGCAGAGCGTTATGCCTCATGAACTTGCAGCCTGGGGGGCTCACGAAAAGCGCTTCTGGTCGCAGTACTCGGCCGACGGCCAGACGCGCCAGTGCATGTGCCACGCTCCAATCCCTGTGGATCACACCGGGCGGCGTACGGTCCGCATCTTTGGCGGGCGCAAGACCATGCTGCGCGAGGACAACGGAGGTATCTGCAATCCGGAGTCCTGTGCCGAATACCAAGCTCGCCAGTGCAACTTGACGGGGCGATTTCTGTTCTTCATTCCAGGGATCCGCACCATCTGTGCGCTCGAGTTGCCCACGACGAGCTTTTACGCCATGAGCAATGCCATCCAGCGCTTTCAGGCTATCGGCCACATGCGAGGCGGGCGGATTTCCGGTTTTTTGGGCCGCTCGCGTGAGACGTTCTTTCTCACCAAGGTGCTGCGTGACGTGCCGCACATTGACGAGAACGGGCGAGCCGTGCGGGTGCCTCAGTGGATCATCGAACTGGAAGCTCCCATCGATGTGACCGCGCTTTTACGAGACGGAGACAACGAGGACACCGCCATCATGCAAGCTGCCTTGGCGGAGCGGGTATTGGAAGGTGAATCAATTGCAAGCGTTGAGAAGGGTGTCTCGGAACGCCAGCCGACAGAGACTGTGGAAACCGAGATGGCTATGGCCCCAGGGCACCCCACCATGGTGCAACTGCTGCGGCGGGCGCAGGCCATGGGAGTTGATGTCGAACGGTATCAGAAGTATGCAGACCAGCGGTGGGGGCGTGGCTGGAAGATCAATCCCCATGGGCGCGGGCGGGCGTGGGACGAAATGGAGCGCTATGCGAACCACCCTGAAGGCTATGCCGACAAGATCGACTGTGCGCTAGGCTTGCTGGCAGGGAGGGGTTGAGCCATGCGCATCGCACACTTTTCCGATTTGCACTATGGCGCGGCCACGCTGGAGGAGGCGGATCGATGTTTTGGCGCCGCCATCGACCGGGCGATTGCCGAGCAGGTCGAGGCCGCAGTCCTCTCCGGTGATGCCACGGACCATGGTCTGGATCTTCACGAACCCGCTACTGTGCGGCTGCTGGCTCAGGTGCGCCGGCTGGCCGAGCATTGTCCGGTGCTGGTACTGCAAGGTACCTTCTCGCATGAGCCACCGGGCACGCTCTCGGCGTTACGCCTGCTGGGCGCCCGTCATTCGGTGCATGTATCGGATCGAATCGAGCAGGTTGTGCTGATGTCAGATGGCCGTTGGCTCGCATCGAGTGGTTGGCGTTTTCAGGCCTTGCCTGCAGGTGCCGTGGGGCTTGTCTCTTGTGTGCCGACGGTCAACAAGGCAGTGGTTGCGGCAGCCGTGGGGGCGGCTGAAGCTGCCCAAGCTATCGGGGAGAATCTTGCGCTTCTACTGGCGGGCTTTGCTCCCCTGAATCGCCTGGCCAGGGCGCAGGGCATTCCGACCATTGGTGTGTCACACGGAACTGTGTATGGGAGCCTATCAGAGCATGACGTGCCCATGGCGGGGTTCGACCACGAGTTCACTACCGGAGCGCTGTTCAGCGCCGAGGCTCAGGCTGTGATGCTGGGGCACATCCATCGGCATCAATCCTGGGAGCAGATTGGCGTGGCAGGTCGGCAGTGCATTGCTTATGCGGGCTCAATCGGGCGATTTCACTTTGGGGAGGAGGGTGAGAAAGGATTTCTGCTCTGGGAGGTTGAGTCCGATGCGGCGATATGCCGTTTGCTCCCCACTCCAGCGCGGCGCACTATCGATATCGTGTTCGAGGGGCGTCCTGACCTGGATGCATTGAGGAAGGCGGTAGCCGATCAGGATCTGGAGGGAGCGCACGTGCGCGTTCGCTGGACGGTGGCAGACGAAGACCGCCATACAGTGGATCGTGCAGCTATCGCGCGGCTGCTTGCCACAGCGGCGCAGACCAAGCTAGAAGGACGAATCGTGCCCGTATTTCGGGTGCGCGCGGCAGGCATCAGCCAATTGCCTACCTTGGCCGAAAAGGTAGGCCGCTGGGCGGAACTGACGGGAGTTGCGCCAGCCTGTGTATTGGAGTGCCTTGGAACCCTGGACGAGCTCGCACCTACGGGGATTGCCGCTCGTTTGCTGTCTGTGTCCGCTCCCGATTGACGAGGCAGCGGATCAAGGGCTCGTTCGAAATGCGCACGGCGAAGTGCGGGATGTTGTGGATGCAGTGGCACTGTAGAGTGCTAACTCCGTAGGGGACATGGGCTTATCTAGGCAGCGTTCCGCGGAGCTTCCCAGAGGTGCTGAAATGCAATGGCTGATTCGGAAAGCACGGCGTACTGAATTCCCCGGTCGCACAAGCCACTGAACTCCATGGCGTCGACGTGTCCGTAGAGCATCCAGATCCCTTCCGCCGCCAGGAATTCATTGCGTCGGCGTAGACCTAGAGTGGGGACTGCGGTGTCGATGATTGCTCTTGCGTTGTTGGTGTTGATGGGGAAGGGAAGGTTGGCGGCCTTGAAAAGCTTGGTGACGGCAAGCCGTGCATCGACGGAGAGGTCCTTCCAAGAGGCATTCATTGGAATGGTGAGCTGGCTATTGCCTGCTAGTTGTACAGCATAGATGGCGCCTGTTTCTTTGACATAGCAATTTGCAACATCAGGATCTTCCGTCAGATATATCGCCGGGCCGAAAGGTGCTCTCTCGTCGCCATAGGTCGCACTGAGTTGGGCAATCGCCTTGTTTGGCGATCCATGAAGCAAACTGGAGGGAAAGGCGCGCATAGTTGAAAAATCAAGTTTGACTTACGGTTGCGTGCAAGGGGCCAGCCGTCCCATCTTGAACCGGCGAGCTGACTGGCCAACGATCGTGTCCACGATCAACTGATGCTGGACACGATGACTACGGACAAGAAGCGGATTCGCCGCAACCACACCCCGGCGCTGAAGGCGCAGATCCTGGCGGAGTGCGCGGCCCCTGGCGCCTCGGTGGCACAGGTGGCGATGGCCCACGGCATCAACGCCAACATCGTGCACGGCTGGCGCAAGCAGGCCCGCGAGCAAGGCGCCACACCAATCGTAGCACCGGCCTTCATGCCGCTGGCGATCGAAGCGGCGCCGGGCGCCGACGAGCGCATCCACGTCGAGCTTCGGCGCGGCACGCTGACGATGACGATTGCCTGGCCGCCCTCGGCCGCCGCCGAGATGACGCGCTGGATGCGCGAGCTGCTGCGGTGATCCGCATCGACGCGATGTAACTGGCCGCTGAGCCCACCGACATGCGCGCCGGCGCTGATCGGCTGCTGGCGCGCGTGGTGCAAGTCTTCGGCAGTGCGCAGGCCCACCACGGCTACCTGTTTGCCAACGCGCGCGGCACGCGCATGAAGCTGGTGGTGCACGACGGCTTCGGCGTGTGGTGCGCGACGAGGCGGCTGAACCAGGGCCGCTTCCTCCGGCCCCGTGATGGCCGCGTGTTGCCGTCGCTCACGCGCGTGCAATTCGATGCGCTGGTGCTGGGCCTACCCCGCGGCGGTGTGGACGTCCCCCTTGAAACCAACAACTGCGGTGGGATGCTGAAGGCTCTGTTCTGGAGCCTTGTGCCATGTATCCTCTTTCTTTAACTCTCAAAGGCTTTCGGGGCATCCGCGATGGTCTTGGTCTCGACGTATTGACTCTAGACCTGGAGCGCCTGGCCGGGGATGCTGCGCTGGTGGCGCTGGCAGGTTCCAACGGCCGAGGCAAGACTACGCTAATAGAAAATCTGCAGCCCTTCCTGACGCTTCCTTCCAGGGCTGCTTTGGCGGGCCCAGGCGGGTTCTCCTACTACGATCATGTGGTGCTGCCTGAGAGCGAAAAGGACTTGATATGGCAGCACGATGGTCGGCGTTTTCGCTCACAAATCGTGATTCGCTCCAACGGCAGGCGCTCGACTGAGGCGTTTTTGTTCGAGACCGACGCCGAGGGGCGGTGGCATCCGTTCTGCTTGCCTGATGGCACGGTTTCCGATGGCAAGACTGGAACCTATAACCGCTGTGTCGAGCATCTGTTGGGCGGCCAGGAAACTTTCTGCACTTCAGTATTCAGCGCCCAGGGAAAACGGCAGCTCAGCAGCTACCAGAATGGCGAAATCAAGACCTTGCTGGCCGACCTACTGGGCCAGGAAGAGTGCCGCAATCAGGGAAAGAAGGCCTCTCAAGTGGTCGATCTGCTCAAGGCTGGGCTGGTCACGCTGCGGCAGCAGCAGGCGGGGCTGGAAGATGCGGTTGATCGCCTCCATGTGGAGAGCCGGCAACTGGGCGACGTCCATGCCCGAGTGGAGGTTTGCGCAGGTGCACGCGATGCGGCACAGAGTGTCCAGCACATCGCTCGAGCCCGGCTGGCTGAACAGCAAACAGCAGCTGCACAGGCGGGGAACGTGGAAGGCCGACGCACCCGGTTATATGACGATCGCAAGGAACTCATTCAGGCGGGTAAGCGTGCTATCGAAAGCATTGTCAGCCAGCAGCAGAGCCTGCGAGCCCAGCTAGCGCGCCTTGACCAGCGCGTGGCCACGCGCCGGGCACATCAACAAGCGCGACTTCAGATGGTGATGCGAGAGCGCCATCAATGTGAGGCTGTGCTGCTGCGGGAGGCCTGCATTTCGCGTGCCGAGCGCCGGTTGGCGTTGGCAGAATCGGTTGTTGTGGGACGTTCCCAACTGGTGTGCCACGCTCGCGGGCAGATACAGGAATTGCAGCGATGCGGCGCCGGCGTGGAATCGGCGAAGCAACGCCTGCAGGTTATCGAACGGGAGGCTGGCCAGGCCGCGCTGAGGGCCGATGACCTTGCTCGTCGTTTCGGGTTGACGGTAGAGGTCCCTTGTGTCGGAACCGAGTTGCAAGGGCACTGCAAGCTCCTGGGTGATGCACGGGAAGCGCATGCTTTGATGCCAAGCGCTCAGGGCACCATCCGGCGGCTATCCAGCGAAAAACAGGCGGTACAACAGCAACTGAGGGCCTTACAAACGCAGCACGGCATGCTGGCTGGCGCAGCGCAGCAGTTGGAAAGGGCAGAGCGGCGCGAAGCTGCCTCGCGCCGGCGGGCTGCAAGCTATGGCAGGCTAGCGGAAAGGCGAGATGAGGCTCAGCAAGCCAAGAATCGCATGCGCGACCTTGAGCCTGAATTGGCGGGTCTGATGGCCGATGCGGCGCAATTTGGCGACGGCGACACACCGGAAGAAGAACTGGAGCGGAGCGAGACTTTGGAAGCGCTTGAGTCGCTCGCTGCGCAGCGGGAGCAGCAGGCCAGGCACTATCGCCAGATGCTCGACCGCCTGGATAGCGACTTGGCGGAGTTGCAACCGGTTTGGGATGGTCGGGCCTTGGACGCTGCGCAGCAGGGGGCAACTGCTGCTCAGAAGGCGGTAGCGGAGGCTGACCATGAGCACATTCAGGCCCTGCGGGATGTTGAACTCCAGGCTGCTCTGGCGAGGCAAATCCAAGAGCGGAGCGACGAGCATAGACTGCTATCCGCTCATGTGGCGAAGGTGGAGGCGCAAATTGGCAACTGGGGGCTGCTGGTTAAATGCCTGGGCAACGATGGATTGATTGCCTTGGAAATTGACGATGCCGGGCCGACATTGGCGGGGCTAGCCAACGATCTGCTGCTGGCCTGCTATGGCCCCCGCTTCACCGTATCGATCCTGACCCAGGTCGAGAACCGAAAGGGTGAGCAGCGCGAAGGCTTCGTCATTGAGGTGCACGACGGCGAGACAGGGCAAAGCAAGCGGGTGGAACAGATGAGCGGAGGAGAGCGGGTGTGGATCAACGAATCCTTGGTCCGGGCTGTGGCCTTGTATCTGGCGCACTCCAGCGAGCGTCGCTATGAGTCTCTGTTTTCGGACGAGACCGACGGGGCCCTGGACCCGGATCGCAAGCGCATGTTTATGGCTATGAAGCGGGAGGTACTCAGGCTGGGTGGATATAAACGGGAGTTTTTTGTTTCACAGACGCCGGAGCTAACGGCGATGGCTGATGTGGTTATCGATTTGGATGCTTTTCAGAGACAGGACGTGCCGATGGAAGTTGAAGAAGGTAACAGCGAACCTCAATCACTTTGCTGCGCCGCTGATCATGCCCATGCGTGAGACATTCATGGCCGAGGATCTGGATAGGAGAAAGAGCAAGGCAACGTTGTTGCTCACGGATCTCGTTTGCACGAAGCGGGGGTGAGGACTGCTTGCATAGACTCTTATGCAAGCAGCCTTCAATAATGGTTTTCGTGCCACTTGCAGTGCATCGGCGGCTTATATCAACCCATTCTCGGCGAAGGAATAGTGGTTCTCGCCTCCCACAATAATGTGGTCAAGCACTCGAACGTCAATGAGCGATAAGGCGTTCTTTAGATCTGCTGTCAGCCTTTTGTCTGCTGAGCTGGGCTCTACGCCGCCGCTGGGGTGGTTGTGTGCCAGCGCCAAGGCTGCTGCCTTGTGCCTGAGTGCCTGTTTCAAGACCTCTCGGGGATAAACGCTGGTTTGAGTGAGCGTTCCTCGAAAGAGCTGCTCTGCAGTGATCAGGCGATGTTGCGCGTCCAGGTACAGAACCAAGAAGACCTCGTAGTCCAATCCTCCACAGTGCATGTGGAGCCACTCTGCAAGTTTCTTGGGCGAGTTCAAGACGAGTGTGCCCTGCAATGCAGCCAGCATGTCACGACGCATCAGCTCTCTTGCGACGAGCAGCCGTCGGGAAACCGATGCCGCTATTTCCGGTGGAAGAGGTTGCGCCGCGCCGATGTCGCAAACTCGGAATAACTCAAAGGGCTCGACGGCTGGGGCGAGTAGCTCGGACAGCAACTGTGAGCGGCTGAGCTGGAGCGGATCGCCATCCACCCTGACCTCTGGGTGACGCGGCGTTGAAAAAGTGGCAACGGAGGCCGATTTGCAGCGAGTCATCATGCGGGCCATACTGTCGATGAATCGCCGTATTGACTCCGCAACCAGGAACGGCCAAAGGCCGATGACGTCAAAACTCATGGTGTTCTCCAGCACGCGGAACACCGACCCCTGCGTGGGACCAATGTCCCGAAGGGAAAGGCCTGCCGCACCAGCAGCAGGATCAGAAAAGGCAGGTAACGACTGCAGCGCCGGACTTGGCCGGAAAGGCTCCGCGATGGAGCTGAAAGCGCATCCATTTTCGTCGGCGGGCACATGCGCGCGACGCGCCTGTCGGTCAAGCCATCCGCATGGATTGACACGGCTAGACAGTTGCGGATGGTATTGCGATCTTGCCCCTCGCCATAGCCGGTTCTCCTGTTTGCTAAACCTTTCGCGGTATCGACTGAATGTCGTTTGGATATCAGTTGCGTCCTGCGTCGCATCCGCTACCAGAGGGGATATCCCCAGTGTGCGTTGCGTCCATGAGACGCATCTCACGCGTGGTTCGATGGCAAGCAATCTGTGAGAGCCTTGTCGTAGTGCGAATTCCAGGTGCTGCGCCGGGCTGCAGATGGAATGGTGGGGCGGGATACCCGCGAAATCCTAAATATTTTGCTCTCGACGATGAGATATTGCCTGGAGCATGTGATGGAAAACCTGGGCGAGAGCAGGCTTCCTGAGGTTGCTGTCCGTGCGGTCGTCCTTGTTTTGCGGTACGGTCTGACCCAATAGCGTAGATGTGCCCACGGATGAATGTCCGCCTCAGGCGCCTAGGTTTCGTATGCGAAACACGGCAGGGTCGACAACCCGATATATCTGGGCATCGATGAGCACGGTGCGGTGTGCCGCGAATACCTCGTCAAGCTGCTTCGATAAGATTTGCACGCCTCCAGTATCGTGTTCTGGCACAGGCAGATAACCCGCCGGATGAAGGCTGGGCTTGCCATCACTATCACTCGGGATATACGTGGGTGAAGCCAGGAAGCTGAAATACAGTCCGCCTCGCTCTTCGATCTTGGGCCGTAGCTTGTCCAGTATCCCAATGTTCAGGTACAGGGACCGGTAGCTTTGATCGTCAGCATAGGCGTGTACCGATTCGATGAATTTCTGGTATAGCCGCTCTTCGAACCCTTGGTCCGAACCAGCGCTGCGGTACAACTCAACGAAGTAATCCGTCACGTCATGCCCCAACTGATCACGTAGCCGGACGACAGTGTTTTGAAAGCGGTCGCTCTCACCGCCACCTTGGGTCTTCTTGGCCAGGGATGAGATCCATTTGTCCCATCCGTCATCGACCACCTTCAATGCGCTGACCATGAGCTCGGCCGTCAGGTCATTATTCGGCCCTTTTTCCTTGAGTGCGATCGTGCTGTGGTTTTGACCAGTCACTACGCCGAACGCAATGGATCCCAATGACGACTGCACGTCAAAGCGTATGGGCTCGTGTTTCTCGTTCAGCTCTAGCGTGATCTTGGCCGCATTGAGGTTGGCGGTACTGATGCGTACAGTGCCGTCAGAGCCAGCTTCATTGGCGATTGATGCGATGCCTTTGTAACCGGCATCACCGACGAGGACGGTGCACAGGATGCCGCCCGCGCCATACCATGGCGTCTCGATGTCGAACAGATCGCGGTGCGCCAGTTCATAGGTATAGGGTGAGCCCAATTCCAGCGCCTTCAGAATTTGCTCTCCGGTCTGGAACCCCGGCTCCCCCCAGCCTTTGATAGCCCGTCCAATAAAGCTGTGTCCCTTGTGTGCGAGCGGTGAGCCGAAATTCGCTGGTGCCAGCATCAGCAGGCGGTGAATGGGGATGGACTTGGGTGTGTAGTAGCGGGTCATCCACTCCCGGACAACGAGCGAGCCTGTGCTGTGTACGACCACGTCCACGCTGCGCGGAGAGGAAGGCAGACCGTAGTGCTGCCAGGCCATGCTAAGTGCTGCTGCTACGTCCAGAAGCGTTACTTCGTCGTTCATGGAGATCCAGTCTCCAAGCCGGATCTCTGTTGGGGCTGCGCCTAATTTCTGTGCCAGTTGCCTTGCTAGAGGATCGAACGATTGCGATTGATCGCTCCAGCCATGAATGATGACCAGCGGGTTCATAGGTTCCTCCACACAACACATGGTTGTAATGAATCGTATTTTTTGTACGGCAAAGCTCCATCCAGGTATTCCCTAGCAGCAATGCACGCCGATGCGCATTTCGCCACATGCCCGTATATGGAGGTGGGAGCCGGCCGCGCACAAACATGGCCCCGACCATCCGTCAGGATGGTTCGGGGCCCTAAGGATGGGTTCTAGGAACTCTGCATGCCAAGAGGCGTCACCTGGATGACGACGCTCTCCAGGACCTCGGCCCGCTTGAAGGAGAGCGTCCGATCTTCGGATTCGTCTTCCTCCAGGAGAAGCAGTGCCAAATCGCAGGAGTCGTCGTTCAGCATGTCGGTGAGCATCTCGGCGGCGAGCGCCTGGTCCACATAGCCGTCCTGCAGGATTTCCTCGGGCAACTTCATGCCGGGGGCGATATCCAAGGCTTGAACTCGGCAGGAGCCACTGCGATAGCACCCACCCGAGTCGTCGTACTCCCAACTGGAAGAAATACGGAGGGTCAGTGCTTCCACCCAGGGGTGATGAATAAACAGCACGGCCAAGGTGGCATTGCACCAGCTTCGATTCAGCACCTCGATCTGGGCCTTGACGGCTCGATGCTGCACAAGCAGCGCCTGGCCGGCTTCATTGGGCCGGATACGGCCATTTTCATCGACCTGATACGCGGGCGGAGCAGCGTGTTGGAGTGCGCTCATGCCAGTCTCCTTTCGTGGCGAAGGTGGTTTCCTTCCGAGAACAGCACGACGTCGGGATGCGCGTGTGCCAGAAGGGGATGCCACCAGGGCGGCTCCGCGCACAGGTCATGTCGGTCACCTAGGCCGTCGTTGGCGCTCACATGGATTTCCAGGCAGCGTTCGCAGGACAGCATTTCGGCTACCAGCGTATCTTCGGTCCGTCCGCTCTGGGTGGCAACAATGTGCAGATGCGAAAGATCAAGCGCGTAGGGGGCACCTGACTCGAAGAGCAACCGGTACTCCTCCCAGTTGGCGATGAGCCAGGTCTGACCGCGTGTGGGGTAGTGCCCCTCGACGCCGACGGGGCAGCCAAACAGCTCCGCGCAACGTCGTACGTTGTCCAGCACCTGTGTCAATGTGGCCTGATCTCGTCGCCCCGCATGTGCCGTGTAGGCGGGAGCGCTTAGGCGTCGGCTGAGACGGGCGGCCTGCTCGAACCACGCGGAGTGCGTGTCGAAACTCGACAGATCAGCCATCACATGCCGAGGCAGGACGTGCACATTGGCGTGCAAGCGAAAGCGTGTACCCGGATGGGCTGTGCGTAAGGCATCTACGAGCCGATCATCCAGCTGTCCCCGGCTTTGGGGTACGAGCTGGACGTGTTCGCTGGATAGGAGGCCAAAGCACGGCTCCGTTGGCGGTGCTGTAAGGTACCCTGCGGCATCCTCATGCCTCAGGCCGGGCCAGCCGGCGAGGGAGACATGCGCTTTCATAGAACGGTTTCCGAATAGTCGGAATCGGTGAAGTACGCGTGGTGCTCGATGCGCACGGCGTCCGACACTACGTCGAATATGACCTCGCCGTAGCCGCCGTCACCATCCTCCCAGGAGCCATAGTGCTGATTCAATACTTGGCTCGCATAGTCGGAAAGTGCTGCGCCGAGTGGCCGCTCAAGCAATTCGACGCGGGATTGCCACTGCCCGTTGTCGAAGATATTCTGCTGCTCGAACAGGCGGACCTCGCCCTGGAGGTCGATAGCTGTTCCTGTGCACCTTTCGGCTGTCGCCTGCTCTTCGAATCCTTCATCTCCACCACCGTGGTAGGCGATGGAGGCTCGAACTGCGCCAATGCGGCGTAATGCTTCGAGCAGGATGGGCTTGTTTCGCTCCAGGCATTCGGCCGCATTCTGAGGTCGGTCCGCGTCCGGAGGAGTTGAAATGGAAATCATCGCTTTCTTCTTTGAGTGAAGAAACGAGGGGCACAGCGAGCCAGAGAGGCCGCGTGCCCCTCTGGGTTGCTATGTGCCAGCTGAGGCAGGCGGGGAAGACAGGGCTCAAGCCCTCTGTCGGGCGCCTTCAAGAGGGCGGCTGGAGGGCTCCTGTGAAGCCGTCCAATGCATGCCGATCGCCCGCAGCCACCCGCGTCGGGTTTCCGAGGATGCGTGGAAAGAGATCGGCCGACAAGGCTGGCGAGGGTGCGGTGGCTCAGGAGGTAGTGGACATGCACTTCTCCGAGGAGGCGAGGCAAGCCCACTGCCGAACGGGGTAGGGCTTACCCGCCGGGTGAATGAAGGAAGCCGTGTGGCCTCACAAGAAAGAGTGGCCCCCGGAGGGGGCCACGGATCAGAGGACCATCAGCCTTGGCACGTGGTCAATCGCTGGTCAAGCGGCTTGCCGCAAGGCTGTGAACAGTTGCAGCGCCGGGCCGTGCTCTCCCTGCTCCAGCGCCATGCATGCGCGCGCGACATGCAACTGCACGTTGGGAACCTGCAGCTCGACCGGTTCGATCTGCAGCAGGAGAGTTCCGTGCGGAGATGTCACGGTGAGGGTGCAGCAGCGCTTGTTCTGGCGGATTGCAGTCACGTCATCGGGCTTGGCCTGGTGCCGGTCCACCGCGAGTTGGACAGCCAGCAGAAAGTTCTCCACCACGGCCACGTCTTCCAGGTCGCCGTAGTCACGGCTGAAGAAGCGCACCTCGTAGTGGCTAGCCGATAGCGGCAACAGCTCGTCGAGGGGTGGCAGGGGAGGATCTGGCGGCTCTATCGGCGTATCGGTTGCATCGATGGGACGCACGAGTTGGTCATCGCGCAGCCGGTCCAACTTCAGAAGCAAGGCGTCGGCGTGGCTCCTTTCTTCGAGGAGCAGGCTGGTGCGCATCTTCAGAATCTGGTCGATCATCAGATGCAGCTCTTGCGCGATGGCGCGCTCGGCATGTTGTTCAATCGACTGCAGTAGCTCGGAAACAGTTCTCATGGGGACTCCTTTCGAGTGGGTGAAAAGTGAGGAAGGGCGCAACGACAAGGCGCGGCGAGAGAGAAGCGCCTACGGCAAGGGCCGGGACGTCGGAAATGGGGGGGATGGGGCGTGGCGGCGATGCGCGGCCGCACGGACCGGCGTCCGAAGACGCCAGGTCACGTGGGCACATCGCGGCTCAGGAGGAAGCCTTGTCGGCTTGCTCCGCGCCAGCCTCTGCAGCAGCAGGGGCATCGGGCCGAGCCTTGCGGCTTCGGCGAGGAGCCGTGGGGACGGCGCCGGGTGAGGAAGGTGGCAGCAGCGATGCGGGCGGCTCATTGGCTCGCTGTGCAGCCGAGCCGAGGTGCCTGGCCTCGGGTAGCATTTCGACCGCGATGTCGCGGCTTTCGCTACCGAACTTGCCCAGGACCAACCACGGCCTGACCAGCAAGGAGTTGGTCAGCCAGCGAACGAAGAAGCCAATGCGCTTGTGACGTGCCTGGCGCGATTTCTCGCGGCGCAAGGTTTCCTTGCAGGTCAGGTACAACGCCAGGTGCGTGCGCTTCATCTCGGCGTCGCGCTCGAGCTGGGTGAGCACTTCGGCGGCTAGGGCAGGGTCGCCGCGAACGCGTCTGTAGAACTCCACCCAGGTGCGTTCTTCCTCGGTTTCGATACCCGTACGCTTCGGGCGGGGACGTTTTTCAGGGGACACGGTGACTCCAGAGAAAAATGGGAGCACCATCCCCGGCAGGGAGACGAATGAATCTCCCGGGGCTTGCATGGCTGCACGGCGTGGCTATGCTGATTCTCAATCCGGCAATAGGAGAGAGACCAACATGCTGCGCGCAGGTAAAACACTCCGGCTCACACCCGCCGAGATCGAGGAGTTCCGATCGCTCGGACTCGATTTCGACGGTGTGCGAACCCAGGCCGATATCGAGGCGGCGCTTGCCCAGTGGGCTGGCGTGCTCGGTGATGAAAGGCCTGATCTGCTGGAAAAAATTGTCCTGGAAATGGCGAAGTCCAAAGGAGTGTTGCCACCCCCGAGGCTTACCGTTGTCGGTACTTCGCCTGGTTGTCCAGAGCAATCTTGATCCAGCGGTCGGCGATCTTTTCCAGGTAGATGAGATCGTCGACTTCTATTTCGCCGGCTTTTCGAAGGCGGGCGATGACTTCCTTGACCAGTTGAGGGTCATCCATAGCGAGTTGAATCGCCATGGCAGCAATGCGCTTTCGGTAGTGGCCAGCCATGGGTCAGCTCACTAGCAAGGGCAGGGGGGCAGCGTCCGATGACGCTCCCGAAGGAGACGGCAAGGGACGCAACAATGCGGCCAGAGGTCGCGATGGCACGGTGGAAGGGCGGCTTTTGCCGGAGCCTCCCAGCAGCACACAAACACATGTGCGTGCGGCGGATCGGGTTGCGATCGATGCGAACAAGGTGTTCTCCTTCGGGAAAAGGGAACACCCACTCCCGGACGGGAAACAGTGTTCCCGTTCGGGGTGCTTCGTCCGGTAGAGGGGCGAAGCGGCTCGGTGGCGACGCCTTGCAGCGTGCCGAAGACTCACATCCGGCAAACCGGACGCCAGGCACAAAGCCTGATCGAAGGTCCATCGACGAGGCGACAGACAGGCCAGAAAAACTGACCACCAGAGGGCGAGTAACGATCGCGACGCCAGCAAAGCTGGACTTCAAGGCGCTCGCGATGAGCGAGATTGAAGGCTGTGCAGACACGATGTCCGCAAGAAGCGATGTCAGTATGGGCGCTCGGGTCCACGCCGGCAAGCGCTCGTCATGTGCGCTCAATCGATGCGATTCACAAACCCGGGTTGCCCCTATTTTTGCGACTGGTGTTATGCACCTGCCCCGAACCCACTCGACCAGGGTGAGGTAGTGCTGGACAGTCCTTTATCTCAATGATCCACCATACGGTACGTCGCATGATGCGGCCGGAAATTGGGTGGATTTCGGCCAGGTCGGCACGAGCTGTCCAGCCGGCAGGCGGGCGGTAGCCGCGTACACCCCCATTGCCTTGCCACTGGCAGGCGCGAACGGTACCTGGTGCGTAAATCGGGGCTGAAGGCACTCATGAGTCGCCCCCCTGTGTAACGTCTGAGCCATTGGCGGCGGGCGGCATTGGAACAGTCGGAGTGCCCGGTTCCCCACCATTGGTCTCCTGATTCTTCACGCACAAAGGTTACTTGTAATCCGGGAGGCTTCCATATAAGCCACGCTTAGCCAGCGTCATTCCAGCCTTTCCATCTGGGCTGAGATTGCTCGCATGACGTAACCCAGTCGCCCAGTTCATCCAGCATCTGCTGGGCGCGCACCATATCTATGTGTTCATCACAAAGCTCCTGCCGGACAAAGGCAAGAAATGTATCAAAGCCCATTGGGTAGCACACATAGTCCTGGTTGAAGTTGCCATATAAGTGTGGATGGCCTTCGAAGTTCGTTTTACCCGAGTGTGCAGCGGCGCGGATGAGCCAGCCTTCATCTATGGGTTCCAGCGTGATGGTTGTCTTTGCACCCCAGCGCTTCGTCCAATAGGTCAGTTTCAAATCCGCCATAGGCTCCTCCCTTCGGTAACGGTAACATGCACGCGCATACCAGCAGTCTATAGCGTGCTATGAACTTGGGGGAATTCCCTTATATGACAAGCACTTACAGGTGCTTTTGCGAAAGTGGAAATTATGAAATTCTTTAATAAACTCAATGACTTGCGCGCAAGTTCTTAACACGCTCTAAAGCCCACCTTCAGCGTTTCAAGGCGCAGATGGGCCTCGGCCAGCAGCTTCTTGAGCTTGGCATTCTCGCCCTTGATCTCGCGCAGTCGCGTGGCCTCGCTCCAGACATGTTCAATCTGTGGCATCAGCACCTCGTCGCGATGAACGCGGGTGCAGCGCTTGTGGGGCTCACGCAGTTGCGCCGCATGTCTTCGATATGCCGACGGGGCGACCTGCAGGACCTTGCAGAGCGGCTCGACCCCGAAGGCATCGCGGTGCTTGTCGATGAAGTCTTTCAGGACTTGAGCCGACGGTCGAGCTCCACCTGGGCGAAAAACGCGCTGGCCAGCTTCAATATCTCGTTGGCCCGCCGCAGTTCCTTGACCTCGCGTTCGAGCTCCGTCATCCGCGGGGCCTCGCTGGTCGTGATGCCTTCGCGCACGCCAGCATCGACCTGGGCACGCTTGACGCATTCGTTCAAGGTTTGCGACACGCAGCCAATCTTGGGCGCGATGGGTTCGATGGCTGCCCACAACGACGGGTACTCCCCACGGTGCCCCTGCACCATCCTCACCTCGCGCTCAGCCTCATGTCGTCACTCCACTGTCCCGGTCGACCGGGAAATTTTTTCGTATGAATCTGCGGGGCTGACAGATCACAGGTTGAAGGCGTTGGCATGGGGCCCATCATTGTCTTGGAGGTTCCGGCTATGTCCTTTCATCTGAAACTCACGTCGCTTCCCGCCAGCGTGACGCAATATGAAGAGCTACAGTTCCAGTCTCTGCGCCACAATGGACAGGGACGAATTGTTCAGCAAGTTGATCCGGTGCGTGATGCACTTGTCGGGCGTGCGGTTGAATACGGATCAGTGCTTGCCTACTTATGGCGACGCCTGGGCTATCCCAATGCCGAACAGGGGGCTGATCGATTGGCTCGGTATGTTCTGAGCACGCCGCGGCCGGATATGTACCTGATTGTTGAGCCCACCTTGTTGGGAATGACTTCGCAAGTATTTACTTTTGTAGCTCCCTCCGCCGTACAGCGGGCCGCAGAGAGCTACATTCAGGCCAAGGTGTCGGCATATTCGGGCGCGGAACACGAGTTCTGGATACGGGAGCAGGATTTACGGCGCTGGAATGACTGTGATCCGCTTACTCCTTACGCAAGGGCAGCGGCACGAACACTGCGAGATCTGCTAATACCCGTTCGTCTGGAGGATGGGGAGATTGATCTTTTTGGGGGAGGCCCTCGAACGAGGCGCGCTGTGAACCCAGAGGTCACTTACTCTCAAGCTGCCAGTACCAACTGCTCAATGTGAAGACTTGAATCGAGCATCTATTTCTGGTGCACGGCGATACCATGATCCAAAAAAAAGGTGTGCGCTAGTTCAAGTTCCTTGGGCGATGCGGCAATCGATACGCTGCAGGTCGAGTGCCGCCACATGTCGATCAGCACATCCTGCGCGCCCAGAAGCACGCGAAGGGTGCTTGGCTGCAACTCCGACATACAAGTGATCCCACCGCCTTCAATGACCAGGACATTGTCATGAAGTGCCAAGACGAAATCTCCAATGCACAACTGGTTGTCGGGCGAACCTAGCGGTGTCTTGCGCACGCGCGCAAGGATCCCGCGTGTAGAACTGGGTGGTAAGGCGGACAAAGAAGAATCGCTGATGGAGGCCATGAGCACGTTATGGAGGCCGTCGGAACCGGGCATGTGGGGCGAGAGTGTATAGGTCGACAAGTAGGTTGTTTGAAATGTAACTCATAGGACGTGAACTTATCGAGAGTGGATTCATGATGCGTGCTCCGGTAGTGTTCCATGCAAGATATGAGTGCAACGGAACTGAACTACGATCCCCTCAAACGCTTCGGACGGCATTTGGCCGAAGTGAGGCGCAGCAAAGGCTTTTCGCAAGAGGGCTTGGCACTGGAAAGTGGCCTGGCGCGCAGCTATGTCAGTGGAGTAGAGCGCGGTGTGCGCAATCTTTCGCTGGTGAACATCTGTGTACTGGCCGAGGCACTCAAGTGCTCGCCGGCGCGCTTGATGGAGTTTTCGACGTCGTGCGAGCCTGATCAGGACGAGCGCTCCTGATCACTTGGCGATCGGACTCGTCTGGTGCCCGTGCCAGAAGCAATGTTCGCCCAGATCTCGGGCCAGGCGCAAAGAGCCATCGGCATGACCGCAGTCTGTGGTGATCTTGATTCGGCGATTTGCCTTGGTGAATAATACAATCGTTACCAGCCGCCGTGATTGGTCACACCACGCCGGTGCCCCCGGGTAAAAGCTTGGGGGTGACGCAGCTTGACAAGTGGTGAGAAAGATTTCGGGTGGTTGTTAGGCTCAAAATGCCGATGTCCGTCTGGAGGTGCTCATGCACGTCAAGGAAACAACCTTGGAGGACAAGGGCATCTATTCGCCTATGTTGTTCACCTGACGCGCTCTGTGGTAGCAGGTTCGTTGAAGCGAAGGGGCTGAAATGCAGCGATGGGCACGAGATCTTCGTGACGAGCTGGATCAGGCGCACAGTGTCCAAAGCGCTTTCGTAGTGCTGCAAAAGGCTGGACGATGGCTTGGCTTTGAGTGGTGTGCATACGGCCTTCGTTTTCCCAATAGCGTGGTGCGCCCCTCGTTTGTACTTGTGAGCGACTATCCTACCGAGTGGCAGCAGCGCTACAGGCAAGCCGGATATCTAGAAACGGATCCGACTGTCCGGCATGGGCTGCGCTCGCAGTTGGCTTTCGTGTGGAACGATGCACTTTTTGCCGAAAGCCCGGAGTTGTGGCGCGAAGCGCAGGCCGCCGGATTGCGGTACGGGTGGGCGCAATCGCGTTTTGACGGAGCGGGAGTGGCTAGCATGGTCAGTCTTGTGCGCTCCCGAAGGCCCCTCCAGGAGCCTGAACTAGCATCCAAGTCCCTTCAGTTGAACTGGCTGGTGTTGCTGGCCCATGAAGCATTTACGCGAGTGATCGGGCACGCCGATGTTCCCAATGTCCGTGTGGCGTTGACGCCGCGAGAGATCGAAGTGCTCCGATGGGTAGCCGAAGGCAAAACGAATGAAGACATCGCGGTGATCCTTGCGATCAAGGCGCGCACCGTCAAGTTTCACGTTGAGAACGTAGTCAACAAGCTGGGAACATCCAATCGCATGGCTGCCGTCGCCCGGGCTTTATCCATGGGCCTGCTGAATACCTCTTGACACCAGTTGAATAGCGGGATACCTCCCAGGCGCGAGCGCCTGTGGCAGGGGCGGTTCGTCCCGGGCGGCGGGTTTGTGCTGGGCAATCGCTTCCACTTGCCGCGGTACCATCAAACCGCCAGCGGTCACATGATCCTCCTTCATGGCGGTTTTAGCGGGAACGTCAGGCGCGACGCGCACGTACCTTTGACCTGCAACCCGCCACCCGCCACCCGTACCAAGGTAATAGAGAATCCGCGCAATCGAGAGGAAGCGCGATGCGCAAGAGCAGGTACACGGACGAGCAGATCATTGGATTCATCAAGCCGGCCGACGCTGGCGTGAGCGTGGCGGACCTGTACCGCCGAGAGGGTTTCAGCTTGGCCATGTTCTACAAGTGGCGAGCCAAGTTCGGCGGCATGGAAGCCAGCGACGCCAAACGGCTGCGCGACCTCGCAGCCTAGAACAACCGGCTCACGGCTATCTGGGGTTCAGGCCCGACCTACGATGTGGCCGTGGTGTTGAGAAACGGCTTGTTCCAACGGCCGATGTCGATGCGGTAGTGATAGGCCGTGTCGAAATAGTCCACCTGGCTGTCGCTGTTGTCGTACCAGTCGGCGGACTTCAGCGCCTTCAGCGCGCTCTCGAGAACGGGGAAGATATGGCTGTTGGCAGGAAGCTGGTCCTGGATGTGGCTCGCTACGTGACTAAGCTGCACGTGCCCATCCTGGATGGGATAGAACGGCTGACCTCGTCGCTCGGCGGTAGCTCTCGCTACCGTGTTCAGTTCGCCAATGATGTCCGCGGGCGCTGCCATGATGGTCATGACAATTTCCACATTGTGGCGAATCGCCAGCGAGTATTTCCAGTCCTTGGGCATGCACTTCTTGAGTTCGGCGGCAATGACCTCTTTCTTGGCCTGATCGATGAAAGCCATGGTGGTTCTCCAAAGAAAATGGGGAACCATCCCCCCGAGGGAGAAGATTCCCCCAATGGGTTGATAGACATGCGGCCAGGCGGCGGCATAGGGTGGAGCAGCGGGGCTGCGCTGGGCGGGTAACGACCGCAACGCCCGAGAGACTCGGGAGGCCCGGAGGGACGGAATTGTCAGATGACAGAGAAAGTGCAAACTCTGCCAAGTAAGTGCAAAACTGCTGACACAGATAGTGCAAAAAAGGCGCTCCGGGAGTTGTTCAGCGCACTTGCTCGGGCAATGCACCAGATGCCACGCCCAGCGGGCGTGCGCAAGCCAAAGTTCCGACGGCCGGGCTACAGTTAGCGCGGCCCGGATGTCTCCGAACTGCCAAGACCAGTCGTTCTCGGCGGGCACCCAACTTGAGCGATTCGGCCGTGCTACACACTACTGCGCCGACGACTCCTGCCCGAACTTGATGAGGTTGCCGTCCGGGTCGATGACATAGAGTTCATCCATGCCCCATGCCGTGCGGACCACGGCCTTCAGCGAGGGTAGCTTCGGACTGAGTTCTCGATGCACGGCCCCGATGTCCTCCACGCGGATATAGCATGAGGTGTTTTCGGCGATGTGCTTTTCGTTGCAGGCCCAGAAGTGCAGTTCCGTGTCCCCACGCACCGCCATGCCATAGGAAAAGCCCTCAAAGTGCTCCGTTCGGAAGCCGAGCACGTTCCTGTAGAAATCGAGAGTGCGCGTCATATCGAGTGAAGCCAGGACGGGGATTGCCTTGCCGAAGGATGCTGCTTGATTCATTGCTCATTCCGGTTTGCTTGGGGAAGCCATTTTGCAGTCGCGGGCCATTTGCATCTACTGCTCCGAGGATGAACAGCCGCTTTGGAGCTTTCTGAACTTCGGCTTCGGGCGTTCTGGCAGCAGCGCCCATGCCAGTGACAGAGAAAATGCAAAAGGCGTTTGAAATCAACGCCCGTGTTTTCACTTTCTCTGTCATTCGACAGGAATCGGCCTCAGGCAGGGTGACCGGTGCAGTCTGCCGCCCATTGGTACGAGGCGGAAGAGGGCAGAAACTATCGCGACATGAAGCAATAGCGGTTTGCGCCGATTGCAGGTCGCGGATCGCCATCGGCGGCAACGGATACCTCAAGGGCGAAACCGCGTGCGGCTGCCTGATCGCTACGCCGGCAGCCTCATCAGGCCTCGGAGTGTGCTGGAAATGGGCACGGCCCCGCTGTGAAGTAGCGGAACTGTGTCTACCCCGTGGATTGATTCTTGTAAAAGCGAAGCGCGGCCATGTGGCGTTGCCTCGCGCGGAAAGGGCGCCACTTGTTGGTGGGCTGTCATCCGGTGTGAACCGGTGTGGGTGGCCGGTCCGTGTGGTGTTCGACCTCTCGGTTGCCGGCGTTGGCGCACTGGTCGAGGTAGATCTGTTCGATCATGCCGGTGGGCACCTCGATGCCGAGCGTGGCGAGCTTGTCAGCGACAGTGTTGATATCCGTCCAGTCCAGCTTGGGTTCGAGCAGGCTGTCATAGACGAACTGCTCGTCTTCCCACGGCGCAAGGTCGGCGTAGAGGACATGCAGGAAGAGCTGCCGTAGGGGCCGGTCGTAGCCGGCAACCACGGTGATCTTGCGCTGGCAGTATTCCAGATGGATAAAGTGGCGGCTCACAGTGCGGTCTCCCCATCGCCGAAGGTTGGCATGCCATCGACGGTAGGCGCGTCGGCGTCGAACTTGATCCAGACGATGCCGCATGGCCGCGCGATGCGGAAGATGGCGGCCAGGTCGGCTTCCTCGGGCACTGAATCTTCGGCGCCGATATACACGAACCCGCCGTAGTCGTTGGGGTAGGCCGCTACGGAGAGGCTGCCTTCGGCGAGCCGCTGGCTCGTCGGGCCGCTCAGGTGGGCGGTCGAGATCGCCACCAAGGGCTCCGTCAAGCGCAGCAGGGATCGGGTGAGCGCGCCGATCATGGTGCGTCTCCCATTGTCTTGCGCGCCGGGGCGCGGCGTTTATACGCGCGGCGGGCGGCGCGCAGGAAGTCCATGCCGCATTGGCGGCAACGAAAGCAGATGCTGACTCCTAGTGTTCCGAGGAGATGGCTTTCACCCGGGCAGACAGGGCAGGTCGGGGCGGTGGCATGCGACATGCTCGCCTCCGATCACGAAAATACCGCCGGTTCGCGGCTGCAGGCATGGTGGTTCATGGGGTTCTCCTTTCAGTGAATGAAGAGAACGCAGCTTCCCGGCGGGAAGCGTGGTTCCCGGGGGAAAAAGGGGTGCGCAACGCGCGCCCGAGGTCTGTAATGCAGATAACGCCTGCGACGCCGGTCGTTGACCGGGAATACTTCCGCGAAGGACGCGAAAGCGGGAGACGAGGCGATTGTGGAAGCTTCGGAAGGTCGCTGGCGTGCGCCTCGGCAACTGCCTACGCAAATGCCCCATGGGGCAGGGAATTTGCGCGTGGCAAGGTGCTCAGGAACGTGGCATTCCGCTGACCGCTATCCAGCTCCAGACGGACAGGGGGTCTCCTTGGCGTCCGATCAATGCGAAGTACGCGCCCAGATGCTCGGGCGGAACATCGACTACTGCGTAGATTGCGCCGTAGCGCTTCTCCTCGCGCGGCTCCAGGCCCCACTGCTGCAGCTCTGCCACGGCGGGATGGTCTGGGCCGACCCGCAGCCTGGGTTGCCAGTGCCCATGTGCCTCAGGTCCGCTAGCGTCATCGAGCAGACGGCGGATGCGCCGGATGTAGCTCTCGGGCGTGCAGTAGCGCCCGCGCGGCTGGAGGCCACCGCCTTCGCAGGCACCCGCGAAGTAAACCGCCTGCCGCAGCACCTGGGTGCGCGTGCCGACCATGCACGCCTCCCAACTGCGCGAGCGCTTGTTGGTGATGGTGTCGTAGACATTGTTGTCGCCGCACTCGATGGCCACGATATAGCGGTCCTCGTCCAGACCGAGCGAGGCGCCGGTGACCAGGAACGCGGCCCATTGGTACTCGATGCGGTAGCTCATGGTGTGACCTCTCCGAACAGGCTGGGTTGGGCCTCAGTGGAGGGCCAGACGCGCTCCCCAGCATCCATGGGGACGAGAGCCACCTCGACGCAGCCCTCGGCGTCGTCACGGTTGGTCACGAGGTCACGGCCGTAGAACGCATCGCGCGCGGCGGTCGCTTCGCGCAGATCCAGTGTGATCCGGAATCCTGAAGCTCCGCGAGCTGTTGGCCCCAGCGTGAATCGTGAGCTGTATGCCTCCTCGAACTCGCTGAAGCTCTTGAAGGGCGACGTGGTCCAACAACTGCTGGCCTGCCGAGCGGAAGCCAGGGCAGCGCCGAGCGTGACCAGGATCTTCAGTCCGAGCTGATCAGCCAGTTCCTCCGGCGAGAGCGCCGCCTGCAAGGCGGCTCGCCACAGGCCCAGATAGGCCTCGGGTGTGACCGTGCGCCGGCACACCCGGAGCGTGCCGTCCACCGTACGCATCGCGCGGTCGCCGCACAACAGATTGATGAGCCGGTAGGCGGGAAGGTAGGGCAGTACGCCGCGGCCCGCGCCAAGGATCGTCGGTCGGGGCGCACTCGCATCGTCGGGCTGGTCCCAGGCGATGGCCATGAAGTGGGTGTCGCTATAGAGTGTGGCGTCCTTCGGCAGCGCGACGACCGCGCGGGCGAACTCGTTGAGCGGCTGGATAGCCGCCGATATCGTTTCTGTTGGCATGGAAATGCTCCAAAGAAGGGACGCCCGCCGCGAGGCGGCGCGTCCACGGGATGCGGGCCACCAGTGGTGGCTTGGGTTCCGGCCGGCTCAGGGACGCTGGAGCGCCACCAGCTCGGCACAGAAGTCTTCGGTGGCACGGGCGGTGCCTGCGGATGCCACGCAATCGAACCGGGTGTGTCCTGCGGGGACGTTGAACCCGGTGCCGCCTTTGCGGGCGATAGTCGCCAGCACGCGGCCGACGTGCACGTTGCTGTGCCGTCGGTTTCAGCGGTACGCCGGGTGTGTCCCGGGACTTCTCGGCGTCCACGACGCGCGCGCCTGGCCCGAAGGCCAGACCGCTGATCAGGTAGTGCCGGCCGGTGGCCAGCGCACGCACCTCAATGGAGTGGGGCGTGTGGATGCGGGCGACCTAGCAATCGCCGAGACGTTGCGTTGCAACGAGGTCGCCGGTGTTCAGCGCGCCCTCGCGGGCGAGCCGAACCAGCCGCAGCGTGCCCGGCGGTACGGGTTCGCGCTGGGGCGGCTCGCTGTACGTGCCCAGGAAGCGGCTGCGGCAGATGTGCCGGGCCGATTCGCGGGTCTGGTCATCGACCGCCTCGCCATACGTCTTCGCGTAGCTGTCCAGCAGTTCGTCGAGCATGGATTCAGTGCGCAGTTCGGCATCGGCGTTTAGGCGCTCGATCGCGACTTTCGCCCACAGCGGCAGGTACTGGTAGGGTGTCGGTCCCATGTCAGCACTCCGCCGACGGTAGGGGCTCCTCGACCGGGTCGGCTCCAAGGCGTTTCAACAGGTCGTCGATTTGTGGGATGCCAAAGTCGCTTGGTTCGAAAGGGCGGCCGCCCGGACTGAGGCCTTCGGCCCGGACGATGCACAGCGCTTCGACCTTGTCGTGGCGCAGGCGGTAGAGGGCATCGATGACGATCTGTGCGGCATCTTCGCCGAGGATCTCCTCGAGCTCGGAAGGGGCTCGGTCCAGCGCCTCATCTGCGCAGGCACGGCTGGGTTTTAACATGGTGTTCTCCGGAAAAAGGGAACACCCTTCTCCCTAGGACGCGGTGTTCCCTGGGGATAGGCAAGCGCGGATTGCGCTCGAGTTGAGGCAGGTGACGTCTGCGGCGCCCAGCTCTAGCCGGGATGCTTCCAGGACGGAAGCGGGGGAGTTTCAAGTGTCAGTGCACGCGACTGTCATGTGGAAGGGAGCGCAAAGACTCCAAGCGCAATTCTGCAAATAGGCGGCGGTTTGGCGTGGCGGTGATGCGGTATGGCGTGCTTCCGTTCTTCAATCAACATTCTGCGACGTCGTCGCCAGCACTCTGAGCAGACGCGCGAGCTCTCCCAAGCCGTGCGCGATCAGCCTCCTCTGGCCCCCTTTGCGCCGCGACCAGCCGTACACTGCGAGCAGCTCCTCGAGCGTTTGCAGCCCACTAGCCGAGCCATGAAACGAGGCTCAAGCATCAGGCCATCATCGCTCCCGATGCCCAGACTAGGCACCGGACATCCACGCCGATATGCACCTTCATTAGGGCAACGCTGAACAAGTGGTCGATTTCAGCGACGCGCTGTCTGGTTGATCGAGCACTCCGAGATGGGAAGGCCGCAGCGGCTCGATGGCGAGCCCGATTGCGACCATTTCTGGCCCACGCCCGCGCATAGCGGTTGTTGCGGGCGCACTCATGCCATGAGGCGCCGGCGCGCCAGGTAGATGTTGGCCAGGCTCAGGGCGACGAACGAGCGCGTGGCGTTCTTGGTCAGCCCGCGGTAGCGTACCTTGGTGAAGCCCCATAGCCGTTTGACCACCGCGAAGACGTGCTCCACGCGGGCGCGCACCCTGGACTTGTTGCGGTTCTTCGAGCGCTCGGTTTCGTCGATCTCGCCGCCTTTGCGCACGCGCTGGTTCGTGAAGTCGCGCGCCCGCGGCGCCTTGGCCTGGATCAGCGCCTTCTGGCTGGCGTAAGCGCTGTCTCCATACACGCGCTGCTCGTTGCCGTGCAGCAGATCGGGCAGCGGATGCTTGTCGTGCACGTTGGCTGCGGTGACCACGGCGCTGTGCGCCAGCCCGGTGCGGCTGTCCACACCAATGTGCATCTTCATGCCAAAGTACCACTGCTGGCCCTTGCGGGTCTGATGCATCTCGGGGTCGCGCGCCTTGTCCGCGTTCTTGGTCGAACTCGGCGCGCCGATGATGGTGGCGTCCACGATCGTGCCCGTGCCCACCTTCAGACCTCGGGCCTGCAGTGCCTGGCCTACCGCGGCGAACAGTTGCTCGCCCAGCTTGTGCGTCTCCAGCAGGCGCCGGAACTTCAGAAGTGTCGTGCCGTCCGGCACACGCTCTCGCCCGAGGTCGATGCCCACGAAGCGCCGCAGCGCCGTGCTGTCCAGCAGCGCTTCCTCGCAGGCCTCGTCGGCCAGGTTGAACCAGTGCTGCACGAAGTACATGCGCAACATGCGCTGCAGCCCCACCGGCGGGCGCCCGTTGCCCGGCTTCGGGTAGTGTGGCTCGATCACCGCGCACAGTTGCTCCCACGGCACGATCTCTTCCATCGTCGCCAGGAACACATCGCGCCGGGTGGGGCGGCGGTATTGCTCGAATCCAGCGCCCTGATCGGCTGCCGCAGCGAGGCTCTGTTGCTTCATCGGTTCACAACGCAATCGAGCCGCCAGTGGTGGACTTGTTCAGCGTCGCCTTAGGAAGTGCCCCTGGTTGCCCTTCGTGATCTAGTGCATTTTGGGGGCACGCTCGCCCTCTTTGCTCTTAATCAGGGCCACTGGCGCAGCCCAGGCCACACGACCTGGTTCACCTCTCCGAGGAGGATCTCCTTGCAGGTCTTCTTGGGCAAGTGGGAGCAGCCCGGCACGATTTGATTCATCGCGTACTTGCCTTGGCCGCACGCCCTTGAGGCTTGGGGTATTGCAGATATTCACTGGTGAAGAACTACTAGTTAGGGTAGGTCACAAAACCTAGCTGCTTTGATAGATTCAGAACCAGTAGCTGCGCGATTGAATCGTATTCGATGAAGGATGAATTGTCTTCATTAATGATCTTTAGATTGGCAAGCTAATTTTTTTCACAACCAGGCGCCAAAATGATTGAATTGCCCATCGACTATCAGTTTTCCTCGGTCGACCGTGACGCATTGCGCGATAAATTGCTCAATATTAAAGTCAATCCCTACAAAAATTACGCGGAATTTGAGGTGAGGATCGATGAGTTGATGAGAAACAATCTCGTGCCGTCTTCGTTTGTTGAGTTTTGTGAATTCAAGAGGGAAGCCGATCTATTTGAAGAGCCGTATGTATTTTTGCGCGGCTGCCCAGTTGATCCTTCGCTGCCGTATCTTGATTTCGATGAGCCTGTTATTGACAAGCGCAACAGAAAACTTACCTACGTAGCAGAGGGATTTCTTTTGTTGTACGCGAAGTTGATGCATCAAGAGCCAATTGGTTATGCTAACGTCAATGATGGGGACATCTTTCAGGATATCCATCCCAAGCGCGACTTGATAGCAAGCCAGTCGCAAAAAGCGCTAAAACCAATCTTCTTCCATAAAGATTTAGCCAATCACTTCGTGCGCCCTGATTGGGTGAATATTCTCGGCTTGCGCTCGTCCGTTGAAAATGAAGTTTATACTTCATTTGTGCGCAATAAGGACCTATTGAATGAGCTTGATGCCGAAACACAATCGATCCTGCGTAGCGCCGAGTTTTATACTCCGTTTGATGACCTGACCATGTATAAGAGCGCGGTGCAGCTTGATAACGCTGATATGCATCCTATCCTTGGAGGAGCAACGGACACCGATATTCGTTTCTTTGAAAACCGCACAGAGGGAAAAACACCCAGAGCAGAACAGGCTGTTGCACGTCTGATCGAGGTGCTTCATCGTCTCAAAAAGCGTGTTCTGATACAATCAGGTGACTTGCTTGGATCGGCAAATAATGATTGCCTTCACAACAAAGATGTATACGTGGTTCGTGATGAGAAAGCATTGAAAGAGCGTTGGTTGATGAAGACCGTTAATGTTCGCTCGCTCCATGATCACCAAGCGCATTTCATTGAGGGGCGGCCTCGCATTGTGCGCGGCTAATTCAGAGAATTTCCAGATGAGATGGTTACTGAGCCATCGAAAGAAGGCCGCGCTCGCGCTATAAGAACTCGTTGATTAGCCATGACCACATCTCAATTAAAATTGAATACTAAAGAGCCCATCAAAGATGCCACGATACCAAAAGATTCCTGGCGGGTTGTGCTTATCATGTGCGCCGCATCGATGGGGTATTTCGTCGTGCAGCTTGATGTGTCGATTGTTAATCTCAGTTTGCCTGCCCTGCAGGCATATTATGAAATCGACGTTGCGATGCTCCAATGGATTGTCAATGCCTATACTCTGGTATTTTCAGTCTTACTTCTTTCATCTGGAATTCTCGGCGACCGCTACGGTAGTAAGCGTTTTCTCATAATCGGATATTCCATCTTTTTTGCCGGATCGTTGGCTTGCAGTCTTGCTCCTAACATCTCCTTTTTGCTTGGCTCGAGATGTATTCAAGGCATCGGCGCTGCCATTATCGTGCCCAACTCCCTAGCGGTCATAAATTGGTCATTCTCTGGCCAGCAGGCGCTGCGGCTGACAATGCTTTCAATTTGGATGGCCTTTGGAGGCATTGGGTTAACGTCAGGCCCAATTGTTGGAGGGATAATTACATCTTTTGCTACTTGGCAATATATATTTTTTATAAATCTCCCCGTTTGTTTGCTCGGTATATTTCTAACGGCTCGCTTTGTTCAAGCGCCACCGAAGGCGGCTTTCCGTAAAAATGATTGGGCAGGTCAATTCTTTTTATTTGTGTCATCAGCTTCGTTGCTGTTGTTGATTATTAATTACACTGACCTCTCTTTGATTTTGGTGGGTGTGTTGTGCGCAGCAGCAGTCGCCGGTTTCATTTTTTTCATCCGAATTGAAAAGAGAATATCAGAGCCTGCTATACCAATTGATTTATTCGCAGATAGATCGCTTCAACGTGCGCTCATAGTGGGGGTTGCAGTAAATTTTCTTTATTTTGGCATTGTATTCTACGCAAGTTTGTACTTTCGCGATGCATTTAAAATGAATGCGTTCCAGGCAGGTCTTGCATTCATTCCAGTAACTCTTCCATTGATTGCTGCAAATATTCTCAGCGGAAAACTGAGTCGAGATAGAAGCCCGGGATATTCGATTGTTATTGGGCTTTGTGTTTTGATATCTGGTGCGCTTTTGCTCGCTCTGCCCTCCATGCTGCGAGAATATTGGCTAATGCTTCCGGCTCTTACACTCATTTCATTTGGCGTTGGTCTGATCACTCCAATGATCACGGCGACGGCTTTGCAGACCATCGGGCCGGAACAAGGAGGTATGATATCTGGCGTTATAAATTTTGCGCGTCAGATAGCTGGTGCCTTTGGGGTTGCGGTCTTTGGATTGGTTGTCGTGCATGACGATGTGGTTACTTTTATTTCGCTGAAATATTTCAGCATCTCATTAATTGCAACATCGATTGTTTTGCTGTTTTGCGCGCGAGCGTTTTATGCTGCGGTTTATCAGAAGCCCAGATGAAATGATCCCGGACAAGTATTTAAAAATGGAATATTAATGGTTTCAATTGATTTTTCGGTAGCTTTTTCCTAAGGATTCTGTGCGCAAATCCCCTCGGGCTGCGATTGCGATGCGAGCAAGCTACGACAATATAGGTAAGAAGCAAAGCATTCTGGGTCCGAGCACTACAGTCAGGTGCACACGCTAGCGAGAATTCCTTGATCCTCGCGCCAGATAGGGGCTTGAAAGCGCTGCGGCCCAGATGATTCTGGTCGTATGGAAACACAGAACGCCACACCAATTGGCCCGCTGTATCACGGAACCCGTGAGTCTAGTGCCCGGCATATCCTGCGTACGGGCTTTCGACGCGGGCGCTCACGCAGCTATACCGGCACAGGTGTTTGCCTCAGCGAGTCCATCACGGTGTCGTATGAATACGGTACGTACGAGACAGGCGGCTGCGTGCTTGAGGCATGGCTGGCACCGTCTGCGCGCTGGGCTGACGGAATCGGAAGCGATGAAGGCCAGGGTGAGGGCGACAACCCATGGGATGGATTTTTCCTGCGTACGGGTTCGGATGCGGTGCGAGGGTGGGGCGGCAATGTCTGGGTTGTCTGGAATCCGGCGGTGCTGCTGTCGGTACGCAGACTGTCGCACCGAGAGGCGATCCGCCGTATGTGTGCGGCGTTCGACGCCGATGGCCCCAACTGTGGCTACAACGGCGTGACCTCCGAATACGCTGCCCTCTGGTGGGGTTGTGAAGCACAAGATCTGAATCTCACGCGCTTTCCCGAAGAAGAACGCGCACTACGCCAGCGCCTGCAGCGTTTTGTCGGGCGCAGTCGTTCCGCCCAAGCGGATACGCTGCTCCGGCCAGAGGCTGGTGTCTGATCATGCAGCAGATCGAACTGCCCGGCTTTGCGCCATCCGTTGCGTCGGCGCGCTGCAGTAGTGCGGTGGCGGGGCGCTTCAGCATCGCGCCTGACCCCATGATTGAGCTGGCGCTTGCGGGCAACGCCCCGGCGTATGTGGGCGTCAGTGGAGGCAAGGATAGCCAGGCGCTGGCCTATCGGGTACAGGAGCATCTCGATGCCCTGGGCCACAGTGGCGTGAGGGCACTAATCCATGCCGATCTGGGGCGCATCGAGTGGCGCGACTCGGCCCCTGTATGCGAGCGGCTGGCGCAGCGCCTGGGCTGGGAACTGGTGACCGTGCGCCGACCCGCAGGCGATATGCTCGACCGCTGGCACTCGCGCTGGACGGCCAATCTCGAACGCTATCGCACGCTGGCATGCGTGAAGCTCATCATGCCGTGGAGCTCGGCAACGCATCGTTTTTGTACCAGCGAGATGAAATCACAGATCATCGCGCGGGCGATCCGAGCACGGCACCCGGCTGGGCCGGTGGTTTCAGCGGTTGGGCTGCGCTAGGAAGAAAGTACGGCCAGGGCGCGCCAGCCTGTGGCGAAACGGGATTCGGGCCTTTCGCGTGTGCGAGGCGTGGGGTTGGCATGGAATGCCATCATTCACTGGCCGCGCCAGGATGTGCTCGACTACATTGCCCAGCGTGGGGGCGTATTGCACGAGGCCTACCGTATCTATGGAAGCTCACGAGTTTCCTGTGCCTTCTGCGTACTCGCCTCACGTGGGGATCTCCTGGCGGCTTCGCGTTGCGAAGACAACGCCGAGATCTACACCGAGTTGGTGCAGCTCGAAGCGCTCAGCACGTTCTCTTTTCAATCCGGCTACTGGCTAGGGGATGTCGCTCCGGCGCTGCTCACACCCGTTCTCCGGTCGCAGCTTGCCGAGGCCAAGGAGCGTGCCGCGTCGCGGCAGGAGGCCGAAGCGGAAATCCCCGCGCATCTGCTGTACCAGTCCGGTTGGCCGACATGCCTGCCGACGAACGCCGAGGCCCGGCATCTGGCGTCCATACGGCGGCGTGTTGCGGAAACGGTGGACATCGCCGTGGACTTCGTTGACGGCGAGTCGGTCATGGCGCGCTATGAGCAGATGATGCTTGCTCGACACGGCTCCAATCGCTCTGCAATGGCTTAGGCGGCACAGGCGCTGATCTTGAACACACTTGTTTTGGGGTGACGATGGGGCGCGTACACATAGGAGGAACTCGACAATGCCACTGGAGCAGCAGCTATTGGGACGCATTAGCCAAGATGATCGGCGCAGCCTGTCCGAAGTGGCAGGGCTCTTGCGCAGGGCCTTGCGGGCATGGAACCAGATCAGTCCCGACAAGCAATGCGAACTCAACGCCATGCACCACGACGAAGGCTCGCTGGCGCTGTGTCTGCGCAGAGCAGAGCAGGCGGCGGATGAGTTGGTGGAAGGCACCAAGGACGCGTGACGCACTAGGTTGAACTCAGGCAGGGCAGAAGCCGCGTGGCCTGAGCGGGCAGCGCCAGACCTTGAATCTCATCCCTTCCGCGAGACCATGAAGGTATCCGACAAGGAGAGTTTCATGGACACACCCACCAACGCCACCATGACCCTGCGCCGCATCGTGCAGGGCAAAAACCCCCGAACCTACTTCGATCCCGAAGAGATGGCAGAGCTTGAGGCGGGCCTGCGAGCCGCTTGCCGCGTCATCATGCCGATCTTCATCCGACCCATTCCGGGCACCGACCTCTACGAGATTGTGGCGGGCGAGCGCCGCTGGCGCGCTGCAAAGAACGTGTTTGGCGACGACTACGACATGCCGGTGGTCATCGACACGCTGAGCGACGAGGACGCCGAAGCCTTTGCGACGATTGAGAACCATCACCGCGCCGGCATGTCGCATGCGGAAGAAGCCCATGCCGCCCAGCGTAGGCTGATGCGCTACAAGGGCGACAAGGCCGAGGCTGCCGCCTCGCTGGGCTGGAAGCCGGAGGTGCTGGAGAGGCGGCTGGCGCTGCTGACCTGCACGCCCGCCGTGCTGGAAGCGCTGACCCACCGCAAGATTCAGTTGGGCCATGCCGAGCTGCTGGCCGGTGTTCCTCCCGACAAGCAGGACAGCGTGCTGGCAGGCATCATTGAGCGCAAGGTGCCAGTAGGCGTTCTCAAGGAGCAGCTTGGGCGCTTTGCCCGCCGTCTGGCCGATGCGATCTTCGACACGGCGCAGTGCTCGGCCTGCCCGCACAACTCGGCCCGCCAGTCCGGCCTGTTCGACGAAAGCCTGGGCGAAGGCTTCTGCCAGCACCCCACTCACTACGACGAGTTGACGGTCCAGGCCATCGAAACCAAGGCCAAGGGGCTGTGCGAGCAGTATCCCGTGGTTCACATCGTCAAGGCTTCTGATGGCTTTTCCCCACTGCCCGTCGCAGCGGATGGCGAGTTGGGGGTGGGGCCGGAGCAATACAGTGCCTGCCAAGGATGTGCATCCTTTGGCTGTGCCATCTCGGCTTTGCCTGGGAGCCAGGGCGAAGTTACTATGTCGCTCTGTTTCGATGCTGCCTGCAACAGTCTGAAGGTGTCTGCATGGCGCAAGGCCAAGCGCGCCAGTCCATCGGAGGATGAAGAAGGGAGCACTGACGCTAATGCCGGTAGCTCAGAGAATGCGCGCAGGCGTCCTGTCCTGGCAGCGGCTGCATCGAAGCTCTCTGCGCCGGCCAACAAGACACCCCAGCGCGTGATCGACTACCGCCTGATGCAATGGCGTAAATGGGTGGCTAAGGAACTGATGCAGCAGCCAGAGCGCAATCGCCGCGTCATGGTGGCGCTGGCGCGCTCAGGGCACGCGGGCGATGTGCGCTCCATAGAGTTCGGGCAGGTCGTGAACCGGATGACCGCCAGTCCGATGGAGGGCACGGGCTTCGGGCACTTCCTGGGCGAAGTGGATGCCATCGACGGCCAGCACCTGGAGCTATTGACGCTGGCGGTCACTGCCTCTGCGGCCTTCGGCATCAATACCAGCGATCTGGGGAAGCTGCTCAACTACCTTGAGGTGGATGAGAGCAAGTACTTCAAGTGGGACACCGCATTCATGGAGCTTTTCACGATCAGCGAGTTGGAGGCGCTCTCGGCGGAGGTGGGCTTGATGAACCAGATGGGAGCAACCTACAAGATGGCGCGGGCCAAGAAAAAGGGCGAGTTCATCAAGGAACTGCTTTCCGTCACGGGCTTTACCTACGAGGGAACGGTGCCGATGGTCATGAAGTATCCCCGAAGCGCCGTGGGGACCACGCCGGTGGATGACGGTACAGCGCCATTGCGGGAGAGCGAGGTAGATGAATCCGACGAAGAGGAAGCCCTTCCGGCCTGATCCGCTCCACCACTGGAAAACCTCGAATGCCTTCGTAGCATGGACTCGAAGGCATTTTTTCAAGGAGCAAGCCATGACCATGTTCGAGGAACTTTTTGCACTGGCATCTAGCGCCACCCTGACGCTGGTCATCAGCGCCGATGACAAGGCCGGGCGGATGACTGTCAACGTGATCCCGAAACCCAAGAAAGAAATGGACGAACCCGCTCTGACTCGGGCACTGAGCCTGACGGCCACGCCCGCAGAGTTCGACGCTGAGTTCGTTCAGACCCTCAAGGGCTACCGTGAGGCACGCCAGAGTTTGGCCGAGCAGGCCGAGGCGACCCGCGAAGTCCTGCAAGCGGCCAAGTCCGCATCGGTCAAGAGGGCGGGCGATGCCACCGCCAAGGCGGCAAAGCCGGCTGCGGCACAGACCAAACCAGCGCCCGCCAATACGCTGCCAGCCATTGAGGTGGAGGACGATGAAAGCGGTACGGAGATTCCAGCCGCGCCAGCCGCTGCGACCAGCGACGCCCGCTCCTACGACCTGTTTGGCTGATGTCCCGGTCCTGGCCCGGACTTGAAACAGGGCGGGGCGGCTGGACACTGGTTCCAAGGAGCTTCCCACGGGGGAGGCTCCAGACGACAGGAGCCAACCATGACGATAGCCATCAACGAAATCCAGCGGGTCTACCGCTACAACGGCATTGCCCTGCCTGACGTTCCGGGCATGACGCCACAAGAAGTGCGCGACCTCTACAGCGCCCAATACTCCGAACTGATCAGCGCGGAAATCCAGGCAGGGGAGGTGGTCGGGGGCGTTCAGGAGTACACCTTCCGCAAGGCCGTGGGCACGAAGGGCCGAAAGGCCGGGCAAGCGGTCACGACCGACAATGGGGAGCGCCTGACGGCTCTGATGGCTGCGGCGCAGGCGGAGGCGCAAGGGGCCGCAGGCAGCGATGGCCGGCTCGCTCGGGCACTCAACCGCCGCGGCACCAGGGAGCGGGCAAGGTCATGGGCTGCTTTCGCGTACCACTCGCTGCATGAGGCGCGAGAAGGGCATTCGGAGCGTGTCCTACCGACCAGTGAAATGCTGGTGCCGTTGCCATGATGCCGCTCGCCCTTCCGCGCATCAGCGCCCAGGTGCCGCGCACTATCGTGCCGGGCGCGCTGCTGGCCGCAAATGCGCGCGTATCGCGCTTTCTGCTCACAGCCCAGGCATTTGACGAAGTGGATGTTCCAGCAACCTGGGCGGATTCGCTCGATGCCTGCAGGCAAGCCCTCGGCGCATGGATCAAGCGCCAGATCGGCCCTTTGCACTGCCTGCGACCGCGCTTCGGCCTGTACCTTCTCTCAGAAAACGGCGACTATTTCAGCCGGAACACGAACGACCCCAAGCGCAACCTGGACGTCCACAGTGTGGAGGCATGCTGGGGTGAAGGCCGTGAGCAGGAGTGGCCCGTGGGGGAGGGGCTGACTGCGCTCAATCGCCGTCTGCCAGCCCTGGGCGCGGTCATCCTGCACGTCCTGCGCAGGCAGAGCGCCTGGGTCTATCCGGTGTTCACGCCCGATACCGCCTCTGACATTGCTTCCATGCTGTATTGGTGCGGCGAGGACGATGAGGAAGCTGCGCTCGACATGAACTGTGGCGACGACGAGCAGGAGCGGGAGGCCATGCGGGCGGACATGGTGTCCAAGGCGACTCTCATGGAGGACTATCCCGAATGGGCCAGGGCTTGGCCGCGAGGGCTGGAGCTGCCTCAGTGCTGCAGGCTCTTGCGCCGCGCCGTCAAGCGTCTGTGCAAGCCCTGTGACCGGCCGATGCGGGAACTGGCCGAGCATGCGCTGGCCTTGGGGACACTAGACTTGGACGACCGCTTTCGGCCCGACATCGAGGGCGAGTACATCGGCTTTGGCGCGGTTCTGTCGTGGGAGGCCGGGGACGTAACCACACGGATATACGACGACTTGATCAATATGGCTCATGAAGGCGAGTACGTCGAAACCATGGGTCAGATGCAGATGCCGCTGGATGACCCCGGCGCATTCTCCGCATGGCAACGAGACATGGCCGTGCGCTTCGTGGCGATGCGGCATATCGATGCCTTGATCTTCGGACTGTCGGCGGGAAACTGATGGTCATGGAGGTCACGATCATGAACGAAGCCGAGTTTTCCATACAGTCGCCGACGACCGGCACCGTGCGTCTGAGCCAGGCGGTGCTGATCTATGACGACGACCAAGGCGGCGCGCTGGCCACGGTGCATGAAGTCGAGGAGGTGGATGGCGAGCCCATCATCGGTGTGGGGCAGGCGATGACGCCCCGCGCTGCGATGGAGCTGTCCCGCGCATTGCTCAAGCGCGCAGCCTACGGTGGCTTCCTGCCGGAAACGGTGCTCTATATGTCTGGCGACCTGATCGTCTGGTGGGTGCCGCCAGCCTGCCACCACGTCGCATTCAAGGTGGGGAAGGAACATGCCGAGGGTTTTGGCGGCGAGGAACGGGGGGCATCAGTTCCGCATCCGGGGCTGGTATTCGCGGCGTCGGGGCGGGTGTGGAAGGTCTGGGCCGTCAAGGGCGCACGCCGACCGACACCGGAGACACCTCTGTATCAGGCCCCGTATTTCAATGTGAACGCCCAGGGCACGATCTGCCAGGGCAACGTTCCGGTGCCAGAGGGCACGACGGTCGAGAAGATCACTGCCTGGAACGACGCATTTCTGCATTCCTACTTCACCCACCCCAACGTGCCAGGCAAGCTCGTGAAATTCCGCGGCGGTGCCTACGCCTTCTGGCGCGACATGCTGGACGGCCGCTTTCAGAAATTTCCCCAGGGCGTTCTGGTGGACGCCAAAACCACGCTCTGCGTGCTGCTGGGCATTCAGGAGGGCGCATGACGACGCTGACTCTCGACGCCCGAGACCGCGCGTTGCAGGCCACATGCCCGGTCATCGCCGCGCCGCGCTTCGGCAGCTTGCCTCCGATGGAAAACGGCCAGCGCATCATTCTCGCGGCCAACGGGGTTTTCGTGCAGGTCAAGCTCGACTGGCTCGATTGCATTCAGGAACTGGCCCCGGCCTTGCCGCTACCCCTGCCCTACGGCAGTGTTGCCGAGCGCTTGGTCTTTGCCTTCGGCGTGCTGCCTATTCGGCTGATCGAGGAGTTCATCGAGGCAGGGCGGTGCGGCCTGCCCAACGAAGTCGCCGGGGTGCTGATCTACTCGCGGCGGCGGGGGAGTTTGCGGCTGGCGCTGTGCGAGCCATTGGCATCCTCCCCGGTAAGGATTGAATACAGCGTGCCCAGCATGGAGGCCGACGAAACCGTGGCCGTCGATCTGCACACCCACGGTTGTAGCCGGCCTTTCTGGTCGGACATCGACGATGACGACGACCAGGGCATCAAGGTGGCGGGGGTGTTCGGTTGCCTGCACCAGCCCAGGCCGGCTGCGGAATTCCGGCTGGTGATCAATGGCCGGTTCCGTACCTTGCCCCACCCATGGATGCCCACGAACGAAAGCAGCCCAGCGCCTGCCTTCCAGCCCTCCCTTGAAGGCGGCCTGCTGCGCCGGATACTGAGTCGGTGGCCACTTCCTGGCCGCAGATGAACCCGGAGGACACCCACATGGAACACCTGATAGATCCTCGACTCCTGGATCGCCGCGTCACCATTCATCTGGTCGGTATGGGCGGAAACGGTGCGCAAATGGCTGCCTGTCTCGCTCGACTGGACATAGCCATGAAGGCGCTGGGCCATCCCTACGGCCTGCATGTGTCGGCATTCGACGCCGACACCGTGAGCGAGGCCAACGTCGGCAGGCAACTCTACAGCCGCGCAGACATCGGTCGGCACAAGGCAATCGTGACTGTCCATCGCCTCAACCAGTTCTACGGCCTGGACTGGGCGGCCCATCCGACGCGCTACGAATCCATGCTGGCCGAACGCTATTCAACGCCGAGCGTCGATATTCTGATCAGTTGCGTAGACAGCCGTTCGGCTCGGCGGGTACTGCATGAGGCTGTCACGGACGGGAACCATTCCTACCGCTACTGGCTCGACCTCGGCAACACGGAGGCGACAGCCCAGGTCGTACTAGGGCAAGGCGTCCGGCGCCTCGATAGCCAGCCGGAACCTCGCCTGCCGTGTGTGACCGAGCTGTTTCCCGAACTGCTGGACGAGAGCATCCCCGATGACAACCAGCCATCCTGCTCGGTGCGTGTGTCGCTGGCATCGCAGGGACTATTCATCAACGATGTGGCGGTCCGCTTCGGAGCGCAGCTTCTCTACGAACTGTTCTCCAAGGGGCGGCTGACCCAGCATGGTGCCATGATCAATCTCGACTCCAAGCGCGTCGGCCCTATCGAGGTCGATCCTCGCACTTGGGCGCGGTTTGGGTTCCGGCATCAGGACAACGATCACCAGGAACCAGAATACGAAACCGCCGAGGAGGGCGCACTTTGACAGCGACGATGCAGGAATGGAATGTTCGCGTACGGCGGGCTGGGCAAACCATCCAGGTTGGGCGAGTGACTGAATCCAATGAGGCGCTGGCACGCTGCGCTGCCTAGTCCAAATATGGCTTGTCCGAGGACGAAGTCGCGGAAATGATGCCGGACGGCGTTCACTCGCGTGGTGCGGCCATCTACCCGGACGAGGACTTCGAGGTCTCGCCTGTGGCCTAAAGAAGGGGCATGCTATAGACTGGGCCAGCGGCCCGGCTCTATGTCTGGGCCGCGCAACTTCGCTTCCAATCCACTCCTACCGGGAAGGCTGCCATGGTTCGTAAACGCACGGTTCAACGCACGGCCCAGGAAATCGACGCCGAGATTGCCAAGTTGCAGCAGGAGCGTGAGCAAGCCCTGGCGGCGGAGAAGGCCGGTGTCGTGGCCCGTATGAAGGAGGCCATTGCGTTCTACGGCCTCACTGCTGCCGACCTGGGCCTGGACATTGCCAAGCCCAGGAAGCGTGACAAGGCTCCAAAGGCCCAATCGCCAGCCCGCCGTGTCAAGTACCAGGATGAGGCAGGCCATACATGGTCAGGCTACGGCCCCAGGCCGAAGTGGTTCACCGAGGCGCTCGCCAGCGGCAAGACCGAGGCCGATCTGCTGGCCCCTCCTGCTACTTCATAAGGCTGGTGCAGGCTCCGACTCGCGGGGCGGCTTGCGGTCATCGCCATGCTTTGGTAGCGGCGAACCGATGTAGGCCCCCGCCGAGCGCAGGCGGTAGTGCCCAGCCAGTTGTGCCACCGACAGCCTTGCAGCATCATCGACCTCGGCAGGGACTGCCCCTCCACCGCGCACTGGCGGCGCGATGCCGTCAGACTCGGCCATATAGCGGTCGATCGCGGCCTCATGGCGCAGCCCGTGGGAGGTGGCCCCCAGCCCTTCGCGGGTAATGTGAAAGCGCGCCATGATGTAGTCAAAGCGCCGCAGGTTGTGAAGCAGGCTGTGGCGCGGGTCGCCCATGTGGGCATCCTCGCCCTTGGCCACGGCCTGGGCAAACTCCAGGGCCGCTATGCGCTCGGGCGAATCCAGCGGCACGAAGCGCAGCCTGCCGCCCTTCGCCCCTTCCTTGATTCGCACGTACAGATCGGCGCAGCGTTGCTCAGGCGGCAGTCCCGTGGCCTCGAAGGGCACGACGCAGCGGTGCGGAAGAAACATCACTGATTCCTTGCGCCGCAGGCCCATCGTCCGCATCAGCTTGAGCGAAGCACCCACATAGCGGTCATAGGCGCATACCTTATTCACCAGTTCATCAATGCTAATACCTGCTGCGGTCCAGCTCTTGTCCCGTTGCGCATACTCGTGGCGTTGGTACTGAGCGGGTGTCAGGCCGTAGTGGGCGGGTTTGCGGATGAACCCCGGCTTGTCGAGCCACTGCGCTAGCCCTCGCAGAAAGCTCAGGTACGTCTGGATCGTTGCTGGCGCCAGCCGCTCTTTCTGCCACACGACAGCCATGGCTCGGATGTGGCGCTCGCCCAGGTTGCGTGGGTCGGGCACTGTCTTGAAGCCCGCTTTCTGGCGCAGGTCACGGAAGAACCGCCGCAGGAAGTCCCCCCGCTCTTGCCGTGTCTTGTGCGACACGGTTTTTTCCAGCGCGGTGTGCTGGGTGTTGTAGAGGCTGATCAGGAGATCGAGCACCTCCATCGGGTCGGCATGGCCGGGCCGCAGGCGGGCAAGCGCTTCGGCGGGTGGCAGCGTGGCGCGTTCTTGCTGGCGGCGCGGCTGCTGGGTGTCGCGCCATGCGCCGCGAGAGCCTTGGATGCGACGGGGTGTGCGGTGTGGGTTGAATCTGGACATGACAGTTCTCCGGCATGAACGCCATGGGCCGTCCCGGCGGCGCACGGCATGAATAGGTTGGAATCCTTGGGTTCATCGCCTGCGCGGACTCCAGAGCGCTGGCAATGCGTGGTCAGGTGTTTTTCAGCAAGGCGTGCGACCACGAGCACGCCCGCCTACCCAGGGTTTTGCCGGTGGCACGCAGAGGCTGTGTGGCTACCGGCTCGGTCAGTCTTAAAAATGAATACAGTGATCCGTCCTGCTTGCGCATTTCTGCGCTTGACAGGGTTTGGGATGCAACCCGGCCTCAAGGAACACGGGGGAGCATCAGCGCACAAGGTCGCGCCTTGTACGCCATTGGGGGATCAATCCTTGGTACGTAGCGCCATCCACCTGCATGGGTCCGCCCCTTGACCGAAAAGTCCAGGGCAGTGCCAGGTTGACGAGCGGGGACACCCGGGGAGCCCGACAGGGGCCAACACAACCGTGTGCTGCGCACAGTGCGCGTGCTCGATGGGATGACGGGAACAGCGATCAGGCATCGGGTGCCGACCGGGTGAACTGCTCGAATGCAGGGTGCGTGCTCAAGGAACGTCTAGCAGCGACTGCCAGCCAAGCCGTGCATTGCTCTACGGGGAAAACAGCTTCGGGGATGAACTCGGAGGTTCACGCCGAGCCTGACTCAAGGGCCAGGGCTTGAAGAGGCGGGTAACGACCGCAACGCCTTTCGCTCCGCGATGGAGCAGGCCAGGGGGCCTCGGGAGTCTGTAGTTGACATCCATGCGGCCGTATCGTCAATAGCTGGCGGCGCCTTGACCACACAAATCACCTGAGCGGCGGCATTTGCGGATGGCCCTTGAAATTGCAACGTGAGGGACGCTTATTTTTCAACGGCCCGCACGAATGTGGCTGCGCAAGGGCTTGACAACCGTTTGCTTGGCCTCTGGTTCAGACCGTGAGGGTTTCGAGCAGGTGCGGGGAAGTCATCGATGCGCTGCGCAGAAATCCAGGGGCTTGACCCAGGCAAATCCAGTGAGACCGTAGTCACACACGGAGCAATTGGAAAAGCCGCTCACGAAGTAGTCGACTTGGACAAGGTTTGCCGGCGGATGCAGTGCAACCCCAATGCAAATGGAGTGCGAGAACGAGTGTTTTTCAGGCGATTTCCGTGTGGAAGGTCAGCGCCACCCAGCGGATGCTGATCACTTTCCAACTTGCACAGGAGAATCTTCATGGAACATGTCGTCAGAGCCGTTGACGTCGGCTTCGGCAATACCAAATACGTCAGCAGCGTATCGGGCAGCGAAATCCGCTGCGCCAGCTTCCCTTCGATTGCTTACCCGAGCATGCGCGAGCCATCGACCCAACCAGGCTACGAGCGGCGCAAGACGGTGGCGATCCCGATCAATGGCCTCTTCTACGAAGTCGGGCCGGAGGTCGAACTGGCGGCCGATACTTTCCGGTCGACCCAGATGCATGATGGCTATATAGAGACGCCCGAGTACATGGCGTTGCTCCGTGGGGCTCTGGCCATGATGAAGCAACCCGTGATCGACCTATTGGTTGTTGGTTTGCCCGTCGCGGCACTTGCCACGAAGAAAAGCGCATTGGAAAAGCTGGTCGCGGGGACGCACGATTTGGGAAGCGGCAAGAGCGTGCTCGTCCGCAAAGCCCTTGCGATTGCCCAGCCCCAGGGGGCGTTGGTCGATTTTGCGGTCCAGCATGGGAAGGGCAGCACCATCGAAAAGGAGCAGAGTCTGATTCTTGACCCAGGCTCGCGTACCTTCGACTGGCTTGTGGCCCGGGGCATGCGTCTGGTACGGGCCAAGAGCCATTCGGTGAACCGCGGCGTCTTCGACATCCTGCAGGCGATCTCTGCCGAAATCGGGCACGACATCGGAACACCCTACAACGACATTGACGCGATCGATCTGGCGCTGCGCACGGGCAAGAACCCGGTGATCTATCAGAAGGCCTACGACATCTCGCGAGCCATGCCCATCGCTCATTCCATCGCCCAGCAGGCGGTGGCCTCAATGATGCGATGGGTGGAGGCCAGCTACAGCTTCCAGAACATCATCCTGGTCGGCGGTGGCGCCTACTTGTTCAAGAAGGCCGTGAAGGAGGCCTTTCCCAAGCACCGGATTCTGGAAATGAAGGATCCGCTGCATGCCAACGTCCGGGGCTTCCAGATTGCCGGCATGAACCAGGCCTCCAAGCTTTTCGGTGGCAACGCGCTGGCGGGTGCTGATCAAGGAGGTGTGTGATGGATGACAGCGTAATCCACAAGCTGGAGACTATTCGCTTGATGTTCGAGCTCGACCGTGAAGACGATCCCAAGCTCTATGACGATTTGATCCGCTTTAAGAAAGGTACCAAGCGCATCAACCGCTTGCGTTTGCTGGCGCATGAAGGGGTGCTGGGTCAGTCCATTCCGGCCGCACTCTCGGTCCAGGCTGCTCCTGCCCTGGGTGGAAATGGGGCTGCGGACAGTGAGGCGACAGGAAGTGCCTTCCAAATGCCCGCAGCAACGGATGTATTTGCCTCTCCACTGGAGAGCTGAAAACCAATGGGAGAGTCTGAAATGAATGACACGAACTACCTGTTCATGCATGGGCGAGTGCATGACATCGTGAAGGCATCCCCGGCACCGGATGCCCATATCCTCTCGCTGGAACTGGATCGAGGTCGGTTGATGGATCTTGCCATTGGAAAGTTCGACCATCCTCTCAGATTGGGCGATGTGGTGAGCGTAGCTGTCGAGCAAGCAAGGCCGCGGCAAATACTCGTGCTGGTGAATCACACGATTGGCGATGGCACGGTTTATCTGGAGCAGGGCTCATTCAACTGGTCTAACAGGGGGCTAGTCGGGACAGGCCTGGGCATAGTGGTGTTGTCCGGACTGGTCTTTGACTGGTGGGCAGCGCTGGCTGCGCTGGTCTTTACTCTCGTGTTCTGGCTGGCCGTTGGATGGCTGGCATGCCAACGAGGCGATCAGCAGGCAACTGAAGTGAGCTTCCTCTTGGACCGGGATTACTTTCTCTGGCATGCGGAGCGCCGACGGGAAGGGTGTGCGCCATGAGTCGCCCAAATACCCGAGTAAGCCGAAGCATCGGCCCCAGCGTCAGTGCATCTGAGCTCGCCCAGATGGGGGTCTGCGAGCAGTTGGTGCAATTCGAGCACCGGTACGGCCAGCGGCGCTCTGCACAGCAGCGCGCCGACATGGCCCGAGGGGATCAAGAGCACTTGCGCTTCTACCAGGAAGGACTTGCAGAACGTAAGGGGCGTTGCTTCATTGCCACCCAGGTGTACGGTGAAGGCCCCGAAACCGCATTGCTCAGACAGTTCCGCGACCAGGTCCTGCGTGCTCTGCCCTTCGGGCGAGTGTTCATTTATGTCTACTATCGAACCGCTCCGTCGGTATGCCGTGTACTGGATGGGCGGCCGCAGCTCACCTGGGTAGTGCGAGCGCTGCTCGAGCCAATCGTTTGGATGACAGCTCGGATAGTGAAGAGCAGCAGGGGAGGGCGGAAAGATGGCTGAATTCTTTTTCGTCGCCTTGATACTGGCAGGCGTCCTGTTCTGGTGGTGGAGTGCCAGGCGGAGCGATCAGCGCTGGATGCCCAGGGAAATACAACGTGGCACACTGGTGTACGCGGAAACGCGCTTTCGCGCACCGGGGCCAGTTGTACTGTCCGCAAGGGTAGATCGTGCTTACCGGGTAGCAGGCAACCAGCTCGTTCTGGTCGAGCTGAAAACCCGTCGGATCAATCGAACCTATCTGTCCGATGTGATCGAGCTGTCAGCGCAGCGGGTGGCGATCATGCGGCAGACAGGAGAGCCGGTCTTGACTCGCGCATATGTTGTGGTAGACGTTCAGGGTGGCAGGCGCGTATCCCACAAAGTCGAGCTCATGGATGACAACGAGGTCGATGCTTTGATCGTGCGCCGTCAAGCAGTTCTGGATGGGCATATTGAGCCACGACGTACCTGTGTGCGCCAACTGTGCAGAAAGTGTGAATTCAGCAAAGAATGCTGGACCTCTTGTTGCTGCGTTTCCCGGCTGAGTTGACCAATTGTGATGCGATTGACCAGTTTGCTGGTGGTGACCGGCTGCGTTCGCCACAAGCAGACATTCAGACAATCAGACGCGAAGGAACTTCAAATCCAATGAATCTGCGTGTTCATAAGCGTTACCGGTGTGGTTTTCTCTTCGTGTTTGTAGCATTGGCATTGGCTGGCGGAACAGCGGAGGCATGTGTAGTTTTTGGACTTAACTCGAAAATCCCTTTATCTGGACACCAATGAAAAAATGCGCTTACTGTGGACGGCAAGTTGCACTTACCAAGGAACATATATGGCCAAAGAATCTCATCTCTCAAAATGAGATGACGCATGCATACAACCCCAAGACGGAGAAGTTTCACCAAAGCGAGCCTGTCATACGCGATGTATGCGAACCCTGCAACAGCACCAAACTGAGTCAGTTAGATAACTTTCTCGCGGAGGAATTCGAGAAAACCTTCGCAAACATAGTCCAACGTGGCTCTGGCGTGGAATTCAATTATTCATACCAGCAATTGCTTCGGGTTATTCTAAAGATCTCGTACAACGCATCCCGCGCTGCTAACAATTTGAAGAATACCTCGACCCTAGCAAGGTTCGCGAATTACATCTTGGACGGCGGTTACGCGCCACGAGCCATGCTGAGACTGCAGATAGTCACTCCCGGAAGAAGGGTCGAACTATCAGGAAAGGAATTGGACGAAGTGGTGCCAAAGCTTTTCCGAAGCGCGGTGATTGCTTATAACGGACGGCTTGGAAATCGCTTCCTAGTAAAACTCGTGGCCATCAATAGCTTCTGGTTCTACCTCGCTGTCTCGCATAAAAACGAGCCTGACCATATATGGCGTGAGTTTGCAGAAGGCTTGGATGGGTGGACCATTCCGCTTGGCATTCCTCTCAGTGCCAGTGACCGCAAATTGGTCATCTCTCGGGAGCAGACCACGTGGTTCGACCCCACCGGACTATTTCAAGGCCATGGAGCAGGTGGCGATGCGGCCAGGGTGAAAGTGGAGGTCTGAACCCGCCTCTACCGCGGTGCATGTCCGGCAGAACGCGGCCAGTTGCAGCCTGTCAACTCAACGATTGCCGCCACCCAAAGCAGTCATTGCAGTGATAGGTCCGCTATCCCCCCGAAATCGGTCAATCATGGACAGCTCGCAGATAGATTGCATGAGCGGTTGGCTGCGCATCTGGCGAGTTGGCGCTCCGCGCATGTTGCTTACTTTCGAACTGCTCCACAGCCGACCTTCGTACTAACGATCAATGTCGTGCGGGGCAGTGCAACGGAGCAGCACTGTCTTGAACAGAAAGTGGCAGAGCTGGGCCGAGGAAAATGCGCGGAGGGGGTGGGACCGCTAGGCCTTCCCCTTGAGGCAAGCGCAGCGAAGGCGTCCGGGATCGAAGCCCGCAGGGCCGAGATTGGCGCAGCGGCTCAGTTCACGACAGTGCGATAGGCCGAAGGCGCCGATTTACATTCCTGGCTACGTGTGACTAGAATGTGCGAACGAACCGCTGCTTGGCCGAAAGCCCAGCAGTAGTGACTGACATCACTTCAACCGACGAAATCGGAGCACCTATGAAGACGCAACCCGTCTACTCAGATCTTTTCGCCTGCCTGTACGACGAACCCGAGCCAGTCGGGCGCCTGGGCCGCGGTACCCACTACTCCGTTTTCCGCACCGCTGAATGGCTCGATGTCGTGCGCGATCCGCTTCCCGTTCCGCAGGTCCATGACTTCGCGGTCATCTGGGACGAAGACCACGACACGCGTGTGATAGAAGCCGTCGAAGCCATCTACATGGCCGGCCTGCTCTCCCCTGTCCAGTTCATCGGCGAGCGCAAAGGAACACTCTATGTGGTGGTCGCGGCCAAGTTCTACTGGAATTCGGAACCGCGCCTGAAACAGTATCTGGTAGAGCTGAACGCTATTGCGAAGAGGTTGCCGAACGGCGACGTGTGGTCCATCGAACTCCTGTTCTTCGACCGCTCGCCCTCGTTTCCCCCGACCGATCCGCACCAGACCAAGATTGACGGCCTGGTCAACGACGAATGTCACAAGGTTGTCACCTACCTGCGCAGCATCGACATGCTGTGGAGCCTCGGTACGAAGGCTTGGAGACCGGCTCCCCACGGCCCAACCCCGTCCCCCTCCATTGCTACGCCGCGCCCGTTATGGCTTCCTGAGCCCATTGCGGCGGCAGGCTCTGCCCCCTGGCCGCCCACTAAATAACGTACGAGCGGCTTGGCCAAACGTCCGCTGTTGACAGCGCAGCGCCAGCATGCGGATGACGGCTTCGTGCCTCGGAGCGTGAACCTAGCGACGTTCTGAGGAAGACCACCTCACTGCAATTTGCGCCAGCCGTGCACGATGTTGGCGTTGATGCCGTGGGCCATTGCCACCTGTGCCACCGAGGCGCCGGGGGCCGCGCACTCCGCCAGGATCTGCGCCTTCAGCGCCGGGGTGTGGTTGCGGCGAATCCGCTTCTTGTCCGTAGTCATCGTGTCCAGCATCAGTTGATCGTGGACACGATCGTTGGCCAGTCAGCTCGCCGGTTCAGGATGGGACGGCTGGCCCCTTACGGCTCAGGGTCGAATCTGTGACAGTTGCAGATCATCCATCCTCCAGACATTGAAGTGAGCTATGGCCAATTTTGACGATCCGCCTTGCATCCTGTACGCTGTAAAGACGCAAAGCTAGAGAGCACAAGATGAGCGATTGGGATTTTCTACATGACATGCATAACCAAGGCTACTCTGCAGATGAAATTGCAGATGCAGCAGCAGTTGGATACGCACCATGGCAAGCCAAGTACATCCACTTCGGGGATCAGCCGACGAAGCCATTTGCAGAGAAAAAAGTTGCAATACAACCTTCCAAAGCAGCGCCTGCCGCACACACAGCCAAAGCCATACAAGCCATGGAAATGCTTAGGCAGGCTGGAATCCTCACTCGGCCTCAGTTCCTAGCTTGCAAAGCTGCCATCCTCAAATGAAAAAAAGGTGCCCCAGAGCGCCTTTTATGCTTCACACAGATGGGATCTGCGTGACAACTCTGGGGCGAACAGCGTCAATCACGGATTGACCAACCGCAGGCGGTCACGACCATCGAACCGGTCAGCGATAGCCGGCAAAGGTCGTCAGTTCAACCGGAATACGCTTGATGCTCCTATGTGTGGGTGAGTTCAGCGTTTTGAGCGATAGGGAATTGCATATGACTCTCCATTTTTGGAGTCACCATATTGCTGGCCGGTAGTTCGAAAACAAAGCAGTGGCCGGTTGGATTTATCTAGGCAGGTACTCCATTCGAGGTGAATCCCCTTTTTTTCCAGATCTGCAACGCGCGCATTGAGGGTTGAAATTTCGTCCCGGCGCATTTGCAGTTCTTCAAAGCTTGGAAGTAGGGGCAGAACTAGGAGCCAGGCTGCAAGTCCTAGAGCCATTAGGAAAATGATGAGTCCCATAAAGATTTTTAGGCTCAGCCGTCTTCCTGCAGTTCGGTAGCGTTTCGCAGCGGCTTCCGCAGCAGCATCTGCCTCAATGAACTTTTCATGCAGCAACTCGGCCGCTTTTTTTGCCGTAGTTTCGGCAGAAGAGCCGATTTGCAAAGTTACGTTCGTAGCCAACGCAGATACATTCTGCGTCACCTCGCTACGTAATCGGTCTAGAGCCTTGAATGCCTTATCTGCAGCTTCCTGATTCTCGATGCCTGTAGTCAGTATGGTAGAGACAATCTCTGCCTGAGCACGGATCATCTCATCGTAGGTTTTGTATTCAGCGGCTGAAGTCTGGCCCATCATTGCTTCGATCTTGTTTGGGTTGATGTTCGTGGCTCAGTGCCTTATCGCGTGCATGCGACACTTCCAATTGATAGCTGCGTCCAATCTGGTTGACGTGCTCGTTGATCCACTCCGAGAGCATCATGTTCAGGTCCAGTAGATCCCGGATGGGGGCGAATCTCAATGTGCCGTTTGGCTCTACCAGTAGAAGGAGCCCTCCGGTTCCCGACTCGGTACTCCCGTTGATTGTCCTGACACAAAGCAGGTAGTCGCGAATCTGGCTGCTACTGTAGGTCGCACGCTGGTTTGCAACATCATCGGCAATCGATCGCACCAGATCTTCCAGTCGATGGGTTGGTGGAACGCGAGGTTTTGGAAAGGCGTCCAGATAAGGGAGCGTACGCAAATTGAGGCTTGCTTCCGTCGCCTTTGTTTCGACATACCAGTGAACTTCCCGTGAAATCTCGGCCAGGCCTCTATCCTCGAGCACCTTTTTAAGGGCTACATGCTTGCCTCGCTCTTTGGATAGATTCGCACCTTCGGCCTTGAATTCGAGCAGGCGGACGACTCCAGTGAACTGCAGGAGCACGTCACCAAGTAGCTTATCCACCGGAGTTTGCTGAAGCAGGTTGATGGAGCCCATGAATGGACCGTCTTTCCGCCGGTCACGAATGGCGTAGCCAAGTGCAAAGAGAAAGTTGCCGATGGTGATGTTCTCGTATAGCTTCAATGCGCGCGTCCTCTCTCCAATTTATTGCGTGAGGCTTAGTGATGATCCCTCCTGACTCAAGCAGGCCTGCAGTGCCTTTAGACGCAGAACACGCAGGTCATATCACCGCGTTTCATAGGGCGGCTCTGGTGCGATTTCGGCCTAATTGCCAGCCATTTTTCGCTAGATCGCGCCCTGGCATCTCCGCACGCTTGGAAGGCGCAGATGTCTTCCCGAATCAGGTGTTCCGAATGTGCAGCCTAACGCATTGAGCGTGGGGTTGAAAACACGTTTGCGACTGTTTTTATTGGTTTGCGGGACGGGCATTTGAGCTACGTCGCAGCAATACCAAGGAGAACAGCAATGGCTGGAATTGAAAAGCTGACCGCGCTGAAGGTCAGCAAGACTGCCAAGGCCGGCAAGTACTCAGATGGCAAGGGGTTGTACCTGCAGGTCACCAAGCAGTTGGTCAAGAGTTGGGTCTTCCGCTACGAGCGCGGCGGTAGCGAGCATTTCATGGGGTTGGGCCCTACCCATTCTGTGGGGCTGGCCGAGGCGCGGGAGGAGGCCACGAAAGCTCGTCAGCTTTTAAAGCAGGGTATCGACCCCCTGCAAGCCAAGGCAGAGAGGTTCGCCCGAAGCTTGGCGGTACAGGCAAGTAACAAGGTCTTTGACAAGTGCGTTGAAGAATACATCAAGAGTCACAAGGAGTCCTGGAGTAACGCCAAGCACCGCAAGCAATGGGAGGCCACTCTGACCCAGTACGCGAGCCCGCAGCTTGGAAAGATGCATGTTCGGTTGATCAATACGCCTTTGGTCATGCAAGTTCTCGAGCCGATCTGGAAAACAAAAACGGAGACGGCGAGCCGGCTGCGTGAGCGGATGGAACGGGTACTCGCATGGGCGGCAACCCAGGGCTATCGTGAGGGCGAGAATCCTGCGCGATGGGATGGCCACTTGGAGGAGCTCCTGCCTAAACCTTCCAAGATCAAGAAGGTGAAGCATCATCCATCGCTGCCCTACATGAAGATGGGGGAGTTCTGGCAGGCTCTGGGTCAGGAAAAAGGTGTTGCTGCACGAGCACTGCAGTTCACCATTCTTGCGGCTAGTCGTACAGGAGAGGTGATCTATGCAAAGTGGACGGAGTTCGACTTTGAGGCCAATGTGTGGGTGATTCCTGGCGACCGAATGAAGGCCGGCCGGGAGCATCGGGTCCCGCTTGTGGACGAAACGCTGGCCATACTTGAGCGCATGAAGGGGATGGATCCGGTCTGGGTCTTCCCTGGTGCGAGGCATGGCAAGCCCATGTCGAACATGGCCATGCTCAATGTGCTCCAGCGCATGGGGAGGTCGAACATTACAGTTCACGGGTTCCGCTCAACGTTTCGTGTCTGGGCCGCCGAACAGACGGAGTTTCCGAGAGAGCTGCCAGAGATGGCGCTGGCTCACTCCGTAGGAGCCGCGGTCGAGGAGGCGTATCAGCGGTCGGACTTGTTCGAGCGGCGGCGTGAAGTCATGGCTGAGTGGGCCAACTGGTGCAAGGCGCTGCCTCCCAGCGAGACGACTTGATGAGGGGGAGTGCCATGATCCAGGCTTTGAATTCTTGGGCGGAGGCCGGCTTCTTTGAACCGTGGACCCACGGCTCGATCCCCGTCTGGGGGCGTGATCGTGCGCGGAAATTGGCTCCTCCGCCCAATTCGACCGATCCCCGCCTCGATCCCCGGCTGCGCATGCGATTCTGTGGAACGGGACGGAATTAAATGAGACGATCTTTCGCCGAAGCCCATTATTTCTGCTATAGTTGCGGTCTTCGGTGAGACGACGTGAGCCACTAACAAGGCAGACGTCCACTCCGCCAGTCAAAAACCCTTGCAGGTCTTTGATATGCAAGGGTTTTTCTTTGGTGTCATCCAGAGAATCGTGGGGGTATAGCTCAGCTGGGAGAGCGCTTGCATGGCATGCAAGAGGTCATCGGTTCGATCCCGTTTACCTCCACCAAGGTTTGTTATCGGTTAGTTCCAAGGTTTTGACCCTATCGTCTAGAGGCCTAGGACATCACCCTTTCACGGTGAGTACCGGGGTTCGAATCCCCGTAGGGTCGCCAAGTTGTAGCGCTTGGCTTGTGTTGATGAAATGCAAGCGAAAGCTGCCTGCCAGGAGTGGTAGTTCAGTTGGTTAGAATACCGGCCTGTCACGCCGGGGGTCGCGGGTTCGAGTCCCGTCCACTCCGCCAGATTCACATGGCACAGCCCGTCGCTGGTTGTGCCGTGGTCCAAATAAACGGACTGCAGTATTGATTGCTGCAGTCCGTTTTTCTTTGCCCATTTCCATTTGTTTTGTGGGTTTCATGGCGGATATCGGTCTTGTGCGCCGGCGGCACGGAATCACCGCCACCCACCCCTGCATTGACGGCATGGCGGCGGGCTCCTGCTCTTCCCTCATCCCAGTGACTGCAGGGCCGCCACGGTTTCGCGCAGGCCCCGGTGCAGGCGCTTGTCCCGGCGCATGACGACGGCCAATGTGCGGCGCAGGGGTGGCGACAGCGGCCGTACTTCGAGGCTGCCCTGGTGCCCGTCCCGCACGGCCATGCCCGGCAGCACGGCGCAGCCCAGGCCGGCCGCGACCAGCTCCTTGATCGCCTCCACGCTGCCCAGCGACATGGCCGGCTGCAGTGCCACCCCCGCCCGCGCGAACCAGGCATCGGCGATCCGGCGGGTGTGGCCGCCGGGCTCGTACAGCAGCACGGGATGCCGCGCCAGTTCCTTGGCGCCAATCCGCGCCGGCAGCGCGGTGCCTCGCGGGGCGATCGCGACGAACGGGTCGTCCAGCAGGGGTGACACCTCCAGCATGCGCCCGCTGGCGGGCAGCGTGACCAGTCCCAGGTCCAGCGTGTTGTCCTCCACCGCCTGGACAATGTCGGCCGTGTTGCCGGTGCGCACGGTGATGTCGAGGCCGGGAAAGCACTGCCGCAGCGACCGCAGCACCGGTGGCAGCAGGTAGATGCAGGCCGTCGCGCCGGTGCCCAGGCGTACGCGACCGGTGGCACTGTCGGCATGGCGGGAGACGGCCTCCAGGGCCTCGGCCACCACCGCATCGATGCGGCCCACATGGGCCAGCAACTCGGCACCCGCCGCCGTGGGGCGCAGCACCCGGCCGACGCGCTCGATCAAAGGCGTGCCCAGGCGCTTTTCGAGCTGGCGCACCTGCAGGCTCACGGCCGGTTGGGTGAGGTCCAGGCGCTGCGCCGCGGCAGAGAAGCTGCCGAGTTCAAGGGCGGTGGCAAAGCCGTGAAGCTGGTCGAGATTGATGCGTTCCATGGCAAAGAATTTCTCATACTTTGCATAACTTGAGAAAGCTTCTTTTATGCATGGAAGCTTGCCACACTGTCGGTCATGCACACCTCGACGACCATTCCCCTGCCCATCTTGAAATCCACTCTGCCAGCGCCACCGAACCGGACTCGCGCAGCAGCCGCCGCCGGGCGCGCCGCACCCGTGGTGCGCGGCGCCAGCGAGAACGACCTGTCCGCCATCCAGGCGCTGTACGCCCACCACGTGCTGCACGGGCTGGCTTCTTTCGAGGAAATACCGCCGACGGTTGATGAACTGCGCGCACGGCGCGCTGCCGTGGTGGCTGCCGGCCTGCCCTATCTGGTGGCGGAACTGGACGGCATGGTGGCCGGGTTTGCCTACGCCGCGCCGTACCGGGCCCGGGTGGCCTACCGCCACACGGTGGAGGACTCGGTGTACGTGGCGCCCGATCTTTCAGGGAGAGGCCTCGGGGCTGCGCTGCTGGGCGAACTCATCCGGCATTGCGAGGCGGGGCCGTGGCGCCAGATGCTCGCGGTGGTGGGGCAGGGCGATGACAACGCCGGCTCGATGGCATTGCATGCCCGCATGGGGTTCGAGCGCATTGGTGCACTGCGCTCCGTGGGCTTCAAGAAAGGCCGCTGGCTGGACACCGTTTTGATGCAGCGGCCGCTGGGTGCAGGGGATTCGGTGCTGCCCGCCGCGCAGCCGCCGCGCCCGGCGCCGCAGCGGCACGCGGCCTAGGCTGGCGGACGCACCGCCGCGCCCCGTGGCGCCTGGGGGAAGCGCCCGGCCTCCGCCCTGGTTCTTCCATGAAAAAGCCCCGGACAAGTCCAGGGCTCGGGAATCATGGGGGAAAATGTTCCCAGCGCTTTCGCAACAAGCGCTGGATGCTATAAATTGAATAGCATCAGCGGGGTGCGAGCCGGATCGCGCCGTCCAGGCGGATCACTTCGCCGTTGAGCATGTCGTTCTCGAAAATGTGCTGCACGAGCTTGGCATAGTCCTGCGGCGTTCCCAGGCGGCTGGGGAAGGGCACTCCGGCCGCGAGCGCATCCTGCACCTCCTGGGGCATGCCAAAGAGCATGGGCGTGCCGAAGATGCCGGGCGCAATCGTCATGTTGCGGATGCCGTTGCGGGCCAGGTCGCGCGCGATGGGCAGGGTCATGCCAACCACGCCGCCCTTGGAGGCCGAATAGGCCGCCTGGCCGATCTGGCCGTCGTAGGCGGCCACGCTGGCGGTGGAGATCAGCGCGCCGCGCTCGCCCGTGGGCTCGGGGTCGTTCTTGCACATCGCCTCGGCGGCCAGGCGGATCATGTTGAAGCTGCCGATGAGGTTCACGGTGACGGTCTTGCTGAAGACGGCCAGCGCGTGCGCACCGTTCTTGCCGACCGTCTTTTCCGCGGGTGCGATGCCCGCGCAGTTCACCAGGCCCATCAGCTTGCCCATCGAAACGGCCTTCGCCACCACGGCCTGGCCGTCGGCCTCGCTGCTCACATCGCACTTCACGAAGGCACCGCCAATGTCCTTGGCCACGGCCTCGCCTTTTTCCGCCTGCATGTCGGCAATGACCACCTTGCCGCCCTGGGCGGCCAGCATGCGCGCCGTGCCTTCGCCCAGGCCGGACGCGCCGCCGGTCACGATGAAAACCTTGCCTTTGATGTCCATGTTCTGTCTCCAGTGAGTGACGTTAACGTAAACGTCAATTATGGCGCATCCGCCTGGTTTCCGACAGGCGAAAAAAAGCCCAGCGAGGCCGGGCCTGGCGCAAACCCCGCGCCGCGGGGCCGCACGGGCGGGTTACTGGAAGCCCACGCGGTCCAGCATCTGCTGCACCTTGGTCGTGTTGGCGCCCACCGCGCTGATCGGAATGGTCTCGCTCTTGAAGGGCGCACCGCCGGTCATGGCCTTGAGAGCGGGGTTGTCGATGCTGACGCCCTTGGCGGCGGGCCATTCGTTGTTGCCGTTGGCAAAGTAGTTCTGCGCTTCAGGGCTGACCAGGTACTCGAGGAACTTGATGGCGTTGGCCTGGTTCTTGGCGTGCTTGGCCACCGCGCCGCCGGCAATGTTCAGGTGCGTGCCCCAGGAATCCTGGTTGGGGAACACCACGCCGACCTTGTTGACCACGGCCACGTCCTCGGGCTTGGTCGAGCGCATCATGCGCGCGAGGTAGTAGCTGTTGGTGACGGCGATATCGCATTCGCCCGCGGCCACGGCCTTGATCTGGTCGGTGTCCCCGCCCTTGGGAGGGCGCGCCAGGTTGGCCACCATGCCCTTGAGCCAGGCCTCCGCCTTCTGTTCGCCCAGATGTTCGGTCACGGCGCCGAAGAGGCTCAGGTTGTAGGGATGCGAGCCGGAGCGGATGCACAGCTTGCCCTTGTTCTTGGGGTCGCCGAGCTCCTCATAGGTGTCGACGTCCGACTTCTGCACCTTGATCTTGCTGTAGACGATCACGCGTGCGCGCGTGGACAGTCCGAACCAGGAAATGCCCCCGTCTGCCGCTGGCGCGCTGCGCAGATTGGCGGGAATGGCGTCGCTGAGCACCTTGGACTGGATGGGCTGGAACAGGCCGTCGACTTCCCCCTTGTAGAGGCGGGCGGCATCCACCAGCAGGATCACGTCCGCCGGAGATGCCGTGCCTTCGGCCTTCAGGCGTGCCAGGATGCCGGCGTCGTCCGCATCCACGCGGTTGATCTTGATGCCCGTGGCCTTGGTGAATCCGCTGTACAGCGCTTCGTCGGTGGAGTAGTGGCGGGCCGAGTAGAGATTCACCACCTGGTCCTGGGCGGAAACGGCGCCGGCGGCAACGGCCAGCGTGCACGCGCTCAACAAGGCTTTCACAGTCTTCGACATGGATGCGTCTTTCAAGGTTGTAACTCTGGCGATGATAAAACAAACGCGAATTATTCTTAATAAATGTCTGGGGCGCGCCAAGGAATTCAGAGGGAATTCCTGACGCAGCGCAAGAGCCGGAAGGGTGTTGCCAGGACACGGGCAAAAAAAAGCCCGGTCATGAACCGGGCTTTAAAAGGATCCCTGAAACGGGGGTTTCGAGAGGATCCAAGGAGACAACTGGTGCGCCGTGGAGGGCTTCCGCAGCGCGTGGTTGAATTATCAGGGTATTCCCTGAACGCGGCCTAGAGGTTGCACTCCAGACCGCAGATGGCTCATTAGCGCTTGCGGGGTGCAGCGGTCTTGGCGGCGTTGGCAGCGGTGCTGGCCACGGCGTTGAAGTTGGCTTCGGCCACGTCGGACGCTTGCTTGACGGCCTTCTGCACCGATTCAAAAGCGTTGTTGGCGGCAGAGACGGCGCTCTTCATCACGGCCACGGCGGTTTCGGAACCGGCGGGAGCGTTCTTGGCGGCGCTGTCCACCAGGTTGGTGAATGCCTTTTGCGCGTCGGTGGCCTGGCTCTCGAAAGCCTTGCCGAATTCAGCGCCGGTGCCCGAAGCGATGTCGTACAGGTGGCGGCTGTAGGCGGCAGTCTTCTCAGCCAGTGGCTGGAACAGGCCGGCTTGCAGGGCCAGCAGCTCTTGCGCGTCCTTCACGCCCAGGACGGCCTGGGTGTGGTTGGCGGCTTCCGACAGGGCAGCGCGCGAAGCGGTCACGTTCAGTTCGACCAGCTTTTCCACGCCTTCGAAGGCCTTGGTGGTCAGACCGAACAGGGTTTCGATGTTGGCTTTGTGCGAGGCCAGGATTTGTTCAGCGGTCAGCGTCATGTCATATCTCCTAAAAAATGGGGCCCGGGGGCCAAGGTGGTTCGCGGACATCTGCGCTGGCCCTGACCTGGTGAGTCATGTTGCAGTGCAGCATGGGATGAATTTTAGGCACTTGGCGTGGTATTGCAAGGGGTTTTTTGTTGCGCTGCAGCAAATTAGGGACGGCGCCCCAGAAATCCGCCGCTTGCCACAATCGCGTCATGCATGCCTATTACGCAGACCATTTCGTGCTGCCGCTTCCCGAGGGCCACCGGTTCCCGATGGCCAAGTACCGGCTGTTGCGCGACCGCATCACGCAGCACCTGCCCGGCGTGTCGCTGCAGGTGGCCATGCCCGCGTCGGACAGCGAACTCGCGCTGGCCCACACGCCGGAGTACGTCGATGCGATTGCCGACGGCACGCTGGCACCTCCCGCCCAGCGCGAGATCGGCTTCCCCTGGAGCGAGGCCATGGCCGAGCGCGCACGGCGGTCCGTGGGCGCGACGGTGGCCGCCGCCCGCGTGGCGCTGCGCGAGGGCATTGCGGGCAACCTCGCAGGGGGAACGCACCATGCGTATGCGGACAAGGGCAGCGGCTTCTGCGTGTTCAATGACGTGGCGGTGGCTGCGCGGCTCATGCAGGTGGAATGGGCGCGCACGGAGGGCGCGGGGCGTGTGGCCCGCCCGCTGCGGGTGGCGGTGATCGACCTCGACGTGCACCAGGGCAACGGCACGGCGCACATCTTCCGGGGCGACCACAGCGTGTTCACGCTGTCACTGCACGGGGCGCGCAATTTCCCGTTCCGCAAGGAGCCCGGCGACCTGGATGTCGAGCTGCCCGACGGCTGCGCCGACCCCGACTACCTGCAGGCCCTGGAGCAGGCGCTCGAGACCCTGGAGCAGCGGTTCGCGCCCCAGCTCGTTTTCTATCTGGCCGGTGCCGATCCGCACGAAGGAGACCGCCTGGGGCGGCTGGCCGTGACCCACGATGGCCTGGAGGCGCGCGACCGGCGCGTGTTCGACTGGGCGTGGCAGCGCCGCATTCCCCTGGCTTTCGCGATGGCGGGGGGCTATGGCCGCAATCTGGAAGACACGGTGCTGGCGCAGCTGAACACCTGGCGCGTGGCCTGGCACTACCACCAGCGCTGGCAGAATGTGCGGCCATGACTTCTGCCGCCAGCACCACCCCTGCCGCTGCGCCCGCGCCGGCCGCCCGCCCGTCCCCGCAGCCGCGCAGCGCCTACCGGGCCTTTCGCCCCATCACCACGCGCTGGGCGGACAACGATGTGTACGGCCATGTGAACAACGTCGTGTACTACAGCTGGTTCGACACGGCGGTGAATGCCCACCTGATCGACCAAGGCGTGCTCGATATCCATGCGGGCGAGACCATAGGCCTGGTCATTGAAACCCAGTGCAACTACTTCGCGCCACTGGCCTTCCCGCAGACGATCGAGGCCGGCATCCGGGTGGCACGGCTGGGTGGCTCCAGCGTGCGGTATGAGGTGGGCCTGTTTGCCCAGGGCGAGTCGCTGACCGCTGCGGCCGGCCATTTCATCCATGTGTATGTGGACCGCGAGACCCGCCGGCCCGTGCCGGTGCCAGAGGCCCTGCGCAAGGTCCTGCAAGAGCTGGTGGTGGCCGGCTGAGCACCGGCGGGCCTGCTATTGATCCGTTAGCTTCTCGCGCTTCTCCCAAGGGCGCGAAGGGCGTTTTTCCCCAGCGCATGGCGTCGCATGCCCGTGGCGCGGGGGCAGAGTCCCTGCACGGTGCGGGATGCCCCGATGGCCTACACTTTGAGGCTTTGCTGACCAGCCCGCGGTCTGAGGCCTGCCCTGTCCATGATCATCACCAGCCTGCTCGACACCGACCTGTACAAGTTCACCATGATGCAGGTGGTGCTGCACCAGTTTCCGGGGGCTCAGGTCGAATACCGCTTCAAGTGCCGCAACCCTGGCGTGCAGCTGGCGCCGTTCGTCAATGAGATCCGCGACGAGATCCGCTCGCTGTGTTGCCTGCAGTTCCAGGATGCCGAACTGGCCTACCTGCGTTCCATGCGCTTCATCAAGAGCGACTTCGTGGACTTCCTGGGCCTCTTCAAGCTCAACGAGAAGTACATCACCGTCACGCCACAGCACAACGGCGAGATCGACATTTCCATCCGCGGGCCCTGGCTGCACACCATCCTCTTCGAGATCCCGGTGCTGGCCATCGTCAACGAGGTCTACTTTCGCAACACGCAAAAGGTGCCCGACTTCCTGGAAGGCCGCAAGCGCCTGGATGCCAAGATCGCGCTGCTGCAGGGCGAGGGCCTGTCGGACCTCAAGATCGCCGACTACGGCACGCGCCGGCGGTTTTCCCGCGCCTGGCACGAAGAGGTGCTGCGGGTGCTGGTGGCCCGCCTGGGCACGGGCGACCGCCGCCCCGGCGCACCCGCGGGCCCCGGCCAGTTCGCGGGCACGAGCAACGTGCTGTATGCCATGAAGCTGGGCGTGACGCCGCTGGGAACCATGGCGCACGAATACCTGCAGGCCTGCCAGGCCCTGGGGCCGCGCCTGCGCGACAGCCAGGTGTTCGGCTTCGAGATGTGGGCCAAGGAATACCGCGGCGACCTGGGCATCGCGCTGTCCGACGTGTACGGCATGAGTGCCTTCCTGCGTGATTTCGACCTGTACTTCTGCAAGCTCTTTGACGGCGCGCGGCATGACAGCGGCGACCCGTTCGCCTGGGGCGAGCGCCTCCTGGACCACTACCGCAAGAACCGGGTGGACCCCCTGACCAAGACGCTGATCTTCAGCGATGCGCTCACCATTCCGCGCACCATCGAGCTGTACCAGCAGTTCCGGGGGCGCTGCCAGCTGGCGTTCGGCATCGGCACCAACCTGACCAACGACCTGGGCAGCCCGCCCGCACACGAGCCTTTGCAGGTGGTCATCAAGATGACGCGCTGCAACGACCAGCCGGTGGCCAAGCTGTCCGACACGCCGGGCAAGGGCATGTGCGACGACGAGAAATACCTGGCCTACCTGCGCCAGGTGTTCGACATCCCCGCGGTGGCATGATGGCCCGCGCCACCCGGATGCCGGCGCCCCGCGCGCTGGGTCTCTTGATCACCCTGCTCGTGTTGCCGGGCCTGGCCGTGGCCGCGGATGTGGACGGCAGCACCCTGTCGGTGCTGTGGGGCGTGCCCTTCGCGGGCATCCTGCTGTCGATCGCGCTCATGCCGCTGCTGGCCCCCATTTTCTGGCACCACCATTTCGGCAAGGTCGCGGCCGCGTGGGGCCTGGCGTTTCTGCTGCCGTTCGCCATCGCCTTCGGCCCTGGCGTGGCCGGGGCCAGCCTGGTGCATGCGCTGCTGGCCGAGTACATCCCGTTCGTGGTGCTGCTCACGGCGCTGTTCACCGTGGCGGGGGGCATCTACATCCGCGGCAACCTGCATGGCAGTCCGGGGCTCAACACCGCCCTGCTTGCGATCGGGGCGCTGCTGGCCAGCTTCATGGGCACGACGGGGGCCTCGATGCTGCTGATCCGTCCGCTGATCCGCGCCAACGACAACCGCCGGCACGTGGCGCACGTGGTGGTGTTCTTCATCTTCATCGTGTCCAACGCGGGGGGCTCGCTCACCCCGCTGGGCGATCCGCCACTGTTCCTCGGTTTTCTCAAGGGCGTCGATTTCTTCTGGACGGTGGGCCACATCTTTCCGGAAACATTGTTCCTGGTCGGTGCGCTGCTGGCGATCTTCTTCCTGCTGGACACCTGGTACTGCCGGCACCGCGAGGAGGTGCTGCCCGCCGACCCGACGCCCGACAGCCGCTCCATCGGCTTCGACGGGAAGATCAACTTCGCCTTGCTGGGCGCGGTCGTCGCGCTGGTGCTGCTCAGCGGCTTCTGGAAGTCGAGCGTGGCGTTCGACGTCGCGGGCACCCTGGTGGGGCTGCCGGGCATCGTGCGCGATGCGGGGCTTGTGCTGGTGACGCTCGCATCGCTGTGGCTCACCCCCCGGCAGGTGCATGCCGACAACCAGTTCGGCTGGGCGCCGATGCAGGAGGTGGCCAAGCTGTTCGCGGGCATCTTCCTCACGATCATTCCGGTCATCGCCATGCTCAAGGCGGGGAACCAGGGACCGTTCGGCGCCATCATCTCGGCGGTGACCCGGCCGGACGGCGCGCCCGACCCGGCCATGTATTTCTGGGCCACCGGCCTGCTGAGTTCGTTCCTCGACAATGCGCCCACCTACCTCGTGTTCTTCAACACGGCGGGTGGCGACGCGGCGGTGCTGATGACCACGCTGGCACCCACCCTGGCCGCCATTTCCGCGGGTGCCGTGTTCATGGGCGCCAACACCTACATCGGCAATGCCCCCAACCTCATGGTCAAGGCCATCGCGGAAGACCGGGGCGTGAAGATGCCCAGCTTCTTCGGCTACATGCTGTGGTCGGGCGGCATTCTGGTGCCGCTGTTCATTGTCATGACCTTCATCTGGTTCCGGTAGTGACCATCCCCCTGAGCGGCTGCGCCTCTTCCCCCTTCTCTCATCGCTGCGCGATGGGAAGGGGGATGCCACCAGAGTGCAGCGGGGCGGCCCTTGCACGGTGGCCGCTGGTGCCGGCCGCGCCAGTTGCAAGGCACGGCAACCGTATCGATACATTGGAGACTAAAGATTCATGAGCAAACCCCGCATCCTGGTCGCCCGCGCCATCTTCCCCGACATCGTGGAGCGCCTGCGCGCGCACTTCGAGGTCGAGGCCAACCCGGACGACGTGATCTGGACCCCGGCCGAGCTGGCCGCGCGCCTGGCCGACAAGGATGGCGTGCTGACCACCGGCAGCCAGCGCATCGATGCGGCCCTGCTGGCCGCCGCGCCGCGCCTGAGGATCGCGGCCAACATGGCCGTGGGCTACAACAACTTCGACGTGGACGCCATGACGGCGGCCGGTGTGCAGGGCACCAACACGCCCGACGTGCTGACCGAAACCACCGCCGACTTCGGCTTCGCGCTGCTGATGGCCACGGCCCGGCGCATGACCGAGAGCGAGCATTACCTGCGCGCCGGCCGGTGGACCAAGTGGAGCTACGACATGTTCGCCGGCAGCGACATCCACGGCAGCACGCTGGGCATCATCGGCATGGGGCGCATCGGGCAGGGCATCGCCCGGCGCGGCGCGCACGGCTTTGGCATGAAGGTGGTCTACCACAACCGCTCGCGCCTGCCGCCCGCGCTGGAGGCCGAATGCAAGGCCAGCTACCTGGGCAAGGAAGAGCTGCTGCGCACCGCGGACCATGTGGTGCTGGTGGTGCCTTACACGCCTGCCTCGCACCACACCATCGGCGCCGCCGAGCTGTCGCTCATGAAGCCCACGGCCACGCTCATCAACATTGCGCGCGGCGGCATCGTGGACGATGCCGCGCTGGCCGCGGCGCTGCGGGAAGGCCGCATCGCGGCAGCGGGCCTCGATGTGTTCGAGGGCGAGCCCGGCGTGCACCCCGATCTGCTCACCGTGCCCAACGTGGTGCTCACGCCCCACATTGCCAGCGCCACCGTGCCCACGCGCCGTGCCATGGCCAACCTGGCGGCCGATAACCTGATCGCCTTCCTGGGGGGGCGTGGGCCGCTCACGCCGGTGAACCAGCCGGTGCCCGGCCCGCGTGGCCGGCAGTGACATCGAGAATTTAAGCAAAAAGGGCCGCTGGCGCTTTATTCATATGCGCAAGCAGCTATCAAAAACATAGTATTCCTGCCTTGACTACCGACACCCTCATCCTGCTGGCCGCGCTGGCTCTCGTGCTGGTTTTGCTGGTGCTGCTCATGCTGCGCCGCCCCCGCGTCGATCTGCCGCCCGAGTGGCTGGCCCGCCTGCAGGCGCTGGAACACACCGCCCAGGCCACGCAGATTGCCGTGGCCAAGAACGACGGCGCGCTGGACGGCATGGGCCAGCAGCTGCGCGGCTTCACGCACACCACGCAGGCCACGCTGGAGACCCTGCGCCACGCGGTGGACGAGCGCCTGGCCCAGGCCGTGGCCGAGTCCCGCAACGGCCGCGCTGAACTGCTGGCAGCGTTCGGCGTGTTCGAAGGGCGGCTGGAGCAGCGCCAGGCCGCGCAGGATGCGGCCCTGGCCCAGCGTTTCGATGCCTTGCAGAATGCCGTGGCCGGGCGGCTGGAAGAAAGCAGCAAGGCCCTGCTGGCCCATCTGGCGCAGGGCCAGGCCGATGCCGCCACCGCGCGCACCGAGCTGTCGGCCACCCTGGTGGGCTTTCGCACCGAACTCACGGCCACCACGGCCGCGCTGGCGGCCGAAAGCGTCAAGTCGCGCGAGGCGATGGGCGAAAGCGCCGCGCTGTTCGAAAAGCGCATCCAGGAGCGCTTCGAGGCCCTGCAGGCGGCCACGCGCCTCACGCTCGATTCGCTCAAGGGCGACATCCAGACCCAGCTGGGCACGATGTCCAGCGCGCTCAAGGACCAGCTGGAAGCCAATGGCTTCCAGATCAGGAACCAGTTCTCGGTGCTGCAGGATGCGGTCTCGCAGCAGCTCACGGGGCTGGTGCAGGGCAGCCAGCAAAACGCGGAGCAGCTGCGCAACGCGCTCAACGAGCGGCTGGCCGCGATCCAGGCCGACAACTCCACCAAGCTCGAGGAGATGCGCCGCACGGTGGACGAAAAACTCCACGCCACGCTGGAGCAGCGCCTGGGCGAATCCTTCAAGCTGGTGAGCGACCGGCTCGAACAGGTGCACAAGGGCCTGGGCGAAATGCAGACCCTGGCGGGCAGCGTGGGGGACTTGAAGCGTGTGATGACCAACGTGAAGTCGCGCGGCACCTGGGGCGAAATGCAGCTGGGCGCCATCATCGACAACGTGCTCACGCCCGACCAGTTCGCGCGCAACGTCAAGACCGTGCCGGGCAGCGATGAGCTGGTGGAGTTCGCCATCCGCCTGCCGGGCAAGAGCGACGAGCATCCGGTGTGGCTGCCCATCGACTCCAAGTACCCCGTGGAGCAGTACCAGCGGCTCATGGACGCGCAGGACGCGGCCGACAAGGGGCTGATCGCCTCGGCCGGCAACGCGTTCGAGGCCTCGATCAAGCTCGAAGCCAAGAAGATCTTCGCCAAGTACGTCTCGCCGCCGCACACCACGGACTTCGCCGTGCTGTACCTGCCCACCGAAGGCCTGTTCGCCGAGGTGATACGCCGCCCCGGCCTGGTCGAGGCCATCCAGAACGACTGCCGCGTGATGATCACCGGCCCCGCCAACCTGGCCGCCATGCTCAACAGCCTGCAGATGGGCTTCAAGACACTGGCCATCGAGAAGCGCTCGTCCGAGGTGTGGAGCCTGCTGGGCATGGTCAAGACCGAATTCGCCAAGTTTGGCGACGTGGTGGAGGCCACCAAGAAGTCCATCGACGCGGCGGCCAAGCGTTTCGACGAGGTGGGAGTGCGCACCCGCGCCATCCAGCGCAAGCTGCGTGATGTGCAGGACCTGCCGGCGCCCCCCGGCGCCACCCTGCCGCTGCCCGTGGGCGGTGGCACGGCGGCGCTGCCCGGACTGGACGCGGAGGACGACCCGCTGTGAACCGGGCACTGGCCCGTCTGATCGCAGGGCAGGTCTGCGTGCATGCCAGCATGGCCGGCATGCGCCTGGCCGCGCCGCTGCTGGCGCTGCGCGAAGGGTACAGCGCGGCGGCGGTGGGGCTGCTGGTGGCGCTGTTCGCGCTCACCCAGGTGTTCCTTGCCCTGCCCGCGGGCCGGTACGCGGACCGCCGCGGCCTCAAGCGCCCCGTGGGCTATTCGGTGGCCGTGGCCTGCGTGGGCGCGGGGCTGGCGGTGGTGTTTCCGACCTTTCCCGTGCTGTGTGTCTCCGCGCTGATGACCGGTGCGGCGGCGGGCCTGGCCACCATAGCGGTGCAGCGCCACGCCGGCCGCGCGGTCCATGACGCCACCGAACTCAAGCAGGTGTTCAGCTGGCTGTCCATCGGCCCGGCGGTGTCCAACTTCATCGGGCCTTTTTGCGCGGGCCTGGCCATCGACCACGCGGGTGGCGCGGCGGGCAGCCTGGAGGGCTACCGCGCGGCCTTCGTGCTGCTTGCGCTGCTGCCGCTGCTCAGCTGGTTCTGTGTGCGCGGCACGCAGGAACTGCCCAGCGTCGCCGCCGCCACGGGCGGCCCGCCCCAGCGGGCGTGGGACCTGCTGAACGACCCGCCGTTTCGCCGCCTGCTGATCGTGAACTGGCTGATCTCCTCATGCTGGGACGTACACGCTTTTGCGGTGCCGCTGCTGGGGCACGAGCGTGGGCTGTCGGCCGCGGTGATCGGCACCATCTTCGGCGCGTTTGCGATCGCCGCCACGGTGATCCGCGTGCTCATGCCCTTTGTCGCCGAGCGCCTGCGCGAGCGCGGCGTGATGGCGGGGGCCATGCTGGTGACGGCGGTGCTGTTCGGGGCCTATCCGCTGCTGGACAGCGCATTCGCCATGGGGGTGTGCTCGGTGCTGCTGGGTTTTGCGCTGGGCACCGGGCAGCCCATGGTGATGAGCCTGCTGCACCAGATCACGCCATCGCACCGCCAGGGCGAGGCGCTGGGCCTGCGGCTGATGGCCATCAACGCATCGAGCGTGCTGATGCCGCTGCTGTTCGGGTCGGCCGGCGCGGTGATCGGGGTCAGCGGCCTGTTCTGGGCCGTGGGCGCTACGGGGCTGGGCGGCGCCCGGCTGGCGTGGCGCATCGGCGGGGAGAAGCCGGAGAAAGAGCACGGGCCGCAATAGCGTGGCGGGGCATGCCCCCGCACGCGGCCGCCGGCAGGTGGTGGTGCCGTACCGTGCCGCTACGCAGCGCGGATCTACAGCTGGTAGAACGACTTGATCAGGCCCCAGGCTTCCTGCGGGTCGTCGGTGTAGTGGAACAGGCCCAGGTCCTGTGCCGAGATCGTGCCCTGTTCGACCAGCACCTCGAAGTTGATCAGGCGCTTCCAGTAGTCCGTGCCGAACAGCACGATGGGCACGGGCTTGGCCTTTTTCGTCTGCACCAGCGTGAGCACCTCGAACAGCTCGTCCAGCGTGCCGAAGCCGCCCGGGAAGGCCACCAGGGCCTTGGCGCGCATCATGAAATGCATCTTGCGCAGCGCGAAGTAGTGGAACTTGAAGCTCAGGGTCGGCGAGATGAAGCGGTTGCCGCTTTGCTCATGGGGCAGGGCGATGTTCAGCCCCACGTTGAGCGCGCCCACGTCATGCGCGCCGCGGTTGGCGGCCTCCATGATGCCGGGGCCGCCACCGGTGCAGATGTAGATGCGGTCGGCGGGCGGCTGCAGCTCGCTGTGTTCCGCGACGATGCGAGCGAACTGGCGGGCCAGGTCGTAGTAGTGGGCGTTGCGCACGGCCTGGTGCGCGCGCTGCAGGCGCACTTCGTCGCCGCTGGCCTCGGCTTCGGCCAGCTGGGACGCGGCCTCGTCGGGCGCGACGAAACGGGCGCTGCCGTAGACCACGATGGTGTTCTCGATGCCCTGCTCGATCTGGCCGAGGTCGGGTTTGAGCATCTCCAGCTGGAAGCGGATGCCGCGCGTTTCGCGGCGGAACAGGAATTCGGGGTCTGCAAACGCGAGCCGGTAGGCGTCGGCGTGCAGCGGATTGCCGTTGGCGGCGTGGCTTTGCAGCTCCGCCCAGGCATCGGCCAGGCGGCGTTCATTCAGTTGGGTGTTGGCATCCATGGCAGATCAGGAAAACGCGGCCGGCCGGTGCGCGAGCGCGGGTCGGCAGTGGGTTGAATGGGGGGTGGTTGGCGGCCGTTGTGCCCGATTATCACGCACGATCAGGCGCGCCCTGCTAGCAAAAGAGTAGCAGTGTGGATGCCCAGCACGGTCAGCGTGAGCGAACCGAGCAGGTGCACGGAGGTGGTGCCCAGCGCGAGCAGGTAGCGCTGCTGCTGCAGCATGCCCACGACCTCGGCCGAAAAGCTGGAGAACGTGGTGAGGCCGCCGAGAAAGCCTGTGACGAGGGCCAGCCGCCACACCGGGTCCAGCTGGGGCAGGGCCTGGAACACGGCCACGCACACGCCTACCAGATAGCCCCCAACGAGGTTCGCGGCCAGCGTGCCCCAGGGCATGAGCGCTCCCACGGTGTTCAGCCACATGCCCAGCCGCCAGCGCGCCAGCGCGCCCAGACTGGCGCCGATGCAGATAGCCATGACTGCGAGCATGGTGCGATCACTCCCCGTAAATTGGATGCGGGCGCTATTGTGGCCCACGCCGGCCGTTCACGGCCTGCGCCCCGCGGCGGGGCCGGCCTCGCCGCAGCCTTCCGGGCGCGGCGGCGTGCACCGGCTGAGGGCGGCTACTTCTCCACGCCCATGACCAGGTCGGGAAGGATGGTCACGATCTGCGGGAAGATCGTGATGAGTGCGATGCACACCACCAGGCACAGGAAGAAAGGAATGGCGGCGCGCGCGATGGTGTTGCTGTCCTTGCCGGTCATGTTCTGCAGCACGAAGAGATTGAAACCCACGGGCGGGGTGACCTCGGCGATCTCCACCAGCAGCACGATGAAGATGCCGAACCAGATCAGGTCGAACCCGGCCTGCTGGATCATGGGCAGCACCACGGCGCTGGTGAGCACGATCATGCTGATGCCGTCGAGCGCGGTGCCCAGCACCAGGTACACGACCACCAGCACGCTGATGAGCGCGAACGGCGACAGGTGCATGGCATTGACCCATTGGGCCAGCTCGCGCGGAATGCCGGTGAAGGCCATGGTCTTGGTGAGGAAGGCGGCGCCGGCCAGGATGAACATGATCATGCAGCTGGTGCGCGTGGTGCCCATCAGGCCTTCCTTGAAGTTCTGCCAGGTGAGCGAGCGGCTCCACAGCGCCAGGCCCAGCGATCCCACCACGCCGTAGGCCGCGCACTCGGTGGCGGTGGCGTAGCCCGTGACGAGCACCGCCACGATGAACACGATGAGCACGCCCACGGGGATCAGGTTGCCCGACTTGCGGATCTTCTCGCGCAGGGAGGAGGGCGGGTCGGCGGCGGGCACCTTGTCGGGGTTGCGCAGGCTCCACCAGCCGATGTAGCCCGAGAACAGCAGCATCAGGAGGATGCCCGGCAGGAAGCCCGCCAGGAAGATGCGGATGATGGAGGCATCGGCGGCCACGGCGTACACCACCATGGTGATGGAGGGCGGGATCAGGATGCCCAGTGTGCCGGCCGTGGCTAGCGCGCCCAGCGCCAGCTTCTCGTCGTAGCCGCGCTTCATGAGCTCGGGCAGCGCCACCTTGCTGATGGTGGCGCAGGTGGCCGCCGACGAGCCCGAGACCGAGCCGAAGATGCCGCAGCCCAGGATGGTGGTGTGCATCAGCCGGCCGGGCACGCGGTTGAGCCAGGGGCGCAGCCCCTCGAACATCTCCTCGGAGAGCTTGGTGCGAAACAGGATCTCGCCCATCCAGATGAACAGCGGCAGCGCCGCCAGCTCCCAGCTCGCGTTGCTCTCCCAGAACGCCGAGAACAAATTCTTGGCCGGCTGCGTGGAGGTGAAGAACGCCTGCCCGACCCAGCCGCAGATCGCCAGGGTCATGGCGATCCACACACCGCCGGACAGCAGCACCAGCATGAGCAGCAGCAACACGCCACCCACCATCAAGATATCCATATCGAACTTTCTGGGCCGATGAGCGCTATGCCCGATGCAGCCTGTTGTTATCGGTACTCACACCGCAATGCGCTTCCAGCGCACCGCAAAAACTGGCGCTGCCAAACGCCAGTGCCACCGTGGAGCCGGCTTCGCCGGGCCACCGGTGGCATCCCCCTCGGGGGAAGGCCCGCAGCGCCTCAGGGGGGCTTCTCTAGATATCAGAAGAAAAGTCGCCCTTGGCATGGCGCTCTTCGACGGCGCGCACGAAGGTCGGCACGCCGCCGCGCAGCACGATGATGAATTCATCGACCACGGCCACCCACAGCAGGATGGAGCCGAGCGCGAAGCTCAGCTGCGGAATCCACAGCGGCATGGGCAGGAGGCCTTGGGAGATGTCGTTGAACTCCCAGCTTTCGTAGGTGTAGCTGCAGGCCGCCCACATGAGGTAGCCCACGGCCACGGACCCGATCGCCAGCGACACCACCTCGAGCTGGCGGCAGCGGCGCGGGGACAGCTTTTCCAGCAGCAGCGTCACGCGCACGAAGTCGCCGTGCTTGAAGGCATGCGCCATGGCCAGGAACGCGGCGGCCGCACAGAACCAGGCCACGATGTCGTTGATGGCACCGGTGCGCAGGCCCAGCTCGCGCATGATGCTCTGCGCGATCATGAGCACGCAGATGAGCGCGATGAATGCCGCGCCCAGTGCGCCGGCGGCGAGGTAGATGCGGTCGAGCCAGCGGCGCAGCATGGTCACGGCTTACTTCTTGGCCGCAGCGGCCGTGGCCGGGCCACCCTTGCGGTAGGCCGCGATGATCGCTTCGCCTTCCGGGCCGGCTTTCTTGAGCCAGTCGGCCAGCATGATCTCGCCCACCTGGCGCATGTCGGCCATGAGCTTGGGCGCGGGGGTGACGATCTTCATGCCCTTTTCAGCGAGGGCCTTCTTGTACCACTCGGTCTTTTCGGCGCTGACCTTCCAGCCGCGAGTCTCGGCCTCGGCCGAGGCCTTGAGCAGGGCGTCCTGGCTGGGCTTGTCGAGCGCGTCGAAGGCCTTCTTGTTCACGATGACCGCGTTCTTGGGCAGCCAGGCCTGGGTGTCGTGAAAGAGCTTGATGCTTTCATAGATCTTGCTGTCGTAGCCCGTGGAGCCGGAGGTCATGGTGGCTTCCACCACGCCCGTGGCCAGGGCCTGCGAGAGTTCGGCCGCCTGGATGGTCACGGGCTGCGCGCCGATCAGCTCGGCGATCTTGGCGGTGGCGGGGCTGTAGGCGCGCCACTTGATGCCGCGCAGGTCGGCCACCGAGGCCAGTTCCTTCTTGGAGTAGATGCCTTGTGGCGGCCAGGCCACGGCATACAGCAGCTTCATGCCCTGCGTGCCCAGCAGCTTGTCCAGCGAGGCCTTCTGCGCGTCGTACAGGCGCTTGGAGTCGGCATACGAGGTGGCCAGGAAGGGAATGCCGTCCACGCCGTACAGCGGGTTTTCGTTCTCGAAGTTGCCCAGCAGGATTTCGCCCGCCGGCGCCTGGCCGCCCTGCACGGCGCGCTTGATTTCGTTGGCCTTGAACAGCGAGGCGTTGGCATGCACGGTGATCTTGAGCTTGCCGGCGGTGGCGGTGTCCACGTCCTTGGCGAACTGCATCAGGTTCTCCGTGTGGAAGTTGCTCACCGGGTAGGCGGCCGCAAGGTCCCATTTGGCCTGGGCCTGGGCCGAGGTGGCAGACATGCCCAGTGCCAGGGCCATTCCCAGGGCAGTGGTGGAGAAGATTCGACGCTTCATGGAGTGCTCCGCAAGGTGGATCGTGGGGGTAAGCCACTGTATAGAAAGCAATCGGCCGTGGCATAGGTGTTTTGCCTAAACGCTGACAAATTGCCAACAAATCATTGTCGAGTTGCCTACAATGGCCTATGCATATCCCGTGCCAGATTCGACTGTTGTGGAGGCGGTGTTCATGAAACCAGGGGCCAAGGCCAAGGGCGATTCCGGTCCGATCGTGTCGTCCGCGCACCTGGTGTCGGCGCAGAGCGCGGAGATGAGCGAGTTCGAGTTCGGGCTCATCGTCGCGGGCAATGCCTTTCACCGCTGGGTGGTGCATTGCATGTCGGCTGCCGGCCTGAAGGACCTGACCCCGCTGGATGTGGTGGTGCTGCACCACGTGACGCACCGCGCGCGCGACAAACGCCTGGCCGACATCTGCTTCATCATGAACGTGGAAGACACGCACCTGGTGAACTACGCGCTCAAGAAGCTGCAGAACCTGGGGGTCGTCGCATCGCAGAAGAACGGCAAGGAAGTGACCTATGCCGCCACCGAATCCGGCCGCGCCTACGTGCAGCGCTACCGCGAGATCCGCGAGAGCTGCCTGATCGATGCGCTGCAGGCGGACGATTCGCTCAACCGCGACATTGGCGAGCTGGCCCGGTTGCTGCGTGTGCTTTCCGGCATGTACGACCAGGCGGCGCGCTCGGCCGCCTCCCTGTGACCCGCGGCACGCACGGTATTTCAATCCAACAATGCTCCTGCGCTTGGTGCACAAGCGCAAAAAGCTATCAATAACATAGCAAAAGATGTCCAACCAACCTTCCCCCATGTCCCGCTGGCAGTTCTGGATCGACCGGGGGGGCACCTTCACCGACGTGGTGGGCAAGCGGCCCGACGGCAGCCTGGTCACGCACAAGCTGCTGTCCGAGAACCCCGAGCAGTACAAGGACGCCGCCGTGGCGGGCATCCGCCACCTGCTGGGCCTTGCACCTGGCGAGCCGGTGACACCCGCACTGGTGGAGTGCGTGAAGATGGGTACCACGGTGGCCACCAACGCGCTGCTGGAGCGCAAGGGCGAGCCCACGCTGCTCATCACCACCAAGGGCTTCAAGGATGCGCTACGCATCGCGTACCAGAACCGTCCGCGTTTGTTCGACCGGCGCATCGTGCTGCCCGAGCTGCTGTACGAGCGCGTGGTCGAGGCCCAGGAGCGCGTGGGCGCGCGCGGCGAGGTGATCGAGCCGCTGGATGAGGCGCACCTCAAGGAACGCCTGTGGGCCGCCTATGACGCGGGCCTGCGCAGCGCAGCCGTCGTGTTCATGCACGGCTACCGCTACACCGCGCACGAAGAGGCCGCCGCGCGCATCGCGCGCGAGGTGGGCTTCACGCAGGTGAGCGCCTCGCACGCCACCAGCCCCATGATGAAGTTCGTGAGCCGGGGCGACACCACCGTGGTGGACGCCTACCTCTCGCCCATCCTGCGCCGCTATGTGGAGCAGGTCGCCCGCGAGATGCCGGGCGTCAAGCTGTTCTTCATGCAATCGTCGGGCGGGCTGACCGATGCGCAGGTGTTCCAGGGCAAGGACGCGATCCTGAGTGGCCCCGCGGGCGGCATCGTGGGCATGGCGCGCACCGCCGGGCTGGCGGGGCACGCCAAGGTGATCGGCTTCGACATGGGCGGCACCTCCACCGACGTGAGCCACTACGCGGGGGAGTTCGAGCGCGAGTTCGAGACCCAGGTGGCCGGCGTGCGCATGCGCGCCCCGATGATGAGCATTCACACCGTGGCCGCCGGTGGCGGTTCCATCCTGGGGTTCGACGGCGCGCGCTTTCGCGTGGGCCCCCAGAGCGCGGGCGCCAACCCCGGCCCCGCCAGCTACCGCCGGGGCGGCCCGCTGGCCGTCACCGACGCCAATGTGATGGTGGGCAAGATCCAGCCTGCGCATTTCCCGAAGGTGTTTGGCCACGGCGCCAACGAGGCGCTGGATGGCGATGCCGTGGTGCAGAAATTCGATGGCCTTGCCACGCAGGCCGGGCGCAAGGCCGAGGATGTCGCCCACGGCTTCATCCAGATCGCCGTGCAGCAGATGGCCAACGCGATCAAGAAGATCAGCGTGGCACGCGGCTACGACGTGACGCGCTACACGCTGCAATGCTTTGGCGGCGCGGGCGGCCAGCACGCCTGCCTGGTGGCCGATGCCCTGGGCATGACGCGGGTGTTCGTGCACCCGCTGGCGGGCGTGCTCAGTGCCTACGGCATGGGCCTGGCGGACCAGAACGTGATCCGCGAGCAGGCGGTGGAGGCCAAGTTGGCGCCCGAGGCGTTGACGGGTATCGAAGCCACGCTGGAACAACTGGCCACCACCGCGCGCACCGAGCTGGAGCGCCAGCAGGCGGGTGCAGGCACAGCCGTGGTGCACCGCCGCGTGCACGTGCGCTACGAGGGCAGCGACTCCGCGCTCATCGTCCCGTTGGGCTCGCTGGCCGAAATCACCGCCGCGTTCGAGAACGCCTACCGCCAGCGCTTTGCGTTCCTCATGCAGGGCAAGGGCCTGGTGGTGGAGGCCGTGTCGGTGGAGGCCGTGCTGCCCGGCGACGCGCCCGTGGAGCCGCGCCACACGCTGCAGCCCGCGCGCGAGGTGCCGCGCCGCAGCACCGTGCGCATGTACACCGGCGGCATCGACGGCGTGGCCGCGTGGCATGACGCCGCGCTCGTGGTGCGCGAAGACTTGCGCCCTGGCGATGTGATCCCCGGCCCGGCCATCATTGCCGAGAAGAACGCCACCACCATCGTCGAGCCCGGCTGGGAGGCCCGGCTGACCGAGCTGGACCATCTGCTGCTCGACCGCCGCGTGGCCCGTGCCGTGCAGCATGCGGTGGGCACCACGGTGGACCCGGTGCTGCTCGAAGTGTTCAACAACCTGTTCATGAACATCGCCGAGCAGATGGGGCTGCAGCTGCAGAACACGGCGTACTCGGTGAACATCAAGGAGCGGCTGGACTTCAGTTGCGCGCTGTTCGACACGGCGGGCAACCTGATCGCCAACGCGCCGCACATGCCGGTGCATCTGGGCTCGATGGGTGAGAGCATCAAGACGGTGATCCGCGAGAACGCGGGCAAGATGCAGCCGGGTGATGTGTATGTGCTCAACGACCCGTACCACGGTGGCACGCACTTGCCAGACATCACCGTCATCACGCCGGTCTACCTTGCCGACGAGGCCGCGCCCACGTTCTACGTGGGCAGCCGGGGCCACCACGCCGATGTGGGCGGCACCACCCCCGGCTCCATGCCGCCGTTCTCCACGCGCATCGAGGAAGAGGGCGTGCAGATCAACAACGTGAAGCTGGTCGAGCGCGGCGTGCTGCGCGAGGCGGAGATGGTCGCTCTGCTCGAAAGCGGCGAATACCCCAGCCGCAACCCGCAGCAGAACATGGCCGATTTGCGCGCGCAGATCGCGGCCAACGAAAAGGGCCAGCAGGAGCTGCGCCGCATGGTCGGCGAGTTCGGCCTGGATGTGGTGTTGGCCTACATGCGCCACGTGCAGGACAACGCCGAGGAATCGGTGCGCCGTGTCATCACGCGCCTGAAGGATGGTGCGTTCACGCTGCCCCTGGACAACGGCGCGCAGATCAGCGTGGCCGTGAAGGTGGACGCGAAGAACCGCAGCGCCACCATCGACTTCACCGGCACCAGCGCGCAGCAGACGAACAACTTCAATGCACCCACGGCGGTGTGCATGGCGGCGGTGCTGTATGTGTTCCGCACGCTGGTGGATGACGACATTCCGCTCAACGCGGGGTGCCTGAAGCCGCTCAACGTCATCATTCCGCCCGGCAGCATGCTCAACCCCAACCCGCCGGCCTCGGTGGTGGCGGGCAATGTGGAGACTTCCACCTGCATCACCAACGCACTGTATGGCGCGCTGGGCCTGATGGCGGCGGGGCAGTGCACCATGAACAACTTCACCTTTGGCAGCACGCGCTACCAGTATTACGAGACGATCTCGGGCGGCAGCGGCGCGGGGGGCGTGTGGGATGCCAACGGGCAACTGGCGGGTGGCTTTGCAGGCACCAGCGTCGTGCAGTGCCACATGACCAACTCGCGCCTGACGGACCCCGAGGTGCTGGAGTTCCGCTTCCCCGTGCGGCTGGAGGGCTACGAGATCCGCAAGGGCTCGGGCGGCGCCGGGCAGTGGAAGGGCGGCGACGGTGGCATCCGCCGCGTGCGCTTCCTGGAGCCCATGACGGCCAGCATCCTGTCGAACGGCCGCCACCATGGCGCATTTGGCATGGCGGGCGGCCAGCCGGGTGCCGTGGGCATCAACAAGGTGGTGCGCAGCGATGGCCGGGTGGAGCTGCTGGACCACATCGGCCAGGCCGAGATGCAACCGGGCGACGTGTTTGAAATCCACACGCCGGGCGGCGGCGGATTCGGATCTTCAGGCCAAAAATAGTGATGAAAATGGCCGCTGGCGCTTGTCCATCAAGCGCTGGCAGCTATTAATTCAGGAGTCTTCGGTTTCCTGTGCTGCCCTGGGTTGGCTCAGGCTCGGGGGCACATTCAGCCCCATCTGCCGCGCGCGGAACAGTGCCGCGCGCATCAAGAAGATCGACATGATCGGCACCGTGATCGCCACGAACACGGCGATCAGCAGCGCATGCAGCGCCAGGCTGCGGTCGGCCACCGAGAAGTACAGCACCGTGCCATGCATGATCAGCCAGCAGCCCAGCGTGGCGATGATGGCGGGCGCATGCACGCGCTCGAAGAACGTGGGCAGGCGCAGCAGGCCGGTGGAGCCCAGCAGCGCCAGCCCCGCACCCGACAGCACCAGCACGGCCACGATGATTTCGAGCCACAGCGGAAGAACGGCGATGGTGGCGGCTTCGGTCATTCGATCACCTCGCCACGCAGCAAAAACTTGGCCATGGCCATGGAGCCGACAAAACTGAACAGCGCCAGCAGCAGGGCGGCCTCGAAGTAGTTCTTGCTGCCGTACAGCAGGCCCAGCACCAGCATCACCAGCATGCCGCTGAGGTACATGCAGTCGAGCGCCAGCACGCGGTCCTGCGCGGAAGGGCCCTTGAGCAGGCGGATCAGCGCGCAGCCCATGGCCAGGGCCAGCATGAACAGGGCGATGGGCAGGGCCCAATCCAGGATCGGTGTCATTCAAAGATCTCCATCAAGGGGCGTTCGTAGCGCTGCTTGACGCTGGCGGCCATGGCTTCGGCGTCGTCCAGCTCCAGCACGTGCAGCAGCAGCATGCTGCGGTCCAGCGAGAGTTCGGCCCAGGCGGTGCCGGGGGTGATGCAGACGATCGTGGCCAGCACGGCCAGGGCATTGGGGTCGCGCACGTCCAGCGGAATGTGCACGAAGCCCGAGGGGTGCCGCCGGCGGCCCGGCGCGAGCAGCAGGCGCGCCACGGCCAGGTTGGAGCGGGTGGTGTCCGCCACCACCGTGAATGCCAGGCGCAGCACGGCACCGGGTTTGCGGATGCGCACGGGCAACGGGCGCAGCCCGGCCGTGAGCAGCGGGATGGCCAGCGCGAGCACCGTGCCCAGCACGATGTGGCCCGCGCTCAGGCTGCGGTTGAGCAGCAGCCACAGCGCCAGCAGCGCCAGCGAGAGCACGGGGGCGGGCACCAGGCGCTTGAAGGGCCGCTGCACGGGGGTGTTGCGGGGCTTCATGGGGGCGTGGTTCCTTGGGGTGCGGGCGCATCCGCGTGGGGCGGGTTGGGCACCGGCGCGGCGGTCATCACGGCGCGCACATAGGTGGACGGGGCATGCAGCGCGTCGGCCGTGGCCTGGGTGTAGCGCATCACGGCCCCCGCCTGCCATACCAGGGCCGCGCTGGCCAGCAGCAGCAGCGCGATGGGCAGGCCTTCCAGCACCAGCAGCTTGGGGGATGTGCGGTCGTGCGCCGCCCAGAAATGGCGGATGCCCGCGCGCGTGAGCGCCAGCAGCGCGAGCAGGCCCGACCCCACCAGCAGCGCCACCAGCATCCAGCCCGCGGCGCCCAGTTGGAATCCGTGGGATGCCCCCAGGCCCAGCGGATTGAAGAGCGCGTGGACCATGGCGAACTTGCCCACGAAGCCCGGCAGGGGCGGCAGGCCCGCGATGATCAGCGTGCAGGCCATGAACGCCAGCCCCAGGAACGCCGCCGCCGCAGGGATGACCTGGCCGATGAGTGCCTCCTCCTGGTCGTCGAGGTTCATGCCTTCGGTGGGCACCAGGTCGGCCGACAGGAACGGGGCGTCGTCGGTCTGCTCGTAGGGGGCGAGGTTGGAGCCGTCGTTGCGCCAGCGGTCGATCAGGTCGGCCAGCAGGAACAGCGCGCTCACGGCCAGCGTGGAGCTGAGCAGGTAGTACAGCAGCCCGGCCGTGAGCAGGTTCTGCCCGAAGCCGACCGCCGCCAGCAGCGTGCCCGACGACAGGATGGCGCTGAAGCCCGCCAGGTGCCCCAGGCGCTGCGAGCCCAGCATGCCGATGGCGCCGAAGGCCATCGTGAGCATGCCGCCGCCGATGAGCCACTGGCCGCCGAACTGGGCCGATTCGCCGGCCTCGGCGCCGAACAGCAGTGTCCACAGCCGCAGCACGCTGTACACGCCCACCTTGGTCATCAGCGCGAACAGCGCCCCCACGGGGGCCGTGGCCGCGCTGTAGGCGGGTACCAGCCAAAAATTGAGGGGCCATACCGCCGCCTTGATGAGAAAGGCCACCGCGAGGACCGCCGCAGCGGCGTGCAGCAGGCCGCGGTCCGCTGGCGCGACGGCGGCGATGTTCTGCGCCAGGTCGGCCATGTTCAGGGTGCCGGTGATGCCGTAGAGCATGGACACGCCGATCAGGAACAGCGACGAGGCCGCCAGGTTGATGGCGATGTAGTGCAGCCCCGCCGACACGCGCGGGCGGCCCGAGCCGTGCAGCAGCAGGCCGTAGGACGCGGCCAGCATGATCTCGAAGAACACGAACAGGTTGAACAGGTCGGCCGTGAGGAACGCGCCCGCCAGCCCCATGAGCTGGAACTGGAACAGCGGGTGGAAGTGCACCCCCGCGCGGTGCCAGCGCGCCGCCGAGAACAGCACGGTGGCCAGCGCCACGGTGCTGGCGAGCACCAGCATCATGGCGGAGAGCCGGTCGATGCCGAGCACGATGCCGAACGGCGCCGGCCAGTTGCCCGGCAGGTACACCGCCAGGCTGTTGTGAAGGGCGGGGTCCTTGGCCTGCACGAGCAGCAGCACGGCCACCACCAGGCCCAGGAAGGTCGAGGCGATGTTGAGCGTGACCTTGGTGCGCTGGCGCTCCTCGCGCAGCAGCAGCATGAGCCCGGCCGTGAGCAGGGGCAGCGCGATCGGCGCCAGGATCAGGTGCGGCATCAGCCGCTCCAGTAGGAGGTGCACGGATGTCATGTCAGGACTCCATGGCGCTGCGCATGAAAAGGGCGCGCCTCAGGCCAGGGCAGCCGAGCCAGGGCCGCCCCGCCGCGAGGGCTGCGTCCCCCTGCCCGCAGCGCACAGCGCTGCGAGATCGGGGGGAAGCGGCGAAGCCGCTCAGGGGGGTGTTCTTCATCATGGCATTTCCTGCACGTCTTTGCCCTTGGTGCCGTCCACATGGTCGGTGCCCGCCATGCCGCGCGATGCCAGCAGCACCACGAGGAAGAGGGCGGTCATGGCGAAGCCGATCACGATGGCCGTGAGCGTGAGCGCCTGGGGCATGGGGTCGGCGTAGTGGGCCAGGTCCTGGGGCAGGCCGGGCTGCAGCACGGGCTCCTTGTCGATGGCCAGGCCCAGGCGGCCCATGCTGAAGATGAAGAGGTTGACGGCGTACGACAGCAGCGACAGGCCCATGATGATCTGGAAGGTGCGGGGGCGCAGCAGCAGCCACACGCCCGAGCCGGTGAGCACGCCGATGGCCAGGGCCAGAATCAGTTCCATGGGCCTTCTCCCTGTGTCGCCGCGGCGGCCTGCACCTCATCGGCCGTGCGTGCGTTGTTGTAGCGGTGGCTGCGCACCGACTGGTGGGCGATGCCGGTGAGGATGAGCATGGTCGAGCCCACCACCAGCGTGAACACGCCGATGTCGAAGAACAGCGCGCTGGCCACGTGCACCTCGCCCACCCAGGGCAGGTGCAGGTGGGCCGTGTGGCTGGTCAGGAAGGGGTAGCCCCAGGCCCAGGCCCCCAGGCCGGTGGCCAGCGCGACCAGCAGGCCCACGCCGATCCAGCGGCGCGGGTACAGGGGCAGGTGGGCTTCGACCCACGAGGTGCCCGAGACGATGTACTGCAGCAGCAGCGCCACCGAGAACACCAGCCCCGCCACGAAACCGCCGCCGGGCTCGTTGTGCCCGCGCATGAACAGGTACATGGACACGAGGGTCGCGAACGGCAGCATCAGCCGCACCAGCACGGCGGGCACCATGAGGTAGCCCACGGCGGTGTCGGCGGTTTGGCGCGGGTTGGACAGGTCGGTGTCCACATCGGCGGGCAGCGCGCGCTGCTGGGGCGGCAGGTCCATCACCTCGCGCGCGGGCCGAAAGCGCCGCAGCAGCGCATACACCGTCAGGGCCACGATGCCCAGCACCACGATCTCGCCAAAGGTGTCGAAGCCCCGGAAGTCCACCAGCATCACGTTGACGACATTGGTGCCCCCGCCTTCGCTGAGCGCGCGCTCCAGGAAGAAGGTGGAGGTGCTGTCGGGGAAGGGCCGGCTCATCATCGCGAACGACAGCAGGGCCATGCCCGCACCCGTGGTCAGCGCCAGCGCCATGTCGCGGTAGCGGCGCAGCTGGGTGCGGCGCTCTTCGGCCAGCGTGGGCTTGCGCAGGGCCTCGTCGCGGCGCGGCAGCCAGCGCAGGCCCAGCAGGATGAGGATGGTCGTCACGACCTCCACCACGATCTGCGTGAGCGCCAGGTCGGGGGCTGAAAACCAGAGGAAGGTCAGGCACACGCACAGCCCCGCGCCACCCAGCAGGGTGAGCGCCGCCAGACGGTGGTACTTGGCCTGCCAGGCCGCCGCCATGGCGCACAGCCCGCCCAGCAGCCACAGCAGCGCGAAGGCCGGAGACAGCGGCAGCTGCGCCCGGTCGCCAATGGGCAGGCCACGAGCCCACAGGGGCAGCACGCAGGCCACCAGCGCGGCACTCACCAGCCACAGCATCTGCCACTGCAGCCGCCCGGTGCCCAGCATCCGGCGGCCATGGCGGCCCCACTGGGTGACGGCCGCCAGGGTGCCTTCGAACAGCCGCTGGCCGCTGATGTGGTGCATGACCGGCGGCGCATCCAGCACGCCTTTTTCGCGCTGCCAGCGCAGCAGGGCATACAGCGCGATGCCCCCGCCCAGGGCCACCAGGCTCATCACGAACGGTGTGTTGAACCCGTGCCAGACCGCCAGGCTGTAGGTGGGCAGCTCGCCCCCCACCACCGGCCCTGCGGCCGCGGCCAGGTAGGCGCCCACGGACCAGGCAGGCAGCGTGCCCACCACCAGGCAGGCCAGCACGAGGAGTTCCACCGGCACCCGCATCCAGTGCGGCGGCTCGTGGGGTGGGCGCGGCAGGTCGGTGGCGGGCGGGCCCCAGAACACATCCACCGTGAAGCGCAGCGAATACGCCACGCTGAACATGCCCGCCACGGTGGCGGCCACGGGCAGCAGCCATTCCAGCATCGGCGTGGTGTTCACGTACACCGTTTCGGCAAAGAACATTTCCTTGGACAGGAAGCCGTTGAGCAGCGGCACGCCGGCCATCGCCGCGCTGGCCACCATGGCCAGCGTGGCGGTGATGGGCATCATCGTGCGCAGGCCCGACAGGCGGCGGATGTCGCGCGTGCCACTTTCATGGTCCACGATGCCCACGGCCATGAACAGCGAAGCCTTGAAGGTGGCGTGGTTCATGATGTGGAACACGGCGGCCACGGCGGCCAGCGGGCTGTTCAGGCCGAGCAGCAGGGTGATGAGCCCGAGGTGCGAGATGGTCGAATAGGCCAGCAGGCCCTTGAGGTCGTTCTGGAACATGGCCGCGTAGCCACCCACCAGCAGCGTGCAAAGGCCCGCCCCCCCCACCAGCCAGAACCATGCCTCGGTGCCCGCGAGCGCGGGCCACATCCGCGCCAGCAAGAACACGCCCGCCTTGACCATGGTGGCCGAGTGCAGGTACGCCGACACAGGCGTGGGCGCGGCCATGGCGTGGGGCAGCCAGAAGTGGAACGGGAACTGCGCGCTCTTGGTCAGCGCGCCCAGCAGGATCAGCACCAGCGCGGTCAGGTACAGCGGGTGCGCCTTGATCAGTGCGCCGGCGGCCAGCACGTGGTCGAGGTCGTAGCTGCCCACGATGTGGCCCAACACCAGCATGCCGGCCAGCATGCACAGGCCGCCCGTGCCCGTGACCGTGAGCGCCATGCGTGCCCCACGCCGCGCATCCTTGCGGTGGTGCCAGTAGCCGATCAGCAGGAAGGAGAACAGGCTGGTCAGCTCCCAGAAGAACGCGATCTGGATGATGTTGCCCGACAGCACCACGCCCGCCATCGCACCCATGAACGCCAGGAAGAACGCAAAAAAGCGCGGCACCGGGTCGGCCGCCGACATGTAGTAGCGCGCATACAGCACCACCAGGCTGCCCACGCCCAGCACCAGCATGCAGAACATCCACGCGAAACCGTCCATGCGGATGACCAGGTTCAGGCCCAGCGCGGGCAGCCACTCGATCTCCTGCCGCAATACGCCGCCGTCGGCGATCTCGGGAAAACACAGCGCGACCTGCACGGTGCAGAACACGGCGATTAGCCCCGCCAGCGTGGACTCGGTGTTGCGCGCATTGGCGGGCAGCACGGCCGCCAGAAGGCTGCCGATGAAGGGAAGGAGAATGAGGGTGATCAGGGGCATGCGCGAACAATTTTAGGGGTTCGCTCCAAAGCCCCTGCCCGGGCCTTGCCGTTGTGCAGCCGGTGGGCACAAAAAGACAAGCCCGCCGAGGCGGGCCTGAAGCCTGAAGAGCGTGCTTAGCTTTTGCTAGCGCTGGCGGCGGCAGCGTGCCCTGGCGCCGTGGCGGCAGGAGGCGCCGCATCGTTCCCCGTGCCCCCGTGGGGCTTGCGGTCCACGGCTTGTTTCCTGCTGCCGTGGTGGTTTTTCGCTTCGGCCCTGGCGGCCGCTGCGGCGCTGTATTTCTTGCCGCCGACCGTCAGGCCTTCCCTGGAGAAATTCACCGCGCTCTTGGGTCCCACGCCGCCGACACGGCCGATGAAGTCGCCCCAGTCCTTGAAAGGCGCGTTCCTGCGCTCTTCCAGGATCCGGCCCGACAGGCCGGGACCGATGCCCTTGATGCCGTCGAGTTCAGCCTCGGTGGCGGTGTTCACGTCCACGGCGGCGAATGCCGCGGCGGCACACAGCGCGGCGAAAAGGGCAAGCAGTTTCTTCAGCATGGCGAATGGTCTCCTGGTGGGGGTGGCGCGGCCTGGCCCGGCGGCTTTCAGAGTTCCTCGACGCGGCGCGCCGGATAGCTGTCCCAGGTCTGGCAGCCGGGGCACTGCCAGAAATGCTGGCGTGCCTCGAACCCGCAGGCCGCGCAGCGGTAGCGGGTGAGCGGCTTGACGGCATGCTCCAGCGCACGCTGGATCTGGGGGTGGAACTCCTCGTGCTCCAGCTTCTCGGCGGCCAGCCATTTGGCGGCGGCCACGAGCGAGCGTTCCTTGTCCAGGTGCTGCACATAGCGCTGCCGTGCCGTGCCGCGCGTGGCGTCGTCGGCGGCTTCCATGGCCACGATGCTTTCGAGCACGTCCAGGGACGGTGCCTGCGCGTAGTGCGCCTGCAGCAGCGCCTGCGCTTCCGGTGTGCGCCCCGTGGCGGTGGCGGCCTCGACGAGCAGCGCGGCGGCCAGGGGCAAAGCGGCGGGGTTGCGCTCGCCCAGTGTTTTCAGGGTGGCCAGCACGGCGGCGGGCTGGCCCATGAGGCGCTGCAGGCGCGCCAGCTCGATGCGCGCGCGGGCGGCCTCCGGGGCGGCGGCCACGGCCTGCTCCAGCAGGGCCTGGGCACCGGGCAGGTCCCCCTGGGTGCTCAGCGCCAGGGCCTGCTCGCACAGGTAGTGGGCCTGGCGGGTGCTGAAGTCTCCCTGATCGGCGTCGTGCATCTTGCGGGCGATGGTGGCGGCATGGGGCCAGTCGCGCGAACGTTCATAGATGGCCAGCAGCGCCAGGCGGGCCTGGGCCTCGAAGGGGGTGCCTTCCAGGCGGTGCAGGGCTTCTTCCGCGCGGTCGAGCAGGCCGGCCTTGAGGAAGTCGAGCGCCAGCGCGTGCTGGGCACGCTCGCGGTCGGTGCGGGAGAGGTCGCCGCGCGAGAGCAGGTGCTCGTGCACGCGCACGGCACGGTCGTATTCGCCCCGGCGGCGGAACAGGTTGCCCAGCGCAAAGTGCAGCTCCGAGGTGTCGGGGTCGTTCTGCACCGCCTCGATGAAGGCGTCGATGGCCTGGTCCTGCTGCTCGTTGAGCAGGAAGTTCAGGCCCTTGAAGTAGGCCTTGGGCGCGCGGCGGTTCTCGGCGCGCAGCTGGCGCAGGTCGAAGCGCGATGCCAGCCAGCCCAGCACGAAGGCCACGGGCAGGCCCAGCAGAATCCAGGTCAGGTCAAATTCCATGGGCGGAGGGCAGGTCGGGCGGTGGTGGCGGGGCAGGGGGGGCCGTGCTGGCCGCGGCGGCGGGTGCCGATGCCGGCGCGGGGGACGCCACGGCGGCATGGGCGCGGCGCGCGGCGGCGCGGTGCCTCCACCAGCGCGGCACCATGCCCAGCACCCCGACGGCCAGGCCTGCCGAGAAGGCGGTCAGCACCACCAGCACCAGGGGGGCGCGCCATTGGGTGCCAAAGAAGAAGTGCACGGTGGCGTCCTGCTGGTTGTTCAGCGCGAAGGCAAACAGCGTAAAAAAAATGGCTGCCTTGAGCAGCCACAGGAGGTATTTCATCGGTCTCCCCAGTGGTGGGGCGATTCTAAGAGCTTGCGCATGCGGGGCGGCGGGGCTCCCGGAGGGCTGGTATCCAGATCAAAAAGGCCTTTAGCGCTTGCTCATCAAGCGCTGATAGCTATCATTTTTGAATGGATGCGTTGCTTGCCGTGCCGGAGTTTTCTTCCATTTCGGCGGTGCGCTTGTCCACGGCTTCGCGCAGGGCCTTGCCGGGCTTGAAATGGGGTACGCGCTTTTCGGGGATGGCCACGGCCTCGCCGCTGCGCGGATTGCGGCCCATGCGGGGAGGGCGGTGGTTCACCGAGAAGCTGCCAAAGCCCCGGATCTCGATGCGGTGCCCACGCACCAGGGCCTCGCCCACGGCGTCCAGAATGGTCTTGACGGCGTATTCGGCATCGCGGTGTGTCAGCTGGCCGAAACGGGCGGCCAGTTCTTCGACGAGGTCTGAGCGGGTCATGGAATCTTGGGACATAGGCAGTCTTGGCTGAAAAAAGAGCGGGCGCCGAGGCGCCCGCTGTCTGACCGTTTAACGGGTCAGCGCTTTACTTTTCCGAGTTGTCCAGCTTGGCGCGCAGCAGGGCGCCCAGGCTGGTCGTGCCGGCGCTTTCGCGGCTCGATTGCTGGCTCAGGTTGGCCATGGCGCCTTGTTCGTCGGCCATGTCCTTCTGCTTGATCGACAGCTGGATGTTGCGGGTCTTGCGATCCACGTTGACCACCACAGCGGTGACTTCGTCGCCTTCCTTGAGCACGTTGCGGGCATCTTCCACGCGGTCGCGGGAGATTTCCGAAGCGCGCAGGTAGCCCACGATGTCTTCGCCGAGGTCGATTTCAGCGCCACGGGCGTCCACGGTCTTGACCTTGCCGGTCACCGTCTGGCCCTTGTCGTTCACGGTCACGAAGGTCGTGAATGGGTCGCCGTCGAGCTGCTTGATGCCCAGCGAGATGCGCTCGCGGTCCACGTCCACGGCCAGCACGATGGCTTCCACTTCCTGGCCCTTCTTGTAGTTGCGAACAGCGGCTTCGCCGGGTTCGTTCCACGAGAGGTCGGACAGGTGCACCAGGCCGTCGATGCCGGCAGCCAGGCCCACGAACACGCCGAAGTCGGTGATCGACTTGATCGGACCCTTGACGCGGTCGCCGCGCTTCGTGTCCTGTGCGAATTCCTGCCATGGGTTGGCCTTGCACTGCTTCATGCCCAGGCTGATGCGGCGCTTGTCTTCGTCGATTTCCAGGACCATGACTTCGACTTCGTCGCCCAGCGAAACCAGCTTGGCGGGAGCGATGTTCTTGTTGGTCCAGTCCATTTCGGAGACGTGCACCAGGCCTTCGATGCCGGGTTCGAGTTCCACGAATGCGCCGTAGTCGGCGATGTTCGTGATCTTGCCGAACAGGCGCGTGCCTTGTGGGTAGCGGCGGTTCACGCCCATCCATGGGTCGTCGCCCATTTGCTTCAGGCCCAGCGAGACACGGTTCTTCTCGGTGTCGAACTTCAGGATCTTGGCGGTGATTTCCTGGCCAGCCGTCACCACTTCCGATGGGTGACGCACGCGGCGCCATGCCATGTCGGTGATGTGCAGCAGGCCGTCGATGCCGCCCAGGTCCACGAACGCACCGTATTCGGTGATGTTCTTGACCACGCCTTGAACGATGGAGCCTTCCTTCAGGGTTTCCATCAGCTTGGCGCGCTCTTCGCCCATGGAAGCTTCCACCACGGCGCGGCGGCTCAGCACCACGTTGTTGCGCTTGCGGTCGAGCTTGATGACCTTGAATTCCATGGTCTTGTTTTCGTACGGCGTCAGATCCTTGATCGGACGCGTATCGATCAGCGAACCGGGCAGGAACGCGCGGATGCCGTTGACCAGGACAGTCAGGCCGCCCTTGACCTTGCCGGACGTGGTGCCGGTGACGAATTCGCCGGATTCCAGGGCCTTTTCCAGGCTCATCCAGGAAGCCAGACGCTTGGCGGTGTCGCGCGACAGGATGGTGTCGCCGTAGCCGTTTTCGATGGACCCAATGGCCACCGACACGAAGTCACCCACTTGGACTTCGACTTCGCCCTTGTCGTTCTTGAACTCTTCCAGCGGCACGTAGGCTTCGGACTTGAGGCCGGCGTTGACCACGACGAAGTTGTGCTCGACGCGCACGACTTCAGCGGTGATCACTTCGCCTGGGCGCATTTCCGTACGCTGCAGGGATTCTTCAAAAAGGGCGGCAAAAGATTCGGACATGTGTTTCCTTGCCACAAACAGGATTCCAGTAGCACCATTGCTACTGTTTTTATAGCTGCTTGCGGTGGTTTTTTGCGGTAGAACCGCGGGTTAGGTTAACGATCCATACAGCCTGTGCGCTGGCGCGCGAGAGGGGCTGCGTGGGCCTGTTGCAAGGCCTTTCGGCTTTGCCTGAGGGACCCGGATTTTAGCCAGGGCCCCGCGCCGTCAGCCCTGCGCAGAAGCTGCGAAGGGCTGACGCTCCTGCCACCAGGCCAACACCTGCTCGACGGCTTCATCAATCGTCAAGTTGGAGTTGTCCAGGACCAGAGCGTCCTGCGCGGGCTTGAGGGGTGCGATGCTGCGGGAACTGTCCCGGGCGTCGCGTGCCTCCAGATCCGCGCGAAGGTCTTCGATCTTAGCTGAAAAACCCTTTGAAATCAACTGTTTATAACGGCGCTCGGCGCGGCAGGCGGCGCTGGCCGTCAGATACACCTTGAGCGGGGCGTCCGGGAAGATCACCGTGCCCATGTCGCGGCCGTCCGCCACCAGGCCCGGCAGGCGCCGGAAGCTGTGCTGCAGGTCCACCAGGGCCGCGCGCACGGCGGGCAGGGCGGAGACGCGGGAGGCGTTCATGCCGGCCTCTTCGGTGCGGATGGCTTCAGTCACGTCGTCGCTGCCCAGCCACACCCGGCCGCCCTCGAAGCGCACGGGCAGCGTCTGGGCCATGGCGGCAATGCGGGGCTCGTCCTCCGGCTGGATAGCCAGGCCGGCACGCAGGGCGGCCAGGGCCGTGATGCGGTACATCGCCCCCGAGTCCAGGAAGCGGTAGCCCAGGCGCTGCGCGACGGCAGCGGCCACCGTGCCCTTGCCCGAGGCGGTGGGACCGTCGATGCAGATCACCGGGATGTGGTCCGTGGCTGCCTGCGTGACCGAGAACAGGGCTTCGAAATAGTCCGGGAAGGTCTTGGCCACGCACTTGGGGTCTTCGATGCGCACGGGCAGGCTTGCCGGGTTGAAGGCGGCCAGTGAAAAGCACATGGCCACGCGGTGATCGTCATAGGTGTGGATGCTGGCGGCCTTCCACGCCTGCACCTGCGCCGGCGGCGTGACGCGGATGAAGTCCGCACCTTCTTCCACTGTGGCGCCGAGCTTGCGCAGCTCGGTGGCCATCGCCGCGATGCGGTCGGTTTCCTTCACGCGCCAGCTGGCGATGTTGCGCAGGGTGGTGGTGCCTTCGGCATACAGCGCCATCACGGCCAGCGTCATGGCGGCGTCGGGGATGTGGTTGCAGTCCAGGTCGATGGCCGTGAGCGGCCACGCGCCGCGCTGGATCTCCAGCCAGTTGGGGCCGCCCGTGACCACCGCGCCCATGGCGCGCGCGGCTTCCACGAAGCGGATGTCACCCTGGATGGAATCCAGCCCCACGCCCTGGATCTTGATGCCTTTTAGGCCATTGGCGCTTTCTGCGATTGCGCCAAGTGCTATGAAATAGCTAGCGGAAGAGGCGTCGGCCTCTACGTGGATGCTGCCCGGCGACTGGTAGCGGCTGCCGGCGGGGATGGTGAAACGCTGCCAGTCCTGGTGTTCGACCACGATGCCGAACCGCGCCAGCAGCTGCAGCGTGATGGCAATGTAGGGCCTGGAGATCAGTTCGCCCACGACCTCGATCACGATGGCCTGCGCGCCGGCGGCCAGCGGCAGCGCCATGAGCAGGGCGGTGAGGAACTGGCTCGACACATCGCCGCGCACGCGGATGGACGCCGCCAGCGCCAGGGCAGGCACGCCGTTCGCATGGGCGATGCGCAGCGGCGGGTAGCCGTCATTGCCCAGGTAGTCGATCTGGCAGCCCAGTTGGCGCAGCGCGTCCACCAGGTCGCCGATGGGGCGTTCGTGCATGCGCGGGACGCCGGACAGCTCGAATTCGCCACCCAGCAGTGCCAGCGCAGCCGTCAGGGGCCGCATGGCGGTGCCGGCATTGCCCATGAAGAGCTTGGCGGGCGATTGGGGCGCCCGCCCGCCCAGGCCTGTGATGTGCACGGTGCTGCCGTTCTCGTCGACGGTGCAGCCGATCTGGCGCAGCGCGTCGAGCATCACGCGGGTGTCGTCGGATGCCAGCAGGTCGTGCACGGTGGTGGTGCCGTTGCTGAGAGCCGCCAGCAGCAGCACCCGGTTGGAGATGCTCTTGGAACCGGGCAGGTGGACTTCGCCCGCCGCGGTTTGCAGGGGAGGCAGGTCGAGGAATGCGGTGCTGTACATCGGTGTGTTTTGTCGGTTAGGCCAATGGCCTGTGCACCGGCGTGTCCTAGGCCAGTGCCACCGTGGAACTGGCGTTGCCAGGCCACGGGTGGCGTCCCCCTTGGGGGAAGGCGCCGCAGGCGACTCAGGGGGGTTATTTTCTCTTCGCGCCCATGCGCCAGTGCGCGCGGGTCTCGCTGGCCAGCGTCAGCATGTCTTCCAGCGCCTGGGCGTCACCTTTTTCCATGGCCTGCTCGATGGTGTGCAGCGCCTGCTGGAAGAGCTTGGACTGGGCGATCAGCTCTTCCCGGTTGGACAGCAGGATGTCGCGCCAGACCTTCGGATCGCTGGCCGCTATGCGGGTGAAGTCCCGGAACCCCGGGCCCGCCAGCGACAGGAATTCGTCGCCGGTCGACTGGCCCGTGATGCTGTTCATCATCGCAAAGGCCAGCACGTGGGGCAGGTGGCTGACCGCGGCAAAGGCCGCGTCATGCGACTCGGGCGACATGCTGGTCACGCGGCAACCCAGCGCGGTCCAGATGTCGTCGGCCCTTTGCAGCTGTACGGTGAGCGTGCGCTCGATGGGCGTGAGGATGACCTGGCGGCCACTGTAGAGGTCGGCCTCGGCGTGTTCCACGCCCGACACTTCGCGCCCCGTGATCGGGTGCGCCGGCACGAACGATCCCACCTGGTCGCGCAGGGCGCGGCGTGCGGCCTGGACCACATCGGCCTTGGTCGAGCCCACGTCCATGATCAGCATCTGGGGCGTGACGAGGTGTTTGATGGCCTTGAGCGTGGCCTCGGTGGCGGCCACGGGCACGGCCAGCAGCACGATGTCGGCGCCGGCCACCGCGAGCAGGGCCGAGGGCGCCTCCACATCGATCACGCCCAGCTGGCGTGCGCGGTCGGTGGTGGAGGGCGACTTGCTGTAGCCCACCACGCGCTTGACGAGGCCGGCCTTCTTCATGGCCAGGGCGAATGAGCCGCCCATGAGTCCGCAGCCGATCAGTCCCAATTGTTCGAACATGGCGGTGGCTCCTCAGGACGACACGGGGTAAGTGCCCAGGACCTTGTAGAACGCGCACAGGCTGCGCAGTTCTTCCAGGGCCCGTGCCACATGGGGCTGGGCGGGATGGCCGTCGAGGTCGATGTAGAAGTAGTACTCCCACTGGCCGGTGCGGGCAGGGCGGGACTCGAAGCGCGTCATGGACACGCCATGGGTCTTGAGCGGCACCAGCAGGTCGTGCACCGCGCCGGGCTGGTTGGGCACCGAGACCACCAGGCTGGTGCAGTCCTTGCCCGAGGGCGGTGGCGTCTGCAGGGTGTGCGGCAGGCAGATGATGGCAAAGCGCGTGCGGTTGTAGGCGTCGTCCTGGATGGCGTGGGCCACGATGTGCAGCCCGAACTGCTGGGCCGCGCGTTCGCTCGACAGGCCGGCCCAGGCCGGGTTGGTGGTGGCCAGCCGGGCGCCCTCGGCATTGCTCGACACGGGGCGGCGCTCGGCATGGGGCAGGTGCTTGGTCAGCCAGGCCTGGCATTGGGCCAGCGCCTGCGGATGCGCCAGCACCACCTCGATGCCATCGAGCGAGTTCGTGGTGCGCAGCAGGTTGTGGCGCACCAGCAGGCTCACTTCGCCCACCACATGGGTGGGGGTGTGCAGGAACAGGTCGAGCGAGCGGGTCACCACGCCCTCGGTGGAGTTCTCCACGCCCACCACGCCGTACTGGGCGCTGCCAGCCGCGGTGGCGTGGAACACCTCGTCGAAGTTGGCGCAGTACATCAGGTCGGCCGCGCCGCCGAAGAATTCAATGGCCGCCTGCTCGCAGAACGTGCCTTCGGGGCCCAGCACGGCCACGCGCTGGGGCGATTCGAGCGCCAGGCAGGCCGACATGATCTCGCGCCAGATGGCGGCCACGTGCGGGCCCTTGAGCGGGCCGGGGTTGGCGGTCTGGATCTTCTCGATGACCTGCGCCACGCGGTCGGGGCGGAAGAAGGGCGTGCCTTCGCGCTTCTTGACTTCCCCCACCTGCTCGGCCACCAGCGCCCGCTGGTTCAGCAGCGTGAGCAGTTGCTGGTCGATGGAGTCGATCTGCACGCGCAGGCTGGCGAGGTCGGGTGAGGCTTGCGGAGTGTTCATGAATGGGGATGTCTGTGCGGGGCTGCTCGTCAACCGGTGTGCCACCGGCGTTCAGAAGGTGCAAAGGAATCCGGTGTGTCCGAGGGCGCTTTCGTGGGGCGTACGGGCATGCCGGGTTCGTTTTGCGCCTTCTCAGGCGTGTTTTTGTTCAAATTCTCGCATGTAGTCCACCAGCGCCTGCACGCCGGCCAATGGCATGGCGTTGTAGACGCTGGCGCGCATGCCGCCCACGGACTTGTGGCCCTTGAGTTGCAGCAGGCCGCGTTCCTTGGCCCCGGCCAGGAAGGCGTCGTTGCGGCTTTCGTCGCGCAGGAAGAACGGGATGTTCATGCGCGAGCGGCAGTTGGCGGCGACCTTGTTCACATACAACTGCGAGCTGTCGATGGCGCTGTAGAGGAGGTCGGCCTTGGCGATGTTGCGCTGCTCCATGGCGGCCACGCCGGTCAGGCTGCCTTCGGTCTGGCGCTTGAGCCACTGGAAGGTCAGGCCTGCGATGTAGATGCCCCAGGTCGGTGGCGTGTTGTACATCGACTGGTTGTCGGCCACGGTCTTGTAGTCGAAGGCGCTCGGGCAGGCGGGCAGGGCGTGGCCGAGCAGGTCTTCGCGCACCACGACCAGCGTGAGGCCGGCGGGCCCCAGGTTCTTCTGCGCGCCGCCGAATGCCAGGCCGACGCGCGACCAGTCCACCGGGCGCGAGGCAACGTGCGACGAGAAATCGATGACCAGCGGGGCATCGCTGCCCAGTGCCTTGAGGTCGGGCAACTGGTGGAATTCGATGCCATTGATGGTTTCGTTGCTGCAGAGGTGCAGGTAGCTGGCCCCCCGGCTGACCGTCCAGGTCGAAGGGTCAGGCAGGGTGGTGAACCCGGTGTCTTCGGCATTGGCGACGAGGTTGACTTCACTGGCGTACTTGCGCGCCTCCTTTTGCGACTTCTGGCTCCAGCTGCCAGTCACCACGAAATCGACCACGCCAGCGCGCGAGAGATTGAGCGGGACGATGGCGTTCTCGGCGAGGCCGCCGCCCTGCATGAACAGGATCTTGAAGTTCGCCGGCACGGCCAGCAGCCCGCGCAGGTCGGCTTCCGCCTGTTCGTAAATGGACAGGAACTCCTTGCCGCGATGGCTCATCTCCATCACGCCCATGCCGCTGCCGTGCCAGTCCAGCATTTCGGCGGCGGCCTGCTCCAGGACTTCGGTGGGTATGGCGGCCGGGCCGGCCGAGAAGTTGTAGGGGCGCATCATGTTTCTTGGTCAAAAAGGCTGCTGGCGCTTATGGCGTAAGCGCTGGCAGCTTCACTTTCAATAGCATTCCTGGAGGGGGCCCGCAGGCTCCGCATCCACCGGGAGGTCAGGCGTCGGGTGTTTCCGGGGTGTCGGGGGCCGTGGGGGCTGCGCTGTCCGGATGGCCTTCGCCGTCGGCCTCGGCATCTGCGACGTTGGCATCGTTTTCGACAATGCGCTGCAGGCCGCTGAGCTTGGACCCTTCGTCCAGAGCGATCAGCGTCACGCCCTGCGTGGCGCGGCCCAGTTCCCGGATCTCGGAGACGCGAGTGCGCACCAGAACGCCCTTGTCGGTGATCAGCATGATCTCGTCGTCGGCATGCACCAGCGTGGCGGCCACGACCTTGCCGTTGCGCTCGCTCTGCTGGATGGCGATCATCCCCTTGGTGCCCCGGCCGTGGCGCGTGTATTCGGTGATGCTGGTGCGCTTGCCGTAGCCGTTTTCGGTGGCGGTGAGCACGCTTTGCGTTTCGTCTTCGGCCACCAGCATGGCGATCACGCTCTGGCCGTCTTCCAGCATCATGCCGCGCACGCCGCGGGCCTGGCGGCCCAGCGGGCGCACGTCGTTCTCGTCGAAGCGCACGGCCTTGCCGCCGTCGCTGAACAGCATCACGTCGTGCTGGCCGTCGGTAAGGGCGGCGCCGATCAGATAGTCGCCGTCGTCCAGGTTCACGGCGATGATGCCGCCCTTGCGCGGGTTGCTGAATTCATCCAGCGCCGTTTTCTTGACGGTGCCCATGCTGGTGCCCATGAAGACATAGCGGTCCGCCGGGAAGGTGCGCATGTCGCCCGTGAGCGGCAGCACGACGTTGATCTTCTCTCCGTCCTGCAGGGGGAACATGTTGACGATGGGGCGGCCGCGCGAGCCGCGCGAGCCTGCCGGCACTTCCCAGACCTTGAGCCAGTACAGGCGGCCGCGGTTGGAGAAGCACAGGATGTAGTCGTGCGTGTTGGCGATGAAGAGCTGGTCGATCCAGTCGTCTTCCTTGGTCGCCGTGGCCTGCTTGCCGCGCCCGCCACGCTTCTGGGCGCGGTATTCGGACAGGGGCTGGCTCTTGATATAGCCGGTGTGGCTGAGCGTGACCACCATGTCGGTGGGGGTGATCAGGTCCTCGGTGGAGAGGTCCTGCGCGCTGTATTCGACGATGCTGCGGCGTGCGCCCAGCTTGTGCTGGCCGAATTCCTGCTTGATGGAAGTGAGTTCGTCGCCGATGATGACCGATACGCGCTCGGGCTTGGCCAGGATGTCCAGCAGGTCTTCGATGACCGCCATGACTTCCTTGTACTCGGCCACGATCTTGTCCTGCTCCAGGCCCGTGAGGCGCTGCAGGCGCATCTGCAGGATTTCCTGGGCCTGCGTTTCCGACAGGCGGTACAGGCCGTCCTGGCCCATGCCGAATTCCTTCTCCAGGCCGTCCGGGCGGTAGTCGTCGGCGTTGATCACGCCGCCATCGGCACGCGTGCGGGTGAGCATCTCGCGCACCAGCTTGCTGTCCCAGGGGCGGGCCATCAGCTCGGCCTTGGCCACGGGCGGCGTGGGCGCGTTGCGGATGATGGCGATGAAGTCGTCGATGTTGGCCAGGGCCACGGCCAGGCCTTCGAGCACGTGACCGCGGTCGCGCGCCTTGCGCAGCTCGAACACCGTGCGGCGGGTGACCACCTCGCGGCGGTGTTGCAGGAAGACGCTGATCAGGTCGCGCAGGTTGCACAGGCGGGGCTGGCCGTCGATCAGCGCCACCATGTTCATGCCGAAGGTGTCCTGCAGCTGCGTCTGCTTGTACAGGTTGTTGAGCACCACCTCGGGCACTTCGCCGCGCTTGAGCTCGATCACCAGGCGCATGCCCGACTTGTCGGATTCGTCCTGGATGTGGCTGATGCCCTCGATCTTCTTCTCGTGCACCAGCTCGGCCATGCGCTCCTGCAGCGTCTTCTTGTTGACCTGGTAGGGCAGCTCGTCCACGATGATCGCCTGGCGCTGCCCGCGATCGATGTCCTCGAAGTGGCATTTGGCGCGCATGATCACGCGCCCGCGCCCTGTGCGGTAGCCGTCCTTCACGCCATTGATGCCGTAGATGATGCCGGCGGTGGGGAAGTCGGGCGCCGGAATGATCTCCATCAACTCGTCGATGGACACGTCCGGATTGCGCAGCATGTGCAGGCAGGCATCCACCACCTCGTTGAGGTTGTGGGGCGGAATATTCGTGGCCATGCCCACGGCAATACCGGCCGAGCCATTGACCAGCAGGTTGGGGAGTTTGCTGGGCAATACCAGCGGCTCCTTCTCGCTGCCGTCGTAATTGGGCCCGAAATCGACGGTTTCCTTGTCGATGTCGCCCAGCATTTCGTGGGCGATCTTGGCCAGCCGGATTTCGGTATACCGCATTGCCGCAGCGTTATCGCCGTCCACGGACCCGAAATTGCCCTGGCCATCCACCAGCATGTGGCGCAGCGAAAAATCCTGCGCCATCCGCACGATGGTGTCGTAAACGGCGGAGTCACCATGCGGGTGGTATTTGCCGATCACGTCTCCCACGATACGGGCCGACTTTTTATAAGGTCGGTTCCAGTCGTTGTTGAGCTCGTGCATCGCAAAAAGTACGCGGCGGTGTACAGGCTTCAGCCCATCGCGCGCATCGGGCAGGGCCCGGCCCACGATCACGCTCATCGCGTAATCGAGGTAACTGCGCCGCATCTCTTCTTCGAGGCTGATCGGCAGGGTTTCTTTGGCAAACTGGGTCATTGGGGACGGCGGTGGCGGCGAAGGAGAACCATTTTAGAGGTAAGACCGTGTAGCGACCACGCAACATATCGAAGCAATTCCGGTTTTGTCCTACGGGCCCTGGGTAGCCTCCACCGCTTTTGCCCTGTTACGTATGGCACAATCGTTTGAACGCTTCGGGTGGTGGTCACCCCAAGCGTCCTGATTCGCAGCGCGGCTGCGGCTTTTTCCCCAAGAGGAGAACCATGAAGAAACTGAACAAAGTGGCGATGTTGTTTGCCTCTGCAGCGCTCGCAACCGCCGCTGGCGCACAAACCGTTGACAACTGGAGAGATGCTTCTGGCCAACTGGTCTGGAAGAACGGCACCAACGAATACTGCTGGCGCAATGCCAACTGGACGCCTGCCACTGCTGCTCCTGGCTGCGATGGCGCGATCGTCGCCCCCGCTCCAGCTGCCGCTGCTGCTCCAGCCGCCGCCCCAGCACCCGCTGCCGCTCCAGCACCCGCACCAGCTCCAGCACCTGCTGTCGCTACCAAGGTGACCTATGCCGCTGACGCATTCTTCGACTTCGACAAGTCGGTGCTGAAGCCAGAAGGCAAGGCCAAGCTGGATGATCTGGTTTCCAAGGTCAAGGACATCAACCTGGAAGTGATCATTGCCGTGGGTCACACCGACTCCGTGGGCTCTGATGCATACAACCAGAAGCTGTCGGTTCGCCGTTCCGAAGCCGTGAAGGCTTATCTGGTGTCCAAGGGCATCGAAAAGAACCGCGTCTACACCGAAGGCAAGGGCGAAAAGCAACCCGTCGCCGACAACAAGACCGCCGAAGGCCGTGCGAAGAACCGTCGCGTGGAAATCGAAGTGGTCGGTACCCGCGCTTCCAAGTAATCTTCGGATTGCTTCACAAAAAAGCCCCGGCAACGGGGCTTTTTTGCGTCTGGGGGTTTTATCCTCCATTTCCCTTCCTTCATGGACAATCTCTGGCATGAGTGAAACCGTCAATGCAGATCCGGCCGAACTGGCCAAGTTTTCCGAATTGGCCCATCGCTGGTGGGACCCTGAAAGTGAATTCCGTCCCTTGCACCAGATCAATCCTTTGCGGCTTGACTGGATCCAGGGGCAGTGCGACCTGTCGGGCAAGCGCGTTCTGGATGTCGGCTGTGGCGGCGGCATCCTGGCCGATTCCATGGCCCGCAAGGGCGCGGAGGTGACGGGCATCGATCTGGCCTCCAAGGCCCTGCGCGTGGCGCAATTGCATGCGCTGGAAGCTCAGACCACCAATATCCAGTACCGGGAAATCAGCGTGGAAGCCTTGGCCAAGGAGCAACCTGCCAGCTTCGATGTCGTCACATGCATGGAAATGCTCGAGCACGTACCTGATCCAGGATCGGTGGTGAGGGCATGCTCAGAGCTCGTGAAACCGGGAGGCTGGGTGTTTTTCTCCACCATCCACCGCAATGCCAAGGCTTTCATGCTGGCCATCGTAGGGGCTGAATATGTGCTGAACATGCTGCCACGGGGAACGCATGAGTACGCCAAGATGATTCGACCCAGCGAACTGGCCGCAAGTTGCCGAAGCGCGGGCCTGCATGTACAAAATACCCGGGGCCTGGAATACAACCCCCTCACGCGGCGCTATTGGCTGAGTGCGGACACCAGCGTGAACTATCTTGTGGCCACGCGGCGCACCGCCTGAGGGCACACCCATGTTTCACAATATTCGTGCGGTGTTGTTTGATTTGGACGGAACGCTGATCGACAGTGCCCCGGACTTGGGCGCCGCTGCCGACAAGATGCGCACGGACCGCGGATTGCCGTCGCTGCCGCTGGAGCGCTACCGCCCCATGGCGGGTGCCGGCGCGCGCGGCATGCTGGGCGAAGCCTTCGGTATGGCCCCCGACCATCCTGATTTCATGACCATGCGCGAGGAGTTCTTTGTGAACTATGAGTCGCGCATGACGGAGCGCACCAGCATCTTTGACGGCGTTCCAGAACTCGTATCCCAGATACTGCAACGCAACATGGCATGGGGCGTGGTTACCAACAAGGCAGCCCGCTTCACGGACCCGCTGACCTGCTCCATTCCCCTGTTCGTCACTGCGCGGGCGGTCGTCAGCGGGGACACCACTCCCCATGCGAAGCCGCATCCTGCTCCTTTGCTTGAGGCGGCAGCGCGCCTGAAAGTGGAGCCCGGGCAGTGCATCTATGTTGGCGATGACGAGCGCGACATCGTGGCAGGCTTGGCCGCAGGAATGGGGACCGTGGCCGCAACCTATGGCTACCTGGGTGCAAAAACCAATCCGATGGAGTGGGGCGCCCATGCCGCAATTAAATCTCCCTTCGAGCTCTTGCAATTGCTGGGGAGCGCCTAAAATAGAGGCTCTGGGGCTGTCCTGGTTTCGACGTGGGTTCGGAATCGGTGTGGTGCATGTCGAGCTTGAGTCACGCTCGTAAATCTCGATTTAAAAAACTAACTGCAAACGACGAACGTTTCGCACTCGCTGCTTAATTGCCAGTGAGCCTTGCAACAGTTGGCCGATGGGCTGGGCAAGGGGGTTCTGAGCAATCAGTGCCTCCCGGCTGCAAGGATAATTACATGGGCTGGTCCTGATCCGGGTACCTTGGATTGGGGCGAGAAAATAGGGTGCTGGCGGCCTGTGTAGCGTGCGACTGCGCGGCACAGGCAGCGAGATTCAAATCAGACCGCTAAACATGTAGATCTGCCCGATGAAGGCTTGCGGACGCGGGTTCAATTCCCGCCAGCTCCACCAGTAACCCGTCTAAAGGCATCCAATGCAACCCATTGGATGCCTTTTTTCTTTGTGTTTTCAATAACTTAGCGTCTGAATGGGTCCAAGGGCGTCTAACTGCAGCTAGATGTGGATCGGGGAACAAATCGGGGAACAAGGTAGGATATGTTGCGGGGAACGAGGATTGTTCCCCGGTTGCTGCCTAGAAGGTCCCCATGCTCACTGACAAAGAATGCAAGAATGCCGCCTGCCCATCTGACAAGAAAAGGGCGCGTTTTACCGATTCAAATGGTCTCTACTTGGAGGTGAGTCCTACAGGCTCCAAGCGATGGTTTTGGAAGACCTACTTTGATGGCAAAGAAAGCCGGATAGCGTTGGGAAGCTATCCCAGCGTCAGCCTCACGGAGGCCCGTAAGGCCAGAGATCGAGTCAAGCTGCAGAAGGCGGACGGTGTCAACCCTATTGAAGCTCGGCGAGTCACCAAATTGGTGAAGGAGACGACCCTCGGCGAGACATTCAAGGAGATCGCGCACGACTGGCTGTCTCGCCAAAAATCCGTCTGGAGTCCCGGTCATTTTCAGCGCATGGAAAGGCAGTTTGAGCGCGACCTGTTTCCGTGGATTGGTGGGCGCAATCTCTCAGAGATCAAGCCTGTTGAACTTCTTTCCGTATTGCGAAAAATTGAAAGCCGAGGCGCACTTGAAACAGCAGATCGTGCGCTCATGCTTGCGCGTCAGGTTTGGTGCTATGGCGTTGCTACCGGTAAAGTTGACCGGGACATCACCGGTGACTTGAAGGATGCGCTGACGCCCTATCGAGGCAAGCACTTCGCCGCAATTACGGAGCCTGCAGAGTTGGGAGAGTTATTGCTCTCGATCGACCACTATCGTGGTGGACCGATTGTCAAGGCTGCTCTTCGACTTGCTCCATTGCTATTTCAACGGCCAGGAGAGTTGAGGGCGGCTGCGTGGTCGGAAGTGGACATGGATGTGGCTTTATGGACGATTCCGGCAGCGCGTATGAAGCGGGGCGTGGAGGGTAAGGAGTACGGTCCGCCCCATGTGGTGCCGTTGTCGAAGCAAGCCCTCGAAATCTTTCGTGAACTCCACAAGTTGACCGGAGGGAACAAGCTGGTGTTTCCTGGTGAAAGAAATCATGATCGGCCTATCTCAGAAAACTCAGTGCGCACGGCGCTGATATCCATGGGCTACACGCCTGACATCCACACTTGGCACGGTTTTCGGGCAACTGCTAGAACTATGCTCGCTGAGCAACTGGAGTTCGATCCTCTGGTGATTGAAGCCCAGCTTGCCCATGCTGTGAAAGACGCGAACGGGCGAGCCTACAACCGGACTCAGTACCTTGCTCAGCGGACAAAGATGATGCAGTCATGGGCAGACTATCTCGATCGCCTGCGCCACGCTCCGAAATCGAAAGCTCGGACTAAGCCGAGATAGATGTTGAGCTAGGGAAGGTCTGCACGAATCACTTGGAAGTGAGCTACGCCCGTCCGTGAGATAAAGCCTGCCCCAGGAGGCGCCCAAACACTGTCCAAGCGCCTCCTGGGGGAAGCAATTCCCCGATTTCGTTGGCATTACGCCCCTCGCGCACGCACCTGCCCCAGGGCCAGCAATTTGTACCTGACAATCCACAGGTTGGACGGCGCAAACAGCGTCACGATCTGCGCCGTGTTTTTCTTCAAACCACGGTAGCGCACCTTCACATAACCAAACTGCTGCTTGAGCACTCGGAACGGGTGTTCCACTTTGGCTCGGATGCGCGCCTTGGTGCGCTCGAATTGGTCAATCAGCCCATCCACAGGCTTGTCCTTGTCCAACGCCCGGCGCAATCCAGGGCGCATGGCGACATGCCAGCGTACGCCAGGTCTGGCGTCAGGCCGCTAGTCCACTCCTTGATAGCCCGCATCGCCAAAGGCATCTGTCTCCTGCCCATGCAGCAGGCTATTGGCTTCGACAACGTCGTTCACGTTGCCGCTGGTGCCTCGCACCGTATGTACCAGGCCCGAGTCCGCATCCACTGCGATGTGGGCCTTCATCCCGAAGTACCACTGGTTGCCCTTCTTGCTCTGGTGCATCTCGGGGTCTCGCGCCTTGTATTCGTTCTTGGTCGAGCTGGGCGCGGCAATCAGCGTGGCGTCCACCACGGTGCCCGCCTTCAACTGCAATCCCTTGGCTTGCAGCAGCGCGTTGACCGTGGCCAGGATTTGCTCGGCCAGCTTGTGGCGCTCCAGCAGGTGCCTGAAGCGCAGGATGCTCGATTCGCTGGGGATGAGTCCGTCCCAGTGGGACAGGCCCGCGAAGTCACGGAAGGCTGGGACATCATGCCGGGCTTCTTCCATGGCCGGGTCGCTAGGCTTGAACCACTGTTGCATGAAATGGATGCGCAGCATCGTCTCCACGGTAAACGGCGGGCGACCGCGTTTACCTTCGGGCGCGTACGGTGCGATCAGGCCCACCAAGGCTGCCCACGGCACCACGCGTTCCATCTCTGCCAGGAACTCGCGCTTGCGCGTGCGCTTGGTCGTCAGGCCCAGGTCCGCTTGCTTCATGGCGCCGATTGTCCGTGCGCTCCCGCATCGATCCGCACATCGCGGCGCGATTTACGCAGACCTTCCTTAGCCGGTCCAAATAGCTTAGTTATTCTGACATATTCGCGGTAGCGAGAATAATTTGACAATGTCTGTTTAACTATTTGAGAATAGAAGATTAGTAATCTGTGCTGTCAAGTAGGAGATGCTTCTTGTTTAGCACATTGATAATATGATATTCGTCTCTCGCTTCGGCAGCGATCAGGATATCAACTATTTGAGCGCGACTGAGGGAGTGTATTTTTGCAAGACTGTCTAGCTTATTTATGGTGCTAGTTAATAGCATTAAATTGCATTGCTTCTTGTCCTTTATTCTCTCTCGTCGTTTATTTTGGTTCCATAATTTCCTCGCTTGATTGTTTATCAATCCCAGTTCGTCGGTAGTCAGATGGGAATGGTAGATGAAATCCAATAATTCATCATGATTTGCAAAGGAATAAGCTCTGGAGAGGCTGTGGGGGTGTTTGTTTTTTAGGGTTTTCCAGAATAATAGTCTCTGAATTTTTCCGGAATCTTCTTTCATCCAATCATAGCGAATATCCGTTTTTTTCTGTTCTTCCCACTTTTCTCTTAGGTGTTTTGAGGCGGCCGTCTTTGTGTAGTAATCGAAACCAGGATTTGTGGATCTAAAATCGAATATTGCAATACTCAATGCTCTCTCGCTAAGGTGTTCTGGGGTGTTTAGGGGGTGAAAATTTGTTTTTGAACATATTGTTGATATGTTTGCTTTAATCCAGTTGCATTGTGCTCTGCTTTCTTTAATCCAGCGTAGTTCGCGCTCTGGAATAAGGCCGGTAATGAGATTTGCGTGAGCTTGAGTTCTAACGTCCGCATGCCGATCTAGGATGTCACAAATATATTGAATGTGGCGATTTTGAAAGTCAACTTCTAGATATTCTTTATGTCCGGCGCAAGCTAACAACCAAATATAGTTAATGATCCTTGAGGTGACTTTCTCTATTCCGAGCTGGCGGTAAATTCTTTCATTGTTGTTCATATCTTGAGGCATTCTCATGTGAAATTGTGATGCTGCCTAGAAGGCTTCTAGAGGTATTCTAGATTGGATCCAGAGGTGCTCTAGATTGCTGCTAGAGGTAGGACAGGAGCATGGTAAGTGCAATTGCTCTACTAGGGGATGGTACATCTCCTTGTTTCCTATGTATAGAACAAGCTTTGTTGTGTAGATCAGCTGCAGACCGAGGTTGATTGGTCGATAGGGTAAAGCTGCCCGGCGGCGACAAAAAAGATGTCGTACCGCAATGCTCTGTACGAAACCCCCTCAAGGTGCAAAGCATGAAAGTACTGAGACTCCCTAGCGTGTGTGAACTCACTGGTGTTCCACGGTCTACGCTCTACCTGTATATCAAGAACAATCAATTCCCGAAACCAATCAAGCTGGGAATCCAATCCGTTGGCTGGATTCAGGAAGAGGTCGAGCAGTGGCTGCGTCAGCGCATGGAACTCCGTGACGCTATCTAGTCCACCCATATTTCCAGAGTGAAATCATCCAGTTCTTAATGCCTATTCATGCTCGTCTCCATTGGGATCGCGTTGTGAATAGGCAGTTCTTGTGTAGCAATTTCATTTAGGTATTGGTATTAAATACCTGTAGGCTAGATGTTGACTGTGTAGTGCATGAGTGACGGATGATTAGGTTAAGTAGACAGATAGTCTCCTATTGCTCATCCATTGATGAGTCAGCAAGGTCAATAGCGATTGATGGTATGAACAACGATTTAAGTAAGAACCACCATGAGTACCGTGGTGATCAATACAATGGACTACGTATCATGGGGAATGTGTACCCCATGATCAGTGAGTGTTTAGAGGCACTACACGACGTGGTCAGTAAATCCATGACGGATTACTCTAGGGTATTTGCCTTCAGGTTTGATCTTCGCTTCCCTGATCATACGAAGGCTGACTCTGTGGAGTCTTGCAACTCTGTGGCATCCAGGTTCGTTGAATCTTTCAAGGCCAAGATCCGGCATAACCGGCAGAGCCTCGCCAAGAATGGCATGCTCTACCATGACACAAAGGTTCGGTTTTTATGGGTGAGGGAGGTAGGTGACTGCGCCCGAGTCCATTACCACTTCGTGGTTCTGTTGAATGGGCATGCCTTCAATTGTCTTGGCCGTTACCAGGCTACCGAAGGCAATATCTCCAGCCGAATCTGTGAGGCTTGGGCAAGCGCGTTGGGTGAGGCTGTGGAGCGAGCCAAGCCACTGGTGCATTTCCCGAACAGCCCGGCGTACTGTCTCCGGCGCAGCGACCCGGAGTCGGTCTCCGAGTTCTTCTACAGAGCAAGTTACCTGTGCAAAGTCCAAACCAAGCAGTACGGCCATGGTCACCATGGCTATGGAGCCAGCAGGAAGTGAGGCAGACGCTTTGCCGCGCTGAGCTGAATGCTGGGAAAAGTGTTCGAGCTTGCTCTCCGCTCCCCAGCTTGTGCGCGGCATCGCAATGCTTTGCCGAAGGAGTCGCGCACGCTGGATCACCATTGAGCCCTTTGTGCGGGTTGGAGCAGGGCGTAGTGACCTGCCCAGCTCTCGGTGGAGAGTCCAGGCCCGCTCGGTCTGGGGCGGACCTGCATAGATCCGCGTCTGTGGCGACAGTGAAGAGGGACCATAGTCCATGGCAGGGCGAGCGAATGGCGAATGTCTGCTTCTGGCGGCAGCGGCCTCCCACAAGCATGGCCTGAAGGTCTGCAATCGCTGCAAAGCGGAAGTCAATCTCCTTGGGCAAAGGGTATGGTCCACCAAAAGGCGCAAAAAAAGAAGCCCCAGATAACCGATCCGCACACCCTAAGGTGTGCAGATTGAATTCACCGTGCCTGGGCACCTCGGTGAGGTACGCTGACTTCAAATTTCAGCCGCAAGACGGACCCTACAGATTCCCAGCCACCATCCATCCGTTGTCCGTCTTGATCATCTGTCGCTCCCCCTCGATGGAAGTCTCCACCCCGGTGTAGTAGTCGTCAGACGAACCTTTGCCATCCATCATCGCCCGGTACAGGATCCCCAATGGCTTTCGAGGGTCCCGATAGCCAAAACATGCCAGCGGGATCTCCGGCTTGGAGGGCTGGGCATACGTCCGGACCTTGCCCGAGCTGGTCGCGTACAGCAGGTTCGCGGCCCGGTCTGTGTACTTGTCAAAGACTCCGTTGGATGCTGAAAGCCACTCCTTGCCGAGAGCCTCTTTCTGGCTGTACAACTCGTGCATTTCCGCACTGTGCTTTTGCCTGTCGCCAATGAGGTAGCCCCGCTCATCCTCCTGAGCCAAGTACTTGTCCTGTGCAGCTTTGCGCACCGCATCGACGGCGTCTATCTGCTCTTTGTAGCTGCGATCGAGCTCCACCATTTCCTTCTCATATTCAGAAAACAGTGCCGAAGCAATGCGGAACTTCTGCAAATCCTGAGCCAATTTGCCCTCGATCTTCACCTTGACGGTGGCGGTGAATTTCACGTTGGCAATGTTCTTGTTGTCCGAGTTCGGAAAAAACGTGTTCGTGATCTGCGCGTTGTCGACGCTTGCATATTCGCAGGCCTTTTGCAGCTCACTGGTCATCGAGCTTGCAAGCTCAGACCCCGACGGGCTGTTGGAACATGCCGCCAGCAAGCAGGCCACGCCGCAGAGAGACAGTTTTGTTTTCATGGTGATTGGAGGGGGTAAAAAATGATGTGGATAGCTTTAGGAAAGGCAGGGGAGAGGCAGGGACAGGCCGGGGACAGGCATCAAAGCCCGTTCTCCCGGATGCACTGAACCACAGCGGCTGCGAACGCCACCTGGATCTTTCGGTGCTGCTCTGTACCCAGGATTTCCCCAAAATCGATCCCGTCGATCTTGTGGGGCGCGTTCACCTTTTTGTAGGCACAAGAGCAGTTCTCGCGGCTGGCGCCCATGCTCACGCAACTCCCCACAAACGCCCGCTCGTTCTTGGAACTGCAGGCCGACAGCGATGCCGCGAGCAGGACTGCCACGGCAGCGGTCCTGACTATTGCTTCAAATCTCATAAGACACTTTCTTTAAGAGCGGGCAGGGGAGGGGACGGCCTGCAGGGCCACTCCGTCCTTCCCCTGCACCTACGGTGTGGTCTACCCCTTGCCGCTGGCCAGGCGCACCAGAATCCACAGCACCAGGAAACCGACCATTTCCCAGGAGCTGAAGATCAAGAAAAACAGATAGATCCCGAACAGCGTCAGGATCACGCGGGCGATGAAAGCCATTGGCGGTCCTCGGTAGGCTGGCAAGTACTCCAGGCACTACGAGCTCATCAGCACCGCCACAAAGACCAAAACCACAATCCCCGCGATCACAGGGCCCAGACTCGGAAACAAGGCAACCGGCCACAACACGCCTTGCCCCAGATGGAACGCAAAGCTGCGAAACGGCTCCGGACCCCAGAAATGCGCATAGACCGCGTACAGCAGTCCGACCAAGAAATACCCCGCGATCAAGATGCGACCGAGCTTCATTGCAACAACTCCCTCAAAATGGAACGCCCCGTGTTCCGTGGTTAAAAACAAAAACACTTACGGATCAGCTTGCAATTGAGATGCAAACTCCGTAGATACAAATAAAGCAGAACCGCATCCTTGCGCGGTGCCTGCCAAACCCACTCCACCCACACGGCTGCCCGATCCGACCAACCTGCGCGAAGTCCTCGCGTACTGGGTGCGGCTGTTGCGTGTGCAGAAAGAATGGTCTCAGGAGCGCCTGGCCCACGAGTGCGACCTCGACCGCACCTATGTGTCGGCCATCGAGCGCTGCAAGTGGAACGTCTCGCTGTCCAACATCGAGCGCCTGGCCCATGTTCTGGGTGTCGCACCGTGGGCTTTGCTCAAGCCGCCCGAGGTGCCAGTGCCCGTCAAGCGCCGGGCGAGCCAGGCACAGGCCCAGTAAAAGGCCGGAGCCAGCAGCGCCTCACTGTCCAACCAATCTTTCGGCTCAAACCGCCATCCATCCTCCTCTTGGGTTTGTGACATTATGTGATGCAAACTCATCAAATCAACGCAGCCACAGGGCAGCGGTTGACGCCACCGTGGCAAAGTTGGCAGGAGTGCGGTGCCGGCGCAGTGATGCCCTTCGGGGAACCGGGGCCCTATCAGGTTGCTACCATTGTGCTACCCACCGACAACACTCCGCTGCAAGCCCTTTCCGAGACATGCCCCCGAATCCACCTGCCACTGTCAACCGCTGCGGCTACTGCGGCGCCAGCAGCTACCACCGGGTGGTTGCGCGCGACGAGACGGGTGCCATGCGCTACACCGAGACCCTTCAATGCACTGGATGCGGCCGTGAATTCACCGATCTGCAGGACTGGCGTCGGGCGGGCAGGCGGCACAATCCACTGCTGCGGCCCAATAGCTGTGCCTGAGCCGGAGCGTTGAGGCCGACCGCCACACCCCTCTGACTCGTTGCCATCGTCGCATTCTTCTTCTTCGTTCCCCTGCTATTCCATGCCCAGCTACTCCGAACTCCTTGCCCAGAAAAAATCCCTCGACGCGCAAATCGCCCAGGCGCAGAAGGAAGAATCCGTGCAGGCGCTGGCCACCGTCCATGAATTGATCGCGGAGTTCGGCTTCACCGCCCAGCAGGTGTTCCCCTGGAAGCCTGTCCCCAAGAAGGTGGCGGCCAAATACAGGGATCCCGGCACCGGCGCGACCTGGTCCGGCCGGGGCAAGCCGCCCCAGTGGATTGCAGGCAAGGACCGCGACAACTTCGTGATCTGATTGCCTGTTCAAGGGCGGTGGCCTGAGCAAGGCGGAGCCCACTGTTCTGATGTCAACACGAACATGACCCCCGACCCATCGCCCCCAGAAAAGACGGGCCCCGACATTCAGCGCGATGTCCAGCGCCTGATGGGACGTTGCCTGATACGCATCCAGCAGTACGAAATGGCGCTGAAGGCGATGTTGGCGCACCACGAGTTCGCTGGGACCGCGGAGACCCTGCAAGCCCAGCCCGCGCTCCGCGCAGAGAAACTGTCGGGTCAGACCCTCGGAAACCTGGTCAATCAGATGTTTGAGTCATTCGTGGTCCCTGAGGGCTTCGAGCGCGATCCGCTGCCCGACGACAAGACGCCCACCGACCGGATCTCCTTCGCGCACAGCTTCCGGATGGCGATGCCTCCTGAACACTGGGCGCAGACCAAGGCTGCCGTGAAGGACCTTGTGTCCGCACGCAACGAACTCGTGCATCACTTCCTGTCGCGGTTCAACCTGTGGGAGGAGCAAGGGTGCGTGGATGCCATGACCCATCTGCAGAAGCTCTACACGCGCATTGATGCCCACTATCAAGCGTTGAGAGCGTGGATGGTTGGTATGGAAAACGCGCGCCAAGCCGCGGCTTCCTTTATGCAGTCCGAGGTCTTCCAAGACTTGCTGATCAATGGCATCAACCCCGATGGCAGCTTTGAGTGGCGAGATGCCGGCATCGTGCGGGCGCTGCGCGAAGAGGTGCGAGCCCTCGCGGGGGAAGACTGGGTTGCTTTCGATATCGTCAAGGCGCGGATGCTGGAGCGGCATTCTGATCAGACCCCACAAAAGTACCGCTGCAGCAGCTGGCAGCAGGTACTCACCGAATCCTGCGAGTTCGATCTCACGTACCGCCGCGATTCCGACACAGGGCCCAAAACAGCCTGGGTGCGCCTGCGCCCCCTGAGCCCTCCACGCAGTGGGACCAAGGAACGCAAGCGCCCCGGGCGTGGCGCGGTAACACCCCCAACGGATCCGGCCACACAGCCAGGTTGAGCAAAGAGCTGGGCGGCTGTCACAAAGACGCAGGTGGCTGAAGGATCACAGCTGCAATCACCAACCCACAGTCCAGCCCGCCGTCCAAAGTGCGGGCCGTCCACACCGGTCGAAACAGCCCAGCCCGGCGCGCCTGCGCATGGTCCGGATGGGCCCCGGGCTTGAGATGCTGGTTGTGTCCACACCCCCAGACCGGCGGCAGCGTGGCATCCAGCACCAGCAAGGCCGAGGCTTCGGTTGGCGCAGGAAAGCCTTGCAGATGCCAAGACTCCTCCGCCCCGACCACAAGCATCCAGCGTGAAGGCGGGGCAGGCATGCGGAGTGCGTCGTGCTTGCACCGGGGCAAAGACTGCCACTGCAGCAACACGAGGCCACCGGCCGTCACAGCACCCAGGCACTGCGCCAGCAAGGCTGAGGCTTCCTGCTCCCAGGCCAGCTCCACACGAACCCCTGCCAGGTGCCTGCGGGCATGGCGCCACATCGCCGCTGCCGTGACCACCGAAGGAACCTCAACGCGCTTCCCGGTGAGCAAGACCACAGCTTGCTGCAGTGCCGATGCCCCGGTACGGTGGGGCCGAACTGGCGCCCGAACCAGGGTTCCAGGCAGTGCCACGGGGCCCGCGTCCAGACCCGTGCTGCGCCGATAGCTGGGTGCTGTCTCCATCACCAGCCCCAAGGCATACCGACGAACCACGCCCTCATGCGGCGGCATGGACAGTCCCAGGATCACCGGTTGCAGGAACAGGCGCCGCCATGGCTTCCTGCCGCCGGTTCAGCTTGCTGCGCAGGGAGATGGGGCCTGAGGTGTCTTTGGCTCGCTGCGGTGACGCTCCCGCGCCATCGCCATCTGTATCGGATTCTGGATAGAACTCCTCCAAGACGCCCAACCCTTCCTCTTCCGACTCCTCGAACTCCCCCAGAGCCAAACCCTGCCGCGCCGCTTCATCCAGCGCCGCCTGATCCAGCCCCAACGCCGCCTGCTGCTCCCGCTCCTGCCGTGCCAAAGCGACGACCTGGGCCAAGCTGCTTCCAGCTCTCAGCGTCAGATCCACGTAGTAGATCGGCGTGCGGTGCGACAGCGTCGTGGACTTGCCCCGCAACCGGAGCTCCAAAGGCAGTCCCGCCAGCAACCCCCCGGATACCGCAAACAGATACCGCAGCCGAGCTGATAGCGTCCGGATGCTGTTGAACCCCGTCGTCCGGAACACAAAGCTGCCCAACTCATCACCAGCCGAGCCCGCTTCGGTATTCCCCTCTGCCTCCACCCGCACATGCAGCCGCCCATATGGCTTGCAGTTCCCATCCTGCGCGAGCGGACACACCGCAGGCGAAGGGCAGGGCAGGGACTGCATCCCCGACAGGGTCACCCGCTTGCAGTTCTCCCCATCTCCCACACACAGAGGCCTTCCCGTCGCCCGGTCAAACATCGTGTAGTTCGCCCTGAGGCTCAGATCCGGATCGTCAAACAGCAACCGCACCGGAATGCTGCGCAGCTTGGCCCCTGGCTCCTTGCGGAGTTGAGCATCCACCGGATGGGGCACCCACCCCTCCTTGTTCTGTACCTGGCTGGTCAAGGTGAACTCATCGTCCTTCTCAGGAAGACGGCGTCCTGCCTTCTCCACCACCCGCCCAATCGCAATGCGCCCGATCACGGGCGGTGTCAAAGCCAAACCTTTGAGCATGTGAATCTCCTTGTTGAATGTAAAAACACCCCCCAAAGCACAACGGGCCTCACCGTCACCGATGAAGCCCGTCTGGGGAATGCGTGTATGAAATGAATGACCTGTGGCTCTGACCACCCACCTCAGGTCTGCACCAGAAACCTCCGACTCCCAGGTTTGGGCACCGTGTAGGCCTTGACGATCTCCGGCTGCTCCTTGGCCAGCCGCGCTGTATTGAGCTGCGTCCCATCCCGGCTGCGCTTGAAACTCACCTCCCCACCATCGAACACCGCTCGGGAGGCATCCCCCATGCGCTGCTGAATGGCTTGCTTGAGCTGGGCTTCCAGGGCGATGTTGGTTGCCAGCACCTCCCGCACCGCCAGCAGGTCCGAGAACACCGCCCCCATCACCAGGTCGTTTTGGAGGTTGAGGGTGAACCCGGTGTCCCGGGGATAGAGCGCCCGCAAGGCCCGGTCTGCCGACACCGACCCGTCGGCCGGAGGCTGCTGGTCCCGCTCCACATAGCCCCGGAACTCCCGCTCCAAGGTGATGAGCTGGGCGATCAGCTCCTCATCCCGCTCGATCCTAAAAATCTGCAACTCCTGGCCTCCCAGCAGCAAGGCCACATCCGCAGCCTGTTTGCCCGTGACGGCCAACTGGTGCTGGACCTGCAACTGCACATACTCCGGCACCCCATCGCGCCAGAGCCAGGCCCCCTGAATCCCAGCGGTCTTGCACTCCAGCAACTGGACATCTGGCGTCCCTAGGACCTCCCGGTCGATATTGGCCAGCATCCATGGGTGCTCGGGATGCTGCAGCACCGCATTGATACGCCGCACCCGGTTGCCGGTACGGCGGGTGTAGTGGGCTGCAACGATGGGCTCCAGCAGCGAACCCCAGTACATCGGACTCAGATCGTCCGCACCCCCGTCACCCGGCGGGGCGACAGGGGCACGTCCGGTCTTCTCCATCCATAGCTCCAGCTGCGACTGGTAGGGATTGAGCCCGACCGCCGCAGCCGCATCGGAACTGCCAATGCCGCCCTTGCGCACCTGCAACCACTGACCGCGATCCAGGTCCTGGGTCTTGACCAGCCGAAGGGCAGGGCGGGGACGCGATGACGCCTCAGACCCTGGTGAAACAACAGGACGAACCATGCTGACTCCTTGAAGTGAAAACAACAAAAGCAGTACCGAGAACGAACACCAGCACCACCCCCAAAACAAAAGACCCCGGTCCACTGAAGGAGCCGGGGTCTATGCCGTGAAGGGCGGTGAGGGCGAATGGATGAACCGCAAAGAACGGCAGACACTGTCATGACGCCAACTGCAACGCCTGCTCCAGCGCCCGCTGCTTGAGGGTGGCCCCCTGGCCAAACCAGGCACTGTCCAGCCGGTACTCCTGGCTGCGCGCCCGGCGCTCGTGATCCACGAACTCGGTGACGGCGCACAGCAGTCCCCAGGCCGTGCCCTTGGCTGCGGCCAGCTCTGCGCCCCGGCCCTGGCCCTCGTACATGGCCTGCACCTTCTTGAGGGCACGCTCATTGGTGAGACCTGCAGACGCATCTGCATGCCCATCCGTCTGGCACAGGACCTTGAGGAAATAGTTCATGGACTCATGGCTCTTGACCTTGCGCTCGGACAGGGTCTTCATGCGGTACATAAAACCGTCCCATTGCGAGACGGCAATGCCCAACTGCTTCTTGACCGCCTGCGCATCAAAGCTGGTGCTGTGCGGCACCTTGATCGCACTCGACGTTCCCGACAGGGCAATTGACAAGGTGTTGTTGCAGACCACGCGCACCGTCGTCGGTGTGGCCGTGGTCGCCAAGGTCCCGTCGCAGGAAGTGGCCAGCAGCAGATAGCCGTTGACCACATCATTGCCCTTGAGCGCCGAGGACTTGCCGGTACGGGCCAGGGCCCAGAACTTGCGCCCAGCCTTGAGAACCCCGGCCGTCTCCAGTTCATACCCTGAAACTTCCGTCAGATCCCGATAGAACTCCAGCACCTGCTGGGGCTGAACCACCTGATAGCGGGCACTGACCACCGACAAAGGTGCCTTGGTATCGCTGCGGTACAGCACCTTCTGGTCGGGAAACTCCATGGGCTCGGCATACAGCGCGGAGACGGAAGAGGCGGCGCTACTGCCCGTGCCAGGCTCTGTCGCCATGTAGCGCACGGGGGCCTCACGGATGGTCCAGTCCATGCCCGCTTCTCGGGCCCAGACATCGATGGGTTGTTTGGCGGGCAGTTGCTGGCCCAAGTTGTGCCAGGGGGTCTCGCCGACATAGGCCATGGTTTGAACGAGGTGTGCCATTGGAATGCTCCTTAAAAAATGAATGAAAAGAGAACGAGGGGAGGGAAGTGAGAAAAGTGACAAGCCTGAAGAGCGCGATAAGGGCAAAAAGGCGAACGCTCAGGCGTACGGATCCCGGAAGCGGTACCCGCACTCCAGGCATTGGTGGTTCTTGAGACAGTTCTGGTCGACGGCCTTGCCGATCTGACTGCCGATCTCGCAGCCGACGGCGCCGCCGCTCAGGCCGCCCATGGCGGCCCCGGCGACGGCACCGAGGACGGTTCCTGCGGGGCCGACGAGCGAACCATAGGTGGCGCCGAGTGGGGCGGTGCGCAGGGCGGCTGCGGCGCCGCTGGCTGCACCGGCAACAGCACCGATGGCGGCGCCTGTGGTGCGGCCGCGGTCGAGGGTTTCGATGCGAGGGGATTGGCATTGGGGGCAACTGGGCACGGGGAATCTCCTTGGGTTGTGTGATGTGAAGGACGGAAGAACGACGGAACGGACGGACAAAGAAAAAGCCCCGGGTGCTGGGCACGCGGAGCTTGGGGGAGGGACTGCGGATAGTTCTGGCGCTACCGCGACGGCATAGCGCCCGGCAGCGCTGCTGGGGCGTGCCGGGTGGGGAGGGGGCTACTTGAATCGATGGTGAAACTGAGGTTCAACTCGCAATGGTGATATGTGATTGAAAGTATTTGGGATCGACCAGAGAGTCTTGGGGAAGCCTTCCAACTCGGCTAGTTGCGTTAGGGAGCAGCGAACTAGCTGACTGCATTCCTCAGTGGCCTGAAACTGGCCGGCAGCGTGAATTCGGCTGTTGTGAGCGAAGGGCTGGAGACGCTGCATAGCGAACATGGGCGAAGCGGATTTGGCTCAAGCTAGGGACTATGAGTAGAGTACGAGAACCATACTGACGCCTATATTCAGGAGGGAGACGGCTTCAACGACTCAAGCAGCGCATTGCCAAACGGCAGTGAGCCCAGGTTGGTCTGCCCACCGTCGATGGTGATCACGGTGCCGTGGATGTAGCGGGCAGCGCCGCTGCACAGGAACAGTGCCAAGTCTGCAATTTCATTCGCGTCTGCGGCTCGCGCCATGGGAATGCCCGCCAGCACGCGCGCCCAGCTCGCGTCACCCTCAGGCGCAAGGCGCCTCATGCCTTCGGTATCCGCCACCGGGCCGGGTGCGATGGCGTTACAGCGCACACCACGCTGCGCCCATTCGATGGACAGCGTGCGCACCAGCATGTCGATGCCTGCCTTGGCCGCGCACACATGCGCTTGTGTGGCCATGGGCATCACCGATTGGACTGCGGAGACGGCCAGCAGATTGGATCGTCCTTCGCGCAGCAACGCCAGCACGGCGCGGAAGGTGTTCCAGGTGCCGACAAGGTCGATGTCCACTACTGTCCGGAAGCCATTGGATGACATATTGGCGGCCTCGGCAACGAAGTTACCCGCTGCGCCTGCAATGCAAATGTCCACCGGGCCAAAAGCTGCGTGTGCCTGGCTGAAGGAGCCGGCTAGAGCGTCGAAATCGCGCACGTCCGCCGACATACCCTGCGCTTGCCCGCCCACTGTGCGGATGGCGGCGGCAGCGCCTTCGGCTCGCTCCAGGCTGCGCCCCACGATGGACACCGCTGCCCCTTGGGCCGCAAAACGTTCGGCGATACGTCGGTTGATTCCGCTACCGCCACCCGTGATCAGTGCGTGCTGCCCGCGCAGCAAGCCATCTTTGAAAACATCTGCCATATTGAGCTTCTTTGGGTTATGTGAAATCAGTGCGCCGAGTCTTTGTGGCGCAAGCAATAGGCCAGTGCCGCCGCCCCGATCAGGGTGCCCTGCAGCATCAGCTTGCCGGGCTCGCCTAGGCCCAGGCTGGTGAGGAAGTTGAAGAGAAAAACCAGCATGAACGCCGCAACCGCCGGGCCCAGCATGCCGCCGCGCCCGCTACCGAAGTTGATTCCGCCCAGGATGGACGCCGCCAGCGCGTTGAGGGCCAGATCCGCCCCCAGCTTGACGTTGCCCACGCCCACAAAGCCCAGGAGCATCACACCGCTGAGGGCCGACATGGCGCCCGAGGTGACATGCGCCACAAACACCACTCGCAGGTGCGGCAGTCCCGACAGGCCCGCAGCACGCGGGTTGGCGCCCACGGCATCAAGCACGCGACCAAAAGCACTGTGGCGTAGCCACAGTGCCAGCGGCACCAGGGTTGCAATCCAGAGCAAGGGCACCAGCGGCACCCCGGCCACACGCGCGCGGCCCATGGAACGCAGGATGTCGGGCGCATCGCCCACGGCATGGAACTGGCTCAGCGCAATCACGGTGCCCGACAGAATCATCGACACGGCCAGCGTGACGATGACCGCGGAAGCGCGCAGCCGCACGATCAACAAACCGTTGAACGCCCCGACCAGCGCACCAAACAGAATGCACAGCGGCAATGCGGTGGGCCAGGGCAAGGGCATCACTCCGCTGGTCAACAGGTAAGACACCACCGCAATCACACCACCTGAGGACAGGTCGAGCGAGCGGCAGCGCATCACCAGAGACTGCCCGATGGCGGCAAAGCCCAGCGGCGCCGCTTGGCGCAAGATGAGCAGCAGTAAGAACGGAGAAAGCAGGTTGGGTCTCAAGGCCGCTGCGCTGACCAGAAGCACCACGGTGCCCAGATAAGCGGGTGGCAGCGCCAGGATGAATGTCATCGCCTGTTGCAGGCGGCACGCCAGCCCGGGGGAGGAGGATAGGGACATGGATGAAGACATGGGCGAACTCACATTCCTACGATGCGCCGGCGCTGCAGGCTCACGGCCGCAAGCAACAAGACACCGGTCAACACCCCGCGCATGAAGGGCGACACACCAAATAGGTTGAGACCATTGGTCATCAGTCCCAGACTCAGCACCCCGGCCACCACGCCAGCCACGCTGCCGATGCCGCCTGTCAGTTGCACGCCCCCTAGGGCTACGGCCGCTACGGATTCCAGCGCATAAGACGCCCCCAGCGCCGGGTCTCCGGCCGCCACGCGCGCGGCCAGGAACAGTCCCGCCCACGCTGCCGCAACCGAGCACCACATATAAGCTCCCACCACCACGGATTTCACGCGCACGCCATTGAGGTAGGCGCTGCGCGGGTGGCCACCCACTGCGAACAGGTGCGCGCCAAAACGGGTCCGGCGCAGCACGATGCTGGCTGCCAGCGCTGCAGTCGCACACCACAACAGTGGTGCCGGGATGCCTGCCGCCTCGCCCGTCGCAGCCGCTGTCATGGCGGGCGCGATGGTGCCGCCAGGAATCGGCAGCACCACGTAAGCCAGGCCTTGCAGAAAAGTTGCGGTGCTCAGTGTCATCACCAGCGGGTGCACGCCCGCCATGGCCACGCCCATGCCGTTGACCGTTCCCACTGCAACCCCCAGGGCGGTCGCCATGGCGACGGCGGCCAGTGGATCGTTCTGGGTGGCGGCGAAGGCGGATGCCAAGCTCATCACCGAACCCACCGACAGGTCGATGCCCGCCACCAGCGTGACAAATAGCTGCCCCACCGCCACGATGAGCAGCGCGCCGATCTGGCCACTGAAGTTCAGAAGGTTTTGGGTGGAGCGGAAGTCTGCCTGAGTGGCGGCAAGCAGCAACACCAGTACGACGGGTAGGCCAAGGGTGTAGCGCGTCAGGCCCGTACGGGCCGGATTCAGAGTGGTCATGCTGTGGCCTTGTAGGGGGATTCGCTGCGCAGCGCGTGGCCCAGCAGCAGTTCTTCGGTGGCGCTGTGTCCGGGCACGTCGGCCACAATGGCGCCACCACGCACGACCAGGATGCGGTCGCACAGGCCGATCAGCTCGGGTAGGTCGCCAGAGACGGCCAGGATGGCACCTCCCTCGGCCGTGAAGCGGCGGAGCAGCTCATAGATTTCAGCCTTGGCGCCCACATCGACGCCGCGCGTGGGCTGCTCGACCAGCAGAATCTGCACGTTGGCCGCCAGCCATCGGCCTAGCATGGCCTTCTGCTGGTTGCCGCCGGAAAGGGAGCCCACAGGCTGCGCTGGGGGCGTGCGCAGTCCCATGCGCTCGGCCAACCGGCGCACCAGGTCCGAGTCGCGAGGCGCCCGGCGCCACAGCGGGGTCTGGCGCAAGGGGCCGAGCCAGATGTTGTCTTCGATGGAAAGGTCGAGGTACAGCCCTTCGCCCTTGCGGTCTTCGGGCAGAAGGGCCACACCGCTCCGTACGGCGGCGGCCACGCTTCCTGGCGCAACAGTGGCGATCCGGCCATCGTCTGCCGACACACGCACGCTGCCGCCGTTGGGCTCCTGCGCCCCTGCCAGGCAGCGGATGATCTCGCACTGGCCCTGACCTTCGAGCCCGGCAATGCCCACGATCTCACCCCTGTGCAGCGTGAACGAAACGGCCGGACTGTGGGGTGTGGCGGTGAGCTGTTCCACTTGCAGTGCAGGCTTCCCGGGTATGTGTGCCGGGCGTTCGGGGAACAGTGCTTCCAGCTCGCGCCCCACCATCAGAGCCACCAAGGCATCGGGAGTGAGGCTTCCGATGGGCTGTGTGGCCACATGCGCGCCGTCCTTGAGCACCGTCACGGTGTCGCAGAAGCGGAAGATTTCTTCAAGCCGGTGGCTGATGTAGAAGATCAGCTTGCCCTGTTCTTTTAGCGCGCGCAGCAGTGATTCGAGTTGGTCCACCTCTGCGCGGTTCAGCGGTGCAGTGGGTTCGTCGAAGATGAAGATATCAGCCTCGGAATGCAGGCCCTTGGCAATCTCCAGCAACTGTTGTTCACCCACGCTGAGGGTGCCGCACAGCCGGTCGGGGCCGAGCCCGATGCCGGTGCGTTGGAGCACCAGCATGGCCTCATGCCGCAGCGCGCGCAGGTTCAGCAAGCCACCGCGCGTCAGCTCGCGCCCCAGGCACAGGTTTTCGGTCACTGTGAGGTTGGGCAGGATGGTCAGCTCCTGGAACACGGTGGACACACCCGCGCGGCGCGCCTTGGCGGGCGTTCCCAGCGCCGCGCGGCGACCCTGGAGCAGGATCTCGCCGCTGTCGGGCTGGTGCACCCCGGCCAGCAGTTTCATCAGCGTGGACTTTCCCGCGCCGTTCTCGCCGGTCACGGCATGGATTGAGCCAGGCCAGCCCATCAGGCTGACCGACTTGAGCGCAGCGTTCTGGCCGAACGACTTGCTCACGCCGCGCAGCTCCACCAGGGGCTGGCGCTCCTTGATCGTCATGGTGCGCGCTTCCTGTTACTTGCTGCGGTAGGTTTCCACGATCTTGGCTTCGGGCAGCACCGTGGGCATCCAGTAGGAGTCGTTCAGCTCAGGGCGGAAGAATTTGTCGAGCTGGTCCCGCGCAATCGGTGTCGGCATCGAGAAGTACGAGCGGTACAGTGGTTTGCCCTCTAGCAGCGCGCTCGATGCGCGCACCACGGCAGTGCCCAGGCCCGGCGTCACGATAGGTGCCACGGTCTTCACACCCGCTTGCTTCCACACTCGCAGAAAGCCGTTGTTGGCCTCGCCCGTCATGGGCACCAGCGGCTTGCCTGCCTCCTTGAACACGTCGATGCACGCGCGAGTCATCTCGGCGCCCGAGAACCAGATGCCATCCACCGGCTGGCCCGAGAGCACCAGGTTCTCGCAGATCTGCTTGGCCTTGGCGTAGTTCCAGTCGCCAAAAACTTCGTTGGTGATCTTGAGGTTGCTGCCTTCAATGGCTTTCTTCAGTCCGTCGTAGCGCTGCTGCTCTTCATCCACGCCCGCAATGCCTCGGAACACCCAGAGATTGCCCTTGCCGCCCAACTCCTTGCGCAAAAACTCGCCGCCCTGCTGACCAAAAATGCGGCCGCCCGCCCATATCTCGGTGGTGGAAGGCACGGCGCGGCCATATGAGCCCAGCGTGACCACTGGGATACCTGCCTTGGCGGCCTTCTCGATCAGTGGCGCTCCGATGGCCTGCGAGATCGGGCCGATGATGAGCAGGTCCACCTTCTTGGTCATCAGATCTTCCACGTCAGCCACCTGCTTGGCGGGCTGCCAATTGGCCTCAGTGAAGATGAACTCACCAATGTTCTTGTCCTGTGCAGCGGCGTGGCGCATCTCGGCGATGAGCTGCACGATCCAGCTGTTGCCCATGCCGGCCCATGAGACACCAATGCGCCAGGGCCCGGCCTTCTTGTACTGGCCGGGCTTGGTCTGCTCGGCCGTCGTGGCCGTGAGCAGACCGGGCGGCAGCAGTTCGACCTCGGCCGCATGCGCGGCCTGTGCGGCGGCCAGGCCGGCCAGTGCCAGGGCTGCCAGGGTTTTCTTCCAGCGGAATTTTGTGGATGCAAGCATGGTGTGTCTCCTGTTGTGGGTATGAAAGAACGGCGGAAAAAAAGGCGTGCAGGGGCCCGCGTGCGGCCCCCGGGGCCCCTCGTCAGGTAGAGATCAAAATGAGGGAGCAGGCGCCTGGTCAAGGCGCATGCATTGGCGCGGCCTTAGCCCGCTGCGCGTCGTATCCAAGCGATGAGGTTGGCAATCACCTCTTCGCGGTTGGTCTCGTTGAGTACTTCGTGGCGCGCGCCGCCGTACACGTGGGTGGACACATCGCGAAAGCCCGCGCAGCGCAGACGGTTCACCAGCGGATCGAACCAGGCCAAGCAGGCGTTCACCGGATCGCGGTCGCCGGTGAAAAGGTACAGCGGCAAGTCCTTGCGCACGGCTGCATACAGCGCCGTGTCCGCCGTGCGGTTGCCCACGTCGAAGATAGAGAATAGCGACTCCAGGGTCAATCGCGTGCCACACAGCGGGTCGGCAATGAAAGCCGCTGGCACGCTGGGATCGCGGCTGAGCCAGTCGGCGGGCGTGATCGGTGTGCCCACGCTGGCGTTGGCCGTCTCGGGCGTCCAACCCGAGGTGCGCACATCCAGCATTTCCAGCGCGACGGTACCCGATAGCGCGACCGCATCGACCAGCGCAGAGTGCTCGATCAGATAGACCTGTGCCGCCATCGAACCCATGCTGTGCGCCACCATGATGACAGGCAGGCCGGGATGGCGCTCTCGAAGCGCACGGGTCACTGCAGCCATGTCGTCCACCAAGGCCGCAAAACCGCGCGGGCCAAAATCGCCGGCCGTGCCTGCATCAAAAGCCGACTGGCCATGCCCCCGGTGCTCGCTGCCGTACACCACGTAGCCTTGTGCCGCCAGCGCCTGGGCCACATGGCGGTAGCGGCGAATATGCTCGGACATGCCGTGCACCAGTTGCACCACGGCGCGGGGTGCGGCGAAAGCGGCTGGCGTGGCCCAGGCATACGCTTCAATGGCATGGCCATCGGCTGCTGCCACGCTGAAGCGCGTTTCGTTGGTGTTCGTTGTGCTCATATGTCTCCTTCGATTTTTTTCGTTGTCTGGCCGGCGCATCGTAGATCGCGCCATTGCGCACCGTCAGCCAGAAAATTCCCCGGGCGTTGAGGGAATTTTCTGCCTGCTGTTTTTCGCGCAATGGCTGCTCTGGTATGTGGAGTGCGAGAGAAAACGGCTTCTGTGATCGTCTGCATTCGATTTATTGCTATTGTTTTTTTTGCTGCAGGGCATCCGATGCACCCATCGGTGTCAGCGCAGCAGCTGCCCTTCGCTGCCCAGCACGGTGAAATCCACATAGCGCCCGCCCTGGCGCTCGTCCCGGCCATAGCGCACCACAAAACCGCCCAGGTCAAGCGTGCCCAGTTGTTCCAGTGCGGTAGCCACGCGGCCTGGCGTCCAGGCCGTGCCCCCTGCGCGCCGCAGGGCCTCCACCAGCACCTTGGCGGCAATGAACGCCTCGAAGCCCGCGTAGCTGGGAGCGGCGTCCATGGGCCCGTAGGTGGCCAGCAGAGCCCGGTATTCGCGCACCAGCGGCCGGGCACCTCCGTAGGGATAAGGCACAACCTGCGTGAAGCCCATCCCCCGTGCCACAGTGGAGCCGACCTGGGCCAGCACTTCCTGGTGGTCGGCCCGCGCAAAGCTCAGCAGTTGTGCCGTTCCGCCCGTGCCTCGGTACGCTTTGGCGAATGCGGCGACCTGGCGTGTGGACGCCATGAGCACAATGGCCTCGGGCCGCAACGCCCGCAGGGCCGTCACAGCGGCGTCGAATCCTTCCGGGCCGAGGGTGGCGGCTCCTGCCAGGGTGAGTCCCTTGCGGGTAAGTGCTGTGCGCAAGGCTTCGAGGGCACCGAGGCCGTCCTCGTCGGCCGCGTGCACCATGGTGATGCGGCGTGCCCCCAGCGTGGCCAGGTGTCCGGCCAGGTGCTCGGCCTCGCCTGCGTGGCCGGTGCGCACGTGGAATACCTGGGGATGCACTGGCTCGCGCAGCCACTCCGCCCCAGTGGCGGGTGCGAGCAGTGGCACGCCCGACGCCACTAGGAGCTTCTGCGCCAGCAGGGCGCGCACGCCCTGCGCGAGTGGGTAGCCCATCAGCAGGGACGCCTGCTCCTGCTGCACCAGCTGGCGCGTGTTGCGCACCACGCTGGGTGGATCGAAGGCGTCATCCAGCACCACATGGCGGATTGGTGTGCCCTGGATACCGCCGGTGGCGTTGACATGGGCGAACCATAGATCGGCGCCCAGCCTCAACTGCCGCCCCAGCGCAGCTTGCTCGCCCGATAGTGGCAGCGACTGCCCCACCACCAGCTCCGCCACGGGTGCCGCGCCCACTGACAGGGCCCCGCACAGCCCCCCGATAACAACCAGCCTGCGCCAGAAAATTTGCTCCACCTATGTCTCCTTGTGTTGTGGTGCGCGATGCTGGGTGCGTAGGCGGCGGGCGTCTGCGGGATTTTTCCGTCCGGCACGCCAGGGTTTTCTGCCATGGACCCGCTCTGCGGTATGGACTTATCTGCTCTGTCGTACAGAAATTTCTGGCATCCAGATCGCAGCCCTTTGCCTACGCTCGGCGCACTCTTACAAAAGAACGCCAGGAGACCAGCGTGCAGACACCCCAAGACCGCGTGATCGAGCGCACCCCGTCCGCTTACAGCTACCCATTGCTCATCAAGCAGCTGCTGCACACCCCGCTGGCCAACGCGCCGGATCAGGAGATCGTGTACCGCGATCTGTTTCGAACCACCTACCGGGGTTTTGCGGGCCGCATTGCGCAGCAGGCCCATATGCTGCAGTCGCTGGGTGTGGGGGCGGGTGATGTGGTGGCGGTGATGGACTGGGACAGCCACCGCTACCTGGAGAGCTACTTTGCCGTGCCCATGATGGGCGCCGCGCTGATGATGGTGAACATCCGGCTGTCGAACGAGCAGATCGCCTATGCGCTGGACCACAGTGGTACTACCACGCTGCTGGTGCATGCCGACTTCCTGCCGGTGCTTGAAGTCATCCACCCACGCCTGCCGCAACTCCGGCGCATCGTGCTGCTACAGGATGCGCAACCCGCACAAACGCCGCTGCCGACGGTGGGTGAGTACGAGTCGCTGATGGCCGTGCAGCCTACGGCCTTTGAGTTCCGCGACTTTGACGAAAACACGCTAGCCACCACGTTCTACACCACCGGTACCACGGGTCTTCCCAAGGCGGTGTATTTCAGCCACCGCCAGATCGTGCTCCACACGCTGGCGGCGGCGTCAGGCCTGGCATCCAGCCCGCAGCACCAGCGTTTTCACCGCGGCGACGTGTATCTGCCGCTCACGCCGATGTTCCATGTGCACGCCTGGGGTCTGCCGTTCGTGGCCACGCTGATGGGGGTCAAGCAGGTGTATCCGGGCCGCTTCCGGGCTGAGCACATCGTGGACCTGGTGGCGCGCGAAGGCGTGACGTTTTCGCACGGCGTGCCCACTGTGCTGCAGATGGTGCTGGCTGCTGCCCAAGGGCGCCGGTTTGAAGGCTGGAAGATCGTCTCGGGCGGTTCGGTGATGCCGCCCCACCTGTGCAAGGAGGCGCTGGCACAGGGTATCGACATCTTCACGGGCTATGGCATGTCGGAAACCTGTCCGCTCCTCACGCTGGCGCAGCATCCCGCGCAGCCGGGCCTGGATGTGCCCGATGACTTCCGCCTGACTGCAGGCTGGAGTGTGCCGCTGGTGGACATACGGGTAGTGGATGAATCCCTGCACGCGCTACCCCGCGACGGCAAAGCCGTGGGGGAGGTGGTGGTGCGTGCGCCCTGGCTCACGCAGGGCTATCGGGGCAATGCCGAGGCGTCGGAAGCCCTTTGGCAAGGTGGCTACCTGCACACCCAAGACATGGGCCGCATCGATGCCAGCGGCTGTCTGCGGTTAGTAGACCGCATCAAGGACGTGATCAAGACCGGGGGCGAGTGGGTGTCTTCGCTCGACCTGGAGCAGCTCTTGGCCTCCCACCCGGGTGTTGCCGAGGCCGCCGTGGTGGCCGCTCCTTGCGAACGCTGGGGTGAGCGGCCCATCGCCGTGGTGGTGCAACGCCCTGGCAATGGGTCTGCCACCGAGCAGGCCCTGCGCACCTTGGTGCTGGAGCATGTCGAGCAAGGCCTGATCCCCCGCTATGCCGTACCCGACCGCATCCATTTTGTCGAAGCCATCGACAAGACCAGTGTGGGCAAGTTCGACAAGAAAGTCCTGCGCCAGAAATTTGCACAGGCGCCAGCGCACGAACCCCTGACGGCCTTGGCCTGAGGCCGTACCCCCGCGCTGGAGTTCTTGCGCCAACGGTCCCGCAGGCCCCACGACCCGTGGGGCGCAGCAGGCTGTCCCCTCATTTTTACTTAACCACAACAGATCCCTCGAAGGGAAGGAGACCACACGCCATGATTGCCCGCATCACACTGCCCGCCGCGGCCCTATTGCTTGCCAGCACGTCGGCCTTCGCGCAGTCCAGCATCACACTGTCGGGGCGCATCGACCTGAACGTGGGAAAAGACATTGGGGCCGGACAGACGCGCATGGGGACGGGCTCCATGAGCCACCTCACGTTTGCTGGCACTGAAGACCTGGGTGGCGGCATGCTGGCCAGCTTCAAGCTGGCGACCCGGATCAACGCCGACAGTGGTACGACCAACGCGCCTGGCGCGGTGCTCAACTCTCCTGCAGGCACCTACTGGACGCAGGAGTCGTCTGTGGCCCTGCGCGGAGGCTGGGGTTCACTCACGCTGGGGCGGCAGATGACGGCGGCGCTGCTGCCGCAGCTCCTGGTGGACCCCTGGTTCTGGGACAACACCACAAACGGCTTTGCAGCAGGTACGGGTTATATCGGCAACCTTTGGTACAACGATGCTGCCACCTATGCTTACGACGCGGGTGCCTTCTCGTTCACGGCGCAGGTGGCGGCCAAGGACGCCAATCCTGGCTGGTCGGGCACTCCGCACAAGACGCCGTACTCGTATGCACTGGCTTTTGCGCCGGGCCCCTGGCAACTGCGCTTCGGCTACGAGAAGCCCGCCGACGGGCGTTCCAAGCTCGCCACGCTGTTCGGTGGCTATGACTTTGCCGCGTTCACGCTTAACGCCATGGTCGCTGGTGGTACGGACCACACCGATGCCAGCGTGCGCACATGGGCCCTGTCGTCGGTGGTCCCTGTGGGCACGGGCCAGTTCCGGGCCAGCTTCGGGCACTACAAGCGCGCCGATGTGGTTGCCTCGCAGAAGTTGGCGCTGGGTTATCACCACTTCCTGTCCAAGCGCACCAGCGTATACACAACTTTCGCGCATGACAGCAAGGCACCCGCGCGCAAGAGCGGCTACGAGGTAGGCTTGCAGCACGTGTTCTGAGTGTCAGACCGCTTCCAAGACATGGTTCCCGGAAAAGGATCGGAACATTCCATGGGGTTGCTCACAGTTTGGAATGATCGTGCTGGTGTGGCGGCGCATGCGCTTGCGGCTTTCTCCGTGGTGGGGGGAGTTGCCGCATTGGCGATGGCACCGCCAAGCCAGATGCAGCTGGGGGTCATGGCTTGCCTTGTGCTTGCCGGCTGTTGCTATGCTGGGCTGGCCATTCGATCGGCCCGGAACGCCGGTCGTCTGGCACAGGCACGTAGGCAGGTGCAGCAGTTGGTGGCGGGCGCGCTGGAGGCACCGCCGCAAGATCCGCGCGGTGCAGACCCGGCGGAACCGCTGCTTCAGGATCTGGCCGCGCTTCAGCAGCGCATGGCTGCCGTGGTGCGCGATGTGCATGCAGGCACATTGGCCATCGCGACATCTTCGGGCCATGTGGGCAGCGACCACACGCGCTTTGCCGCCATGATGAGCACGTTGGCGTCGTCGATAGACGATGTCAACGGCTCTATGGAGCAGTTGGCACCAGCCCTGCAGGCCAATGCCGATGATGCCCAACGGGGGCACCACATAGCCAACGGCGTGCTGGAGCAAGCGAAGCAAGGCGCACAGGTGATCCAACGGCTGGTGGAAACCATGGGCAGCATCACAGGCAGCTCGCGCAAGATTGGCGAGATCATCAGCCTGATCGACAACATCGCGTTTCAGACCAACATCCTTGCACTCAACGCTGCGGTAGAGGCTGCACGGGCGGGGGACGCGGGGCGAGGGTTTGCCGTAGTGGCCAACGAGGTGCGCAACCTCGCAACGCGCTCCGCCGCAGCCTCTCGCGAGGTGCGCACCCTCATCGAAGGGTCGGCCCGCAGTGTTGATGCCGGTGCCGAGATGGCCGGACAGACAGGCCGGACCATGGCGGGACTGCTGGACGGCGTACAGCAGGTGGCGAGCATCATCGAGGCCATGGCTACGGCGGTCCGGCAGCAAACGGCAGGCATGCATGCAATTGGTGCGTCTATCGCGGATCTGGATGTGCTGACGCGTCAGAACGCATCGCTCAGTCGCAATGCTGCCGAACCGGTCGCAGCGCTGCACCAGCAGGCACTGCAACTGGTGCAATCGGTGGCGTCTTTCGACCTGGGAACCCAAGCCCATGCCAGCGCAGATGATGCAAAGGCTCTCGTGCAGCGGGCCGTAGGGATACTACGGAGCCGTGGCGGCGCCGCACTGATTGAACAGGTCAACACCCCTCAGAACGTCGAACTCATCGACCGGGACCTTTACCTAGTGTTGTACTCGACTGACGTTCACTGTGTTGCCCATGGCACTAACACCCGATTGGTCGGTGTAGATGGCCGCAACTTCAAGGATCTGGATGGCAAGCATTTCGTGGCCGAGATCGTCGCCAGCGCGCGGCGCCAGGGTAGTGGCCATGTGAGCTATCGTTGGCTGCACCCGCTCACGCAGGAGGCGATGACCAAGTCCGCTTACTTCGAACGCCATGGTGACCTGGTGGTGACCTGCGGATCTTATGTCACCCCCACGATCACCGCTTGACGCGAGAGCGCCCGCCCCCTACCGTTGTCCTGTATTGATCCCGCCACGACCGACCCATGCAGCTCCAGCTTCCACCTTCGACCGCAGATGACTATCTGGACCTGTCATTCAAAGCGATCGTCGAGCAGTCGATCACGGGCATCTATGTCATACAGGATGAAATCTTCGTGTACTCGAACGAGACCTGGGCCCAGTTCTTCGGGCGCAGCCGTTCCGAGATCGTCGGCATGTCGCTGCGCGACCTCGTCCCTCCATCGTCCATCGACTACACGCTGAAGATGTACCACCAGCGGATCGCAGGTGAGATCGACAGCGTGCGCTACATCACCCCTGCCATTCACAAACAGGGGCGTATCGTGCTGCTTGAGGTGCATGGTTCGCGCATGGCCTACCGGGGCCGACCTGCGGTGATGGGGGTGGGCATTGATGTAACCGAGCAGACCCTGCGCGAAGAAGAGCTGCGCCAGGCGCGCAACGATCTGCAGCAACTGGCTGCGCACATCAACCAGGAGCGCGAGCGCCAGCGGACCCTGTTCGCGCGTGAGCTGCACGATGTGCTGGGCGGGCTGCTGGCCTCCATCAAGATGAACGCTCAGCGCGTGCAGCGTCGGGTCAACGATCCTGCGCTCCAGGAGATCGCGGCGGACCTCATGCACATCACGCGCCAGGCCATCCAGTCGGTGCGGGAGATGTCCGAGGAGTTGCGGCCCAGCGGGCTCGACCACTTGGGGCTGGCCTCGGCCATGCAGCGCGAGCTGCGCCAGTTTGCGGCGCGGCATGCGCTGCAATGCCAGTGGGAAACCTCGGACACGCTGGAGGGGCTGGAGATCGACCGTGCGACCAGTGTGTTCCGCATCTTCCAGGAGGCACTGATCAACATTGCCAAACACGCTCATGCCGGGAAGGTTTGGGTGTCCTTGCGGCAGGAGGCGCCCAATCGGCTGTCGCTGGAGATCCGCGATGATGGTGTGGGCCTCGCCGCAGGCCCCCACCGCAGTGATGCTCGAGGCCTGCTTGGCATGAAAGAGCGGGCACGTGAGTTGGGCGGCACCCTGGATCTGCAGTGCGCGCCTGGGGCGGGCACTAGCCTTCACCTTTCAATACCCGTGACACCATGATCAGAGTCCTCGTTGTTGATGACCACACCATCTTCCGATCGGGGCTGCGCAAGCTGCTTTCGGACGAAGCGGACATGCGCGTGGAGGATGAAGCGCGCGATGTGGGTGAAATGTTGGCCAAGCTGCGGGGCGCCCCTTTTGAAGTCGTGTTGCTGGATGTGAGCATGGCAGGGCGCAGCGGATTGGAGGCCATGCCGTCGCTTCGCGCCGAGTTTCCGAAGATGCCGGTGCTGCTGCTATCGATGTACCCGGCCGAGCAGTACGCCGTGGTGGCGCTGCGCGCGGGCGCCAGTGGATATCTCACCAAGGATGCCGAGGCCGAGGAACTGATCCACGCCATCCGCGAGGTGGCCGCTGGCAGGCGTTACCTCAGCAGCATCGCGGCTCAGCGGCTACTGCTGCAGACGGCCAGTGCAGACGACGACCAGCCGCCGCACCACAAGCTGTCCGCCCGCGAGCACCAGATCATGCTCATGATTGCTCAAGGCATTTCCTTGACTGAAATCGGCAAAAAGATGTTCATCAGCGTGAAGACGGTGAGTTCCAGCCGAACGCGCATTCTTCGCAAGCTGGGGGTTGAGAGCAACGCCGAACTCGTGATGTATGCGATCCGGCATAAGATCGTTCATGGGTAGTACAGACCGCTCTCGGCGCGGATGGTTCGCGCAGTACTTTTGAGGCGGAGACGTACTTATCGCGTGTTGGCGTCAATGGGGCCGCAATTTCCACTATTTGCTGGGGATGGTCAGCTATTCAAAGTACGCGCTGCGATACCTTGATGGCTGGCGGTCAAGCAGGCCTGCTCAAGGCTGGTTGCGGGCACTTGCTCAGTCTTTACGAATGCGTACTATTACCGGATAGTTGCCAGCAGTCTGATTGTTAAAGCAGACGCCCGGAGCACTTGCCGCACAACCCCATCCGGCCGACCACTACCAGCGGGCATCTACACTGCGGTGATCATTCCCTGGAGCCACCATGCCTGAAACGCTCGCCGTTCCTCAGAGAATGCGCCTGTCCTCGTGCGACTACGCCGGGCGCGACAAAGCCGATGCAGTGCGCGAACTGCTGGGCCGCGAGGTCATGCGCGTGGATCTGTGGCCTTGCGAGGGCGCGGTTCCGCTGGATCTGTCAGCTACCGTCATGCCTCTGGGCGACGACTGCGTGTACGTGCGCACCGAGCACACGCCCATGCACATCTGGCGCTCGCCCGAGATGCTGCGCGATGGTGCTGACGACGTGTACCTGGGGGTGAGCTGGAGCCGCAGCACCGTCCACACGCCGCGTGAAAGCATTGACCTTTCGAACGGCAGATTCGGCATCATCTCCAAAGCGCGCGTGCACGAATACATCACGCCCCACGGCGGTTGCAGCGCTGCCATTCTGGTGCCTCATTCCGCTCTGGCGCAGCAGGTGCCGGGGCTGGAAGAAGCCCCTCTGCGCTTACTGCCCCCAGACATGCCCGAACCCGCTCTCGCCATGGGCTATGCACAACTGCTTGCCAGCATGCCCGGTGACCCCGCCTTGTCCTTACCGCTGCTGCAATCGGCCCAGTCGCACCTGCTGGAGCTGATGGCCCGTATGCTCGCGCCTGTCGCGCGAAGCGAGCAGCCGCCCGAGAGCGATGCACTGCACGTACCGCGCCTGGCACTGATTCGGCGCGACATCCTCGCGCGCGTTGACCAGCATGAACTGAGCCTGGCGCAGATCGCGCGCCGGCACCACCTCACTCCGCGCCAGGTGCAGCGCCTGTTCGCGCGCGAGGGCACCTGCTTTTCCGACTTCGTGCGCGACGCACGGCTCGACCGCGTGCGCGCCGCGCTGGCCGATCCCCGCCAGCGCCACCGCCTGGTGCTGCAGATCGTGCAAGACAACGGCTTCGACGACTTCTCCGCCTTCAGCAGGGCCTTCAAGCGGCGCTTCGGCATGACGCCGACCGAGGTGCGCAACGCAGGTTGAGTATTGCGCGTTGCGCACGCGACGCCCGGAGCCTTTGCTCTTTATGTCGTTTTGAACCAGTCATTTGTCGTTGCCGACAACGACACCGCACAGCCGTTTTCCCAGAATAGGCTGTGCCATGACAAGCACATTTCTTCGCCCTTTTCGTCCTTTGCGCCGTTTCAGCGGCCTTTCCATCATCCTCGCCCTGCTGGCCGCAGGCAGCGTACAGGCCGCCATCCCTGCATCGCAGCGGCAGTACCTGCTGGATTTGTATGCTGCCACCGGTGGCCCCACCTGGATCGACAACACCGGCTGGGGCGGCGGCGCAGGCACCGAGTGCAATTGGCACGGCGTGACGTGCGATGGGGGTGCCACCACCGTCACTGAACTGCATTTGAGCAGCAACCACTTGGTCAATTCCGTGGGCGTGCCCGTGCCCGGCTGGGCGGCGCTGCCTGACCTGCAAAGAATCGCCCTGGGCAACAACCAACTGACGGGCCCCGCGCCCGCCATTGCGGGCCTTGCGCAGTTGCAGGACTTCAACCTCGCCGTCAACCAGTTCACCGGTGCACTGCCCACCCCTGCCGGACTGCAGCACCTGGATGCCTACAACGTCAACGCGAACCAGTTCAGCGGCAGCATTCCGGCGCTTTCCGACCTCCCGGCGCTCACCCGATTCACGGCGCGCGACAACCAGCTGACCGGTCCCATTCCACCGCTCACCGGCGTGTCCACCCTGGAAATCTTGGCCCTGCAGAACAACCAGCTAACGGGCGGCGTCCCCGTCCTGCCGCCGGGGCTGCTTCGGCTGAACGTGAGCAACAACCAACTCACCGGCCCCGTACCCGCTGCCCCCAACGCGCTGGACGCCGGCGACTCGCACCTCTGCCCCAACTACCTCACGCCCTCGAACAGCCCGGCGTGGGATGCGGCCACAGCCGAAACACCTTGGTACGACAACTGCACCGCCCCGCCGCCGGGGCTGGGCGGCACCACGGCCGTCCCCACGCTGGGCGAATGGGCACTGGCTCTTCTCGCGTTCACCGCCGCCGCGCTGGGCCTGGGCGCGCTGCAGCGGCGTAGGGTCTGAAGCCTTATTGGGCTCCAGCGCCCCCCCACAAAGCACAAGCAGCTATCTATTTCATAGAAGAACCATCACCATGACAGCCTCTTTACTCCGCCGTTTTCTTGCCCTCATTGCCCTGCTGGCCGCAGGCAGTGCCCAGGCCGACATTCCCGCATCGCAGCGGCAATACCTGTTGGACTTTTACGCCGCCACCGGCGGCGTGGACTGGACACAGCAGGACAACTGGGGCGGCGCCGTCGGCACCGAGTGCACCTGGTACGGCGTGGTCTGCACGGGCGACACCGTCACGAGGCTGGAGTTCTCGTCCAACCACCTGGTCAGTCCCGCGAACACGCCGCTGCCCGACTGGTCGGCTCTGCCGGACCTGCAGGCCATCGAGCTGTACAACAACCAACTGGCTGGCCCCGTGCCGGCCATCGCGGGCCTGGCGCAATTGGAGTTCTTTAGTATCGGCAACAACCAGTTCACAGGTGCGTTGCCCGCGCCCGCTGGGCTGCAGCACTTGCAGTGGTACTACGCCCTCAACAACCAGTTCAGCGGCAGCCTCCCGCCATTCGACAACCTGCCGGCGCTGCGGGTGGTGGGGCTGCGCCAAAACCAGTTCACGGGGGCCATCCCCTCGCTGGCCGGCGCGCCCGCGCTGGAGCAACTGGGCCTGGGCTACAACCAGCTCACGGGCAGCATTCCCACGCTGCCCCCGGGTTTGCAGCGCCTGTATGTGAACGACAACCTGCTCACCGGTCCCGTGCCCGCAGCGCCCAATTCGCTGCTCACCAACGATTCGCAGCTCTGCCCCAACCACCTCACGCCCTCCGTCAGCAACGACTGGAACGTGGCCACGGGCGAGACGCCCTGGCACGCCGCCTGCACCCCGCCGCCGCCCGGCCTGGGCATCACCCCCGTCCCCACGCTGGGCGAGTGGGCGCTGGCGCTGCTGTCGCTGGCCGCCGCCACGCTCGGCTTCGTGGCGCTGCGGCGCCAGCGGGTTTGAAGCATTTTGGCCTCCAGCAGTTCGACGTCATCCTGCACTACCGCGTGCAACAGGACCACCCGCAGCGCCCGCGGATGCACGGCCAGCGAGCCGGCTCCGAGCAGACCATCCCGCGGACCCCATAGTGTCCAGTTTTCCATATACGACTCCGCCGCCTTGCATCGTTGCGGCAAATTACCCGCCCAGTCGTTGCTCGATCACGGGCCTCCAGGGTACCAAGCTGAACGCCTTACCGTCATCGAGCATCGCATAGCGGCACTGGAGAGCATCACGCTGCAGCGGTAGATGCCAGCTGTACGCTGGCCGTCGGCTAGGGGGCACTCCAAGTCAGTTTCGGAGGCAATGTCCCTGGTGGACTGCGCTAATTCGCGATTGCGCAGTGTGCCCAGTAGGTTGCGCACCAAGACCACACATTGGCCGCGCCCCTGGGGCTGCTCCTAACCGGAAAGAGCCCACCGCCATCTGAAGCAACTCTCCCATTGAGAATCTAGTAGCTGTGGGCTCCAGCGTGCCCTTCATCGCGCCAGGTCCGTCCTTGTAGAGGGCGGATTCGGTTTTGCGCGCGTGCGCAGTCAATTGGCCTCGCCCACTGCAATCCCTTTGAGATGTCAGCAGCAGAACTGCCACGCCATTGGTGTGTGAGAAGGGGAGGGGGCGTACAGCGTCGGCACCTGTTCCTCCACGAGGCAATCCATCGCACAGCGCTGTCTCGTAACCCCATTCATGAGCATTTGCTGCTGAGGCGACCGAATCGCGCCGAAGTTTGCGGGTTGGTTCAAGACCGAGGTCTGCCGATCAGTTCCCGACGGCCAATGGATTCGGTGTCGCCTCGGCGATTTTCGTGAGGGTGTTGCGATCGGTGTGGTGAAAAGGTTCGACCAAGCCCCTGATTTGCATTACCGTGTCTTGATCGTAGGACCAAGTCCCATCAGCGTTGAACATGACCTTGATACGCCACTCCATGGTAGTGAATGCATGCTCAATGAATGGGTTGGACACGATCCCGTTCACCAGACTTCCGTGCGTGGCTGAGAGTTCGAAGCTATCTGACTCTGCGCTCGTTTGGCCGCTTGCCATGGCGATTTGGCCCCGTGGGATTGCCAGGGTATGTATGACAGTTTGGGTGGCGGGCTCCCACAACCAGTAGCCCACTTGGTCGTGATACATCTTCTTCAGGCCTGGCTTGTGAATGTAGGTGTGGTATCTCAGGCCATACAGGACCTGTGGGCCATTGGTTTGAGGGTCTATCGGTTGCAACTCATAGTGCTCGACGTAGACCTGTGTCTTTGGCCCTTGTGCCTTGGGTTTGACATCAATGCCTTTCTCGCCACGCCAAACGCCCGCCATTCTGCGCAACGGTCCGAGGTTGGCGAGGGTATCTCCATCCAGATTGGAGGGTTCCGTGTAAATATCTTCGGGAAAATTGGGCATGGGTGAGGCAATGGTTGAGGTCGTCGGTGGTTCAATTGTTTGCTTGCATGAGTATCGCTGGATACGAAATCGCCCCTTCTCGTCCTGCGAACCATCCGAGGGGCAATGACGTACAACGGGCGTTTGTTGCTGGGATGCGAGTGCCAGTTGTGCTCCATATCAGGATCAGCTGCGGGCAGCATGCTTCTCCAGTGTCAAACTGACAACCTCAAGCCAGAGGTAAGGGGCATCCGGTTAGCTGATCGGGATGCCCTCTCCACAACACGAGATAAGCTTTTGCGATGAATGCTAGGCTTCTGGTGGCTTCACAGGTTCTATTTTTCTACTCATCGTGATCGTCCGTCCACGTCCTCACTGGCTGCGTATGCTGTTTGTGCTACGAGGGTCGGTCCTGCCTGACATCGCCCCTCAACTGGTTGCAGCGACGGGATTCGCGGTGCTCGTGACGATGTGCCACGGGCAACTTCTTCAGTGGAAAATCCAGCTGACCTTCGTGCCGTTTTCGCTGATCGGCCTGACTCTGGCAATATTCTTGGGGTTTCGCAACAGTACAAGCTATGCGCGCTACTGGGAGGCACGCATGTTGTGGGGGGTGCTGTTGAATGACACACGCTCGTTGGTTCGGCAAGCCCTTACACACATCGATGATCCATCACATACGCGCGACTTCGCGATGTATCTGATTGCCTTTGTCCATGCTCTGAGACATCAGTTGCGCGGCAGTGACCCTTCCCCTGATCTTCGGCGCCTGCTCTCGGACAGTGCTTGTGTCCGCTTGCAGAATTTGCGCTACAAACCGGCTGCACTGCTGCTTCACGCAAGCCATTGGGTTCGTGAAAAACGCCAGGAAGGTGTACTGTCGCCGGTGCTCGTCCCGGTCATGGAATCCTCTATGACCCACCTCTGCGATGCACTCGGCGGCTGTGAAAGGATTGCCAACACACCGATTCCGTTCACATATTCCGTACTGATTCATAGAACAGTCTTTACCTATTGCCTGCTTCTACCCTTTGGTCTGGTTGACTCCATTGGGGCCATGACTCCCGTTGTCGCGGGATTCATTGCATACACTTTCTTTGCTTTGGAGGCTGTGGCGGCGGAGATCGAGGAGCCATTTGGGATGGCTCCGAACGACCTTGCTCTGGATGCAATGTCCAGCATGATCGAGGAATCTCTTCGTGAGATGCTTGGTGAGCAGTTGCCCGAGAAGCCCGATGCCGCAGAAATCATCTTGACTTGATCGGGCTTGTCGGGACATTTTTTTGAAGACCCGGGCCTTGCGTCGTTTCTTGTCCTTGTACAACTTCATGCCGGCATGGCGCACGACGTCCCTGGAGTTTTCACTCTCCTGAGTCTAGGCAGCGCTTCCGATACGCCCCTGGTTTCGATGAACTCTGCATGCTTTCGCACGGTCTTCTGGGAGGAAGTGAAAATCCGGCGCAAGCAGGATGCGATGAAGAGTGGCGTGAGAGGCAACGCGGAGAAAATCTCTGCCGACATCATCCGTCTCCTTCTAAAAATTCTCCCATTCCTCATTTCTGCCTGAAGGATGTTTCACGGCTTGGTCCTGTGGAATGGCGGAGGCACGCTGCCCTGTTTTTAGCACGGCCACGCGACTAGTCACAGGAGCGGTTGGTACCGCACGCAGGGCTGGCAGCGGCATCGCTGGAGGTTTGTTCTGTTGAGGGGATGTTGGGGAACTGATGGAACTGTCACTTCTACCGTTGTTTGGCAGCTTAAACACCGCTACAGCACGGACCAGTTCCCCCGCCTGGGCGTTCAGTGCGCTGGCTGCTGCGGCCATCTCCTCCACCAGCGCCGCGTTTTGCTGAGTTACCTGGTCCATCTGCGTGACGGCTTCTCCCACCTGGCCGACGCCTGCGCTTTGTTCACTGCTGGCCGCACTGATCTCACCCATGATGTCTGTGACCCGCCTGATGGATGTGACCACTTCGGTCATCGTTGTCCCTGCCTTGTCTACCAGAAGGGTGCCTTGCTCGACCCGTTCCACGCTGGCGGTGATAAGGCTTTTTATTTCTTTGGCGGCGTCGGCGCTGCGGCCAGCCAAGCTGCGGACTTCACCGGCCACCACGGCAAAGCCACGGCCTTGTTCGCCCGCCCGGGCTGCTTCCACCGCAGCGTTCAAGGCCAGGATGTTCGTCTGAAAAGCGATGCCGTCAATCACACTGATGATGTCTGCAATCTGTTTGCTGCTGTCGTTGATGCCCTTCATGGTTTCGACTACTTCAGCCACTACGTCGCCACCCTGCACCGCCACGGTGGATGCATTCACTGCCAACTGGTTGGCCTCGCGGGCGTTGTCCGCGTTTTGGCGCACGGTGGAACCCAGTTCTTCCATGGATGCGGCGGTTTCTTCCAATGCGCTGGCCTGCTGTTCTGTCCGGGCTGAAAGATCGTTGTTGCCCGAGGCTATTTGCGAACTGGCTGATGCCACGCCTTCAGCGTTTTGCCGTACTGCGCTGACGGTATTCACCAGACTCTGCTGCATGCGATGTAGCGCGCTCAACAATTGACCCGTCTCGTCCGTTGTCTTCACGCTGATATGGCCGCTGAGGTCACCATTCGCGACACGGTCCGCCGCTTCCACTGCCTGTGCCAGCGGGCGGATGATGGAGCGGATGATGGTGATCGCCAAGAAGATCGCCAATCCAACTGCTATCGCACCGGTGATCCATACATCGCGTTCCAAGGATCTGGCCGCAGCCTCCGCCCGCTCGCCAGCGGCCGCAGTGACCTGGGCTTGGTAGTCGACCTGTTCCTGGATCGTCTTCTGGTACTCCAGTTGCACAGGCCGGAGTCGATCTTGAAGCAACTTCAACGCCTCGTCCCTCTCTCCCTTCTGAATCAAGCTGATGTACTCGTCGCCCAACCCCAGGAAGCCCGTTCGGTGCTGCTGCATGCGAGCCAGGATCTCTTTCCCTTTCTCAGATCGGATCAAGTCGGTGAGTGTAGGAAGTTCCTTTGCAATCGATGCCCGCGCACCCGCCACTCGTTCCAGAGATGGCTTGACGACGGTGTCGGATGTCGACAGCGCAAGATTCCGAAACTGGATGGCTTGAACGTTTACTCCATCCGCCAGCGCGCCCATGGATTTGGTAATGGGAATCCGCCTGGTGACGATGTCATTGAGCTCTGTGTGCTGGCTTGCTGATCGTGCTAATGCAACGCCCCCCAGAATAATAAGCAGAAGCACCATGGCTGAGAAAGCTGCCACAAGCCGAGTGGAAATATTCAGACGATTCATTCTTCCCTCCATTGTTGTTTATTGGATTTGGCTGCCATTCGTTCCTGTGGTGGAACACCCTTGACCTGTCCACTCTCGTTCCTGTTCACCAGCACTTCGATCTCCTTAAGCTGGCAGGAGATTCACTGGTTCGCATGCCGTTGCCTTTGAACTGCATGATGGGGAGGGCCTTTGGTGGCGCCTCGGACCGACTTTTCTGTGTCAAATGATGATCTGCGCTTAGGTTTCTTCCAGCACCTTGTAGCGGGCCGAGCGGGCGCGATCCAATACGTGCCCAACGTGCAACCGCCGGGGAGCAGCACTTCCAGCGGCATGGATGTGTGTACGAGTGGCCTGGCTTTTTTTGGTCCGGCATTGAGTTGCTGTGCCAACGCGCCTCTTGCCCGTGGCGGCTGCCTACATCGCACGATCCGTCCTTTGCAGCAGCGTGCCCACATCTGTGTTTTTCCATCGGATTTCCTGTTGTCGTAGATATCTTGGAATTCCGAAACAGCAGTGCAACCGTTGTTTGCACTGCCAATTTTGAACCACCCTCATCGCGCTTGCACTGCTTTTCCCTTGGAGGAAATGCGTTCAGAAAACGCGTATTCATATCTATCAGATTTGGACCGGCAGGACGCGATTTGGTGTTGAAATGCGCACTAGTCCTATGCAAAGAAATCCATCAGCAACAGCTTGTTTGTAGAGTCGGCCATGAGAAATATCAATGACAAAATTGCCGCAAAATCAGCCAATGTTGGGTCGGCAAGACAGGTGGCCGTGGTGGTTTTTGACGGGGTGGAATTGCTTGACATTGCAGGTCCCCTGAGCGTCTTTAGCAAGGCGAACGTCTGGCTTCCGGGAAGCTACGCGCTGCGCGTGCTCGCGGCGCATGACAAGGCCGTCAACTCCAATGCTGGACTTGCGATCCTGCCCGACGCACCTTGGGCTGCGATTGATCCTCGATCGATCGATACGCTCATCATTGCCGGAGGGCATGAGGATGTGGTGCTCCATGAACTGCAACGTAGTGATCTCTGTGAATGGATAAAGGCAGTTGCATCCAGTGCTCGCCGAGTGACGAGTGTGTGTACTGGAGCGTTTGCGCTTGCGCATTCCAACGTACTACAAGAACGACGCTGCACGACCCATTGGAGTGCCTGTGGACTGCTTCAACGTCTGTGCCCTGGCACGACAGTGGTCAGCGACCAGATATTTGTGCGTGATGGAAACGTCTGGACCTCCGCCGGAATCCTGACGGGGATTGATCTTTCGCTTGCGTTGGTTGAAGAGGACCTGGGTAGGGACTGCGCATCACAAATTGCGCGTCTCTTGGTGCTGTCAGGAATGCGCCCTGGCCAGTCTCCGCAGATGAGTCCGCTCCTGAATACCCAGGCGCAAGCCAGTGACGCAATGAGGGATTTGCTGGCCTGGATTTACCAGAACCTGGCCAACGACCTGAGCGTGGAGACCATGGCAGAGCATATATCCCTCAGTCCGCGGCATCTCACGCGGTTGTTTCAGCGGGCTACCGGGAGTAGTCCGTCGAAGTACGTGCTGACAACCCGCTTGAGCCATGCCGCATTGCTACTGCGCGAGACGGATTGGAGCATTGATCAAATTGCCCATCGGTGTGGACTGGATTCGGTAGACACGCTTCAGCGTGGGTTTAAAAAGCATTGGGGCGTAACGCCTGGAGAATATCGAAAGAGCGACGGATTGATCCCGGCCAGCACGAATCGGAGCGTAGCATCGTGAACCTAGATGAGGCCTATAGCGCATTGACTCGCTTGGGAGCAGCCCGAATGGATCGGTTACCGAGAAAACCGAAACTCAATGGCAGGCTGCATGGTGAGTTCCTCAACGTCCACGAATCCGTCAGGCTGCACGAGGTCAGCAAGAAGAGGCCTCCGCAGGCTGCGTGTCCGGCGAGCACCCCTTGCGTGACATCGAGCAAATGAGCTTCACATCTGCGATCCGCGATAGCCAGCCTGCCAGCGATAGTGAGCACCACGGCCGGCTGTTGCCGCCTGCCATCTTTTCGATGAAAGCATCGAGCATCATATTGACGCGCTCCGCGTACCGATGCGTCCCTATGTCTCAGAGAATCTTTACCGGTCAACACGGTCTTCCTGCTTTCAGGAAGCGTCTCGCAACTACATGCAGTCAACATCCTACGACCAGTGTAGCCCTGCGCCCTTACGGTGGCAACAATGCAGAGATTGTAAGAAAGATAGTGGTCAACAGCCGCCTCCTTCTGGGTAGCCCTGCCGACGGCGGTCTGGCCTGACAAGGTTGTAACATTTGACGTATGGCTTATCTGGCGCGAATTCTGTCTCTGTACGAATATGTGAACTACCTCCTAGTAGTTCATGTTTTTTTTCCGCATCGCCGCTGGGTTCGGCTTGCGTGGAGATCAACAATATAGCGATCTACGCGCGTCGCCATCGCCACGTTACCAGCCCCAACAGCGTCGATAGGAGCAGCAGGCCCCACAGCGACAGCGTGGGGATGGTCGCCGGGGCGACCGGCATCGCAGGCGCACTTGCATCCACGATACGGCCATTGGTCGCGTCCAGGTCGCCGTCGCCCAGCGCGCCGTCGGTCAGGGTCAGCACCACCGCAGAGCCGCTGATCGTGGCTCGCGGGGAGGCGTACCAGTGCGCGCCCTGGCCGGGCGTGGGGCCGTGCTTCCAGAACTGGTTGGCGGCCATTGCATGCGGGGAGGTGATGGTGATCTGCACCGTGCGGCTGGGCGTGCAGCCTTCGAGGATGAGATCGAACAGGTCAGCCGCCAACTTCACGCTGGCAGGGGGCGGGGCCGCGGTGGACGCGGCCACGAACTGCGCGTGGGTAAAGCCGCAGCCCGCCCCGCCACCCGTCACCACGGCCTGCGCCGTCTGGCCCGGCTGGCTGGGCAGGGGCAGCGCGGGCGTGGTGGCGGGGCCGGGCGACTGGAAGGCTTGCGCGGCCGTGCCGTCGCGAACAAGGCGCAAGGCCAGGGCGGCGGTCTTGGCGGCGGGGTGCGAGGCGCTGTCGCAACAATCCACGCCCCACGCTTGGGCGGGCGCGGGGTGGGAGTTGGTGGACGACCAGAAGGTGCCTGCGCCCGGCGCGGCCGAGTCCACGGTGGATTCCAGCTCGGTGCGGTTGGACACTCGCCAGTCGGTTTGGCCTTGGTGGAGCGCGGCGTTGGCCTGCTGCCTGCTGCCAAGTGAGCAGCGCGGGCGTGCCGGTGCAGGCGCTGCCCGATGAGGTCTGGCCCCAGGGGCAGGCGTCCCATTGCAGCGGGGCGGCCTGGGCAGTGCAGGCCAGCAGGGCCGGGGCGGCGGCGGTTGGATACTTCATATCGGTGGTACCTTGACCTCGAAAACTTCGATCGTCACCGAGACGGGCGCGCTCTCGTTGTCATCGACATCGATGGCGGTGTAGGTGAACGTGTCGAAGCCGGTGGACGTGCTGCTGATGGGCACGTAGCAGATGATGGCGCCGAAGAAGCCCCAGGGGTTGACGGGGCCGGGCGCCGGCGCGCGTCTGCCCGTGGCGTCCATATGCTGCACCGAATCGACGGTGTCGCGGAGGGGCACGCAGATGCTTTTGCGGATGCCCGCGCTGGGGCTTGGGGCCGCCAGAGATTTCGAGCCGCCCACATGATCGGTCAGGTACCGATCTGATAGCTTTTGGCGCCCGCTGAGGAGGCGCTTCAACCACTTTCTATTCACAACCTCGTTTGCGCCGCTGCAGCGCGCCCGCGCCTGCCAGCAGGCCAGACAGCAGCGCCAGCCCCGCATGGCCCAGTGTGGGGATGGCGGCGGGGCCACCGGGACCGCCCGGATTGCCGCCGGGGCCGCCCGGGCCGGCCTGCACCTGCACGCAGCCCGAGAACTCGGAAGTCTCCAACTGGTTGTTGCCGCCGAAGTTGTGCGTGGCCGTCATGGTCAGGAAACTCCCTGCTGGCACGGCCGGCAGGTTGATGCTGCCGGTGTAGGTGCCGCTGCCGTCGGTACCCGCTTGCAGCCCGCCCAGGTAGGTACGCCCCTGGGGCGTGCAAGTGGCGTTGCTGAATACCTCGTAGATATGTGTGGCATTGGCAGCCGCGTTGGCAAGGCTGAAGTTCACCACTGTGCCCTGCGCATTGCCCGTTGTGCTGGTGATGGCGGGGGCGGGCTGGCCGCTGTTCACCGTGACGCTGCCGCCAGCGGTGTCGATCAGCTCGATGCCCGCCAGCGCGTTGCTGTGGATGCTGTTGCCCCGGATGCTGTGGTAATGCAGGTCGGGCGCGCCCGCATCGTTGCGCTCCACGCGCACGCCGTTGCCGCCCCAGTGGGCAATGGTGTTGCCCTCGCCGGGGTCGGCGCCGCCCACGCGGATGAGCGATGGGCTCCAGGCCGTTCCGCCGTTGGTGATGTACACGCCGCTGCCGGAGCCCGCGATGTTGGCCGCGCCGTCCGCCCCCACGCCGATGGCGTTGCCCTGCAAGGAAACGCCACTGACGCCGCCATACAGGAGCACCCCCGTGTCGATGGCGCCGATCACGTTGCCATAGAGGCCGCTGCCGCCCGATGCGTCAACGGCCACCCCCACATAGGTGCCGACGCGCAGCAGGCCCGCGCGGTTGGTGCCGATGTAGTTGCCCCGCACCTGGGTGCCGGTGGAGGTGGAGCTCACCGAAATGCCGAAGCTGAGGGAACCGCTCACGATCAGGTTGCGGTCAGCGGGGGCGCTGCCGCCCACCATGGTGTTGGCAGCGCCGTCGTAGATGAAGATGCCCCGCGTGTTGGCCAGCGTGCCCGTGGCATCGGCGATGGAGCCCGAGCCGTCGGTGCCGATGAAGTTGCCCGCAATGGTCACCCCGCTCAGGCCGCCCGGCACGTTCAGCCCGTTCAGAACGATGCCGTTGTTCTGAAAACCCGTGATCGCCAGGCCGCGCACCACCGAGTTGGACGCGCCCGCGTCGAACCGCAGGCCGTTTGCCGCGCCCGCGTTGGCCCCGTGCAGCCGCACGTTGACGACGGCGTTGTTGCCCACCGCCAGCGTGTTGGCGCTGGAGCCAGGCTGCGTGGTGCCATCGATCACGATGAGCCTGGCAATGACGGGCAGGGGCGAGTTGGGCGCAATGACGGCGGGCGTGTTGGGCGCGGTGGGGACGTTGAATTCGATGCGGTGGGGGCCTGCGTGCATGGAGGATTCCAGCAGGGCCGCGCGCAGCGAGCAGTGGCCGACCGTGGTGGTGCACAGGCCGTCGCCCAGACTAGTGTCGATGCCGTCACCTTCTTCGTTGACAACGAAGGTAGCCGCCCCCGCAGGGGGGCAGAACAGGTACGCGAGCAGCAGCGCGGCGGACAGGGTGCGGATGGTTTGCATGGATGGTTCCTCCTCAGTAGGCCTTTTTTGAGTGTTTTTGGGTACTAGCGCTTGTCCATCAGACGCGAATAGCTCTCTTTTTGATAGTGAATCGGTGGCACAGGCCCAGAGCGCCCAGCAGGCCAGAGAGCAGCGCCAAGGCGGCGTGGCCCAGCGTGGGCACGGCCACGGCGCCACCTGGGTTGCCTGGCCCACCCGGCCCGCCTGGATTGCCAGTGCCCGTCACTGTCAGCGTGAACACCGCGCTGGCGGTGCCGTCCTTGTCGGTGGCGGACAACATCAGCGGGTAGGTGCCAGGCGCGGTGGGCGTGCCGGTGAGCTGGCCTGTGGCGGCATTGAAGGCCGCGCCCGGCGGTAGCGTGCCGAGCAGCGCGTAGGGCTGGAGAGCGTCGCCGTCGGTGGCCGTCACGTACTGCGCCAGGGTGTGGCTGAAGGGTTGGTTCACCGGCACACTGGCGCTGCCCGGCGTCACTGCGGGCGGCGTGGCGCCGCCGCCCGCGCCGCCTTGCACCTGCACGGCCACGCACCGCGAGAACTCGGAGCTCTCCGCGTAGCCGTTCTTGCCGATGAGGGTGGCCGTCAGCGCCACATGGGTGTGGCCGGCGGGCAGGGCGGCAAAGGCCAGCGTCCCGGCCCAGCCGCCGCTGGGGTGGGTCTGCACGTCGGCCGCGCCCAGGAAGACTTGGCCCTCGCCATAGCCGCTGGCATCGCAGGCGGTGTTGGCGAAGGCCTCCACGCGGTAGACGGCGCTGGGCGATTGGCTGTCCATCAGCGTGGCGTAGATTTGCGTGCCGGCGGCGCTGCCGGTGGTGCTGGCGATCATGGGTTGGCGCACCGCCCAGATGGGCTGGGGCTGCGCGGGGTCGGAGCCCACGGCGGCTGGGTTGGCAGGGTCGATCAGCTCGATGCCCAAGGCGCCGTTGCTGTAGATGCTGTTGCCGCGCCAATTATTGCCCTGAGGGTTTTTCACCTGCAAGAGGTTGTGCTCCACGCGGATGCCGCTGCCGCCCCAGTGGGCGATCGTGTTGCCCTCGCTCGCGCCCGCGCCACCCACGCGGTTGTGCCAGGGGAAGGATTGGTTGATGTTTTGCTGATTGCGGATGAACACGCCGTGGCCGCTGCCGCCGATGGGCGAGGCGCCGTCGGCGCCCACGCCGATGCGGTTGGCCTGGATGTCGTTGCTGTCGCTCTCGTTGACGATGTCGATGCCCGTCTGGCGCGCGCCGATCACGTTGGTGCGGATGGTGACGCTGTTGCTACCATAGACTTGGACGCCGGTGGCCGCGTCGCCACGCAATTGGTTGCCGCTGCGCCCGGTGCCGATGAGGTTGTCGTGGATACGGGTGCCCAGCACCCTGTCGGAGGCGGCGATGCCTATGCCATCGGTGCGGGCCACGACCAGGTTGCGCCCGGCGGGGGAGCCATCGCCGACCGAGGTGCTCTGGGCGTAGTTGGCTACGTAGATTCCGTGCCGGTTGGCGAGCAGGCCGGCCGCGTCGTCCGGCGACCCGCTGCCGTCGGTGCCGATGAAGTTGCCAAGAACCTGCACCCGGTACACGTCGTAGGTCTGGTTGGAAGTGACCAGCATGCCCGCATGGCCGAAGCGTGTGATGGCCAGGCCGCGCACCACCGAGTCGGATGCGCCGGGCCGCAGATGAATGCCGAATGTGTCGGCGCCGGCATTCGCGCCATCGATGCGCACGGTGATGACCGCGTTCGTTCCCGTGGCGGCGCTGTTGGGGGTGCCGCCGTTGGTGTAGCCGTCGATGGTGACTTGGGAGGCGATAGCGGGCAGCGGCGTGGCGGGACTGATGGTGGTGGGCGTTCCGCCAAAGTTGAAGGCGATGGTGTCCGCGTCGATGTTGGCGTTCGCCTGCTCGATGGCCGCGCGTAGCGTACAAGTGGCGCTGCCGGGATTGCAATTCACCGCGCCGCCCAGCGGTGCGTCGCCCACATTGGTGACGATGACCGTGGCGGCCCCCGCAGAGGCGCAGAACAGGCTGGCGAGCAGCAGCGTCGAGGACAGGGGGCGGCATGTCATAAGGTGTACTTTTTTCTTGCTCTAGCGCCCGCCATTCATGCGCATCAAGCTAACTATCTTGATAGCCGTTGATATGTGACAGGGCTCAATCCACAGATTTTTCAGTGCCCCCAGGGCTGCGGCAATGACGGCAAACGCCAAGGAAATGACGCCACACGACACGCCCTATTTGCGACAATTTGTGCAGGTATCCGAACCGGAAACACAACAGGAAAGGAGCGGCGCATGAGCCCCTCTGTAGACTCACCCCAGACCGCAGAAGCGGCGGCCCCTACGGCGACGCTGCGCCTGTCCGGCATGCCCGGCGACCGGAATTTGAAGGCCATGCGCGACTACCTGGCCGGCTTGATGCGGGTGGATGTTGCCCCCGTCCACCAGAACCAGCCGCTGCATTACGAGGCTGGGCTGCGCACCTTGCCGGGTGCCAGTTGGGGCAGTTCACAGGCCAGCGCCGTAAGCAGCACGCGCACGGCGGCCTTTTGCAAGGACGGGCAGGACGATTTGATGCTGGTGATGCCCTCAGTGGGCATGACCATCGGTCAGCCAGGCCGTGATGCACTGCGCGTGCGGCCGGGCGAGGCGGCCCTGCTATCGCAGGCGAGGCCTATGCAGATCGTGATGGAGCAGGCAGGTGCATCGTGGGCCCTGCGCGTGCCGCATTCCGAGATGGAGCGCATGTTGCCGCGCCTAGGTGAAGCCCCCATGCTGGCTCTGCGCCCCACGCCCATGCTGGGCCTGCTGCAGCGCTACGGTAAACTGATCGAATCAGAGCCCCTGGAAGGGGCCGGCAGCCAGCAGTTGGTAGTGCGCCAGCTGCAGGACATGCTGGCCGTGGCCATGGGCCAGTCGCCCGACTATGCTGCCTGGGCTGAGGAGAATAGTCTGGCTGCGGTGAGGCTGCGGGCTGTACGTGCCGACATGGCCGCTCACCTGGCCACCAGCCGCCTGAGTCTGCAATCGCTCGCTGCACGCCAGGGCATATCGGCACGTCAGTTGCAGCGCGTGCTGGCATCGGCAGGTACCAGCTACGAAGAAACCCTGCGCCACACCCGCCTCCAAGCTGCCCATGCCATGCTGAAGGAGCCACGTAACGCGGGAATGAGCATCGAGGTCGTTGCATGTGCCTGTGGGTTTTCAGAGGCGTCGGCTCTGGGCCGGGCGTTCAAGCAGCACTACGGTGTGACGCCGGGCGAGGCACGATGGAGGCCGCAGTGAGTCGGCCTGAGGGCACTAACTGAATCGCCCCGGATTCCCTAGACACTTTTGAGCCGTTGGAAATGGCGTCTTTCGAACTCTACCGGTGAAGTATCTC